>JAFZRP010000044.1 GCA_017619795.1 Treponema sp.
ATAGCTTTTATAACCTTTACGATGTTCATGTTTACAGGACAGTTTTCAAGACATCGTCCACAACCTACGCAAGAGAATAAGTCACCGTGAGCCATAGGGTAGTAAACAAGCTTGTGCATAAAGCGCTGGCGGCTTCTTTCCTTTTGTGTGTGACGTGGGTTTTCTGCAGCCATCTGAGTAAAATCAGAGAACATACAAGAGTCCCAGCAGCGGATCTGACGGATACCGTTTCCAGTATCAAAGTCGCGTACATCAAAACACATACAGGTAGGGCAGATGTAAGTACAAGTTCCGCAGCCTACACAAGCTTCGCTAACTTTATCCCAGATTTTAGAATTGAAAACTTTAAGCATCTGTTCCGGCTTTACACCGCCAACCTTTGAAAGGTCAAGGTGAGCAAATGTAAGCTTCTCAATTTTATCTGTAATTTCTTTCTGTACTTTAGTTACAGCTTTTTCATCAGCATCAGCGAAAACTGATTTTACAGAATCAAGCAAAGCTTTTCCTTTTTCTGAATCAGCTCTGAAATAAAACTTACCGTCTGCAAGCCAGCAGCTTACATCACCAGCTGTATTCTTGCTGTCTGCCAAAGAAGCATCGATTTTGTAAGTAGAGCAGAAACAAGTCTTAGCAGGCTCGTTACAGGCAAGAGTGATAATGATTCCGTGATCACGGCGGTTCTTGTAATAAGAATCAACCGGATTCATATTAAGATATACGTTATCTATAATTCCAAAGGATTTTGCATCGCAGGCACGAACACCAAATACTACAAAATCATTCAATTCCTTGCGAGGATCTTCTACAGTAACATCTTTTCCTTCGAACTTGTAGCTAACCATGTGCTCTGTTTTAGGGAAGAAGAAGTCTTTTGCAGAACGAATAGTTTTAAGCTGTGAACTTAACTGTACACCTTCTGACCATTTCTTAAAGTCAGCTTTTCCTTCGATTGTATCTGCAGGAATGAAGATGTCCTGTTTTGAAGCAACAGCTTTGAAAAAATCATTTATTTTATTAGAAGAAATAGAAAGCATTATTCATCTCCTCCTTCCTGGCGGTCGCTTATGATTGAAGTTTCAGGATCTTCTTCCTTAAAGGTAAGCATAGCAGGTTTTGTTTCCATATCTGCTCCAGCCTGATAAGGTCCGTAAATCTCATTGATATCTTTAATGAACTTGCGGTTAAGAAGATGAAGTGGAATGCCCTGAGGACAAACTCTTGAACATTCTCCACAGTCTGTACAGCGACCGGCAACGTGCCAGGCTCTGATTATGTGGAAAAGGCTCTCTTCAAATGAAGTTTCAGCAACCTTCTGTGATGTATAAAGAGCGTTGTTGTCGAAAACACATTTTTCACAGGTACAAGCTGGACAAATGTTTCGGCAGGCATTACAGCGGATACAGCGGCTGAACTCGTTCTGCCAGAAAGCATAGCGTTCATCAGCTGTCATAGCTTCAAGCTTTTCAACCATTTCCATTCTGGAAGATTCAACAGCTGGAGCTTCTGCTTCTACACCGATAAGCTCGTCGCAGGAAACCGGCTTTTTGTTCTGACAGTTTACGCAAGGTTCGCCACCTTCAAGTGTATCCTGACAAGGAACACCGATTGCATAAACATCAGCTCGTGTAATGCGGTTTTCTTTAAGAAGCTGAGTGAAAGAATATGTATCGTTTGGCTTAAGGAAAACAAGCACAACTTCGCTAGGAATAGGTGCTTCAGCGGCATTTGGATCACGCTGCTTAGCCATTGTATTGTTCATACGTGTTGTAGACTTTTTAATCTCAATATCCTTTGTGATTTTTACAAGATATTTAGAAAGGTTAGCGGCACAATATTTGTTGAATACAAAATCTTTATCAAGTTCTTCGGCCGTTGTGAATACAGCTGGTGTAATATCTTCATCAAAAAGACCTTTTTTCCAGCCTACAACCTTCTGAACCTTTCCTTCAGCAAGGAGTTCTTTTGCACGTTTAATTAGTTGTTCTTGCATCTTACATCCTCCAGCTTTTTACATTCGCCAAGCTCTGTAATCTGCTTTACAAAACTGTTCATAATTCCTGCAAAGCGTACACCTTCGGCTGCAGAACACCATTCTACGCGTGTACGTCCTCTTTCAATTCCAAGATAATCAAGCATACTGAAAAGCAGGGTCATTCTTCTGCGTGCGAAGTAGTTTCCTGTTGAATAGTGACAGTCACCAGGATGGCAACCGCACAAAATAACACCATCAGCACCACGCTGGAATGCACGAAGAATAAACAATGGATTCAAGCGGCATGAGCATGGAATGCGTACAATTTTAACGTTTGCAGGGTATTCAAGACGGTTGTTTCCGGCAAGATCGGCACCTGCATAAGAACACCAGTTACAGCAGAAAGCGACAATCTTTGGTGTCCATTCTTTTGAACCTGCATTAGCAGTTGTTTCTACAGACATGCATCTACCTCCGCTAAGATTTGTTTATTCGTAAATCCAAGAAGATCCATAGCTCCAGAAGGACAAGCTACTGTACAAGCACCACAACCATGACACATTGCTGTATTTACCTGTGAAACGTGACGAGTAATTGTTGTTCTGTTAGGACCTCTGAAATCCTTATCAATATATGAAATAGCACCGTATGGACAAACATTAGCACACTGTCCACAACCGTTACACATATTCTCATTAGGATTAGCTGTACAAGGGTTGTTCTTAAGCTTGTCTTTAACAAGCAGACAGATTGCCTTTGCAGCGGCACCAGAAGACTGAGCAACTGTTTCAGGAATATCTTTTGGACCCTGGCAGCAGCCTGCAAGGAAGATACCTGCTGTTGGTGATTCAACTGGTCTAAGTTTTGCGTGTGCTTCAAGGAAGAAGTCGTTGTTATCCATAGAGGTTGTAAGCATTGTAGCAAGTGGACGTGCAGATTTGTCTGCTTCAATACTTGCGGCAAGAACAACCATGTCAGCTTTAATGTGAACCTGTTTGTTCAGAATCAAATCGCTTCCCTGAACATCGAGTGTTCCATCTGACTGTGGAGTAACTTTTCCAACCATACCCTTGATGTAATGTACTCCATACTGTTCAACTGCACGGCGGTAGAACTCATCAAAGTTTTTACCTGGTGTTCGAACGTCAATATAGAATACTGTAATGTTTGTATCTGGATAGTGATCGCGTGTAAGAATTGCATGCTTTGCGGTATACATACAGCAGATCTTTGAGCAGTACTCGTGACCCTTTGTAGCATCTGCAGAACAGCGGCTTCCAACACACTGAATAAATACAATATTTTTTGGTTCTTTTCCGTCACTTGGGCGAAGAAGGTGACCGTTTGTAGGACCAGAAGCATTACAGAGTCTTTCAAACTCGAGGGATGATACAACATCCTTGCTCTGGTTATAGGCATACTCATCAAACTTTTCAAGGCTGATTGGGTTATAGCCTGTTGCTACGATGATAGCACCGTATTTTTCGGTAAGAGTTGTCTCTTTCTGCTTAAAGTCGATTGCACCAGCGGTACAAGCTTTTTCACAGAAACCGCAGACATTATCCTTTCCTTTTTCCATTGCCTTAAGGTGGAGACAGTAGGTTGAATTGATTGCAGCAACCTTTGGAACTGCCTGTGCAAAAGGAATGTTAATTGCCTTACAGTTATCGAGATTTAAGTTGAAGGCATTTGGAACCTTTTTGTTAGGACAAACTTCAAGACAAGCTCCACAACCTGTACATTTTACTTCATCAACAAAGCGTGGATGGCGTTTAATATCTACTTCAAAGTTTCCAATGTAGCCTTTTACTGCTGTAACTTCTGAATAAGACAAAATACGGATGTTAGGATTCTGGCTTACTTCTGTCATTTTAGGAGTTACAATACAGGAAGCACAGTCAAGGGTAGGGAATGTTTTATCAAGCTTAGCCATCTTACCGCCGACTGTATAATCTTTTTCTACGATATCAACTGGGAAACCGGCATCTGCAATATCAAGGGCAGCTGTAATACCAGCAATACCACCACCAATTACCAAAGCGCGTTTTGTCATTGGTGTTTCACCTTCAATTAAAGGTGTGTTAAGCATTGTCTTTGCGATTGCTGCTTTACCAAGTGCAATTGCCTTTTTGGTTCCTTCTTCTATATCCTTACAAACCCATGATGTCTGCTCACGGATGTTTGCAACCTCTACTTTATAACCGTTGAGACCAGCTCTTTCTGCGCATGAACGGAAGGTCTTTTCGTGCATACGTGGAGAACAGGAACAAAGTACGACACCAGTAAGCTTGTCGTCTTTGATGTGGTCTTCAATCATTTTCTGACCGGCAGATGAACACATGTAGGTGTAGTGTGTTGAATAAACAACTCCAGGTACCTTAGCAAGTTCATCTGTTACTTTTTCTACGTCAACTGTTCCGGCAATGTTAGTACCACAGTGACATACAAAAACTCCAATTCTTTCCATTAGATTTTCCTTAGCTTATTTTTTGTACTTTCTGAAAGCACTTACAATAGCCTGCTGAGGCATTTCAGGGTCCAGATGTTCAGGAACCTGATTTGGATCCAGATGATGAGGTCCTCTTGTACCTTCAACAACTTGTCGTACTGCATCTATAAGTTTTGCAGGCTCAACCTGACGTGGGCAGCGCTCAAGGCAGGCAAAGCAGCTTAAACATGCGTAAATTGATTTTGTCTGAAGCAGTTTTTCAATCTCGCCGTTTTCTACCATCTGTACAAACTGATGTGGATGATATTCCATTGCATCATAATTAGGGCAGGTGCCAGAGCATTTACCGCAAACCATACATTTCTTTGGGTTTACACCTGATTTAAGAAGGATTTCTTCCTTTACCTGTTCAATTTCTTTAGCAAGCATTATTTTTCCTCCTTAAGACCAAGGGCTTCGGCAAGAAGCTCTGTGAAATAGATAACGTCAAGCTTTGATTCGCCTTTATTTTTGATGAGGTTATAGCGGCAAAGAGGGCAGGAAGTAACAAGGAAATCTGCACCCATATCTTCTGCATTTCCAAGGATTTTCTTTGCGCGGCTCTTAGGAATAGATTCATCCTCAAACATTGTATAGGCACCGCAGCATTCGTTTCTCTGTGAATAAATTACAGGAGTTCCGCCAATTGCCTTAATAAAATCTTCAATGATTTTAGGGTTTTCTGCGTCATCTAACTGAAGAACTTTTCCTGGACGGAGAAGGAGACAGCCGTAATATGCACCGATTTTCTTTCCTGTAAAAGGCTTTTTAACGGCGGCTTTTACTTTGTCCCAGCCAACAACATCGCGGAGAACTTCAAGATAATGAAGAACCTTTGTTTCTCCGTGATACTCAATCTCATCTTGTTTAAGATAAGTGTTCACCTTGAAATCTACCGTTTCATCTGTCTGTACATCGTTATTAACCTGTTTGATAACGTTGTAGCATGCAGAACAAAGGGTAACCAATTCCTGTCCGGCATCTTTTGCAGCTGCCAGAGCGCGTACTGACGAAAGTTTTGTAGCAAACTCATCTTTTCCCATAGGGTATTCGCCGCCACAGCACTGCCAGTCTGGAATTTCTTCAAGTGTGAAACCTAATGCTTCCGCTGAAATGCGCGCATATTTATCAAGGTCAATTGCCTTGTTTTTCAGCGTACATCCAGGGAAATACGAATATGTCATACTTGCTCCTATAAAATACTTTAAAAAAAGTTTATGCGAA
This sequence comes from Treponema sp., assembly GCA_017619795.1. Taxonomy (GTDB): domain Bacteria; phylum Spirochaetota; class Spirochaetia; order Treponematales; family Treponemataceae; genus Treponema_D. The sequence goes on from JAFZRP010000044.1 coordinate 5,685, forward strand.
TTTTATAAAGATATTTTGGGCAATTATAACGAATTTTTTTGTTTTATGGAATATAGTATTGAAGAGTATTAAAGAAAAATACCAGGCAAAGGATTGATTCTTCACCTGGTATTTTTATGTATTAAAAGCGTTATTGACGTCTAATTCTTTCAAGAAGGTTCTTAATCTGCATGTTTTTGCCGTCGTTCTTGAGGAAGTTTTCGAGGATTTTGATAGCCTCGTCGTTTCTGTTGCACTGAACGTAGCATTCTGCAAGGTCTACATACAGACGGGAATTTCGTGGGTCATTCTGGATGAGTGTCTTGAATCTTGTAATAGCTTCTTCTGTCTTTCCCTGGCATTTGCAAACAAGTGCAAGACCGATTGCTGCATAAATGTCAAAGTCAATTTCAAGAGCCTTATTGTAATAAATTACAGCTTCTTCGTAATTGCCTGTTGTTCTGTATGCGTCGCCGGCACGTGTAAGAATAACCTTGTTTCTTGGGTCTATTTCAAGAATCTTGTTCCAGTATTCAATAGATTTAATCTGCTGTCCCATTCCACGGTAGCAGTCTGCAAGACCGAAAAGTGCGTAGAAATTCTTTGGATCGCGGTAGAGTGCTTTTTCGAAATAGTATGTACCTTTTTCAAAGGTCTTAAGCTTTCTGTGGCAGTTACCAATTGCTGTAAGAACACGGATATCAGAATTATCCTGGTTCAAATCATAGATTCTTGTCCAGTAATAAAGCGCATCTTTATATTCCTTGAAGTCATAGCTTAAGTGGCCGAGACCAATAAGTGCGTAAGGATTGTCTTTTTCCATATCAAGAACCTTGAGGTAAAGCTCTTTCGATTTTTTGAAATCCTTTGTTTTTCTGTAAGCATCTGCAACGCGTGTAATTACAGTTATATTTTTGTCGTCGTGCAGAAGGTACTGCTGCCAGATATCAATAGCCTTTGAGAACTGGTTTAATGCCTTGTAGCAGTCTGCAAGACCGAATAATGCATAGTTGTTAGAAGGGTAGTAAGAAAGACATCTGTTATAGTAAGCAATAGCCTCGTTAAAGTCATTCTGCTTTCTTGCAATGTCTCCAAGTCCTACGAGCGCATAATTGTTATTTTCTTCAATATCAAGAATAGACATAAAAGCAGATCTTGCACCTTCGGTATCATTTTCCTTAAGAAGCTGATAGCCTTTTTTAGAAAGCTCTGTAATTTTCTCATTGCTGTCTGTGATTGTTTCTGCTGATAAGCCAATATCCTGCTGTTCAAAAATATCGTTCTGCTGAGAATAATTATTTTCCATTACTTTTTAATTCTCCTTTGAGTATTTTTAAATCTCTCTTGTTAAACATTAGTATAATGTATAAACAATTATACTATTGCTCTTGTAACAAAGTCGAAATTATTTGGGCTAAAGATTCATAGATAGGTTCTGCATCCCGCTTGTTGTGGGCGAGATAATAAGCTTTCAATGCTTTAAGCCCTTCATTTTTATTCAGATAATAATCTCCAACTCTAGTAAGACCATCTGAATAACCAGTTGTGATAAAAATACGACGGGCGTCTTCAATGTTTCCCGCATTGAACATAGCATTTGCTTTTCGATTCAAAATTACTTTTTGCTCGGAGGTCAATCCCTGGACAGGATTATCTGTGACCTTAATGAAACCGTCAGGAATCATTTTGTTAGATAAAGCGTTTTTTAATTTTTCTTCTGCCTGCATTTTACTATTCATATTTTTATACTATTCTTTATAATAACATAATATTATGAGTTGTCAAATATATCTTACTGAGTTTTATTCATTTTTATATGTATAAAAATCGACGATAGATCTTCCGTAAACGCGCTGGTCGGTCCTTGTTAGGTTACCGATTTTGTCAGGCATAAAGTGTTCTTCCGGTCTGTGGACCAAAATTGTACCGGTTTTGTTTAAAAGTCCGTTTTTATCTGCCTGTTCTACGAGCTGCTCGTGGAACTTGTACGGAAAAGGCGGGTCAAAAAAGATATAGTCAAAGCTTGTTTTACAGCGCTTAATAAAATATTCAACCGGCATAAAATGACACTGAATCTTCACGCCGCACTCATTTTGTGTAACGGAAACATTTTCCAGCACCGTATTTACCTTAATTTTATCTTTTTCGCACAATTCTACGTGTGACGCACCTCTGGAAACTGCTTCAATAGCTATAGTTCCAGAGCCCGAGAATAAATCTAAAAAGGATTTTCCTGATAAATCGCCGAGAATAGAAAATACAGATTCCCTCATTCTGTCCATTGCCGGTCTTATAACACCGTCAGGACATTTTATAATTCTACCTTTAAGTTTTCCGCCAGTAATTCTCATAAAAGCTATTTCCTGTTCAAAGCCCAGTAATAATCATCGTGAGCAAGAAGCTTGTTTTCCTGTGCATAGTCAAAGGCAGTTTTTCCTTCTGTTGAACGGATTGAAGTTATTGCACCGGCTTCGAGCAGACAGTTCAGAATCTTTGTGGAATCTGAGTACTGTGCTGCATACATAAGAGGTGTTTTTCCGTTGTAGAAGGTGTTCAGCGGTATAGATTTGTACAAGAACTCTTCAATCTTGGCAAGCTTTGCAAAGTCTGAAGATGAATTATCTGAAAGCATAAGGACAAATGCCTGTAAAACTTCTTTTTCTGAAACTGAATAATATGAAAGAATCTTCTTTGTAATTTCAGGGTTTCCGTTGTAGGAGGCGGCAATAATCAGCGGTGAAAGGTCATATTTGTTCTTTACCTTGATTTTTGCACCCGCATTGATAAGTGTTTCTACTATGGAAATATTTTCCTGATAGCGGATTGCGTACATAAGTGCGGTCCAACCGTCATTATCCTTAAGATTTACGTTTGCACCGGAAGCAAGCAGCGATTTCATTTCCCAGTTGTTACCGGACTGTGCAGCCTTCATAAGAAGAGTTCTTCCAAAGCTGTCTGCTTCGTCTGGATTTTCAATTTTTCTTTCAGAAATTGTCTCTTTTGGAAGCTCAAGCTTTTTCTTTGGTGCGTAGTCCTGCAGATATTCTTTTTCATACTGTGAATAGCTTGTTTTTGAATCGTTATTAAGCGGTAATTCAAAGAATGGAGTTTCATCAACAGGTTCTTCTATTTCTTCAGGTTCTTCTTCGGTTGTAACAGGCTCTGGTTCTTTTTCTGGTTCAGGCTTCTCTGTTTCTTTCTTTATATCTTGAATTACAGGCTTTTCAACTACAGGTTCTTTTTTTGTTGCTTTTGATTCTGCTTCTGCACTGAAATATTTCTTAAAGGCTTCTTCCATACCGTAAGCCGCAATATAAGCAGTAACTTCATTGTAGCTGTCTGCAAAGAACTCAAAAGGGGAGTCGGTGATGTAGGTATCATTGTTTGCAACGGCATATTTGTCTTTCTGAGGTAATTCCTTGTAGATCCAGGTAAGAATTAACTGTTCGTTTGTTTTGAACGGACCTGTTATTTGAGTAAGCTTTTTCTTTTTTGACATAGTGCTTATAAACAGGCTGTTTTCGTCTTTTTCCATTGAATCTACATAGGTCTGAATTTCTTTAGGAAGCTTTTTGCCTTTTTTATTGAAAAGTGATTTTAACCAGGCAAGGAAACCGCCTTTTTGTGATTTTTCTTTTGTCTTTTTGTCAGCTTTCTGCTTGGAAGCTTTAGCTGTGTCTGAAGTTTCTGCTGTATCTTCGGTTTCTGTAGCTTCCGTTACTTCTTCGGTAACAGGTTCTTCTGGTTCCTGAATTACAACTTCCACTTCTGGTTCTTCTGTTTTAGTTTCTGATATTGAACTGTCTTTTTCTGACGCTTTTGATTTTTTAGGCAGCTTTGCCTCTTTTAATTGAATCCAAGGCCTTTGCTGTTCTATGTTTGTAAAACTAAGCTTAATTTTATTTGTTTCGCCAAGATTTCCAGATAAACGCAATTCAACTGAAGAATCAAAGCATCTTGCTTTTGTGACATTGTTATTCAAAACACCGGAAGCAATAACAGAATCATCTGCTAAAAACTCACATTTAATTTTGTCTGTGCTGAAGCTGCCGGTATATTTTAAGAAAACAGTGACTGTATCGCCTCGTTCAGGAATACTCTTCTTAAACTTAAGGTTAATCACACAGGAATACGCATTTTCTGCGGAATCCTCTGTAAGATTTATATTTCTTGCGAAGCCGCTTAAATCAAGATTAAGATTTCCAGGATGAGTCATTTCTGCCGCAGCAACAAAGCCTGCTGCAAAAAGAAAAAATACCGAAATGAAAATTAAGGATTTTAGTTTTTTATTCATCATTTTACTTATCCAAATATGAAAGCATTTTTCTAATTAAGTATAGACGTTATTTGAAATTTAATCTATATTATACGAACACCCCTTGGAAATCTGTAACAGGATTTTCCTTTGTCCATAAGGAGGAATAAAAGACTCGACTGCAATTATCGGTATTGCTGAGTTTTTTATTGTACAGTCAAATAATCGTCGATTAGAGGATTGTATTACATGTCCTCCTAAACATTGCTATATGCAATGAAAAAACAGGAGATACTTATGAAAAAGTATGAGCTTATGGCTATTTTCCCACTTGATGATGAAAAGGCCAAAAAAGGTGCTGAAGACGTAAAAGGCACTCTCACCAAATTCGGTGCGGAAATCGAAGAAGAAAAACAGTTCGGAGACCGCGATCTTACCTACGAAATCAAAAAACAGACCAGAGGACGCTTTATGATTTATAACATTAAGCTGAATCCTGCTAAAGTTGTTGAGATTAACAAAGAGTTTAAAATCAACATGAACCTTTTGAAGTACCAGTTTGTTAAACTGGAGGACAAATAATTCTAATCTGTGAATGCCACCAGTCACATTATAAAAGGAGTATGTTATGACAGATACAAATCATGTTGTTCTTGTTGGTAGACTTACAAAGGATCTTGGTACTGATGAAAGAAGCTTCGGTTATGTTGCAAACGGACAGGCCAGAGCTAATGTCAGTATAGCTGTCAACAGAAGTAAAAAGAATGGTGACCAGTGGATTGACGAGGTTAATTATTTTGACGTTACCATCTGGGGAAAAACCGCAGAAAATCTTAAGCCTTATCTTACAAAGGGCAAACAGATTGTCGTTGACGGATATCTTAAACAGGATCGTTGGGAAAAAGACGGACAGAAGTTCAGCAAAGTTACAGTAGTAGCAACTAATGTTCAGCTTATCGGCGGTAAAGGCGACGGAACCTCTCAGGCTCCAGCCGGTGCACCACATTTCCAGCCTGCAAATAATTCGTCAAATGGTTATTCATCCGGCTATTCTGCCGATTCTTACGGCGACACAGGAATGGATATCCCAGAAGATATTCCGTTCTAATATCAAGGAGATTTAAATGTCTGAAGAAAATACACAGGAATTTGAGGAAAAACAGGAGCAGGAAACTGCAATGAATGAGATCACAGTTGAGTCTGAAGGTCGTGAAGATGATCGTGACGGACGTTCTAAGTCAAAGACTTACTTCCGCAAGAAGGTATGTCGCTTCTGTGCTAACAAAGCAAAGATTGACTACAAGGATGCAGATGCACTCCGCCGCTACATGACAGAAAGAGGTAAGATTCTTCCACGCAGAATCACTGGTACTTGTGCAAAGCATCAGCGTGAAGTTGCTAAGGCAATTAAGCGTGCAAGAGCAATCAGCCTTCTTCCATTTGTTGCTGACTAATTTTATTTAAAATATAAAGCTGCTTCATACTCCGAAGCTGCTTAATTATAGGGATGATTTATAACGCAAGCGTCATAAATCTCCGATAAAACAAACCAATGAAACGCTGCGCCACTGCTCGCGTTTCTTAATGACAGGAGCTAGAAAAAATGAAAGTAATACTTAACGTAGACGTAAAATCACTTGGAGAAGAAGGCGATGTAAAGAACGTTGCTAACGGATATGCACGTAACTTCCTTCTTCCTAGAAATCTTGCTGTACCATACAATGAGACAACAGTAGCTATTTTTGAAGCAAGAAAAGCAGAAATTGAAGCTAGAAAAGAGCAGAAACGAAAGGATTCTTTGAGCCTCAAAGAGAAGCTCGAAGCAGCTGTTATTGAAATTACAATGCCAGCTGGAGCTAACGGCAAGCTTTATGGAGCTGTTACTCCACATGTAATCGGTGAAGCACTTGCTAAACTTGGTTTCGATATCGAAAGAAAGAGAATCGATCTTCAGGGTGTTGCAGTTAAATCTGTTGGTACATTCAAAGCTGTTATTAAGCTTTATGAAACACAGGTTGCTGAAATCCACTTTGCTGTAAAGGCACAGGAAGAGGAAAAGAAAGAAGAAAAGCCTGCTAAACCAGCTAAGGGTGGCAGAAACAACAGACACGAAGCACCAAAGGCTGAAGCTTCAGTAGCTGAAGAAGCTGCTCCAGCTGAAGCACCTGCAGAAGCTCCTGCTTCTGACGCTGCTGAAGGTTCTGCAGAATAATTTTTCTTTAAGAACTGAAAAATAATCAAAGTCGGTGATATTTTATGATATTGCCGACTTTTTTTTATGCCCGAAATGGTGTATAATAAACGAACAAAGAAAGTATAAAAAAAGAGGATGGGGAAAATGAGTGAATTATTAGACAAGGTACCGCCGCACAGTATTGAAGCAGAACAGGCAGTTTTAGGAGCATTATTACAGGATTGGTCTGCAATGGCGGAGGTAGTTTCCCATCTGCGACCGGAAAGGTTTTATTCTTTACAAAATCAGATAATTTACGACGCCTTGATGAAGCTGTACACAAAAAATGTACGAGGTGACACTCTTTCCTTAATAAATCAGCTTACAGAAGAAGGAAATCTTGAAAAGGCTGGTGGAGCCGCTTACATTGCTTCTTTAACAAATAAAGTAGCATCTGCCGCAAACATCGAATATTATTCAAACATCGTTAATGACCGTTCGACCAGACGAGAACTTATAAAGATTTCTTCTGAATTGAGGGCAGAGGCCTTTGAATTAAATCAGGACAGCAAGAATCTTCTTGATTCAGCAGAAAAAAAGATTTTTGCAATTGCAGAAAAGAATGAAACAACTGTAATTCATGATGTAAAAAACATTATGATCCGAGAAATTGAAATTATTGACTCACGATACAAGAGTAAAAATCAGTTTACAGGTGTTCCTTCCGGTTTTTCTTACCTTGATTCGCTCACTTCAGGCTTCCAGAAATCTGAATTGATTATTATTGGTGCCCGACCTTCTATTGGTAAAACAGCACTTGCTCTTTCCATGATGCAGCATATTGCACTTGAACGTAAGATTCCTTGCGGCTTCTTCTCTTTGGAAATGCCTTATGAATCAATCGGTATGCGTATTCTTTCCATGGAATCTCATGTTGATATGTCCAGAATCCGTTCAGGTCTCTTAAAACGTGATGATGTTATGAAAATTCAGGATGCTGCCGGAAGATGGTTCGAAGCTCCTTTGTATACAGTAGATACTCCAAATATGCGCCTTCTTGATTTAAGGGCTATGGCTCGACGAATGGTAGCAAATCACGGAGTAAAAATTATTTTCATAGATTATATTGGTCTTATTACGACAGAAAATACATCTGCGCCGGTTTACGAGCAGGTTTCTGAGGTTTCAAAATCGTTAAAGGCACTTGCCCGCGAGCTTGAAATACCGATTGTTGCGTTGTGTCAGGTTGCCCGTGATGCTGAAGGTAATGAACCAAACCTTGCTCAGCTACGTGGTTCTGGTTCCATAGAGCAGGATGCCGATGTTGTAATGTTTATTCATCGAAACCGTCTTAAGGATGAAAAGACTCCTGTGCAGGAAGCAAAGATTATTCTTGCAAAACAGAGAAACGGTGCGACTGGTGATGTAAAGATTTCGTTTATACCGGCATATTCTACGTTTGCAAATACGCAAAAGGAATAAGCATAAAAAAAAACTGCTAGAACTTAATCTAGCAGTTTTTTTTTATTTATTTGGCATTATCGTTTACGGATTTCTTTTCCTTGGTGATGGAAGTCAAATCCTGTTTTGAAAGGAGTCGGAGCTGACCGTTTTTAGCGGTAACTACGATTCCGGAGTCGGTGATTGTGATTGGTGTAGAGCTCATTACAGATACAGGTGACTTCAACAGAAGAGAAAGCTCTGCATTGTATTTTCCAACAACCCAATTATTTCCATCCTGAATAACGCAGTAGAATACGTCGCCGTCCTGTACTAGAACAGAATCCTCAGAAAGAACTTCGTTGCTTTCGCTTACGATTTCCATGTTGTTGTCATCAATAAGTACAAGCTTAATAGTTCCGTTTCCTACATTTTCGCCGGCAACAGCCATATACTGTTTTCCAGTCTTATAAATTGTTCTGTTTCTGATTTCAGATACAGGAGATTTCTTGATGATTTCACCATCAGCTACATTGAACTTTACAAGGCGAGAAAGCATCTGGCTTTCATCACTGAGGATAATACCGTATTCAGAACCCATCTTAGCAAGTTCTGCTTCTCTGTCCTGAACGTCCTTCTGATCCTTAGCTATTTCCTTTCGTTCTTCCTGAGCCTCTTCCTGCTTCTTTTCAGCAAACTCTTTCTTCTCTTTAGCTTCTTCTTCGGCTTCTTCTACAACCTTTTCCTGTTCTTCTACTTCCTTCTGTTTTTCTTCAGCCTTTTTCTTGTTGTCTTTAGTTGGTTCTTCTTCGGCTTTCTTCTTAGCATCGTCAGCTTCTTTTTTCTTTTCATCAAGCTTTTTCTTTTCGTTTTCAGCTTTCTTTTCAGCTTTCTTTGCTTTATCAGAAGCGTCGTCAGCCTCTCTTTCCTTTAAGTCAACAAGGTCTTTTCGTTTATCAACGTTCTTGTCATCATCATCCTGCATAGAATCAACAACCTTTTCGTCGCTTATAACAGAAGTATCTACAGTTGAAAGACCACCGTTTACATCATACAAAGGAATAACAATTTCTGACTTTCCAGGCCACTCCTTGTAAGTAGTAGAAAGACCACAGTTGTTTTTAGAAAGATTTTTCATAACAACATTTTTGTATTTAGACTGGAAAACATCATATTTTCCACGGTAAACAGCATTATAAACAGTAATAAATACTGCAAGTGTGTCAGCATCTCTTTCTGAATATGAATAAGCAGAGGTAAGATAAGCACTAATAATTCGTCTTAAGTTTGTAATATGGTCTACAGAGGCGTTTTTACCAATAAAGAGGATATCGGCATCCAACTTTCCTTTTTCATTGGCATCTACTGCGTGAACAACATAGTATTTGTCTTTGTTACCAACAGTCGAAGCCTGTTCGGGAACAATCTTTTTTCCCATATCTGAACCGATTGCTTTAATTGCACTGATTGAATCAATTACCTTGTGAGGTCCAGTATAGTTGATAAACTCAATAGTTTCTGTACCGGAGGTTTTAAGCTCAGGCTCGTCAACTTCCAATGCAAAAATGACTGCTGATAAGCAGAGGAAAACAAAAGATAAAGACAATATTTTTTTCATAAATAGCCTCGTAAGTAAGTTGAAATTAATTATATTATAATGACATTTTATTATAACACAACAATTTATTATTTACCAACATTATTTGTTACAAGGTTTTTTAAAGATTCTCTTGCTTTGTCGCGGGTTACTGAGGAATATTTAGGATATAAAAGTTCGGAATAAATGTTTTTTCCGTACAGATTTATTGCTTCGCTGCCCATTGTACGGCAGATTGCATAAACAGCATCACAAACATCGCATAAAAGAAGGTCATCCTTTGGATTTAAGTTCTTTGCAAAGGGGGTGAGAGTCTGGAGGATTCTGTAATCTGAATCGTAGCCGTTCTGCGCAATGCCGGAAAGGATTGAATGGAGCAGGGATCTGTTTTTTTCCTTTCGTAGATAAAGGCAGAGCTGGTCGGTAAAGGTGTCTGTATTAAAGGCAGATAGCTCGTAAAGCATTTTTTCAAGTCCAACCATATCTGTTTCAAACACAGTTTTTTCAACGCGCACGGCTGTATTGTTGGAAAGAGTTAGGAAATTAGTGTAAAGATAGCAGTAACCGAACAGTTCGGAAGTCCATGCTGGTTCTGCTTTACCATAATCCCCATCTGCAAGCGCATTAAATCTTACGTCATCAAGCATTTCTTCGTTGAGCTTTGTTGAGTTTAAAAGCAGATCATAAACGCCCGGATCATACTTGTAATAGGTGGCGTAGCTTTCTCGTTCCTTAGGATGATTATCTGCCTTGTTCTTTTTCTTTGAACTCTGGCTCGTTCTGAATGCATTTATAGACCAGTTAAGCCCGAACAAAAGAAAATGATTGTCGGTTGTAAACAGAAGGTTGTTGTAATATTCACGGCTTCCTTTTTGAGGCATTTTTCCAGACCATAAGAGCTTGCCGTTATTGTTGAAAAAATATGCATTATCTTTATCAGCAATCAGAACACCGTCATCATTGTAAAAGCTGGTTGGAGAAGGCTGTACATTCTGAACAAAAAACGACTGGTATATGCTTCCATCTGCAGAATCTAAATAGTCAACCTCAATAGAGGAGGGATGATGATTAAGATAAATGATTTTGTCTTTATTCTGCGAAAGCACAAAAAAGTTTCGCTTGTCTTTTGTGTTGTTTTGTAAAAGCCATTTGTGTTCAACAATGTTTGCGGTAGATAAATCGAAAAGGCCGCAGCTGCCGTCGGTAAAGGTTAAAAGAACTCCTTTTGGTGTAGTGACGGAGGTAACAACTTCTCCTGCAAAAAGGATTTCTTCAATGATTTCTCCAAACGGTGTTATGCGAAGAGCTTTTGTTTTATGTTCTTCAAGTGCATTCAGGAAAACGACAAGGCTGCCGTCCGATAGCGTTTGAGGTGGCAGTTTAGATTGAGTTGGCGTCTGGATGTTCCATTTTCTGAGTCCTGTTATTGTGTAGCAGCAGAGTCTGTCCTGACCTCTGATAAAGAAACGGCCGTCTCTGCCGGAAATAGGCTTATCCATAATGCGGAAATCCATATCCATATTCCAGAGCTCAAGTCCGTCCGGATTAATTAGAGCAAGATGCTTGCCGGAATCAGTTACGATTGTAAGAAAATCGTCCTTAAGAAAAGTGAAAAACGGAGAATAGCATTTTTTTAAGTGCTTTTCCCAGATAAGTTTTCCGTCATTTGAAAAAACTTCAATATCTCTGGCATCTGTCATTACTGCAAAGCCGTAAGAAGAAACCTCAGGCTGGTAAACAACTTTACCGGGAAGAACTGTTGTCCAGGAGGCATTTATGTTTGTAAGCTTATCCTGTGAATAGGCATTATAACCGCGGATTCCGGAAATAAAGGGTATGCTTGTGAGAATTAAAACTGCAAATAACTTTTTGTAAAAACCGTTCATCTATAACTCCGCATGTATCTCCGCTTCTGCTTATTACGATTTTATAAACAACGCCAGGCTTTCAATGTGACTTGTATTCGGATAAAAATCAAGAAGAAAAAGTCGTTCAAGGGAATAACCGGCATTTATTAAGCCTTTTGCATCCCGTGCCTGTGTTGCCGGATTGCAGGAAACATAAAAAATTACCGGAATATCACTTTTGCAAAGATAGTCTATAACCGCTTTTTCTGCACCGGAACGAGGCGGGTCAATTACACAGGCATCGAAGGAAGGGCAGCTGGAAGCACAAGTTTTTACCCAGTTTTCTCCGCTTAAGCCGTAGCTTGTATGAGTTTTTCCAGAAAGATTTTTCTCTGCAAATACAAGTGCATCTCTGTTGTGTTCAACTAAAACTACGTTTGAAAACTTCTCGGCAAGAAAGACAGAAAAAGAACCGCAGCCGGCATACATATCAAGAACATTTTCTCCGCGTGGAAGAAGCTTTTCCATAAGGTCAATCACTTTTTCAAATACAAAAAGGTTAGATTGGAAAAATCCGCGTACATCAAACTCAATTTTCTGGTCTTTAATAAGCGCTGTAACTGTATTTTCCGGCGAAAGAATTGTACCCGAAAAATAATGATTCTGTTTAATATTCTTTAATTTTTTAGATTTATTACCAAACTGTCTATTATTTGTAACACCATTCTTTCCGGACAAGCCGTTTTCCGCTTCAATAACAAGCTTTTCGGATGCTTTTTCACTTCCAAAAATGTGACAGCGGCCTGAAGGTCTTTTTTCTGGTTCAGTTTCTGCAAAGAACTGATTAACAGGCTTTTCTGCACAAAGACATTCCTTAATTTTTACAACGTTGTTTCCGCTTCTTTGTGACAAGCCGCCCTGGTTCAGCTGAAATCTTGCCCTGTAGTTATAATCCGGTCCGAATACAGTTTCTATTTCACAGGAAGGTTCAATTTTATTACTTTTGTATGCATCAAAAAGCATTTGTTTTCTAAGCTCCCTCTGATATTCAGGAGCAATATGCATCATGTTGCAGCCGCCGCAAAGTCCATAGTATTTACAAGGCGGGTCAATTCTGTAAGGCGACGGCTCAATTATTTTAACAATTTCTGCGTTGTCATAATCATTTTTGTGTTGTACTATATTTATTGATAAGGTTTCCCCAGGCAATGAAAAAGGGATAAACACTGTTTTGGAATCGATTCTGGCGATTGTATTTCCGCCGAAAACAGTCTTTTCTGTAGTGACAATTTCTGTATTCATACCACTCATATAGAAATCTTACCATTTTTTCTACAATTTTACAATTTTACATTTATTCGGAGGCACAACATGCAGATGAAGAGCTTTGCTTTTAAAACTAACGATGGAACAGAACTTTGGGTTAACAGATGGGCACCTGATCCAGAGGAAGATATAAAAGGAATTGTTCAGCTGCATCACGGACTTGCTGAGCATTCCCTCCGTTATGACAGAATTGGTTCTATACTTGCCGAAAACGGCTATGTTTTTAATGCATATGATATGCGCGGTCACGGACGAACAGCAGAGCTTGCAATTGAAAAAGAAACAGGTATGTTCGGAAAGCTTGCTGATAATGATGGTTTTAACCGGGTTGTAGAAGATTTACACGAGGTTATTGATTCTTATAAAAAAGAATATCCTGGAAAAACAATAATTCTGTTTGGTCATTCCTTTGGTTCTTTTGTTTCACAGGGCTATATTGAAAAATACGGAAAGGATATTGATGCCTGCGTTCTTTGTGGAACTGCCGGTCCAAGAGATGCCCTCATTTTCTTTGGAAAGATTGCGGTATCCCTTATTAAAAAAATTAAAGGCGGCGACAGCTTTGTTCCGTTCTTAGACACCCTTGCTTTCGGCAGCTATAACGAAAGAACAGAAAAGAAAACAAATCACGACTGGCTTTCAAGAAATGAACTGAATGTACAGATGTTCTTCTCGGACAAGTGGTGCAATATCCCTCTTACAACCTCGTTCTACTACGATATGATGAACGGATTACAGACAATTCATAACAGAAGCGCCATTGATGCAATTCCAAAAGAGCTTCCACTTTATATGATTTACGGCGGTATGGATCCTGTAGGCGATTACGGAAAGACTGTAAAGAAGCTTTACAAGATTTACTGCAGAAAGGGTATAAAGAATATTCAGATTAAGGAATATCCTGAGGACAGACACGAGATTCTGAACGAAGTAGACAAGGAAACTGTTGAAAAAGACTTGCTTGAATGGATTGCCACTATTTCGAAAAAATAATATTATTCATTCATTGTGTTATATCGTTACGGAACAGATGTAAAAGGTAATCTTGAAAAGAAAGCCGTTGTTTATACAAAGGACGAGCATCTTATTTCGAATCAGAAAATAGACCTTGATGCTATTCAGATAATTACACGGCTTAGAGATGCAGGATATACCGCTTATATTGTTGGTGGTGCTGTCAGAGATTTGATAATTGGAAATACTCCAAAAGATTTTGATATTGTTACTGACGCAACTCCTTCAAAAATTAAAAAGATTTTTAGAAACTCAAGAATAATCGGCAGACGGTTCAGGCTTGTTCACGTTGTTTTCGGTCAAAAAATATTCGAAGTAAGTACCTTCCGTTCAAATGCAGAAGGCTCTGTCGGAAATGATTTTGGAACAATTGAACAGGATGTTCACAGAAGAGACTTCACAATCAATGCGCTGTATTATGATCCTATTCAGGAGCAGGTAATTGATTATGTAGGCGGAATGCGTGATATAAAAAAGCACGTGCTCCGTCCTGTTATTTCCATGGATTCAATCTTTGTTGAAGATCCTGTAAGAATGCTTCGTGCCATAAAGTATTCGGCTACAACTCACGCAAAAATGTCTTTTTCTCTGCGCAGAAAGATTCGTCAGTCGGCAGAGCTTTTAGGACAGATTTCTCCATCCAGACTTACAGAAGAGCTTTTGAAAATTATTAACAGCGGTCATGCTTACGAAATAATCCTTGAAGCGCTTGATACAGATTTGTTTATGTATTTACAGCCTTCAGCCGCCGCTATGATTTTCGATAACAGCGATCTTGAAGAATCCTTCTTTGCAAATCTTAAAAAGCTTGATGAGCTTGTAAAAACAGATCCAGGCGCAAGACTTGGTAAAAAGCTTTATTTCTTAATCTACGACTTTATTACAACACTTACAGACTGGGAAAAAGAAACAGCCCAGAAATATTCTTCGAGCGAACTTTATGCAAAAACCTGGTCGGAATGCAGAAACTTTGTGCTTCCAATGAATCCACAGAGAAGAGAGCTTGAATATGCTGTAAGGGCAGTTTTGAACAGTCTTGGAGTTGCTATAAGGATTCAACCAAAAAACACAGCAAAACCGGCAGCTAAATCAGATAAAAATTAGTTCTTGTTTTCTGGAACAGTTTTATCAATGTGGAAGCGGGCAAGCGTCTGCTTTAAGAAATCCATATTTTGTTTTTTCTCTTCTTCAACAGGCGGCGTTTCTACCTTTGTGATTTTGTCAATTACAATGCTTACTTCCTCAATAAGGATTCCTGTAAGGGTTTCAATCTTGTCGATTATGTACTGCTGAAGCTTGTGAACCTTTCCTGTAAGCTGGGTACCAAACGGCACGTCTATCGTAACAATGAACTTATAACCACGAGAATCCTTTTTGATGGAGATTTTTTTGATTTTAACCTCAGGGTCGCATTCGGAGACACAGTGAGTAACCATCTGGGTAAGGGCAGCTTCAGAAATCTCTACGCGTCCTTTTTTAGAAAACTCCGGCTGTACAATCGATTTTTCAATCATTTTTCCGCCGGATTTTTTGAGATTCTTAAAAATATTCTTTTTGTTAAAAAAGTCGTGCATTGAATTAGAAAAAATCTGCGGATACGATTTTTTTACTTCGATTGAAGGAACCGGAATAACGTGCTTGCCTTCAACCTGTCTGGATTTTACAGCTTTTTCAATTTCTTCCTTTGTGGCAATTTCTTCAATGTGGATTATTTTAGAAGGCTGCGGTAACTGAAGGCGCATAGCTATTTTAGTTACCATTTTTTCCGAGGTGCCCAGAATAAGAAGCTTTTTAATGTGGGCTTTTTTCAAAACCTTGGCAACAGAATCCCGGTGCTCTTTATCATCAAAAAGGGCAGCTCGTACGGCACCCATATAAGTTTTTTCCCGCTTTGCAGAATGACCGGCAATAATTTTTTCATCCTGAATAAGAAGCCCGTCGTCAATAATGGCATCTATTCCATATTCTTCTGCGAGTATTTTTGAATGATAACTTTTTCCCGTACCGCTTTCACCCACAAGTGCATAAACCTGTGTAGGATGGAGTTTTTGGGAAATCAGCTTAAAAGGATTATTCATATTGCACCAATATTATAAAGCATAATTCTTTAGATAACAACAAATTATATAGACTTATGATACAGGTAAAGGGAAATCTTCCGGTATTGATGCTTTGATTATTTGTGGTAAACCAACCGGGTTTTCAGGAATCTGGAGTTCTGCGGCGTGGAGAAAATATGTATTCTGAGGATTCCGAGCACCACCGTAAGCTGTGTCTCCATAAAGTGGAAAGCCGTTTTGGGCGGCCTGTGCACGAATCTGGTGGTGACGTCCTGTATGGATTTCAAACTCGGTAAGAGTGAGCTCAAGACCGTTGATTTTTCCATGTGCAAGTGGCGTTACAATCGTAAGGGCAGCTTTTCCTTCCTCAGGCGCATCTGTAGCAATTACCGTATGAAATTTTTTCTGCGAACCGTCAGCTTCTTTGTTTTTAATAAAACTCTGCCATTTCTGCTGAGCTTTTAAGTTTCCCTGAACAATACCGATATATTTTTTCTGTATAGTGTGATTTTTTATGTTTTCCGAAAACCAGCGGGCACCATTTAAGCTCCAGGAAAAAGCAACAATACCGGTTGTAAAGCGGTCAATTCTGTGGAGCGGCCCTGGAGTAAATGAAAGGGAAGCTGCAGTTGGATGTTCTTTTTCGTAAAGGGCTTTTGTGTAAGCTTCAAGTGTAATTGTGCTGTTTGAGTTACTTGTTTTGTTGCCGCTACCGTGCACAGAAATATTTCTTGGTTTATTAAAAATTATTATGTTTTCGTTTTTGAACAGAACTGGAATATCAGGAAAATCAGAATCGCTGATCTTGTTTTTATCATCGCTGGCTTTAGGATTAGAATCAGACGGCTTAAAAAAGAACTCTGCAACAGATATTTTGTCTCCGGACTGAACTCTGTACTCGGCGGCTGCTTTTTTATCATTAACTTTAATGAGTCCTTTTCGTATTGCCTTGTAGATTTCCGAAAGAGAAATAGACGGTACAATTATCCTGATAATTTTATCAAGTCGTCTGTCATTATCATTATCACCGGCAGTAAAAGTCCTGAAATCCATAACATAATTATATTTATTCCGAAATAATAATACTAGTAAAAATGGCCCTTAAATGATATAATCCTTAGATATTAATAGGAATTAATGATGTTATCTAATACACGTGAACAGTTAAAAATGTTTGTAACAAATCCGATTTTCCTTGCCGGAATATTCAGCTGGCTTGGAGCGCAGTTTCTAAAAACAATTATAAATCTTATTCACGGACGTATACATTCCTTCTCTGAGCTTGCACAGAATCTTTTCTGGAAGACCGGCGGTATGCCTTCAAGTCACTCGGCTCTCGTTGCTTCCTTCTGTACAACAATAGGCTTTAGAAATGGCATTAATTCCGATATTTTTATGCTTTCTCTTGTATTCTTTTTTGTAACAATACGAGATGCCTTTGGAGTCCGCCACTCAAGCGGTATACAGGCGCATAAACTGAACGTTATTGGAAAAGAGCTTGCAGAAAAAAAGGCAATTGAAAAATACACTCCAATAAAGGAAGTAGACGGTCACACTCCGTTACAGGTAATCCTTGGCTGTGTATTAGGATTTTTAATCGGTCTTTCTTTCTCACTGCTTATGTAGACGAAATGAAATTGAAAAAAGAAGATTTGTTAAAATATATATCTTTGCCGGTTATTCTGATTATACTGGCACTGCTTGTAATATTCAGGTCTGTTCCCAGCGGACACATCTGGCAAAACTACTCAGTCCTTTATGTTCCTGTAACTGCGAATGTAAATACAGTAAATAACTGTCTGAATAATGCCGGAGTTGCAGAATATGTGAGCCTGGAAAATCAGCGCATTCCGATTATGCTTGCCGAAAACACAGTTCAAATGTCAATGTTAAAGATGGGGCTCAGCAAAAACAGAATAGAAGCAGACAGCCGTGATGAAAGCATTACAGGTTATCTTAATTTCCGGGATAATTACTTTTTTGACGCATCAAAAAAATACAAGCTTATTTATGTTCCTGAAGTTTATAAAAAGAATCTTGATGACTGCATAAACTTACTCGAACGCGAAAGAATTGAGGCCGGTTCCGACAGCTCTTACTCTTATCCGTGGCTGCTCCCTGTAATTACAGCAATTGTTATGATATTGCTTTCATTCTTTTCCAGAAACAAGCTTTTCTTTATTCTGGAATGTCTTATTCCTGTAGTGTATGTTTTCTGTAATCCGTTTTATTCTTCAGCGGCTGCAGTGATTCTGCTTTATATTGCCCTGTTTTTTATCTCCAATCTGTTTGGTAGAAGGGGCGCCGTAAAGTATCTTTCAAGAGGACTTATAGTTGCGTTTATAATTGCTTTTTCAATTGCAAGTGCGTTTGCCGGTTCAATCCTTTCGGGAATCTTTTTTATAATGACACTTCTTGGAACCGCTCTTGTAATTTATCTTTTCAATGTTATAAAAACAGCTTCAAGTAAAAGATATTCCTTCCAGCCCGTATATATTCGTCCTGCAAAGATGATTCAGGTCTTCGGCGGAAACGGTAAGATTGTAATGCCGGTTACAATTGCCGGTATAGTTTTAGTGATATTGTATTTTACCTTTTCCTCTGCAACAAACTCCGGCCTTACAAAAAAGAAAAATGCAGTCTTTATCCCGGGTAAAACAGAGCTTCAGGCACAGGAGCTTCCAGAACTTGAGGATTTTTACAGATGGAACTGGAATGTTCTTACGGCTCCTTTTAAGTCGCTCAACGTAGAGTCTGACTTTGATTCCTACCCGGCAAATGACACAATGATCTTTCCTAATTACACCGTAACTGACGGAATAATAACGGAAACAGATTCCTATATGAGCTATGACGAAAACTTTAAGCATACAGTGTTTGATAACATAGATGAGCTTGATTTTGAATCAATTGAAAAGGTAATAAAAGTGCAGGGTGAAGACTTTATATGCGGCTATGTTTCTGCCGGTACGTATCATGTAAGTCTTTTCAGCATAATAATGATGTTTGTGTGCTTTGCTATGTTACTTTTTATTTATTTTTCAACTATAATAAAACGCAAGGGAGGTAGGAAATGACAACTTATCAGGTTGTTCCAACAGAGCTGAAAAAGTATAAGTTTTCTGAGAATGCCTTTTTACCAAAAATAGTAACAGTTCCCTTAACGCAGGAAAAAAAGTGTGAATGCAGAACTCTTGTTTCTGCCGGCGATTTAGTTCAGGAAGGTGATGTTATAGCTGTTCCTGAAAATGCTGAGGCTGGCTATGCAAATATTCATTCACCAATTCCAGGAAAGGTTGTTGATATAGTTTCAATTCTTACTCCAGACGGTCATTACGAAAAAGCCATTAAAATCAAACTGGAAGGCCGCTTTACCTTTACAGGAAAAAAGCTTGTTCATAACGAAACAAGTGGAATTACTGCAAAGGATTTTATTACAAAGCTTGCTGATAAAGGAATTATAAATACATTTATAATTTCAAAGCCAGAATCTTTTGCAAAACAAATTAATTCCCTTGAAAACAGACGGGAGCGTGCTTTAATAGTCCGCCTTTATGATGAAGATAAGCTTAGACTTGCAGATGCACTTTTAACAAAGTTTTATGCCCAGAGAATAATTGACGGCGTAAAGCTTATTTCAAAAGCAATTGGTTTAAAGCATGTTGTACTTGTTGCAGACAGCAAGACAAATGATGAAGAAATAGAAGCGCTTATTAAGGATACAGAAATTAAGCTTCTCAGAAACCGCATGAAGCATTATCCTGCAGGCTTTAAGAGAGAAATTATTGCAAGCTTTAATAAAGGACTTAAGAAAAGCTGCGACTTTACAATATCAAACAAAGATCTTTTTACAGATTCCTATACAATACTCAACGTGTATAACGCAATTAAATACAACCTTCCGTCAATGTCAAACTACATTCAATTTACAGGAAACTGTCTGCCAGCTTCCTGTTTTTTGAAGGTAAAGGTTGGCTTTACATTAAGAGAGCTTATTACTCAGCTCGGCGGCTTTGTTCACGAGCCTTCACAGATTATCATAAACGGAGCTGTCTGCGGAAACTCTGTAAATACTCTGGATATTCCAATAACAAAGACTGTAAAATCCGTAGAGTTCATTTCAAAGAAAAATGCCTTTGACTATCATATTTACAATTGTATTCACTGTGGAAACTGCAGATTTGCGTGCAGAGCAAAGATTTCCCCGGATATAATTTATTCATACATGAATGAAAGAAAGCCGGTACAGGAAGCCTTTATTAAATCTGTGGCACTTTGTACAGAATGCGGTTTATGCAATACGGTATGTCCATCCCGACTGCCGCTTACCCAGACAATTGCTGTCTTAAAAGAAAAACTGGCAGGAGAACAAAATGAAAAATAACTTTTCCGACAGTAAGATTATAAAGAACAAGGTTTCTCTAAATCCTTACGTATTCAAAACTCCTTCTATATCCTCTGTAATGATTCGTATACTGGCACTGCTTATCCTGCAAATAGCAATGCTTTTTATAACAAAAAGCTTTAACGCAATTTATGTTATAACAGGTACAACTGTGGGCGCGTTATGTGCCTATGCTTTGAGCTATGTTTTTTACAGACGCCAGCTGTATACAGGTCTTGTAACACTCGTCCAGGGTATTTTAATCGGTATGTTCTTACCGGAAACCTATCCTGTAGTTACCGCCTTTTTTGTTTCTTTTTTTGTAGTAATTCTTTCAAGGTTTATATTTGAAAAATGCATTACCTCCTGGGTAAATATTGTTGCAACAGCAGTTATAGCCGCCTGGTTTATCGGAAAAAGATTCTTCCCGGGGTTCCTTATCACTGCCGACCTTTTGCCGCTTAAGAATCCATCTACAATAATGATAAACAATGGTATTTTCCCAGTTTACGGCTTTGATACCTATATCACTTCATTCTTAAACAACACAATTTTCTCCTGGCTTAAGGTAACTCTGCCGGAAGGTTATATTTCACTTTTGTGCGATACACATTCAATAATTCCAGCCTTCAGATTCAATCTGCTCACGCTGCTTGCTTCTGTAGTGCTTTATTCAGACGATCCGTATTCAGGAATTATCCCGGCAATTTTTATTGGAACATATGCAATTCTTGTAAGAGTTCTGGCTCCTGTTCTTGTTGGTGGTGTAATCAATCAGGGAGATGTAATTCTTGCTTTGACTACAAGCGGTACGTTGTTTACTGCCTTCTTCCTGCTCTGCTGGTTTGGAACTCATCCTGTGACGGTAAGCGGAAAGATTCTGTATGGTGTTATTGCGGGTGTTTTAGCCTTTGCTATAGTTGGCTGCGGTACCTCTCCAATCGGCATGATTTATACAGTTGTAATCTGCAATGTGCTCAATCTTCTTATTCGCGTAGTAGAGGAGAGAAGAAATGAAGCTTTGCTAGTAAAGGAAAGTCTTAAGCTTGTAAAGGAAGTTTAGAAAATGATGGATGATGTTTCTTACAAAAACTTTTTTAAGAACTACGGAATCTTTTTAGGCATTGTAGCTGTAGTTTTTATGATATTGATTTATTTTTCGCTTGTTTCTAAAAAGTCCTGGAATAATAATCTTAAGGTTTCCATCGAAAGAGTTCTTGATGATTATGATCCGAATCAGTGGACAGTTGGAAACAACAAGCCTATAAAAAATCCGGTTTGTCTGAATGCAGCCTGCTACGAGGCAAGAAGCAGACGAAACGGTGAGCTTTACGATGCAGTAATAATCAGAAGTGCAACCCTGTACGGTCCGCTTGCAGTTGTGTTTGTCTGCGACAGCGAAAATAATGTGTCTTTTATAGGGTATTCATCACTCCACGGCAGAATAAATCTTCTTTTGAAGAACAATTTTTCGGATAAGCAGATAGAGTACTGGAAGCTTAAGATTCCACAGATTATAGGCAGAACAATAACAAAAGAAGGTTCAAAATAAGGAAGGCTGAGATATGAAAAGAAAATCAACATACGTATTTTTAGCAGCGGCTCTTATGATGCTTGTTCTGGCTCCCGGCCGTTTTGTATATGGCTTTGTGCTTGTAGTAGAGCTCAACTTCATCGTCCTTATGGGAACCCTGTCTGTTTCGCTTGTAAAAAAGCTTAAGCTCGACGAGATTCAGAGTGTAACGGTCATCTTCCTTATGCTGGCTTCTACGGTCTTATACAGACAGATTATTGTGCTTATGCAGCCGGAAATTGTCCTTACGCTCGGCTTTTTAATTTATGTAATACCGCTTTCGTTTTATTCAATCGGATATGTTTTTGCAGATACAGAAAAAAAGCTTTCAGAGCGATTAAAGAATAATATGATTCAGTCTCTTATGTATTCAATTTTTGCACTTTTGTTTTTCCTCATAAGAGATTTGCTTGGTTACGGAACCTTTACCTTCTTTGGTACGGGGCATCAGATTTACGAAAAGGTAATTATAAAGGCAGAAAGAACTGGTCTTCTTTCAATAATTGCTTCTGTTCCTGGTGCCCTTATTTTCTCCGGAGTTCTGCTTTCAATCCATACGTTCTTCAGAAACAGGACAGATATTATTAAAAAGGCGGAGGTTAGCAAATGACATTTTTAAGCACCTTCTTGTATTACACCTGCTTTGCCTCAACAATCTTGTTTTATGGAATAGGTGTAAATCAGATTATTGATTTGAACCTTTTCCAGACAAAAACAATTACCTATATGATTAAGGTTGTAATCTCAATCCTGCTTTCAACTGTATTCTCCTGGCTGCTTACTTCTATGATTCTTATACCGCTTCATATAGTTGAGCTTTTCCCTGTTGTCTGCTTCTTTATTTATATTTGTGTTACAACCTTTATGGAAGCTTTAACAAGAATCACTACAAATAAATCAACTTCAGAGTTTATTTTCAGTTATCTCATAATCCTTCTTTCTGTAATGGAAAGCACCTCGTTGTTGAATACACTTGTAATTGCAGGAAGCTGTCTTGCGGCGCTCGTGCTTTTGTGTCCGTTTATTTATTCCTTTAAGGCAAGGGCAAATGACGATAACATCTCTAAAGAAAAGTTTTACAGCAGATATCTTTTATTTATCGCTATCTTAATATTCATTATTTCCGTTTGGGATGTAATTTGGCTTAATCCAGGGGTAATAAAATGATTTTGTGTTCAATTCTGTTATTTTTAATCGTAATTATAACTGTACTGCTGATTCTCTTTTTGTTTTACATTTTATTTCCGTCAATCAAGAAAAACCTTAAGGATATTACTGAAGATCCAGTTATTTCTGATAAAGAAAAGAATTACATTAAGCCGCAGCGCGAAGAAATTATTCCTAACGAGAACAAGGCTGTTGTTTTATGTGCCTGCGATAAAAGCTTTAAGTGTAAGAGGGAAGAGTTTAATCCGGAGCATTCGTGCTTCCTTATTAACTCAATCAGCGATTCTGGAACAGACTGTAAATATGCGTGTATAGGGCTTGGAGACTGTGCAAAGGCGTGTCCACAGAAGGCAATCATAATAAAAAACAGGACTGCGGTGGTCACTTCAACCTGTATTGGCTGCGGAGTCTGTGTAAATGTTTGTCCTAAAAACATTATCAAGCTTGTTCCAAAGCAGACAAAGGAGCTTACACTTTGTACAAATGAAGAACAGGGACTTACAACCTGCGATTCAAAACAAAAAGTAAAAAAACTTGAATGGAATGAAAAAAAGTACTTTAAAATATGGGCATATTGCTATAGAATTATAAAGCCGTTATTAGATGGCGTGACATTTAAATAATAGAATAGTCATTAAAAAAACTTTATATGAAGGGAGTACAAAGCGGTAGGGGGAAAAGCTTCAGGGTGGGGATCCGTATATTGAAGCATGAATCCGATATACGTTTGTTTTAGTTTAAAATCGTTTACATCAACTTTCACCGCTTTTGATGAGTTTGAAAAAGACTACCAGGCTGTGTATAAACCTTTAGCACGATTTCTTTATACACATCAATCCTTCTGTTTTTCTTTAGCATTTACAGGTCCTCAGCTTCAATTCCTTAAAAAGAAAAGAAACGAGTTTACCGTTATTATAAAGGAGCTTGTAGAACGTAAGCAGGTAGAAATGCTTGGCGGTGGTTTTTATGCCCCGATTCTTCCTTTACTTTTCCCTGTAGACAGAGGCGGTCAGATAGACTTGCTTTCTGCAGAAATCAGACAGACAACAGGTAAACGCCCTCGTGGAATTACACTTTTTGAAGACTGCTGGGATTCATCTTTAGTAAACAGTCTGCAAACCTGCGGTATTGAATATACACTTCTGGAAAGCAGTATAATTCCTCCGAATAAACGAAAGTTCCTGCCAATTATAATGACAGACTTTGGAAAATCAATTGATATTTATCCGTACTATGAAAATCTTGTGCCGGAAAGCAATCAGACGGCGGAGGATTTTGTAAAGAACATTGTTCGGCAGGTGGAGAAGGTTGAAAAGAAAGATACTTATCTGCAATACGAGCCTGAACGAATTGTAAATATCTGCTTCTCTCATGAACAGTTCAAGGAATTGATTGAGAAGGGCTGGTTTGAAGAATTATCAAACTATCTGGAAAATAACGAAACCCGTATTATAACTTCAACTCCGTATATTTACGGAAAAAAGGTTCCTTCAAGAATACAGTACAATGTTACGGCCGGTATAAACAGTTCATTTACAAAATGGACAGATCAGACTGTTCAGGATGTTGAAAACAAGCAGAATTATCCCGTAACTGTTTACGATTTTATGAGCTCTTATCCTCAGAGTCACAAGCTTTATAACAGAATTATGTATTTAAGCATGCTTGTGAATATGTACAAAAACGACAAGATGAGGAAAAAGGCAGCTCGTGAAAAGCTTTGGCAGGCTCAGAACGGAACAGCCTTGCTTTGTGCAACAAAATCTAAAGACAGACAGCTTGCATATAAATACCTTATGGAAGCCGAAAAGATTCTGCGCGAGGATTCTAATTTTAAGGAATCTGTAATCTGCTTTGATTATAACGGTGACGGTCTTGGTGAATATGTCTGCCGAATGCAGAATTATTTTTCTTATATCACACTTACCGGCGGTGCAATCCAGGAGCTTGAGATTCTTAAAAATACCGGTAACTATGCGGATAATTTTTCTAGAATCAAGGAATACGACGGTTATTCTGATGATTATGAAAGAGGCCTGTTTGTAGACCATATTTTTACAAAGGATGATTTTGATAAATACATTTCTGCGGAGCCGGCAGGGGACGGAGTTTTCTCAAGAATCCGCTATTCAGAGCTTAAGTTCTCTCAGAATCATCACGAGGTACAGCTT
Source organism: Treponema sp. (assembly GCA_017619795.1). Lineage (GTDB taxonomy): Bacteria > Spirochaetota > Spirochaetia > Treponematales > Treponemataceae > Treponema_D. The sequence goes on from JAFZRP010000044.1 coordinate 30,671, forward strand.
TATGCAGAAGCAGTATTTAAGCCTACAAAGCAAAAACTTTACCTTAAGAAAAAATACATAATCAACTCAACCGGAATGATTATTCAGTATATTCTGCGCAACGACAGCGACAAGCCGTTTAATGCAGTTTTTGCAGTTGAAAACAATTTTGCGCATACAAACTTTAATCCTAACAATATCACTTATTATAATCTTGAAGTTATTGATAATGATGAAAAGCTTGTTATTGAACCGGATAAGAGTACAGAAATGCTGAATAGAAAGAATAAGCTTTCTAAGGTTAATAATATCCGACTTACAGATTCAGAAAGCGGAATCTCGTTTGGACTTGAGCCTAACGAAAACTGTAATTTCTGCTATTACCCGATGATTTTCAAGCGTCCTGATTTTGTCTGCAACGAAATTATCCCTGTTCATATGACGTTCTTAAATACAATGTTCTGGAACGTAGAAATTGAACCGGGAAAAGAAACTGAGAAAACTATAAACTTTACGATTACTTCAGTTAAGAAGGTAAGATCTAAGCAGCTAAACTCTTAATAAGTTCAACAAGCTCATCCAGCTTTTTGTGCGAAATAAGAGGATTCAAAAGCGTAAATTTAAGGCAAACTCTTTCATCACTTACAGTCTGACCAATTACAATTCCGTGTTCGTGAATAAGACTTCTGCGAACCTTTTTGTTAATTTCATCAAGCTGTTCCGGCGTGCCTTTTGCTTTATTTGAATATCTGAAAACTACAGAACTGATTTCCGGCTTGCAGATTACGGTAAAATCATCATCCTTGGAAAGCTTTTCATACAAATAGGCAGCATTTTCCATGCTTGTGTTGATTATGTTGTTCCAGCCGTCTTTTCCTCGTACCTGAAAGCTTGTCCATACTTTAAGTGCATCAAAGCGGCGGGTTGTCTGCAGAGATTTATCTACAAGGTTAGTGTAGCCGTCTTCTTCGTCTTCCTCTCGGTTCAGGTAATCTGCGTGGATTGTAAGGGCATCGAAGGTTGAACCGTTTTTAACAAGCACTGCGCTGCACGAAATTGGCATAAGGAACATTTTGTGGAAATCTACTGTGATTGAGTCACATAATTCTAAGCCTGCAACCCGTTCTCTGTATTTCTGCGACATTATTACGCCGCTGCCGTACGCCGCATCTGCGTGGAGCCACATGCCTTCTGCAGCGGCTATCTGTGCAAGCTCTTTAAGCGGGTCTATGCTGCCAAAATCTGTTGTTCCTACAGTTGCCACTACAAGGAACGGAATGTTACCAGCTTTTTTATCTTCAGCGATAAGGTTTCGGAGAGCTGTAAGGTCCATTTTTTTATTTTTGTCTACAGGCACCTTTACTACCGATTTGTAGCCTAAACCTAAAATATGAGCTGACTTTTCCATGGAGAAGTGAGAAATCTCGCTGGTGTACATTCTTAGCTTAGAACATTTCTCATCTAGTCCATATTTTTTGACATCATAATGGAGCTTTTCGTTGCAGAACCAGTCGCGGGCAAGAATTATTGCTGTTTGATTCGACTGACTGCCGCCGCTTGTAAAAACACCGTCAGCTTTTGTACTGTCGTAGCCGTAAAGCGAGCATAAATGGCGGATTGTTTCAACTTCTATTTCAGTGGCAACTGGAGACTGATCCCAGCTGTCCATTGACTGGTTGAAGGTAGAAATTATGGCTTCTGCTGCAATTGTTTCAATAAGTGAAGGTCCGTGAAGATGAGCCATGTAATCTGTAGAAGGAGTTCGCAAAAGATTTGGAAGGATTATTTCCTTAAGCTTTGCTAAAACTTCTTCCCAGCCAAGACCATCTTTTGGAAGAATTGTATCCTCGTGAATTATTTCCTTTAGCTCCTGTGGTGTCGGACCTGAGTAAGCCGTATCGTCAATAAATGCTTTTGTAATGGCATCTGTTACTTCTGAAACAATTTTTTTATATACTTCGATATCAGAAGCATTTGAGGTAAGGAAACAATTCATCTATTTCTCCAGATTCAACTTTATCTATAAAGTTTGTCTACTTCGATAATACTCTGTTCAAAAATATCAAGAGCAGTATTCAAATCCTTTTCTGAAGTATTCAAAGCTCCCAAACAGCGCATTACAGAACCGAATCTTCCGCCTTTTTCTACAATAAGGCCTTTTTCAAAGCACTTTTTCTGTACCGCTGCCGAAATCTCGCCGCTTGCAGGATAAGAACCAAGCATATCTGGTTTTTCATTCGGATTAACGAACTCTGTACCAAACATCATTCCTTTTCCGCGAATATCACCGATAATTCTAACCTTGTTCTTTAAAGCTTCCATCCTTTTGTGAATAATTTCACCTTTTCGAACAACCTCGGCAAGAAACTCCGGCTTTGAAACGCGCTGAAGAACGATTGTTCCGGCCTTCATTGCAAGCTGGTTTCCACGGAAGGTACCTGCGTGGGCACCTGGAGTCCAGGTATCGAGCTTTTTATTGTATATTACGATTGAAAGCGGCTGAGAACCGCCGATTGCTTTAGAACAAAGAATTACATCCGGTACAATTCCGGCATATTCAAAAGCGAACATTTTTCCGCTTCGGCCAATACCGCACTGTATTTCATCAACAATAAGAGGAATATCAAGCTCTTGAGTAACTCTGCGGATTGTTTGAAGGAATTTTTCTGGAGCCGGGATAACGCCGCCTTCTCCCTGAATCGGTTCAATAATAACACAAGCTGGTTTTGGGATTCCGCTTTCCGGGTCCTTTAAGGTGCGCTCAAAGAAAGAACAAGCCGCATCTATACCGGCTTCTCCACCAAGACCAAACGGACATCTGTATGAGTATGGATAAGGGAAGAAATGAACTTCAGGCATTAAACCGTTAACTTTGTTTTTTGCATTCAGATTGCCTGTGCAGGCAAGGGCTCCGTGTCCCATTCCGTGATAACCGCCCTGAAAAGCGATTACCCCTGTACGGCCGGTAGCAGTTTTGCACAGCTTTATTGCGGCATCTGTAGCATCTGTTCCCGAAGGGCTGCAAAACTGAATCTTTGCATTATCCTTGAGTTCGAGGGGCAGAAGTGAAAGCACTGTATCTACAAAAGCGTCTTTCACTGGGGTTGTTAAATCAAGCGTATGCAGCGGTGCATCCGAGGTGAGCATTTCCACCATTGCCTGATTAACTTCATCATCATTGTGGCCAAGTGCCAAAGTTCCTGCGCCACACAAAAAATCCAGATATTTGTTTCCTTCTACGTCCTCAACCCAAGAGCCTTTAGCTTTAGCAAGCGCAAACGGAAATTTGCGTGGGTAACTCCGAGCATTAGATTCTGTGGAATCCTGTCTGGTAATGTAATACTGATTGGTGCCTTTTTCCGACATCGACGTTCTCCATTACTGCAGCGAATTCGCTGTAAAAAATTAAATGTTGAAATCCACTTTACACGAAATATTAGTTAAGGGCAAGCAGAAAATTTATAGAATTAAACCGTGCTAAATGGTATATTTAATTATGGCTTCAGATGTAGATAAGGGCGGAAATAAGACAAAAAAAACCGGCGGTATAGCGTTGATTATATCCTGTGTACTTGTTCTTTGCCTTTTTTATTCAGTTTTGTTCAGACCGCAGAAGGAAATATCTATTGAAGAAAACAGAACGCTGCAAAAGGTACCGGCTTTTTCTGTAAAAGCTTTTTTTAAGGGCACTTTTCAAGATGAAATGGAACGTTCAATTGGTGACCAGTTGTTGTTCTCAATTCAGATTAAATATGGAGTGAAGCAGGCTTTTAATTTTCTTACAACACAAACTGCAAAACTGGATGGTAAAAGCAGCACGCAAAAGCTTACGTCAACAACATCATCATCCACAACTGAAACTCCAGATTCAAATCAATCTGTAAAAGAAATCACATCATCCCAATCAAACGAACTTATTCAGACAACAGCCCTGACAAACACAACAACACAATCAAATGCCTCAACTCAATCAACTTCCGCTTCAGACACAACAAAAACAGTTCCAACAACATCATCTTCCGCATCAACTCCCGTTCAACCCGACAAAAACTCTTACACCTACAAGGAAGTTGTTGCCGGAAAACTCTACAAGCTGGACGATTCAGGTTACATCGTTGAAAAACCGCATTCACCGGAAGAATACGAGTTTGAGCTTTACGATCCAAAAATGCTCGAAGCAGTCACTTTTCCAAAATATATGTACTTTATCGAATGCTCGGAATCTGCCGACTTTAATGACCTTTATAAATACAATGCCTTTGACTACATAAAAGAACATATGCCACCAATGACAGGCTACGACAAGCTTAATTACAATTCGTTTGATGAATACAAAACACTTTTCTATCAGACAGACCACCACTGGAACTACCACGGTTCCTATATAGGCTACACTCAGATAATCCGGATGCTCGAAGGTCCAAATGTTGAAGTCCTTAAACCTGTCCGTACACATATTTACAACACAATCTACAACGGCTCACTTGCGCGTGATAATCTGCTCAAATGTTCTACAGAAAAGTTTACCGTCTACGAATACGATCTTCCGCCTTATAAAACTTATGTAAATGATGAAGAAAAAGAATACGGTTACCGTTCGCTTTATGTTTCTGATGATGATTTTCCACACAAGGCTTATTCAAATCATTACGGAATGTATTACGGTGATGACTGGGCTAAAGTTGTTTATGATTTCAACTGTCCTGAAAAAGAAAATCTCTTAATTCTGGGAACCTCGTTTACAAACTCTGTGAACGAGCTGCTTGCAAGTCACTACAACAAAACACACGTGCTCGATTTCCGTCATTACAGAAAGCAGTACGGAGAGCGCATAAATGCACAAAAATATATGGAGGAGAACAACATCTCAAAAATGGTGATAATCGGCAATATAAGCTCGCTTGGTTACCGGATAAACAAATAGTTTTGAGATTGGAGCAAAAAGATGGTTTTCAGCAGCCTGTACTTCATATTCATTTTTCTCCTCGCAATAACCGCCTTGTACTATGTGGCAAAAAAAATCTGCCCGAGCAAAATCATAATCAGAAACATAATCCTTTGCCTGTTCTCACTGTTTTTCTACGCCTGGGGCGAACCGCTTTACGTTCTGCTGATGCTTCTTTCTATAATTTGCAATTTCTTTTTTGCAAAAAGCCGCAGTAAAGCAGTTTTCATCATCGCAATCATCTTTAATCTTATTTTCCTTTTCTTTTTTAAATATCTGGGATTTGCAATAGAAAACCTGAACAAAATGCTTTCGGTTCTGTCACAGGAATCCGCTCCGTTAAAGGTCCCACAGCTCAAACTGCCAATTGGAATAAGCTTTTACACCTTCCAGGCGCTCTCATACATAATTGATGTTCATCGCAAAAAAGTTGAACCACAGAAAAATCTTATTTCGCTTGCCTTGTATATTTCGCTTTTTCCGCAGCTTATTGCCGGTCCGATTGTGCGGTACACAGAAATTGAACGCGAAATCCTTGAACGAAACGATACTTTTGATAATTTTATAAACGGTCTTAAAGATTTTATCCTCGGTCTCGGCTGTAAGGTAATTCTTGCAAACAATCTTGCAGTAGTTGCAGATAATATCCTTGATTCTCCAGAGCTGGCGTGTAGTGGAATAGTGTGGCTTGCACTTATTTCGTATGCCTTCCAGATTTATTTTGATTTTTCGGGCTACAGCAGAATGGCAATAGGACTTGGAAAAATGTTCGGCTTCCGCTTCCCAGAAAACTTTAATTACCCTTACTGTGCAGACTCAATTACAGATTTCTGGCGCCGTTGGCATATGACACTTTCGGGCTGGTTCAGAGATTATGTTTACATACCGCTTGGCGGAAACCGCGTGAGCGTAATAAAGCACATTAGTAATATAATCATAACCTGGCTTTTTACCGGCTTCTGGCACGGCGCAAGCTGGAACTTTGTATTCTGGGGCTTATACTACGGACTTCTTTTGATTTTTGAAAAATACGTTACGTTTAGGATTGTTGAAAAGCTGCCACAGGAAAAAATACCATACAAAATAATTAAGATAGTGATAAGGCTTGCAGCTTTGTTTTTGATTTTGTTCGGCTGGGCCTTGTTCAGAATGGAAAATCTTACTCAGCTCGAAACTGTGCTAAAAAAGCTGTTTGTTGCAGACACTTCAGCCAGCGTTTCTATGATTGAGTTTATTTCCCAACACGCAGATACCTGTAGTAAGCTAATTTTCTTAATCCCAGCGGTAGTTTGCAGTTTGCCGGTTTATAAGTTGATTTTCAGAAAAAAAGAAGTGTTTGAGCTTATCTGGTGTTTTGTAATCTTTGCAATTTCAGTTTGCCTTCTTGTAGCCTCAACATATAATCCGTTCATTTATTTCAGATTTTAAAAACTATTTGTTGTATAAATAATTTAATGTTATAATTAAGGTAAATAATAATAAAAAGGGGTGTTTTATGAAAAAAATACGAATTATTAATAATGTTCTAATTACTTTATTTTTTAGTATTGCTTATCTGTTTTTATCATGTAGTATAAATTCAGAAAATAATTATAAAATTGAAGATAATAAGAATCAAGTTTCAGATGAAATAATTTTAGGAAATAAAATAGAAAATCCATTTTCATTGAAATCAGAACGTTATTTAAATTCTGATATCGAACCGAATTATTATTATTTCAGAATACGAACTACAACCTTAGAGGGTATTGATATAATTAAATCTATATGTGGTGATTTAAATATAATTCCTTATGATTATGAAGTTATTCAAGGAGGAACTGAATTTTCTGAAAATACAGGAGATGATAATCATTCACCTTGGTATTATTATACACTTCCTACTAACTATTTAGATTCTTTTAATTCTGATGAATATGAAATTGAAATAATTGATGGAATGTATCTTTCAGAAGATGATTTAGAATTAATTAATAATCCAGAGGTACTTGAAGATGCAGAAAATAAAATTTCAGCTGACAGATTCTTGTGGTTTAAATGGAAAAGTGCAGTACCCAGTGGATATGTTTATGTGCATGATGAAGTTACAGGAAGAGATGAACCAGTTCCAAATGTAAAAGTAACTGTTACACAATGGTGCTTTACTCATAGTGCATATACAAATGAAAAAGGAGAATATAATTTAGGTGTAAAATATACAACATTATTACAAAATAACGCACAGATAACTGTATGGTTTGAGAATGAAAATGTAGATGTTATGCGTGTTGGTTATGTTTCTACAAGTTTTTATTCTGATGGTCATACAAGCGTTGGTGATTTAAGTGGTAAGAATATTTATTTAAGCAATGGAACAAACGAACAAAAATATGGAAATATAATTAGAGCATCAGAATATTATAAAAAAACTATTAAAAATAATAATATAAATGTTACTGATCCTGGAAAACTAAAAATTTGGGCAGCTCCAAATCTTGATTCAGCAGTTACATTAATGGGATCTGAAGCAATTGGTACACAACTTGCTTTTTGGTCATCATATATTGGTCTTTTGGGTGGTCCAATAACATCTTTGACAGCTGGAATGGCAGCTGGTTTTGTTGGTAGTTATATTCCAGATTTGATAATTGGATGCGATGTCGCAAGGGATAGAAACACTAAAAAGATAATTGCTTCATCAACAGAAAATACATTTGAAAATGTTTTCCATGAAATGGCACATGCTTCTCATTTTAGAAGTTTGGGAATAAGATCTCTTGATTATTGGTCTACTGAATTTTTAGAAATGTTAAATGGCTGGGGCGAAGTTTTATCTAATAACCAGAAAATAGAAGATAATTGTTATAACGATGGAAAAAGTGAAAGAGTTTGTTTCGTAGAATCTTGGGGTTTTTTCTTTGGAGAATACTTGATGTATAAGTTTTTCGCTAATAAAACAAAACGTAATTATAAATTATTATTAACGGATACAAATAAAGCAGAATATACGTATTTTTATAATCAAGCTTACTATGAATTGTTAACAAACGGTTATTCGATTAAAAATATTTTTGAAATATATAAAAAATCAAATATTGCAAGTGCAAAATCTTTTATTGATGAATTTGCAAAGAAGTATAATTTATCTTATTCTGATAAAGAAAAATTAATAAAATCATTTAAAGCTAAAGGTGCTAAAGTATAATGAAGAAGCTTTTTGTATTTTTTTTGTTAATTATCTTTCTTACAGGCTGTCCAATGGAACACTTGCACAGATATACAGAAGATTTAGATTTTGAATATTCTGTGGATGATATTAAAACAAATGAACCTGTAGAACTTACTATAAAATATTCTCCTGGTGAATTAGAAGAAGATGAAGTTTATATAATCCAATTGATGAATGATGTTGAAATGGAGCTTTTGGAAGGAACTCTTTTAGAATGTGATGTAGAAAATATAATGTTTGTTGACTTTGTAAGACCTGAAAATCGAATAAATACAGAATCAGAAGAAAATGAAGTTTTACTTCCATATTGCAAGCTAAGCTTAATTTTTAAAAATGCAGGAACTTATGATTTTCGTATGAGGCGTACTTATAAAAGCGATCCCATTTTTCATTTTAGTACCTGTATACATAAGACAATTACTGTAACGGAAGATTAAAATACATCGAACCATACTTATCTTTTCCATCTTTTATATCTTTGTTTTTTTATCTGTGATATAATTACTTTATGTCCAGATTAAAAACTTATCTGCTTACAATAATAACCTTGCTTTTTCTCCATCCGCTTTTTTCCGAAACCTTTCGCTACACCGGCAGCAAAAACTACATCTACGTAGAACGCACAGACTTACGCCGCTACGACAACGCGAAATATGCAGGCCTTATGAGCAGGGAAGTTAAAGCTTACATTACGCCAACTGCAAGTGCAAAAGCCGCTAATAATTCTGATAATGATAATGACGGAGCATTTTTTTACAGCGGAAACTTTTATGTAAACCAGGACATCAGAAAAGGTGTTTCTTACCTTACAGAGGGCATTCACAAGGCAATTCCATCATCTTTTTTAATGGACGAAAACGGCGCACTCGAAATGCTCGAAGATAACGGTTATCCATCGTTCAGAAGCTTTCCGGCTTTTCCTGCAAAGGATATTGAAAAGGGGCAGACCTGGGAAGCAAAGGCAGAACGGGCAGTTGATCCGCTTGATAAAAATGTGTTTACCAGAATGCCAATGTACATTCAATATACTTATTTGCGTGATGAAGTTTATAACGGCGAGGATGTTTATCTTTTGTCTGCAAAATGGGCAACGCGCTATGGAGCTGGTACAAAATATGTTGATGAAGATGGCGACCGGGAACTTGTTGCGGCAAGCGGAAACCATAATGCAACAATCTGTATAAGTAAGGCAAACGGTAAGGTTGTTGTTGTCCGGGATACAATTGATGAAACCTTTTCGTATGCAGACGGAAATAAAGTCAATTTCAAAGGTACAATTTCTCTGTTTACTGAATATCCACCGTCAATCGATGAAGACAAGATTGTTCCTGAAATTGCCAAAATTGATGATGTTGATATTGAAAAAACAGAAGCCGGTCTTTTGATGAATCTGCAGAACCTTCAGTTTAAGCCGGACAGCTCAGAGCTTCTTCCTGGAGAAAATGAACGGCTTTCAAAGCTTGCCGATATCCTTAAAAAGTTCCCGAACTCACAGTTCCTTGTAGAAGGTCACACAGCAAGCACCGGTAACCCGAAGGGCGAAATGAATCTTTCTCTGGAACGCGCTTATTCAATTGTAAAAGAGCTTGTAAACCGCGGCGTTTCTGAAAAGCAGTTTATCTGTAAAGGATCTGGCGGTACAAAACCTGCTGCGGACAATGCAACTCCTGAAGGAAGGGCAAAAAACAGGCGGGTAGAGATAACAATTCTTGAATGACAGTTAAAAGTGATGTAAAATATTAAAGATATACAAATTACAAAACGCTATTTTAGGAAGGTGAAAGCTATGACAGATGACCAGAAACAGGAATTATACACAGATATTTTTGAACTTCTTGATATTTTCAACGAGTTTTCACCCATACAGGAAAATGGCTCTTATGTGCTTGAAGCAATAAAACCAACCGTTCACGAAATGATTGACTACGCAGTTTCAGATTCAAACGAAGCCGCTGCCTTAAAAGACTGGCTCGACAAAACAGACTTCTGGACAGCTCCTGCTTCTACAAAGTTTCACGGTAACTTTAAGGCTGGCTTAAGCCTTCATACACTTAAGGTTGTTCAGCAGAGCCTCATTTTTGCACGTCCGGTTCTGGAAAACTTCTTTGCAAGTCCTAATGCCGAAAAATACACAATCTCTGCAGAAGACATTTTTATTGCTGCTCTCTGCCACGATTTCTGTAAAACAAACTTTTATGGTGTAGAGTATAGAAACACTAAAGATATTTCCGGCAACTGGATAAAGCAGCCTTTCTATAAAACAAAATCAGATACACGCAATCTTGGACACGGAAACGAATCGGTGCTTATCCTGCTTGAAATAATGCCTTCTTACATAAAGAAAAGATATGTGCTTGAAGCAATAAGCCGCCATATGGGCTTTTCAGATTTGTCCGAAAGCGAATCTTATAATTATTCCAACTTCCTGGATAACCCGCTTGTAATTCTTTTACAGCTGGCAGACCAGACGGCCTCTCAGTGGTATAACGCATAGATGAATATAAAAAAGAGAGTTTTACTGTTAGTTTTATTTCTTCTCTCTCTTATTTGCTATGCTCAACCAAAGGACAGGCCAAGCGTTGCCTTAGTTTTAGGCGGCGGTGGTGCTAAAGGCTTTGCCGAAATCCCTGTTCTTGAAATGCTCGAAAAAATGGATATTCCCATAGACATAATTGTCGGTACAAGCTTTGGTTCTGTTATAGGCGGTTTGTATTCGGCTGGTTATTCCATTCAGGAAATCTATTCGCTTATTGATGATATTGAATGGTCACCTTTGTTCAGTGATTATGAGGTTTCGCCGTACGAAAGTATTCTTGGAAATCACAGCCTTTATAATAACATGATAAACCTTACGTTTGGGCTTGATATGTCCCTTAGGCTTGGAAAGGGTGTTTCAAACGGTCAGAACGTTTATCAGATGCTTAAAAAGCTTACCTTAAAATATCCGTCAAATATGGATTTTGACAACCTTTATATTCCGTTCCGACCTGTAACAACAGATATGCTCAACGGTGAGGCCGTAATTATTGACCACGGAGATTTAGCGGAAGCAATCAGAGCCAGTATGAGTCTTCCTGGTATTTTTGAACCGTGCGAAATTGACGGTCATTATTATATGGATGGTGGTTTACGCTATAATCTTCCAATTAATATTGCAAAGGATTTAGGCTACGACATCATCATCGCCATAGACATTTCCCAGCAGATACGAGCCAATCCTGAAGTTTACGACTCAAATCCGGCGGTTGCAATACTTAACACAATTACAATATCACAGGCTACAATAACACAATCTATGTTGAAGGACGCAGATCTTGTAATTTGTCCGGATATGAATAATTTCTCTACCCTTGATTTTAAGAAGATTGATGCAATTTACGAGCAGGGTAGAATAGCAGCGGAACAGGCAAAGGATAAAATGGAAGAAGTTCGTAAACGTATTTATCCTGAGGATTATGATGAAAATGGAAACAGAATGTCTGATTACAGACCGATGAGTGTTTCCGGAAAATACCGAAGGCTTCCTAATTTTATTCCGCAAAAGCTAATAATAAAAGGTGCGTACGAACAGGATGAAATGTACATCAAAAACTCGTTTAACAAAATCTGCAATAAGGAAATAAATACAGATACATTTAATTCCTTTATGCAGGATGTTTATCTTACAGGAAATTACAAGAGTATTCTTCCTAGGATTTTTGATAATGTTTATGGAGAAAACGGTTCGAATACAACACTCGAGCTTATACTTATAAAAAAAGAGCTTAAAGAAGCAAGGATTTCGCTGAATGCAAACTTAAACCAGACAATAAGCTCCTCCTTTTCAACAGTTGCAAACCTTATGGCAGATGTTCAGCTCAGAGGTCTTACAGGAATTGGATCTGTTATTTCTTTCAGTGCAACTACAATCACAGATCAGGGAGTTTCTCTGTTTTATATGCAGCCGTTTAATCCGTATGTATTCTTACAGATTGATACAACGTATTATCAGGACAGATACCCGACAATTACAAGAACAAACCTTAACAGCTCAAATTATAAATCCTTTACAACCTGGAAAAATACGTTGCTTTTTGGTGTCCGTACAAACAACGGAAATCTTATAAAAATCGGCGGCTATTTAAATACAACCTCAACGTACTGGGGCTCACTGCTTTCGGATCAGTTTTTCATAGATTATGTAGAAGCAAATAAGGATAATGAAGCAATAAACATGAACAAAAAGCTGAACGGACAGTGTCTTGGCGGCTTTATTGATTATTCGCTTAATCTTCAGGACAGACTTTCTTTTGCACACAGCGGAATGTTTTTAAACTTTTATACAAAGGTTATCTGTCCGTTCAATTCAAAAGGCTTTTCAAGTCCAAGCATTCTTTCTTCTGTAAATTTTAAAGGGTCTATTCCTTTAGGAAATAGAGTTTCTTTAAATCCTGGCTTTTTCTTCGGTACAGATATTCTTCAGACAGGTAAAGACAACATCAATTTAATACCTACAGAGTTTTATTCAAATTATGACAGAGTTTTTTTTCCGCAGATTTCAAATAAAACTACGTTTGGTATAAATAAAATTGCAGGAACAATCTCATTGCAGTTTGAACCGTGGGAACAGCTTACAATTCTTGGTGGAGATGTTTTTCTGCGGTTGAGTGGTTCGGTGGGACAGCTTACCTACGACTTATCTGATTTAATTCCAAAAACAGAAGAAGTACTTGAGCGTTATCCTGTTTTGTGGAGCACTTCTTTGGGAAGTGTACTTAAGGTAAGGGAAGGTCTTGATGTTCTTGTAAGATTTGGTTTAGGCTCTACAAATGAAAAGAAGTTTACGCCTTTCTTTTCGATTGATATAGGTTCCTTCAGCTAATAAAATAGCTGTAATAATAAAAAACGAGGTAAAAAAATGTATACAACTTACGTAACTTATGCACTTTTAGTTGCCCTTTTAATCTGGGGCGGAAAGTTTGCCGGCTTCAAAAAAGGACAGTTCCACGAGGATTCAACCTCTCTTGATGTAACAAAATCACTTAGAGGTTTTGCTGCCCTTGGTGTTATTCTTCATCATATTTCTCAGGAAGGAGCATTTCAACGTGCAGGAGGCGGCTGGGGACATCCCGGAGAGCTTTCAATTTTTGTAAATTACGGTTTTAAGTTTGTTGCAATTTTCTTCTTCTGTTCCGGCTTTGGTCTTATAAAAAGCCTTATGACAAAGGATAACTATCTTGACGGTTTTTTGAAAAAGCGTGTAGTAAAGGCAATCCTTATTCCTTTTTATGTAAACGTAATTCTGTATGCAATCTGGCACATCATCAACGGAAAGAAAATGCCGGTTGCTCAATGGATCTGTAATTTCCTTGGTCTTACGATGATGAATACTTATGCCTGGTATCCGGTTGTACTCATCCTTCTTTATCTGGCTTTTTACTTTATCTTTAAGTACATTAAAAACGAAAAGCTGCGATATGTTCTTATGTTCCTTGTAATTTTCCTGCAGGGAGCTTATTTCTGCTGGAACGGTCATTTTGCCTGGTGGGCAAAAAAGGGAAAGAATTGGTGGCTTATTCCTGGAGCCATGCAGAATGCAAAATGGTGGATGCAGCCAAGCACAATCTGGTTCTTTGGTGAATGGTGGGTAAACTCAACGATTGCTTTCTTTGTAGGTATGCTTTTTGCCCGCTTTGAACAGCCTATCACTGACTGGCTTAAAAAAGGCTGGTGGTGGAAAATCCTTGTTGTAGCCGTAATTTATTATGGTTTCAATGCACTTTCTGGACTTGCTCAGTGGAAGCTCGGCTACTGGTCTGAATACAACAGGAACGGCCCTGGCATTTTGAACAAGTTTGTCTGCTATCTTTCTCAGCTTCCACAGATTACCTTCTACGTAATCCTAATTTTTATGATAATGATGAAGTACCACGTAGAAAACCCAGTTTCAAGATTCTTCGGTAACCTGTCTCTTGAAACCTACATGATGAACCTCATCGCCCTTACAGTTTTCCGCTTCCTTATCTACAAAAACAATCAACCCCTATACAAAGCAGGCCACTACAATCTCGCCATCTACGAGGTAGCCGTAATTGCCGGTACAATTTTGCTTGCTTTCGTATATAAATACTTAAATAAGGGTGCAATACTGTTATTTGACAAAGTGACTACTAAAAAGAAACCTGTTCAGCCTGTTCCTCTTGAAAATGAAAATCCTGTTACACCCGAAGATGAAGGCAACTAGTTGAAGCCTAAAAAACAACTTTTATTAAAGCTGTTTTCAAGGTTCGGATAACCCAGTTTTCATCCGAACCTTAAAACATGTTTTATAAATCTCACTTTAATAATACTGTATTTCTTTAATAATATTTCATTTTTCCGCTAAAACTGTATTGTAATAATTTGCATTTTCTTTTATTATCTTCCATATTAGTATTGTATAACTATAATTACATATATTGTGGAGGATAAAATTGGCTAAAGGAAGACCTTTAATCAACACCGAACGGTGCAAAGGCTGTGCACTATGTATCGGCGTATGTCCTAAAAAGATTCTAGAAATGTCTAAAGAGACAAACGGACAGGGTGTAAATTATCCTGTGTGTACCGATGAGGCAAGCTGTATTGCCTGTGCTTTCTGTGCAACAATGTGCCCGGACTGCGTTATTGAAATTGAGCAGGAGTAAACTATGGGCGAAAAAGTTTTAATGAAAGGTAATGAGGCAATTGGTGAAGCTGCTATCCGTGCAGGCTGCCGTTTTTATTTTGCCTATCCAATAACTCCGCAGAACGAAATACCTGCCTATATGGCAAAAAGACTTCCACAGGAAAACGGCTGCTTTTTACAGGCCGAAAGTGAGCTTGCTGCAATTAATATGGTAATGGGTGCCAGCGCCGCAGGTGCAAGAGCAATGACATCATCATCATCACCTGGAATCTCCCTTAAACAGGAAGGACTTTCTTATCTTTCAGGTGCACAGCTCCCTGCTGTAATTGTAAATATGATGCGCGGTGGTCCAGGACTTGGAAACATTTCTGGTGCTCAGGGTGACTATTTCCAGGCTACAAGAGGCGGCGGAAACGGTGACTATCATGTAGTTGTAATTGCACCTGGAACTGTTCAAGAAATGGCTGACTATACAGTAAAGGCTTTTGAAATTGCTGACCGCTACAGAGTAGTTTGTATGATTCTTGGAGACGGTTATCTTGGACAGATGAGTGAGCCTTGTATTCTCCCGGATTACACAAAATCCTTCCCTGAAAAACCATGGGCTTTAACTGGAAGAACTCCAGACAGAGAAAACAATATCGCTCTTTCTCTTCGTTTGAATGGTGATGATTACGATTTGAACAAGCATACAAAAGAGCTTTTTGAAAACTACGAAAAAATACAGGCAAACGAAACTATCAGCGAAACAGTAATGTGCGACGATGCTGATGTTGTTCTTGCTGCATACGGAACCGCTGCCAGAGTCTGCAAAAAGGCTTTGAAAATGCTTCGTGCAGAAGGAATTAAGGTTGGCTTGTTCAGACCTGTTACTTTGTGGCCATTCCCACAGAAGGAGCTTGAAGCTGCCTGCAAGAATGCAAAGAAGATTCTTACTGTTGAAATGTCTATGGGACAGATGGTTCAGGACGTTAAGCTTTACAGCGGTCATAAGGTAAGTGATGTTGAGTTCTACGGTGAGCCGGGCGGAATCATTCCTAAGGTTGATGCAATTATTGAGAAGGTGAAAAGCTATGTCTAAAAAATATTCATTTCCTAAATCAATGAAGGATGTTAAGACTCATTACTGTGCAGGCTGTGGACACGGAATTGTTCACAAGCTTATTGCTCAGGTAATTGATGAGCTTGATATTCAGAGCGATGTTCTTCTTGTTGCACCTGTAGGTTGTGCTGTTTATGCATACAACTATATCAACGTAGACTCTTGTGAAGCTGCTCATGGTCGTGCACCGGCTGTTGCTACAGGTCTAAAACGTGTTCATCCGGATAAGCTTGTTATTAGCTATCAGGGTGACGGCGACTTGCTTGCAATCGGTATGGGCGAAACTATTCATGCAGCAAACAGAGGCGAAAACATCACTGTAATCTTTATAAACAATGCAATTTACGGTATGACAGGCGGACAGATGGCTCCAACTTCTCTTGTAGGTCAGGTAACTAAAACAACACCTTATGGTCGAAAAGCAGAGGAGGTTGGTTATCCAATCCGTGCCTGTGAGATTTTGAATACACTTGTTGAACCAAAATATATTGAGCGCTGTGCCGTTTACGATGTTCAGCATATAAACAAAACTAAGGCAGCTATTAAAAAGGCTCTCACTTATCAGAAGGAAAAGAAGGGCTACAGCTTTGTAGAAGTTCTTTCTATGTGTCCAACTAACTGGGGTGTTTCTCCTGTAGCTGCTGCACAGTGGGTTAAGGAAGCTATGGAGCCTTATTATCCGCTTGGTGTTTTCCGTGATGTTCCTGCTGGAAATGTTCCGGAAGCCGCTGCTCCTACAGCTGGAGTTGTAAACAACGGAGGTGCAAAATGACAACTGAAATAATTTTTGCAGGCTTTGGTGGACAGGGTGTTATTCTTGCAGGAAAAATCCTTACCTTAGCTGGAATGAGCGAGGACAAGTTCGTATCACACATTCCTTCTTATGGTGCAGAAATGCGCGGTGGTACTGCAAACTGCTCTGTAATTGTAAGTGATGAAGAAGTTGCTTCTCCTGTTATTGAAAATCCTGATGTTGTTGTTGCCTTGAACAAGCCTAGTATGACAAAGTTTGAGCCTCTTTTGAAAAAGGGTGGACTTTTAATTTATAATTCAAGCTTAATCGACATCACTCCAACAAGAAAGGATATCCGCACGCTGGCACTTCCTTGTAACGAAATGGCAGCAGAAACAAACAATCCGCGTGGAGCAAATATGGTTGTGCTTGGTTGTCTTGCAAAGGTTTGTCCTGGCATGGTAAGTGGAGTTAAGCCGTTTGAGTTTGCGCTTGATGAAGCAATTTCTGCCCGCAACAAAAAGTTCAACCCTATAAACATTGCTACGATTGAGGCGGCTTACAATAAAGAATACAATATACAATAAATCGTCATAAGGAATATAATATGAGTGAGAAAAATAAAATTGGTGCAAAGGTAAAGCTGGTTCGCGAAAACCGCAAGCTTTCTATTGAAGATGTTTCGGAGCGCACGAATCTCAGCGCACAGCAGATTGAAAGCATTGAAAATGGTTCTTTAGTTCCTAACCTTACACCGCTTATTAAAATTGCACGCGTGCTTGGTGTTCGTCTTGGTACTTTTATGGATGATGATGAAAACCTTGGCCCAGTTGTAGCACGTGCTGCAGATAAAAAAGAAGTAACCCGCTTCAGTGACCGCGGAAAT
>JAFZRP010000005.1 GCA_017619795.1 Treponema sp.
ACATACCAAGCAAAGTCAGAAGTCCACTCTGACCAAGCATTTGAGTAATAGTCATTCCTTCAGTCATAGATATATTCCTTAAAACCCAGCGTTCGCCGGGAGAATTGCAAAAAAAATCGAAACATTCGCCCCGATTTTAATCATACATGAGAAGTATTATAGTGAATTGAAGTGAATATCGCAATATGAATATTCTAATCTGATTTAATCTATTGCCCATCCGGCTGCAATCATTTCTTCAACATCCTTGTATTGTGCGATTACCCTGCTGGTTGGTACAGGCATATAAGATTTTATTTCTACGGCAACGATTGTTATACCCTGTGAGCTGCGGCTTTGAATCATGCCAAAGGAATCATCACTAAAACCACCTCTTTTCATCATTGCACCTTCGTAAGCCTCATTTCGGGTTCTTTCCAAAAGCTCTTTACTCCACATAAAAACACCTCTCTATAAATATATAACAAAAACTCCAATTGTAAACTTTTTTACAATTGGAGTTATCAAAACTAATCAACACTAGTCAAAACAAAAGCCCATATGATGTTCAGCATCTTTTTCCAGACGTTCATTTTCACAAAGTTCTTCTATTTCACTGTAAACCGGCATTACACCCTTTATAACCTCGGTAATCTCACATTTTCGAACAATGTTATCAATTTCACCGCCACTAAAATCAAAACGTTCTGCAAGCTTTTCTAAATCCTCTTCGCTAAGAGATGGAAGCTTGTTCTGCCAAATTTTTGTGCGGGCTTCAAGATTCGGCTTTTCATATTCAACCTTAAACAAGAAGCGGCGCTCAAAAGCCTTGTCCATATTGTTACAAAGGTTTGTGGTTGCAAATATAATTCCATCAAGTTTTTCCATTTCTTCAAGCAGGATATTCTGGATTGCGTTTTCGGTCTGGGCGCAGTTTCCGCTTGCAACATCCTTTCGTTTGGAAATTAATGCGTCTGCTTCGTTGAACAAAAGGATTGGTGTGTTTTCTTTATGACGTTCTGCTGTCTTACACAACTGTCTGTAATTTGTAAAAATCTTTTTAATGATTTTTTCGCTTTCACCAAACCACATTGATTTTGATTCTGCAATATCTACGTGAAGAATCTTTCTATTTGTTTTCTTGGCAAGCTGGTAAACAGTTTCTGTTTTTCCGGTTCCAGGCGCACCATATAAAAGCACAGCTACACCCTTTGAAAGTCCTTTTGATTCAAGGCGCTTCTGCATGGCAACAAGATTCTTTTGTGAAAGACTTTCTTCAAGCATATCTATCTGCTTCTGAACCTGCTCGGAATAAAAAAGAGTTTTGGTAGGCAGCTTTGCCGGTTCAATAATATTTTTGCCAGACACACCCTTTTTAATGTACAAATCAGCATTATTTCCATAAAGGATTTCGATGGTCTTTTCACCCAAGGTTACCGAGGTTCTTTCTATACTTTCATTTTTTTCAATCTCGATATAGCCGCCTTTTACCAGTTCATTTTTTTCATCAAGCATTGAACGCAAAACCTTAAAGTATGCTTCCGATTTTCCATACAAATCTCTGACTGTAGAACAAAGGCTGGATACATCACCATTTAAAAAATCCTTGGCACAATCATACAGGAAAAAGCGGTCTGCATTCTTTAGTTTTGAATCCTTCTGTATTTTTTTGAAGAACGACAGAGCAGAATATTTTCTCTCTATTTTGATAAGTCTTTCTTTCTTCTGGTAAGGAGGCATGTTCTTTTCATAAAAAGAAGTAAACTCGTACAGAGCCTCTGTTGTTTTCTCCAGCTCAGTTTTTTCATAATCTTCTGTTACATACCGTTCGCTTTCACTTCCAAAAAAGGTTTTAACAGCTTTTGAGGTAAGTCTCAAATCAGTCACAACAGTACATCTTCTTCTAAATGTATCTCTATATTCAATACATTTTTTAACAAAGCCCTTTTCAATGAGGATATCGTTTTCTTCTGCTATTTCTTTACATCTGCCGTAGCCAATAAATGCACTCAATGTTTCATAGATAAAGTCTTCATATTCACTTTCATCATCATCATTATCGAGGTCAAGTCCAGTTACAAGGAGTGAACAGAGAAGATAAAGAATAACGCGATTTTCTGCATTAGCTGGGAACTCCTTATTGATATTCTTGATAATTTCATTCTGCTCGTATTTTCGTTCCAGTCTTGCAATACTTCTGTGAAAGTTTTCGTCCATACCATTTTCTTTACAGGTCTTAAAAACCGAAAAAAACTTTCTGAAGATATCTTCTGTTGATTCCTGTTTCTCTTCAACCTGACTAAGTGGAATTCCTTCTACAATGCATTCAATAACTATATCTGGAATTTCGTAGCCGGATTCCCCACCAGAACGTCTTGACGCTCTTGAGTCAGCCCTCCTCTGTTCTATGAGGCATTTTTTCTGGAGCATAGAGAAGTTCTTTGTATACTGTAAAATACAGATATGCGGATAATCCAGAAAATCAGCAACATCTCCAATAGAAACCGAAGAAGATTTTTCACTCTGGATATAAAAAATTATCATAAAAAGAATAGCTGAAATTTCATCGACATTGAGGTAAGAAGCAAGCCGATTAATCTGTGCCTTTTCTTCAGCAATTGCAGAATCTTCAAGCTTGCAGTCCTGAAGCTTTTCTGAAAGATTGATGATTGTCTGTAAAATTGTTTCCTGATTTTCCTTTTCCTGTAAGTTTGCCATTTTTTCTCCCATAAATTATATGACCCTAGTGTTTTACACTACCTTTGCGCATAAAAATATATGGGAGAATTTTCAAACGTTGACAAAAAAATAAATTATTTTTTTAATCTAGTACGGCACCTTTATCTGCGCTGGAAACCATTTTTGCATATCTTGCAAGATAACCGGTCTTAACCTTTGGCTCTGGAGCAACCCACGCTGCACGTCGTTTTGCAAGCTCTTCGTCGCTTACTTCAAGAGTGATTTTGTAGTTGTTTATATCCAGAGTGATTTTGTCGCCTTCTTTTACAAGTGCAATTGGTCCGCCAACAGCTGCCTCAGGAGAACAGTGACCAAGAGAAGCACCTCTTGTTGCACCGCTGAATCGTCCGTCAGTAATAAGAGCAACCTCTTTGTCGAGTCCCTGTCCCGCAAGTGCCGCAGTAACAGCAAGCATTTCACGCATTCCAGGACCACCCTTTGGACCTTCGTAACGGATTACAACAACATCACCAGGGTTTATTTTTCTGTTCTGAACAGCTTCCATTGCTTCGCTTTCATCATTAAAAACACGTGCTGGACCTGTGTGCTTCATAAGCTCCTTTGCACAGGCAGAGCGTTTTACAACAGTTCCATCTGGCGCAAGGTTTCCAAAGAGAATTGCAAGTCCGCCGTTATCGCTGAATGGATTTTCTATAGGGCGGATAACCTCAGGATTGCGGTTACGAGCTCCTTTTATGTTTTCAGCGATTGTCTTTCCAGTGACGGTGATAAGACTTGTATCAATAAGATTCTTCTTCGCCAGCTCAGCAAGAACTGCCTGAACACCGCCCGCATCATCAAGCTGGCTCATGAAAGTGTGTCCTGCCGGAGCAAGGTGACATAAGTTTGGAGTTCTGTTTGAAATATCATTCACTTCGTGCAGGTCTATTGTTAGCCCGGCTTCGTGAGCAATTGCAGGAACATGAAGCATTGTATTAGAAGAACAGCCCAAAGCCATGTCTGCAGCAAGCGCATTCATAAAGTTCTGCTTTGTAAACATTCTTCTTGCAGTAATTCCGCTCTTGAACATTTCCATAACCTGCATACCCGCTTTTTTAGCAAGGGCAATTCGTCTGCCGCTTACTGCCGGAATTGTGCCGTTACCAGGAAGTCCAAGACCAATTGCTTCTGTAAGACAGTTCATTGAGTTTGCAGTAAACATTCCGGAACAAGCTCCACAGCCAGGACAGGCATTCTGTTCCATTTCGCGCAGCTGAGCTTCTGTAATACGGTCGGAAGCAACTGCACCAACAGCCTCAAACATATCGGTTAAAGAAAGATTTCTACCGGCATAAGGATTTGAAGGATCATTTTCTGGAAGATGACCAGGAAGCATTGGTCCGCCGCTTACAAAAACAGTCGGAAGATCAAGGCGGGCTGCAGCCATAAGCATTCCAGGAACAATTTTGTCGCAGTTAGGAATCATAACAAGAGCATCAAACTGATGAGCCTTTGTCATACATTCGATTGAATCGGCAATAAGCTCGCGGGTAACAAGAGAATACTTCATGCCCTCGTGTCCCATTGCTATACCGTCGCAAACACCAATTGCAGGAAACTCAACCGGAGTTCCACCGTTCATTCTGATTCCGGCTTTTACAGCCTCTGCAATGCGATCAAGTTCAATGTGCCCCGGAATAATTTCGTTCTTAGCACAGCAAACGCCTACAAGAGGTCGATCCAATTCTTCATCTGTATAACCCATTGCATAAAACAATGAGCGGTGTGGCGCACGAGCTACACCTTTTTTTGCGTTGTCACTTTTCATAACTACCTTCCATAAATACTTAAATGCCAAACATAAACTAATTAATTAAAAAATTGGCTTCCAGCGGGAACCCACCTCGAAAAAACGGCTTCCGCGCTTCGCTTGTGCAGATGTTTTTTCGTGTCGGGACCCCGCTTACGCCAATTTTTACTTATTCATTTATTTGGCATTCAATTAGTTTATCTCAAATCCTGGATTACGAGTTTTATCAGAGAATCATTTTTAATGCTGATTTTTTTGCGCTGCTCTGTAAGAGCATCTTTTGATAAATCAATTCTTGATAATTCACAGATTTTTCTTGCATAGTCTGAAAGCTTTGAAGGAGATGGAGCATCGCAGGCAAGCACAACATTTTTATAGCTTATAAAATGCTTGTAGAACTGCATAAACTCTTCATTATCTACAGGAAGTCCGGCAAGCAGAACAACCTTTTTCAAATCCTGAGCCTGTGCAAATTTAAGACAGCATTTTTCAAGCTTTTCTGTAAATGATTCTTCGCCGTTTTCATTTGTAACAGTAATTTCTGCAATTACAAAAAGCTCCGGTTCTGTAAGAGGTTCACCAGCAGGTTCACATTCTATAACCTTGCTCAAGCTTGCAGAATTTATGAGTATCTTTGTTTTTCCTTCTTTTTCGTCAGAATCAACATCTTCTTCTTTTACAAAGGTATCTGTTTCCTGTTTTTCGTGAGAAGCAAAAAGATTTTCCAGTTCTTCTTCTGAAATCTTAACATCCTTTGCAGGTGCTGGTTTATCATTCATAACGTCCATCATATTAGACAGAACCTGAGATTCTTTTTCATCAACAGCTACATTACTCTGAACTTCGGTGCGGGCCCTTTCATCGTTCATAATATCAGCCAGCATGTCATCAACATTGTTTTGGTCACTCATAACAGTTTCTCCTTTATTATTTATTATATCATTTTCTTTATTTTCAGTCTCATATTCAGCAACTTCTTCAAGCTCATCAACATCAGCTTCTGCTGCTTCTGGTTCAACTTCTTCAAGCTCACCGTAAATTGCTTTTTCTTCCTCTGCTACTCCAATCTCGGTGCCATTCATTTCGTCTGAATCAGCTTCTACTTCGGCGCTAAAGGTTTCATCCTCTTCGGCAAAGCTTTCGTCCGTAAAGAACGGTTCATCTTCATCATCAACATTATCCTTAAAGAAGGAAACCGTCTGTTTTGCAATTGCAGCAACCTTCAGACGGCAGACATCTCCATTTGCAGTTCGCTCGTAAAGGCAGCCATCATCATCACTTACATAAAAAAGCTTATTATCTTCCGAAATACGGATATTTCTTAAGGAAGTACAGCCTTCAAAAGCATCTGGGGCAAGCTCGTACAAGGAAGCCGACAGAACAAGTGTAACTAAATCGGTACAGCCAGCCGCAGCCCGTGACGCAATTTTTGTTACAGTTTCAGGAATTACAAGCGATTTAATAGAAGAACAGCCTTCGAATACACTTTCTGGCAGCTCTTTTATACCCGCACGGAAGGGAATCTCCAGCATTGCAGAACAGCCATAAAAAAGTCCTTCTGGAAATGAGTTCAGCACCGTCGGCATAGAAACAGACTGCAGGGCCGTACAACCAGAAAAAAGATATGGGGAAAGCTCCTTTAGCCCAGATGGCAGCTTTACCTTAAACAGGCGCCTTGAGTTCTGAAAAAGGCAAACTCCCAGCTGCTCTATAGAATCCGGCAGGGTGATTGTCTCAAACAGGCAGTCCGCAAAAACTTCATCATCAATATATCGAACTCCAAAAGGAACCCGCCCTGTAAACTCATGAGACCCAGAGTCTATAGCCACCAGGGTTTTCATATCCTCTGTGTAAACAAGACCATTTTTCTTTATGTAATTCATAGGTATATTCTATTACGTATTTTGCCTTAGTGCAATGTAAATCTATGGGATATGGGAGGTATTGTAAGTGGAATCTTTTTAGTGTGAAAAAATACTAATCATAGTAACTGTTAGATTGACACAGAAATGTATCAATATGATTATCCAGAAAAAAGAATTATCCCTTTTTCTATTCTTAAGGAAATATAATAGGAAAAATCCACCAGTGATAAAAATCATATTAAAAACTGTAAAAGAGGCATGGAAAATTGCAATTATAAAGCTAAGAAGGAAAAATACCCACAATTCTTTCTTTAAGGAATATTTATCCTTAATCATATTAAAAATGATTTCGTGAAACATCAATGATTCATAAAGAGGTGCAATTATCAAAGTTGAATATAATAAAACAGGAGCATTTTTGCTAAATGAATAAATAATTATAGCAGAAACTAAACCTGCTGCTACAATCACCCAAAGTTTCCATTCCTTTAAGAGTTCCAGATTATTCTGCCTTTTTAGTGAAAAATATATGAAAAAACTAGCAGGACATAATAGAATTGTATTAAAAAGTATTTTGATATATAAAGGATATTCAACATTATCCCTCATAATAAACAGACATATATACAACAGAACCGCAGAAAGAAAAGTATACACAAAATGTATTGTCCATTTTTTAATCAATATCATTCCAAGTATTATAACTACGCAATTGGGAATGATATAATGTTTTAGCAAAGTTAGAGCTTCCATTTTGTCAGGTTTTCCATTTACGAACACTAAGGTACAAACATAAAAACGATTGATGCTACAGCAACAAACAGAGAAGTAATCCCATAAATCTTGTACCTTTTGTTAATTAACTCTCTTTTTTCATTACTATAAAATGGTATCTTATTTAATTCGGATGATGAAAAAAATGTAAATCTTATTCCTAAAGAAAACATACATAGTGTAAGTATTACATATACAACTGCATAATCCATTCTTACCGCCTCACAATAAAAAAACAATAAAACACATCTAGAACATAAATACTTATCGCAATTACTCTTACCCAAAAAAGCATTCTTTTCTGTTTTTTTACATCTTCATATTTTGTATATTTTATTTTTGGAATATAGCAAAAAGAAAAGAGAAATCCAAACATAAAAACTATAATGCTTATGAATATGGTTATTTTTTGTTCTGTAATATTCATTATTCAATTCTCCATCCAAGCAGGCCTTTTCCATCGCTGGAGAAAACTACACCGGCTTTAATCATCTGCTTACCACTTACGGCAAATCGTTCTGCGTAGCCACTTGAAGTAATCTGTTCCAGTGCAGCCGAGGCAATTCTTTCAAAATCTCCGCCTTTATCCATCTTAAGTTCAAAAATAAACACGGAATCTTTTGTTGTGAGCACAATATCACTTCTACCAGCTACGGACTGTAATTCAGAAATTACGTTAAAGCCTGTAAGCCGGAAAATCAAGTGTGTCACAGCTTCGTAGTAATTTTCGCAGATATCCTTTTTTACAATTGTAGGCAGATCGGCAACAGCAGCCTTAATTATAGAAAGAACCTTATCAGCATCCTTTTGACGAATAGCATTCTTTATATTGCTGATTTCAAGTCCCATATCATCATACGGCACTGTAATGAACTTTTTAAGAAGGATATTAAGAAAACATTCCTCGACCTCTTTATTAGGAAAATCTAACAAAAACATTCTGTCTTCTTTTTCAAATCCTTTAATTGTAAGATAGCCGCTCTGATAAATAACGGGAAGCACATTCTTGCTGTCAGGGTCATATTCCTTAAACTGAAACTCTTTTACGTAGCGTCCATTAACAAGTGTAGAAAGTTCCAGCGGCTGGTTCTGCAATGCCTTTATAAGAAGTGATGGCGTTCCGCTTTCAAACCAGAAGTAACCAAAATCTTTTGCAAAGAAACATTTCAACAGGCAGAAGGGATTGTACACTCCCTCAACATCATACGTAAAATGATAACCGTCATATAAATCCGCAAGATTTTTTAAGGTTTCTTCAACTGTCATTTCCTGCTCTTTTGCCAAAGCTTCAATTTCCGGCATAAAATATTCTTTCAGT
Source organism: Treponema sp. (assembly GCA_017619795.1). Taxonomy (GTDB): domain Bacteria; phylum Spirochaetota; class Spirochaetia; order Treponematales; family Treponemataceae; genus Treponema_D. The sequence continues at coordinate 8,426 of JAFZRP010000005.1, forward strand.
TCTGTTTCTGAAACTCCACAGATTGAAGAAAAAGTCTTTGTCATACTAATGTCGTTAAGTTGATTAAGCCCACTGAAAATATTCAGATGACTGATTTTTGTAATTCCTGTTATGAATAAAAAACGTATGTATTTATCGCAGTCTTTTAGCGGACTATAAAATGCCCTTAATTCCGCACGGTTCTTTTCCTCATATTCAGTATAGATTGCATCCAGAATTGGCTTGTCGTATTCATCTAGAAGGATAACGACTTGTTTGCCTGTTTTTTCAAAAACGGATTTAATAAGATTTTGCAAGCGGACGGACGGAACATCTGATTTTTTATCAAGGGAGAATTGTTTTTCAAGCTGATTCAGCATATTGTCCAAAACGGCGATAAATCTTTCGTAAGTGTCAAAGGAACTGCTTCCAAAACTGATTTTTATAACCGGATATTCAATCCACTCTTTTTCATACTTTTCGATTTCAAGCCCTTTAAAAAGCTCCTTTTTTCCCAAAAAATAGGCCTCAAGAGTAGAAAGAAAAAGGCTTTTTCCAAAACGGCGTGGACGGCTAAGAAAATATGGTGTGTTGTTTTGTGCAAGATTATATATATATTTTGTCTTATCAACATAGACAAAACCACCAGTGATGAGTTTTCCAAAATCCTGAATGCCAATAGGCAGCTTTCGGCTAAAATCCATACTCAAATTATAGCACCCCCAATGCCTTTACAACAAGCTCCCCCATTTCTTCTGTACCAACCAATTTTCCTTCTCCCCGTACAGCTTCTACATCACCGGCAATGTCAGCAGTTCGCCAGCCGGAATCGAGCACGGAGTTTACGGCGGCTTCAACGGCGCGGGCTTCCTTTTCCAGCTTAAAGTCGTAGCGGAGCATAAGTGCTATAGACAGTATTGTGGCCAGAGGATTGGCAAGATCTTTTCCGGCAATGTCGGGGGCGGAACCGTGGATTGGTTCGTATACGCCGGGACCGGTGCCATCGCCAATGGAAGCAGAGGCAAGCATTCCGATTGAGCCTGTAATCTGGGCGGCTTCGTCAGAAAGGATGTCTCCGAACATATTGCTTGTGGCAATTACATCAAACTGGGCAGGATTTTTTACAAGCTGCATTGCAGCATTGTCTACAAGAAGGTAGCTGAGCTCAACTTCCGGGTATTCGGTTTTTATATTTTCTGCAACCTTTCGCCACAAACGACTTGAAGTAAGAATGTTTGTTTTATCTACAACGCAAAGCTTTTTCTTACGCTTCATTGCAGCTTCAAAGCCAACGCGAAGAATCCGTTCGATTTCTGCATACGAATATTTTTCGGTATCCCAGGCAGTATTTCCATCATCAGAAACGCCACGGTCTCCAAAGTAAATACCGCCGGTAAGCTCACGAACGATTAAAATATTGATTCCGCCGGCTGTAAGCTCATCCTTTAACGGACTTGCCGCCTTTAACTGAGGGAACATAACCGCCGGACGAAGATTAGCATAAACCTTAAGTCCGCCCCGCAGGCGCATCAAAGCTTTTTCCGGGCGAACAGAAGCATCATGAAAATCCCACTTTGGACCGCCAACCGCACCAAGAAGTACAGAATCCGCTTTACGGCAGATTTCAAGCTGATCTTCCGGGAACGGGTCGTTAAACTTATCTATTGCAATTCCACCGGCAATAACATTTTTATAAGAAAACTCATGACCGAACTTTTTACCAACTGCATCAAGCACCTTTACCGCCTGAGCAACTACATCCGGTCCGATTCCATCACCAGGAATTAAAGCTATAGTCTTTTTCATTCTGCGCTCCCTACAATACAATTACATCTTCAAAGCCGGCCGAAAGCATAAACTGCCTTACAACTTTTCTTGCATATTCCTTTGCTTCCTGCATTATACCTTCAGCCTTGATTTCTTCAAGCGCATCCTCGCGTGATTTTTCAATCTCGTTGAACACTTCTTCAAGCGTAATCGGAACAAAAACGCTCTGCTGCTCATCAAAAACTTCCTGAGAAACAATATCGTTGCCAAGGATTTCTACCGGTGGCAAAGTGATTACTATAGATTTCTCATCCTCAGAAACCTCGTATTTACAGGCAGTCATATCTGCAATTCCAACACGCACAATTCCCGTGTATTTGATTATGCTGTAGCTTTTTGAAAAACCGATTTTTGTAGATTTTTTTATGGAAACGATGTCGCTGTACTTATATTTCATGGAAACAAGCTCCTGACAGTACAAAAGCTGGTCCTGAATAACTATAGATTTCTTTTCGGTAACAGTTGGAATTATAGGCGATTCCACAATTGTTTTTCTGAGCACACTGATTGCAAACAAGCCACCACCAACAAGCGAACACAAAAGAATAAGGATGATGATGATTTTTGTTAAAACCCTGTTAATTCCAGAGTGTTCTCTCTGTCTGCGCTGTTTATGCGGTTTTGGAGGTTTAGGAGTTTTTTGAGGTTTTTCGTCCTTTTTTTCTTCTGCCAGAGCTTCGTTTATAGCTTCTGCTTTTGCCATTAATCCTGATTTTTTTCTATTATCTTCATTATTCATATCTATTATTATATCCAAGATTTTCGATTTGTCTTGTTTTTTCTTGTTTTATTTACTATGTTTTAAATACAATTCTTTTTTAAGGAGACAGAAATGGCTGAGGAAGAGACCACTAAAAAAGCAAAGAAAAAGTTCGGTTTAAAACCAGCATTCTTTGTTTGGATTATCATTATTGCACTGGCTGTTATAGCAGGATTTTCAAGCTTTTATGTAGTTGATGAAACTGAACAGGCAGTAATTACAAGACTTGGAAAATATACTAAAACCGAAGGTCCAGGTTTGCACACAAAGCTTCCTTTTGGAATCGACAAGAACTACAACGTTCCTGTAAAGGTTGTTCAGATTGAACAGTTTGGTTTTAAGACAATTAAAGCTGGCCGTAACAGTGAATATAAAAACAATATTGCTACCGAAAGCGAAATGCTTACAGGTGACTTGAATATTGTTGATGTTGAATGGATTATTCAGTACCGAATTGTAGATCCTAAGCAGTGGTTGTTCGGCGTTTATGAAAAACAGACCACAATCCGCGATATTTCACGTTCTGTTATAAACGAACTTGTTGGTGACCGTGCAATCTTAAGCATTATGGGTGCTGAACGTTCTAATATAGAAGTTCTTGCCCTCGATATGATGAACGATTACTTTAAGAAGCTTGGACTTGGTATAAACGTAATTGCCGTTAAGCTTCAGAATATTGTTCCTCCTAGTGGAGTTCAGGCAGCTTACGAAGACGTTAACAAGGCTACTCAGGATATGAACCGCTTTATTAACGAAGGTAAAGAAGCTTACAATGCTGAGATTCCAAAGGCTCAGGGTGAAGCCGACAGACAGATTCAGATTGCAGAAGGTTATGCTGCAGAGCGTATCAATATGGCAAAGGGTGATGTTGCAAGATTCAATGCCGTATACGAGGAGTACAAACGTTCTCCAAAGGTAACAAAAGAGCGTATTTATCTTGAAACAATGAACGAAATCTTCAGTTCAGAAACTAAGCCTGAAATTATTGATAGTGAACTTAAGAATGTTCTGCCGCTCAAGCAGCTTGGAAACTAAGTGGAGGTGATGAAAATGGCAAAATCAAATAAGAAGTTTTTTGGCTGGTTAATTACAATTGTTATTCTTGTTGTTTTATTCATTGCAACTGGTCCTTTCTATATCGTAAACGAAGGAAACCAGGTTGTAATTACCCGCTTTGGTAGTATTGTAAACACACATACAGATGCCGGTCTTTATATTAAGATTCCATTCCTTGATAAAGTAACAACTTATCCTAAGCTCGTGCTTTCTCTTGATGGTGATGAACAGCGCATCCCTACAAAGGAAAATCAGTTTATTATTGTAGATACAACTTCACGCTGGCGCATTTCTGACCCTGCAAAGTTCTATCAGAGCTTCCAGAATCTTGATAACGCTTACAACAAGCTTAGCGACATCATCGACTCTTCCTGCCGTACTGTAATTACACAGAACAAGCTCAGCGAAATTGTAAGGTCTTCAAACATTATCAACGAGCAGAAAGAAGAAAACTCCGGTGCTGATGATGAAGAAACCCGCGAAATCAACAACCTTGTAAACGATGCAACTGCTAATGAAACCGTAACAAAGGGACGTGGTGAGCTTTGCCGCCTTATGACTGTAGAAGCAAGCAAGCTTGTTCCTGAATACGGTATTGATCTGATTGATATTGTTCCACGTCAGATTAAATACTCAGACGAACTTACAGAATCTGTTTACAACAGAATGATTAAGGATCGAAACCAGGTTGCACAGGCTTACCGCTCTCGTGGTGAAGGTAAAAAAGCTGAATGGCTTGGTAAACTTGAAAGCGATAAACGAACAATTGCTTCTGAAGCATACCGCAAATCTGAGGAAATCAAAGGTAATGCCGATGCTGAAGCCGCTGCAATCTACGCCGCTGCTTACAACAAAGATCCTGAGTTCTACAAGTTCTGGAAGAGTATGGAATCTTACAAGAACAACTTAAAGAACTATCCTGCTACTTACAGTACCAGCATGGATTACTTTGATTACCTTTACAGCGCTGACGGTAACAGATAGGGGGCATAATAATGAAGCTTGTGACTATAGAAAAGGATGAAATACGACTTTGTTCGGGCATGAAGGAAGACTCATTTGGAAAAACAGACTACGATTCTATAGTCACGCAGGAAGGATTGATTGTAAAGAGCAATGTTTCTCTTGAAACTCTGGCTAACGAAATCACCAAAAACAGCTTTGATTATTCAACCTGGTCATTTTCAGAAATCCGTTCTTTACAGTTAGATTCTGATTTTTATGTTCATTATTGCGGCACAAATCCTTTGGGAGAAAATGCCTGCACACTGCTTGAGTTATTTGAAAAGGCTGAAGCGCCAGATGCTACAAAACAGGATAAAGACAAGCTGTTTTATGCTGCTTTTCTTATTTGTGCAATCTACACTCAGGCTGCTTTGGATGATATTTCAATTCCTCTAAATGGTGCAGGCGGTATTTTAGTAGATCTGGCTTCTGATAAGCAGACAATAATGTTCCTGCCGCCAGACCTGTTCAAGTTCTCTTCTGTAGGTCTTAACACCGAAGAAAACACTGCAAACCACGCCGGCTGGATAAACCCAACCTTATCTGGACTGGCGGCTGTATGCTTTGCCCGAGCAGTTTTAGCTTATAAGCTGCTTACAGGCCGGCTGCCGTACCCATCAGCTAATTCTACTGAGCGAAATGCAGATATCCTTGACCGAAAGTTTTTACCGCTTGAATTGAGCGTAAACGGTGTTGACCGGCAGCTGGCGGTAGAGGTTAACAAGGCTCTTAAGCTTACTTCAAATGAAGTAACTGTTCCTGGCAAAAAGAAAAAAGGTAAATCAAGTGAAGATTTAACTCCTACTCCATCGTTCCCGCTTCAGGCTCTGCTTGCTTCAAAAGATAAAATTGAAAAAACTGTTTCAGATGAAGCTTTTGAAGAACAGGCACAATCATTCCTGAAAGCACAGGATTCAAAAATTAAAACCCAGCGAACTTTACGCAGAAACAAGGCAATAATCATCACATCCTTAATCGGCGTAATAATCCTTGTAATAATCATTATCACTGCAGTAAAGAGCGATAGGGAAAATTATACTTCAAAAGGTCTTACCTCAACACAGACAGTTGAAGCGTTCTACAAAGGCGTAAACAACCTTGATACAGTCATTCTTGAAGAAATAACAAAAGGTCGCAATCCTACAAGCTATACAAACACTGTAAGCCAGATGTACGTAGTTGGTAAACAGAGACAAGCCTACGGAGGACATCAGGGCTTCCTTTCTCCGGAAAAGTGGCTTTATTATGTAGACTCACCTGCTAAAAACCAGATGGCCGGCATTTATGGCGTTACAGACGTAAGAATTGACGGAAAGCTTTCTGAGCTTAATCCAACTATGTACAAAATAAACCAGAAGCCGGAAGCCTTAACTGAAGAAAATGGTATTACGCTTGAGAATAACTTAAAATCTGTTCATACAGCAGAATACTACCTTCTCCATACAGAAGGCGAAAACTCCGATATTTTCATACAAAAGTTTTCAGAAACCTTTACGCTCACCTTCGTAAAAGACAAATGGCTCATCACTCATATTGAATCAGATTATACTGATATTGATTTTGACAGCGATGCCTTCAAAGCTGAATATTTCAGCGAATTGCAGAAAAATGAAGGAAATGTAATGAAGGCTGTTGGAGCTTTAAGAAACAAATATAAATGGCTCCCAAGCGATGCTATTCTTAAACAGGAGCTGAATAGACTGGAAGAAGCAGCGGCAAAGGCTTCTATTTTATGGTAACTTATCCCATTGTAGCCGTATCTATTGGTTCGAGCTCGGTGAGATAGAATACACATTTTTGCAGTAAAGTTCTTATTTCAATCAAAGAATCTCTGAAGTGTCTATTATCGTGTCCTTTTATGCTCGAAAGATTCTGAAGTGATTCATGAATACCATCGCGTTCTTCGTCAAAGATACCGTGGAAAACTTTATCTATTGTTCGTGCACCTTTTCCAAACAGCTTCAAACACTCTTTTACTGTTTTCTCAATCTGTTCCATAGAAGAATCTATCTGCTTTTGAACCTGGAACGTATGTACACGCGAGGTTGAAAACTCCTCAAACATTCCGCCAATCTCCCCTTTTGGAGAAAGAGACTCTATAAGATAAAGCATTTTTGTATTTGCATTTGAAAAATTATTTAGGCCTTCAGAATACTCCACTCTGTTTTCGCCCTTTATAAAGATTCCTTCCATAGCCAAATCATTCAACGGAAGAACAATTTTATTGTATTTTTCTGTAGCAAACCAGGAAAGGAAACCACCTGTAAGGTCACAATTAAACTGAACACGTGTCCATAGCTTTAACCATGGACGATATGCAATTGATGGGAACTCGCTTAAACCGAAATCCCGTCGCAAAGCCTCTGCCAGATTTTCTTTTTTCTGTTCACGCAGCCACTCAGTCCATCGTATGTCTATAACCTTTTTCCACTGTATTCTGAAATTAGGGAACCAGCTTTCTGCACCATTTATATTTTCCGGAGACCAGTCATAACTTCCATTAATAACACGTCCCATGCTTATAACAGGCACTCCATCCATAAACGACTGGATTGCATTAAAATGAGACAATGCCTTATCCATAAACTCCTTTACGGCTTTTTCAAGACTCTTTTCCATAACTGAATCATTAAGAATCTTTTTCTGTGAATAAAGGTAAAGCGCTTCAAGAAGTTCGTTATCTATTGGAATTGCATTTGCAAAAACACTTGCCAGAATATTAAAATCTACTCGTGCATTTTTATAGGGACAGGTAAACATGTCACTGCTGATATTCGTAAACTGCGACAAAAAATGAAGATACGGAATTGAAACAAAGCATTTGAGCCAGTTTATTGCAGAAATTGAATTATAAATCTTTGTACGAGTTCCCGGATTCATATTCATAAGAATATCGTCCAGCTTGCGCAGAAGATTATTTCTTGTTTCCTGCGTAACATCATAAGGAAGAGAAAGCGAGAACGGATCTACGGTTTGATTGATTTTTTCTGTAAGCTCTGGTGCCGCAAACGAACCGATAAATACATAAAAATCTCCGGGATTTTCGTCCATCACTATAAGATAAGGTTTAAAAAAGTCAGCTGCTTCCTTAAGGTTCTGCAATCTTTCGTAAAAAATATAATCAATTATCTTAATTTTATGATTTAGAAGGCCAGGATGATTACGATTTACTCTTTTTGCAATTTCGGCAAGCACATCCTCATGATAAAGCTGCTCCATAGAGCTTTTTGCAAACAGAGCTCTTATCCAGAGAAAGATTTTGTAAAAAAAGGATTCTTTTTGAAGCTTGACTTGTAAGGTTGTGTGTGTTTCCTGGGCAGCTTCTATATTCTCCGAAAGATGTATTTCCTGCTCAGTATTCTGATTTATTTTATTCAGCATCGCAAGTCTATCTTCGGAGCTTAAGCCCGCTACGAGTCTTTCAAAAGAACTTTTATTATTGCCTTCTTCCATACTTAGATTATCGGAATAAAGTGATTATTTCACTAGTGCGAAAAAAAAACTCGCTGAAAAGCGAGTTTTTAAGTTTACCTGTACGGTTCCTGCGGGAATCGAACCCGCCTTTCTAAAGTAAGTAAATGCTACAAAAATCCTATCGGATTTTTGTTTAACGCATTTTCTATTATAAATTGAGAGTCCGCGAACTGAACCGATATTCGAAGTGACCTTTTAGCTCCTACGGGAGTCGAACCCGTCTCTCCGCCTTGAGAGGGCGATGAACTAAACCGATATTCGAAGGAGCCATAAAAAAAAGCTGAACCTCAGGCGATTCAGCTTTAGTTCCCCAAGGAGGATTCGAACCCCCACAGTCAGAACCAGAATCTGAAGTGCTACCATTACACAATCGGGGAATGAGTGTAT
>JAFZRP010000045.1 GCA_017619795.1 Treponema sp.
ATATGACATTAAGCAGATAGTAAGGCTGATGAAAGCTTAAAGAAAAAAACTCAATAAAAGAAAATCTTAAAAACACATTTCGTAATAAAAAAGGCTGTCCTTCGTTGAAAATTATCAACTTTAAGGACAGCCCCTTTTTTTGGAGAAGTAATAATGCTTATTCCAATAATACTTAGTGGCGGCGCCGGGACCCGCTTATGGCCTCTTTCGTGGGGTGACCATCCAAAACAGTTTTTGCCTCTTGTTACTGAACATACTATGATTCAGGAGACTTTGCTTCGTCTTAAGTGGCTTGATATTGGTTCCCCGATTGTTTCTTGTGGAGCAGGTCATCGTTTTATGGTTGCTCAGCAAGTAGGCGAGGTGAGTGAGAAAAAGCCTACAATTATTCTTGAACCAATGGCAAAAAACACAGCTCCTGCAATTGCAGCGGCTTGTTGTGTTGCTATGAAACAAGATAAAGATGCAGTTGTTGTTGTGCTCCCTAGTGATCATGTTATTGCTGATGTTCCTGTTTTTCAGAATGCGGTACTTACAGCTGCAAAAAATGCTGAAAAGGGTGCTCTTGTAACTTTTGGAATTGTTCCAACTTTTCCTGCAACTGGTTACGGCTATGTAAAGGCAAGTGGCTCCGAAACAGACGGAGCATATACTCTTGAAAAGTTTGTAGAAAAACCTTGTATAGAAAAAGCTCAGGAATATCTTGCGAGTGGAGAATACTCATGGAACAGCGGAATGTTTGTTTTCAAAGCTTCTGTTTTCCTTGATGAGTTAAAAGTTTACAATCCGCAGATGGCAGAGCTTGCAATTAAGTCTTTTGAGAAAGCAACCGTAGAAACCGATTTTATTCGTCTTGATAGCGAATCTTTTGGTCTAATAAAAGGCGATTCAATTGACTACGCTATAATGGAAAAAACAACAAAAGGAAAAATTGTAAAACTCAATGCTGGTTGGGATGATGTTGGCTCCTGGCCTGCCCTATACGATATCAGCAAAAAAGATGAAAATATGAATGTTATTAAAGGGGACGATGTAATTGCCCTTGATACAACTTCAAGTTATATCCGCGGTGGAAAACGTACAATTGCAACAATCGGTCTTGATGATGTTGTAATTGTAGAAAGTGATGATTCTCTTCTTGTTGCCGCCAAAGGTAAAATTCAGGATGTAAAAAAGGTAGCAGAAATCATAAAAAATCGAATTAAATAGCTACTTATTCATAATTAAATTTAAAGTCTTCTTGTTACTAAGGAGACTTTTTTATTTAACTCATACTTTCTATTCAATCCAGATATTTTGTTCACAAACAAACTCTTTCCCTGGAGCCAGTTCATTCATGCCAGCTTTATTCTGCCATATATGGTCGCTGTTTTCTGAATCGGTAAGTCCATGCCACGGTTCCAGACATATAAATTGCGGAGTACCTTTTGTGTTCTGCCAGATCATGCAATAAGGAAATCCCTTTGTCTGGATTTTGATGATAGAACCATCTACGAGGTTTCTTAATCCTACCCACTCTGATGTAATATTTGTAAATAGCTGACCGTTCCCAAATCCTGCGCTTGTAACAGGAATGATGCCCGGTTCTTTTTCTTTATATAGCTTTGTTACAGGAGCTTTTCCATCTTTATCTGTTATAAGGTAGCAGTCTGGTGTACAACATACAGCTATTAGTGGTTCTTTCTTTTCAAACTCTACTATAAAATCTTCTGCCTTGCTTCCGTTCATACTGAAAGCCGCGTGCGTTCCTAATCCAAACTTAAAAGCTTTATTATCTGTATTCTTTACTGTAATTTTCCAGTCGATTCCTTTTTCCGTAAGCTTGTATTCTGTTTTTATGCAGAAAGAATAAGGAAAACGGTACAATGTATCTTCACTCTGTGTTAGCTCAAAGGTTGCACTGTCTTCACTTTGCGAAGTACATTTCCATTCCAAGTCGCGGGCAAAACCATGATTCCGTGTATATTCACATTTTTTCCCGTCAATTACAAAATAATCCCCCCAACACCTCGCCACAAACGGAAACAATATCGGCGCATGATTCCCCCACACGTTTTTATCTCCCCGCCAGATAATGTCTTTCCCGTCACTTTTACGAACAAGACTCTGCAGCTCGGCTCCTTTTGTTGAGATTTCGTTAGTAAAGTTGGTGTTTTCTAGTTTAATAATCATTTGTTGATCCTCTTAAATAAATTATCGTTAATTGAATTATATTCTTTGTGAGAATCATACACAATATAGATAGAATATGTTTCTTTTAGACCATTTTTTTACAAGGCCTTAGAAATTAACTATTATTTATTCCATGTGCTGTTATGTATCCTGTAATAGCTGCTTGCATCAATCCTTGTGCGATTGCTAATGCATCTCCAACAACATATAACCCTGGAATCGATGTAACCTCAAATTTATTGTTTGTACTTATTTCATACCAATTATTCTCTATTTCTATACCAAAAACCTCTGTATCATTTATTGAATACTCGTTATTTTCATTAAATGCATTAAACAGTTCTTCATATACCTTATGTATATTATTTTTAATTTTACCAGATAGAATTTTAGAAAATTTAGAAGTATCTTTATTAAAATCAGAATATTGTTCTATGATTATTTTTCCATTACTTTCTTCCTTATATCTTGAAATTATAGTTTCAACCTCTTCTTCGGTAACAGTATGTAATAAAGCAAAATTCCCTTTTGAACTTTTTTTTACAGTATTTATATGCCCATCTAAAAGTTGAATACCATCATAAAATAAAGGTTTTATGATTCCTCCAGATTCACCGCCACAAAAACAAAAAGTTTTAACTTTATCTTCTGAATTAAAAGTTTTTGTATATTTGAAATCTGGATGTAATTTACCTGGAGTAATTAAAACTTCATATGGTAGTTGGAATCTTAATCCAACTAAACATTGTGATTTTTTATATTGAATATCATTTCGCAAAATAAAAGATTTAAGCCAATTTCTACCATATCTCCCAGTTGCTAAGATCACACGATTTGCAGTATATATTTCTTTATTCGTTCTTACAGTAAATATCTTTGTTATGTCTATATCTAAAACTTCTTCTTGGTATTTTAAAATTATATTTTTTCTACTTTGTATTTTTTTTTCCAAATTTTTTAAGATTCTTTCAGAAGCATTTGAATCTATAATTGAAATCGGATATTTTCGTAAAATAAAGTCCTTAAAGGATTCTATTGTCGAATTAGCAACACTATGATAAAAATACTTTTTGTTTAATAACTTAGCAATATTATCACATTCTTTATTTATACTAAGTAAACGTTTACCACTAGGAGGAAACGATAGTTTTGCAGAATCACCAGGTTTTATGCATCCACCTATACCTGTTATTAAATTGCAAGGCTTACATTCAATACATGTATTAGTTTTTTCCCAAGAGCATTTCCTTTGTTTTATTGATTTCCCAGCATCTAAAAAAAGTATCTTATGTTTTTTTTCTAATTCTAAAGCACATATACAGCCAGAGATACCTGCACCAATTATTATTACATTATAATTATTCTTTTCCATAGGTATAATTTTGAATTTCTATCTTTATATCTTGTTTAATTTCTGCAGTAATTTCATTTTTCATTTCTTGATAAATGTCTTGCTTAAATGTTTGATAGAAGTCTTGCTTAAACTCTTCTGAAATTACTTTTTCTTTATAACCATCTATTTCATTTTCTGCTTTATTTACTATTTTATTACTTGTTGCAAAAGAACCAATTATACTTCCTGCACATGAAAGCACAGCTGCAATTATGGTTGCATAAAAAGCAAATTTTCCTTTTTTATACGCATTAACTGCTTTATTCAGATCTGAAGAAGAATGAATTCGTGAATCTCCATAAATCTGTCCATCTAATTTTTCTATTTTTTGTCTTGCTCCTTTATACCCCTTTGTAATACATGTAGTTGTAATATACTGTACAGTTAAAAATTCATCATCCTCCCTTAAAATTATAGGTTCATCACTTGTATTATATAATAAACATGTTAATGTCCCTCTGTAACCAGGATCTATTTGAGTTGATGCAGACATAATTAAACCATGATGAAATAATTTCACGGTTAAATCAAAATTGCCTATAATAAAAGAAGGAAGATTCATTACTTCTTTTGTTTGAACTAATACATAAGTGTAAGGTTTTATAGTAACACCCTCTCTTTCTGTCCTTTTAAAATTTTTGTTCTTATTATTTTCAGAAATAAAATATTCATCACCAACATGGAAGTTATAACTTGCGCATTCAAATTCTTCATTTATTATTATAGGATTTTTAACAAGAAGATTATTCTTAAGGAGTACTTCTAAATCTTTTCCCGCGACAACACCACCGTGAATGAATAAATTACCTATTGTGCAAATCTGTTCAACAAGAGAGTTTTCATCTCCTTTTAGTGTTATAGAACATTGATTTCTAATGATATCAATATAAGTATCAAAATCTCTAGGAGCATCTATTCTACTTTCATCATTACCTACTCTTTTTTCCTGCTCTTCAATAGTTTCTATCGTATCTATTCCAATAGTGACAAACTGAATATTTGGATTATTATTTTGATCTTTTTCAATTTGTTCAAAAGAAGAAGGACTATATAGTGTAATTCCTATTTGTGAATTCTCTATTTTATCAACTTCTGTTTTACGTAATCCATATTTATTATCACCAATTGAAATATGATATAAAAAGTCATTATCATTCCATTTTTTTACATCTTCGTGTAAGATAAATTCATCTTTTTCTCTTTTAGGTCTTGTTGTACTAGAACTCATAATATAAAAAGAATTATCTTTTATATTATTTAAATTGTTTAAAAGTGTAGTTTTTCCTGCACCTCTAACTCCAATTAACAAAAAGATTGTTTTCATCGTATTACTCCTTATTTTTAAATATTAGAATCTTTTCTTTTTTTATAGATGTCCAAGACTGTGTAGTCCTTTGTTGATTTATTGATCTATCTATCTCAAAAACTAATTCTTTATTATTCGATAATAAAGAATTTGATAAATATGTATTTCCTATAATTCTTTTTTCATCTTCAGATGGTAAAATAAATGAATATAAGGCATTTTCTTTACCCAAGAGAATCTGTTTTTGTATAGAAGTTACTAAATCTTCTGCCCATTTTTCTGTTGAGTTAGGATATCGTCGTCTTGTTCGTGCACCTATTTCATTCTCACAGCAACCTACAATCTCAATATCTGAATATCCAAATAAATATAAAGATAACTTTTGAGATTTTATGTAATCTATTGCATTTGCATACGGTGGCGAAGTAACTAATAAATCAAAAGGAGAAGTTGAAAACAAAGAATCTACTTCGTCTAACCAATTTTGTTTTATAATAATTGCTCTTGTTTCCTGAAATATATTATTTGATATAAATTTTAATAATTTTTGAGCTTTATTATTTATCCATCTTTTACATGATAAAATAAGATCATTATGTCTATCTTCCATTACTTTAGGATAAACATTATCCGCTATATGCCCCCAACTTTTTCTTTGAGATGAAGAAGAAAACAAAACATTCGAAAGCATTTCCAAAAGAATAATTTTCTTTATATATTGTTCCTCTTTTTCTATCATAGTATATATCTTTTTTACATGTTCCAAAGTATTACAATCTATCCACTTACTAAGCAAATCATATTTTGGAGTATTAATTATAATTTGATTAAAAAACTCATTTGGTTTTGGTTGAATAATATTTGAATAATAATCATCGAAATTATAAGACTCTGTAATATCACCAAGATTCAATAAATCTTCTTTTGAATTTGAGATGGTATTAATAATATATGCAAAATATTCTTTTAATAATAAATTATTTTCATTATTTGTTAATAAAAATATTGCAGAGACATACGAGGATAAAAGTGCAACAGGATTTATGTCAGCTATAATACACTTTCTATTTAATCTTAAAGCTTCTGCTAATGTTGTTCCAATGCCACCGAATGGATCAAAAATAATATCATTTTCGTTTGATAATGCTTGTATTAATGTTGAAGGTATTTCTTGCGGAAATGTTCCTGGATACCAATGTAATTTATTTGTGAGCTTTTTATTTTTTTCAAAGAAATTCCAATTTATAGATTTTAGTTGGATTAGTATATTTTTATTAATCATGAAAATAAGCCTTGTTCTATATCTTCTTTATCTTCTTCAAGTGGATTATAAACAATATGATAATTTGTAATTTGACTTTCCTCTAAAGTGATTTTTACTTTTTCTTGTATCTTAGATATTTCTTTTATTGACATTTCATTAGGTGTAAATAAACCAATCAGTAATTGATCTTTTTTTTCTCCAATTACTGTTTTTTCTCCATTTGTCAATGTAATATTCAATACACGATTTGTTTTGTTTTTATCAAGGATTGGATGAAATATAAATTTCACTCCTGTTTTTTCTTTTAATCTCTTTTCTATTAACCTTTTATTTTCTATTTGATTAATTGTAGAATATATATCTATATCATCAATAGAAATAATCCAATACGGAAAATATAAATCTCCTACTATTAATCTTTGTGCTATACGAGAGGCTTCCTGTTCCTCTCCCGTCATTCTATATAACGTATTTAATAAGTCAGAATCTGTTGAATTCCATTCAGAAGTTGTTAATGTTTTATTGAAATAACAAATTTCAAGAGCATAAGTAAGCATTGCTTTCTCTGAAAAATCAGACCATTTTGTTAATAATAGTTCATATAATTTTTTCCTAATTTCATACCAACGTTTTACAAATGGAATACTGTCTTCTGTAAACACAATTTCTTGATTCTTTAATTTCATAGAATGAATTAAATTTAACGGAAGAAAAATGTCAGAAGATTCTAATATTCCAATATGATATGATAAACGAATAACATTATCTATATTATCCAAATCAATATCAGATGAAATTAATTTTCCATATGTTCCATTACCATTAATGTAATTATCAATATCATTTAATTCATCTTTCTCAACCATATTAGGTATTTTATATGTACAACCATAAAAATCTTTTCTAGTGTCAATTTCTTGTAAAAAATTATTATCCCTTATTTTTCTTAGATTCTGGTGTTCAAAAGTACTTCCATCTGTATTATCTTCGAAAATATATTGGAATGAATGTCCAAAAGGAGCAGAACATATATCATGGTATAAAGCTGCTTTTGTAATACAACGTTTTGCATAACCCTCAATTTGATTATGATTACACCATTCTCTTGCAAGGAAAAACGTGCCAATTGAATGTTCATAACGGGAAATATTAGATCCACCGGTAAGTGAAATAGAATCAATATTTGATAATCTTATATATCTTAGTCTTTGTAACTCAGGAACCAATATTAATTTATATTCATCTTCATTTAGAAGTTGTCTTCCATATAGACAATCATAAAATTCATATTCTTTCATAATTTTTCTATATATAATAACATAGAAGTATGAATATTTCAAACATTGATATTAATAATACAAACTATGATTCTTAAACATATGTTAATAAATGTAAGCCACCGTTATTTGCTCATCACTTATAAAATCAATTCACTTTTAATTTTTTTTATGTTATAATTTAAATATGGATTTAAAGTTTTATGAAAAATTTCCATATTGTTTCAAGAATGCTTTGAAAAGAGGGGATGTCTCTTTTACTGAAGAACCTCAAATCATATATGATACTTTCGAGGCATATAGGGGAATTTTTCGAGAAAAAGGCGGTAATTTTTCTAGTATAACGTTTGATGATTTCTTGTCTTATGCGGAAAAGGGTAAAACTTATAATCCAAGATTTGGTTCAAAAGATAGTTTTTATTCCTGTTCTTTATATAAGAATCTAGAAGAATGCAAAAAGGCTTTACATTTTCCAAATCCTAACGAAGACCGTAAAATATCTTTAGGACCTGTAATGCAGAGTGATGGTTGTATAAGGGAAAGCTTGAAAGATTCTCATGTTGATTTTTGGATATATGAGAATCATTCAGAATTTTGGAGACAGTATAAGATTATATAAAAATGAATAATGACGTTTGTTTTATAATTAATTCAAAGAATCTCTATGTTGATGAATATCTTGTGGAATTGAATATTCCAATTTTCTTTATTTGTAAAGATGATAATAATAATCGATATGCTGTTATATGTGAAAATACTTCAGAATTGGAATATTTGATTTGCCAGGTTTCGATTAATTCCTTATATAAAATGTTGAAAAATGAATTATCTTTATATGATTTTATTTATGAATCAATAGAAAAATGGATATTAAAATCTGGCGATACAATTGAATCTGATATAGTAGAAGCTGTTCAGGAATTACGATTTGATTATTATCCTAAAAAAAATGAATATCTTGATTTGAATAATGTTAAGATTTGTAATTATATAAAAAGAATAGAAAATGAATTAGTTGAACAATCTATTGAAGAAACCTATTCGATAGAACTTACAAAAATGGTTCTAGAGACAATTACAAGTTTTTCTACTGTTGTAAATGAATCCAATAATAGATATAAAATATCAAGAAATTCTGTAAAACAAAAAATTCCTTTAAAATTAGCTTTAGTTGGAGGTTTGTATTAATGAAAGTATTAGAACCAAAAGTATCTAAGGTTATCTTGGATTTTGGAAAAACACTGAAAGAAACTCAAGAAGTAAACGTGAATTTAAATGCTAATATTACTTATTCTAAAGCAAATGAGGATGACTATCTTGTTACAGAAATTTTGGAAATGTTTTTAAATAATGAGAATAAGATTTTTTCTATTGAAGTAGTCTGTCCTGTTACTTTTGAAGAAAATGATGAAAAAGATAAAAATAAGCGGCAAGAAATAATCAAAAAAGACGTCTTTTCTAGTCTTTATAAAAAACTAAAAGAAGTTTCTGATTATTTATTATCTAATGCTACTGTAGCATTACCACGTTTACCTGAAGGTTTTTATCAGAATTAAAATTTATTAAGTTTTTTGATAATGTTAGAAAAAACATTTTAAGGAATTACAATATGCTTTGGTTAATAGGCTGTAAAGGAATGCTGGGAACAGAAATTGCACGCCAGTTTACAGAAAACAAAATCGACTTTGTTGGTACTGACATCGATGTAGATATTACTAATCCTCAGGCGCTTGCAGATTTTGCAAAAGGAAAGAAGATTACTCACATTATAAACTGTTCCGCCTATACAGCAGTCGACAAGGCGGAAAGTGATGCGGACTTTGCCAAAAAACTGAACGAAGACGGCCCTCGTAATATTGCAAATCTTGCGAATCAGATTCACGCAGTAATGATTCATATTTCTACCGATTATGTTTTTGACGGAACTGGAACTTCTCCTTATACAGAAGATATACCGATTGCGCCGATTGGTGTTTATGGAAAAACAAAGGCTGCCGGTGAAGCGGCTGTAAGACAGAATCTTAAAGAATATTACATTATCCGTACTGCCTGGCTTTATGGTTGGGCTGGTAAGAACTTTGTTTACACTATGATTAGGGCCATTAATACTCACGATTCTGTAAAGGTTGTAAATGATCAGAAGGGAAGCCCGACTTTTGCCGGTGATTTAGCTGATGTAATTCTCAAAATTATCAACAAAAAGACTGTTCCTTACGGTACCTATCACTGCACCGACCTTGGCGAAATCACTTGGTGGGATTTTACAAACGAAATCAAAAAACAAGGAATCGAAAGCGGCCTGATTACAAATAAAAACTGTGTAGTTAATCCTTGCACCACATCTGAGTATCCAACTCCTGCAAAACGTCCGGCCTATTCTGTTCTGTGCAAAGACAAAATCCAGAACGCTCTTGGTATCACTCTCCCAGACTGGAAACAAAGCTTGAAAAAGTTTATTTATTCACCCTTGTTTGATAAATCGAGGATTATGTAAGAAAACCAAAAATATCATTCAAGTAACAGGTATCCCGCAAAATCTTTTATCCTATATAAAACTGTAACTTGTAAATAATAATTCCCATTTTCTGTTATAAATTGCAACATTTTTTATAAATCATAGCGGGTGTTAATTCGTCATGAATTTTTCTAGGATAGTTGTTCATCCAGTCTTCTGCATATTGAACTTCCTCAACAGTTACTTTTGAAAAATCACAACCTTTTGGAAAGAATCGTCATAATTATTCTGTTGTGATCCTTGCTTAAACCTCGCTCACAGGCTATGTATGGTTGAGTGAAATAAAGCTTTGTTCTGGGCTTTCCGTATATGCAGCTGGTTTCAATTCAGTCAATATCCATAAACTCAAGGTCACCATCACAGGTCATTGTATTAAAAATCCGACGAAATCTCTCGGGGGCTATTTTACGTTCAAATTATTAAGAGTTTTAATAGTACTATTTCCTTTTACAGCAGGCATTTTTCGTGTTATTTCTTTTCTGTACTTGCACTCTGCTATGGTGAAAAGATATTCTGTTCCTTTGCTCGCATCGCCTTTAACCGTATCCAACTTTCAGTGTCAGAAACTTTGCCGTGTTTCGACTTCCTACGGTCGATAGTCTATGCTGTGTTCGGCACATTTTGCACGGCTGTAGAGTCTTGTCGAACCTTTCTCGCGGTATTTTACACACTTGTTTGGCAAACTAGTGTGTTCCACTCCTTCGATAATGCCACTGTTCACCCAGTTATGGAGTGTTTTCTCGCAAAAACTTGTCTCTGTTTTCCATCCGTTCAGGTTTAACTCTGCAACCACTGCTTTAGGACTGTAGTTCTTGTCCACAATAAGCCTTTTTAGTTCGGCACACAGAATGAAGTCGCTTCTAAGTTTTAGTTTTCGCCCTCTTGCGGTGTTCTCCCAATCTGCATTCTGCAGGACATAGTCAGCATTGTATTCCAAGATTTAACTCAGGTCGCTTTTTGAGTGTTCCACAAGCCCTCGTTTTATGGAGTAGTAAATGGTCTTCTTGTAGCACTGGAAAATCTTTGCAAACTCCATCATTTTTTGAATCTTGGGGTATCATCTCTTGCCCAGCAGATATCCTTAAAGCAGAAGTCTTTTGCTATGGTCAAAACAGCATTTTAAAGTATAAGTAATTATAATTCTTGTGATTTCTAAAAGTATAATATATAATTTCAAAAGAAGGATTTAAAAAATGGAATCGATTGTAATCAAATTAAATACTTCAAATTCTGATAGACTATTATTTAATCATGGTGATAATCTTTTTGTTGTTGAATCACAAAAAGTAAAACAATTAATAGATAAACATCTATCAATTGATACAAAGAATAGATTTGTTTCCTATAATACTATTTTTATAAACGGATCCCGTGGTACAGGTAAAACATCTTTTGTTAATACGTTGCTAGATAATATTAAAAATGATTCAAAATACAAAGAATCAATTGCTCTTTTAGATCTTTTTGATCCAACTATGATTGAAGAAAAAGCAGAAATATTCCTAACAATAATTTCTTTAATCAAACAAAAGGTAATGGATAAAATTAAAAATGAAAAAAATGAAGTAATAAGATTACAACAAACAAAAATGTGGGAATCTTATTTAGAGACTCTTGCGGAAGGTGTTCTATTAATGGATGAATCTAAAAATCCTCAAAGTTTTTGGGATGATTCTATCCATTTAATGTATAGAGGGCTTGATACTGTAAACTCTTCTTTTAAATTAAGAGAAAATTTTAGGATATTTGTTAAAAAAAGCTTAGAGTTATTGGGACAAAAGTTTTTTCTACTTGTAATTGATGATGTTGATACAAATACTGATAAAGCATATTGTTTATTGGAAAAAATAAGAAAATATTTATGTATTCCAGAGTTTATCGTAATTATAACAGGTGATATAACCTTATATGAAGCAATAGTTGAAGCTCAAAAGGCAAAAATTGATAAAAACAAACAATTTGAATTAAGTGATCAGTATTTACGAAAAATTCTTCCTATCAATAATAGAGTTTCTTTGAAGCCAATAAATCAAATCCATAAATCTGTTGTATTATTCAATAATGTTCCGACGAAGTTAACTATTGTAACAGCGAATGATATATCATTTGATGATTATTTAAGGACTATATTCTGGAGTTTTGGAATTAAAAGTGCGTATATTCGTCAATGTTATATTAGTTTTATAACTAATCAATCATTACGAACTCAGATTGATTTTTACCATTTATTTAATAATATCATTAAACCAGAGAATTATCCTTTTAGCGAACCTTCTTCATTATTTAATGTTTTTTCTAGTGAACTAAATAAAAATGGAATTGATGTTTATTCAGCAATTGAAGGTACAAGAACATTCTGTTCAAGGCTCTTGTATTTATTACTCAAAGAAAAATGTTTAAATGAATGCTATCAATTGCAGCCTGTTCATACAGATAAATCAATAAATACTGTTTTATTTGCTACTTCTTTAATTCTTACACAAAGAATGAAAACAAATATTCAATTTGTATTTGATTATTTCTTTAGAATTGCCTATATAAGAAATTTAAGTTTTTATAGTACAAGTCGATTTACACGAGCATCAGTTATTCGTAATGCATTTCGTGTTGAAGATATGATAATTTATTCTGGCATATATAATGATATTGATATAAGACAAATTTCTTGTCATACAATTGCATATTTTCGTCAATTTTCGGGAGAAAATACAAATATAGCTGGAACGATTGTACTTAAAGGTTTTTCAAAAAAATTAAAGGGAAATATAATAGAAAGTAAAAATACATTTGATTATGAATTAAATCATTCAAATCTTTCCGATTTGTTAAAAAATATAGCCTGTTTGCCTTTGTCAGTAAGTACTTATTCAAATAAAAATGAATCTATTAATGAGTATTCGTTCTTTACATTACTTGCTTCAGTTTTTGACTTATTGGGTGAACTAAAATCTGGTAATGATCTTTCAGTTGTACTTCCTAGAATAGCACAAATAAAACAATATCTTATTCCGAGTGAAAATCCCGGTTCTACTGGAGAAGAAAAGACTATAGATGAGATATATGTTGAATTACTAAACGATAAATATGGATATAATGATTTTATTGAACAGTTTAGAATCTGGATGGATTATTGTGAAAATTCTTCCAGTTTTTATCCTCCTTATATTTTAGGTAAAATTTGTACAAGAATATGTTTTGCATTTAATAATATTATAAAAGCAACAGTAAACAATATTTCTTTAGGTGATATTATGCATCTGTTTGTTTGTGAATTGTTTCACGCCACTTTAATTGAAGAATTTACAGAATTAACATCTGAGAATAATTCTATGTGGAATGAAATAAGTATCGCACATGATAATATTTCAACTTCAGATAAAGTATTTATATCTAATCTCTCAAAAATAATTCCTATTACACAGTCAAATTATTTATCACTTACAAAAGCAATAATGACTTGCCCGATATTTATGTACTTCCTGCATTTTACAGAAGAGAATCAAAAAGTTTTCGATTTATTCTATCAAACAATAGATAAAGAAGCTAAAACTGACAAGGTTCTTCAAGAAAGATTTGTTAATCTATGTACATATGAATATTTTAAGGAAAACAATTTATATGAAACATTAAATAAGATTATCTTTAAGAATAATTCAAGTGATTCATTAGGAAGGCAACCTGATGAGGAATTCGCACAAAAAAAAGATAGTTCTCGTAGTCAAAAACCGCTCTTTTCTACTGGTAAGACAAAGTTACTTGAAGAAATAAAGTTAATAAATCAAAACTTTAGTTATGAAGAGTTTATGGATTCGAAAATGAATTCTAAAATAATGGAATTATTTGAAATAACGAATACTAAAACTTTCAGTTGGGGAATGTATAAAATGCGAAATATGGTAAAGGAAGATCCTTCATTATGGTCATAGATTCTCCACTTCAGTATTTTCAACAAGGTTTTCTTTCATTGGAAGATTATCATAATAAAAAAAAAGTCACTATTGATACAGTAAAGAGGAGAATGTTTGTAAATCTTCGCAAATACAATCTTTCTTTACCTGATCATTATCTTAATCTCAATAATGAAAAAGCATTTTCAAATGTTAATTCTTTTATCAGTTTATTTACTAAAGGTTTAGCTGAATATTCGGAAGCATTCTTGGAATATGATAAAAAAACGAAATTGGTAAATGTAAAAGAAGAGGCTTTTATTGAATGGCAGGATGTTATAGATTTTGTTTCACCTTTATTTCTGATTTCCTGTTGTATTTGTAATAATGAGTTTTATGTAAATACAATTGAAAATATTCGGAATAATTTTTTTCCTGATTGTATTATTCCAAATACCAGAAATACAGCTCTTATTAGTCCTAGAATAATTTTACTGGACAAATTATTGAGTGATAATAATGGGTTTTGTGATTTACATCTTCACTTAAACGGTGTAATCGAATCTGATTCTGTTTTTGAAAATATATTGTACGATACTGAAAGATTTCTTCCAATAATTTTGCATAAATCGGATACCCCAGAGTTTAAACAGGAATTAGAGCAGATTGGAGTATCTTTTACAAATAATGAAATATATGAACTTGTAGAAAGAGCTAAACAGATAAGAGAAATCTTTTTTAATAAATGTTTTGGTATAATAAATGTAGAAGAACAATGTCATAAAAGCTCATTTCTACATCCATTTTGTTCAATTTATTCTGAAAAAAAAGATTTTGATAGTTGTACCGAATTGCTTAGATATGAATCATTAATGTATATCCTTTTGCTTAAGTACATTCTTGAAAAAGATGATGAGAGAACTGCTGAATTATTGTATGAATACTTATTGATAAAAGGATTCATTAATAAGTTACTCGTCTATACAAAAGACAAATTTGGTTTTGAGCAATTTCAGAATATATCTAAAAATGATATTCGTGAAGAAGCTGATAAAAATCATTTAAGCAAGTTTTTACAGTTGTCAGGCAATTCATATAATAATTTCAAAACTTTAGAATTGCGTTTTTCTCCAAAAGAATCTCAAGAAAAGAATTTGGAAATTATACTTTCCGTAAAAAACTATTGGGAAAAATTCATAAAAATTTCAAATAATGATAAATGCTCATATTATCTTTTAGCCCATTTTATTAAACGAAAAAGAGACAAAGAATATAATTACAAAAAATTAAGAAGAGATCTTCAGAAAAGGGCAGAGTTATTAGTTACATTAAATAATAATTCCAATAAGAGCTTAATTGCAGGAATAGACGCTGCAGCAAGTGAATTTGATACTCCCCCAGAAGTATTTGCACCAATATATAAGTATTTACGATTTAATGGGTTTAGACATTTTACATTTCATGCTGGAGAAGATTTTTATCATATTCTAAGTGGTTTACGTGCAATTTATGAAACTATTGTTTTTTGTGGGCTACAAAATGGTGATCGAATTGGACATGCTTGTGCCGTTGGAATAGATATTAATGATTGGATTAGAAATATAGGTGAAGAAATATATATTCCTTATGGCGAATATATTGATGATT
Organism: Treponema sp.; assembly: GCA_017619795.1. Lineage (GTDB taxonomy): Bacteria > Spirochaetota > Spirochaetia > Treponematales > Treponemataceae > Treponema_D. The sequence goes on from JAFZRP010000045.1 coordinate 15,462, forward strand.
TATTATTTGTTTATATATTCATTTCAAGTGAAAAAATAACTGAGTTATTTCATTTATTATCAGGGCTTGTAAATAGGATTATCTCAGGTTATCAAAATATTTTTAAAATTAATGCATATATAACAGATATAGAGCAGGCTTGGACGCTTCGTAGTAAAGATCCCGATAATCTGGATGAAAAGGATGCTTCTTTTTTTGATAATGTAAAAGAAATAATTCATAGATATAATCAATCTGAATTTATTAAAGAATATACCAAACCAATAAAACAAAATATAACAGAAGATTTAACATTAGATGAAATGACAATATTACAACAAAAACTTTTATTGTTTATGCATAAAAAAGAAATTGTTATAGAATCTCTTCCAACTTCAAATATAAGAATAGGATGGCATAAATCTTTATCTTCGTACCAATTATTTAATTGGTACGAATGGAAGAAAAAAGGTTATTCAATTCCTCCTATTGTGATTGGTACTGATGATCCGGGGATTTTTCAAATCAATATTTATAATGAATATGCCTTAATTTACTGTTATATGGTGTATAAACTTAGGCTTTCAAGAATTGATGTTATAAATTTTATAAAAGAATTGGAAAATAATTCAGAAACATATCAATTTAGGATTTAACAAAGTGAAGAAAAATAATAGTAAGATTAGAAGTCTACGTGGAATAAGATGTCTTATTAATTCTATTCATAATAATATTCTTGTGATATTGTTATATAAGTATTAAGATATATATTGGTTGTTAAATAAATACAATTATGAAGTATATTTCATATAGATTTTAATGTTGGAAATTATATGAATAAAAAATGTCAGGTATTTACACCGAAAGATTATGTAGAAAAATTAATTTCTTGTATAGAATATGCAAATCCCTATGGAAAGAAACTATTGGAGAATTCTTGTGGAGTTGGGAATATTCTTGGATCCATCGTAAAAAAATATATTGATAATTGTAAAGCATTGAATTTTTCAAAGAAAAAAATAGCTCAGGGATTAGCTAGTGATATATATGGTGTTGAAATTGATTTTGAAGCATATCAAGAATGCATAAATAATTTGAATTCTATATTATTAGCAGAAGAAATTCCGTTTGTTAATTGGCAAATATTTAATCTAGATTTTTTTGATTGGAACCCAAATTGTAAATTTTCTTATATTATTGGAAATCCTCCGTATATAACTTATCAAGAACTTCCAGAGGAAGATAGAGTTTATTTGAGAAAAACATATAAATCTTGTTCAAAAGGAAAGTTCGATTATTGTTATGCATTTATAGAAAAGAGTATAGAACTGTTAAATGATGAAGGAAAATTTGCTTATTTAATTCCTAGTAGTATATTTAAAACAGTTTATGGATACAATCTAAGAAATATATTGATATCACATTTAGTTGAAATAGATGATTTTTCTGATTATCAAATCTTTGATAAGATTCTTGTAAAATCTTCTATTATTTTATATGACAAAAATTGTAATAATAAATATTTTTATTATAAAAATAATAGTAAAAAAAGAAAAATCCTTAAAAAAAATGTATCTGAAAAATGGTGTTTTAATACTAGTAATACGAAAAAAATACGATTTGGGGATTTTTTTTTAGTAGCACATAGTGTTGCAACTCTATGTAATTCTGTTTTTATTTTAGATGAGTTTATAGAAAATGAGGATTGCATACTTTCAAAAGGATTTAGTTTCGAGAGAAATTGTATAAGGGATGCGGTTTCTCCTAAAGATATGCATTATAATAAAAAGGCAAAAATTATTTTCCCATATTATTATGAGAATGGATACTTAAAACATTATACAGAATCAGATTTTCAATACCGTTTTCCTAATACATTTCAATACTTATTTGATAATAGAAAGGCATTGGATAAAAGAAAAAGTGATTTAAATAGTCTGTGGTTTGAATACGGACGTTCACAAGCTTTATCAAAAATAAATAAAGAGAAACTAATTATTTCAACAATAATTACAGATAAAATAAAACTTTATAAAGTATCAGAAAATGCTATTCCTTATTCAGGTTTGTATATACTTAGCAAATCTAATTTATCATTAGATTTTGCAAAACAAATTTTGGAATCAAAGGATTTTATGGATTATGTTATGAATATTGGAATACATATTACAGGAAATTCTATAAGAATTACATCGAAAGATATATTGAATTATAAATTCGATTTTGAGGATTAATATAAATATGAAAAAAATTGAATTTCAAGTAAGTGCTAAAACGGCACGACTAATTGGTAGGGAAAATATATCAGATGTATCTGGTGCACTGTTAGAACTTATTAAGAATGGATACGATGCTGATGCAGATTGTTCGTTAATTAAATTATCTATACCATTTTTATCTATTCCTGAAAAATTAACATATTCACAGAAGGAACAGTATTTTAGTAATATAGATTTTGATAGTTACTATGATATTGGAAATGGTGAATATGTTTTAAAAAGCAAATTAGATTCAGAAATTTTAGAAAAACTAACTAATTATATTCTTTCACTCTGTAAGATTTATATTGTAGATAATGGTTGTGGTATGAGTTATGAAACTCTGACTACTACGTGGATGAATATTGGTACAAATGATAAAGAAGTTAATATATATAGCGAAAAGAAGAAAAGAATAAAAACGGGGGCAAAAGGGATAGGAAGATTTGCTCTAGATAAGCTTTCGACAAAAACCTCTGTTATTACTAAAACAGAAAAAGGAAAATGTTATGAATGGACAATAAACTGGAATCAATTTGATAAAGCCAGTTTATTAGGGCAGGTAAAAGCTGTGTTAAATGATTATGAAATAGATTTTAAAACAACAATAAATAACATTTTTGGTGATCTTTCGAATAATTATACTTGGGAGTCTGGAACTTTAATTATTCTTAATCCATTACGAGAGTTTTGGGATATACATAATTTTGAAATACTTTGTAATAATTTACAAAATATTAATCCATATAATTCTGTAGATAAATTTGAAGTAAAAATTAATAACGAATATTATAGCAAATATTCATTTGATTCATCAGATAATTTAATTTCATCTGATAATTATGATTATAATATAACTGCTGATTATGATGGATTTAATGGTATAACAATAAACTTGAGTAGAAATGAAATTGATATTGAGAAAAAAAGTGTAAACATAAAATTACCTGATAACACTTTAAGAGAGTATTCGTTAGATAGTTTTTGGTCTAAAGAATTATTTAAGAATGCAAAATATAATAAAAATGATTATTCAAATACAGTTACATTTAATTATTCAATATCTGATATTCCAAGTTTCGAAAACTATAATTCAAAAACTATAAAGGAATTAGGAAAATTCTCTCTTAATCTTTTTTATTCTAAAAATACTAAAAGTACCGTAGAAATTGTAAAGTCATTTAATTTAAGAGAAAGAAAACAAATTTTAAGAAATTATTCTGGAATAAAAATATATCGAGATGGTTTTAAGATGAAAGGATATGGAGATGCTGGAGTATTTAAAGATTGGCTTCAATTATCTGAAAGAGTAGCAAAGAGTCCGGCAGCTGCATCGCATCAACAAGGGTATTGGAGAGTTATCCCAAATCAGATTTTTGGATACGTATCTATAAGTCGAATAGATAATAAGAACTTGTATGATAATGCAAACAGAGAAGGAATGGCTATTAATAGTACATATTCATTGTTTGTAGATATTATTCATTTTATTATTTCTAAATTTGAATTTGATAGACAAAGACCTTTAAGAGAGTTTGCAGCTTGGACAGAGCAAATAAAAAAGCCTTTTATACAAAAAGATGTTGATACTTTTAGTGCTGTAAAAGAAGAAAAAGAGTTAGGAAAAAAGAATGAATCTTTAACAACCGAACAATTAAAAGATGCTGTATATTATCTTGGAAAATATAGAGAAAATGATATTGCAACACAACAATTGTTAATGGTTCTTAGTTCTGTAGGCGTGTTAGCACAAACTTTTGCACATGAAATTTCGAATATTGGTACTGATTTAGGAAGTAGAGGACAACTATTAGAATCTTCAATAAATTATATTTTGGATGGAAAAGAATATGAGGGTGATGAAGACTTTAACCCATATACACGTTTGGAGCGACTTAATAAAACAGACTTGCTGTTATCAGAATGGGTTCAAATAATGATGGATTCTGTGAAACAGGATCATTTTGTTGTGAATAATATTTCATTATCTGAGTTTTTATTACATATAGAAGTTTTGTGGAAGAATCTTCTAGATAAGAAGAAAATAAAAATTGAAAATAAAATAGATATGGATAATTTGATTATTGCTGTTCCATTAGTTGATTTGCATCTTATTGTAAATAATTTTATATTAAATTCAGCTTATTTTTTAGAGCAATCTGAAACAGCTCGAATTATTACATTTCATTTATATGAATCTGATGGAAATATTATACTTGATATGGAAAATACTGGTCCTGAATTGGATTCACGATACAATAATGAACCTGATAGAATATTTGAGCCAAGAGAATCGACAAAAATAATTAATGGACAAGAAGGAACGGGACTTGGGTTATGGATTGCAAAAGAAGCAGTGTTGCGTAATAATGGAGAAATACATACAGTTCCTGTAAAAGATGCATTCCTGATTCGTATTACATGGCAAAAAAAGGAGATTTTATGATTTATACAATAGGTCTTATTGATGATAATGAAGAACAATTGTCTGATATCAGGGCTGCTATAAAAACAAATAAAACAAGAGATATAGAGATAAATTTTAAATCTTACCTAATTCCCCAAGATTCAGAAAATGCAATAAATGTTTTGCTTAATGAAATTATAGAAGATGTAAAAGAAGGAAAAGTACATTCTTTAATCATTGATTATAAAATAGTTGTTTTAGAAAAAATTATAAAGGGGTCTGAACTTTTGAATCTTGTTAAGAAACACTTATCAAATTTTCCAGTTATTATTCTAACAGAGATTCCAGAAGAAAGCAAAAAACCTAACTTTATAGATTCTGACAAGGTTTATATTAAACGAGATTTTCTAAAAGTAAAAGAAGATTATTCGAAAGAAAAAGTAAATAATATTATAGATAGTATTGAAAAATACGTGAGTCAGAAAGATTCTTTATTGGTAAAACTAATAGAAAATCAGAACAGTATAAATTCTAGTTCTGATAAAATTTCAAAGATTCAAGAAATTATAGAGATAGAAAACCAGCTTTCAAGTTTTATTCCTATGAATATAACTCAGGCAGATAAGAGTATTGATAAAATGAAAATTGCAAATTTGATAGAATTAATAATCTAAACGATATCTTGGAGAAATAGATTGAAATATAAGTTTAAGAATCATGAAATAAAACGTACTTGTGATAAGGCTTTTAATGATTATTCAAGTTATAAATCTTACTTAATGAAAGACTTTTCTGATAGGTGTGCATATTGTAATCTTTTTGATAAAAGTATTGGAATAAGTTTTGAAATAGATCACTATATTCCTAAAAAAGCTTTTGAAAATAAAAGGCCTGAACTTCTTTCATTATATGATAATTTAGTTTATTCGTGTAAAAAATGCAATCAGATAAAAGGTTCTCAATTTAAAGGTGATGTTTATTCTGTTCCTCTAAATAATGAATTATTCTATAATCCATCAGTTGTTGATTATAATACCATTTTTTATATAGATGAATTTGGAACAATTTCATCAGATGATGAAAAAGGGCAATCCATGATTAATTTATTAAAACTTTATCGTCCGATAAATAATTTGGCATGGATATGTGAAAAATTAAATGAGAGTCGATTCAGATTAAACGAAAAAATGTCCATTTTAGATACTTCATCGGATGCATATAAATTCTACAAAGAAATTAAGAACACAATTACAGAATTATATGCTGATTTAAGAGATTATTTTATTGCAAACTATAATGAAATTGGGGTATATAATTGAGATTGTGATATAAGATTTTTTGTTAAGTGATTTTTTATATTTTCTATAAAAGCGAAAAAGACCTTTTTAAGGCTATCATCAAAACTCTGAATACATATGTAAACAGTATATAGTTTAAGTAATAAGGAACTCTGTCTGATACGGCAGAGTTTTTTATTTTTAACTTTACTTTTCTCTTGTATTATGATTAAAATACTGTTATATTGGTATTGTATAATACCGATATATAAAGAGGAATAAGTGAATAATATCATTGCAGCACAATTATTCATTAAAAGATTAAAATCTCTTCTTACGAATCATAAAGAAAGAGTTACTTTTGATCCCAGGAATCAAAAGACTCAATTATTTTTGATGCAGGAAGGAATGAATACTGATGATGTTTTTGCTTATTTGGAAAAGCTGGAGCCTTCGAATTATTTTGATGGCCCTAAAGATGATCATAATGGAACTCCTGGTTATGTTATGATGTTTTTATATCCGTATAGAGAAACTAGAATTTACATTAAATTAAAAATATGGGAAGATGTTGATGGAGATTCTGGTGTAGTAATTTCATTTCATGAGGAAGGTGAATATGATTAAAATGTCTTGTCCTTACTGCGAAGCAATTCATGAAGTTCGTAAAATTAAACGTAACGAAAGTATTGTGTTTAAGGGAAAAAATATAAGTTACGAAGCTGTGCATTATGAATGCAGTAATTGTCATGAGATTTTTGATTCTGCTCAAATGATGGATGAAAATTTGCTTGCAGCAAGAGAAGCTTATGAATTGCAGGAAGAGTCTGTAAGTCCTGCTAAAATCATATCTATTCGTGAAAGTTATAATGCAAGTCAGAAAGCTTTTGGTCTTATTCTTGGTATGGGAGAATTGACTATTAATTCTTATGAACAGGGCAAGTCTATTCCAATGTCTTCTAACCGTTTGCTTTTGCATCTTTCTGAAAATCCACTTATTTTCTTTGAAATGTATGAAAGGAATAAAAACAAAATTGGCGCAATTCAACGTGAACGAATTGAGTCATCTGAGGCTTTTAAAAAGTGTAATAAGTGGGGTGGACTGGAAAGCTTATACAATCATCTTACTGATTCAGAAAGACAGATTATTGAAAACCGAACAGACGTTTCTGAAACATCTGTAACTCATATTGTAACAACTATGGTTAGAAATGAAATTGATAAACCTAGTTTTGAAATCTACGCTGGTTCAGAAGAGATTGATTCAGGAAAGTTTGAAACAAAAACTGATTTAGGAGTTGCATAATGGATAAAGATTTATTTGCAAAGTTTATACAAACTATTTCTCTTTCTACAATTCAGCCTACAAAAATTGATATTGAATGCTCTGGTGAGATTCCAAATGGCGAAGTATCTTTGCAGATTAGCTGGAGAATGATGTATCCTAATAATGAGCCATATAGAATTGTTGATAATAATTTCCAGCTGGCTCCAATGTTTGATATTTCTATTTCTTATGAGAATCAGATTGTTTATTCCCATAAATCCATTTTTCAAATTGTAATGCTGATAATTGATAAAGAAGTATTTGATGAATTATTGAAAGATGAAGAAATAATTTCATATTTTAAGGATAAGCAAATTCTAAAAACTCTATGGCCAATTATCCGGCAACAAGTTTTGGATGGATTATCTCGTTTATCATTACCTCCAGTTTCTCTTCCTTGGATTGTATAAGTTTTAACGGGTCTTTTACATTCAAAATCTAATTATTGGAATTTCACAAAGAGCTCATTGTACCTGAACTATCTCCTCCTTTTCAAATTCCTTTTCTTATATTATAATATAATCACTCTAACATAAAAGGAGTCTCTATGAAAGGAATAATTTTAGCAGGCGGCAGTGGTACCCGCTTATATCCAATTACAAAAGCAGTTTCTAAGCAGATCCTGCCTCTTTACGACAAACCGATGATTTATTATCCGCTCAGTGTTCTTATGCTTGCAGGAATTAGCGAGGTTCTTATTATCTCAACTCCTCGCGATCTTCCTGTTTTTAAAGAGCTTTTTGGCGACGGTGCCTGGCTTGGCATGCATTTTGAATACAAGGTTCAGGATAAGCCTCGCGGTCTTGCAGATGCCTTTATTGTTGGAAAAGAGTTTATAGGTGATGATGATGTAGCTCTTGTCCTTGGCGACAACATTTTCTACGGACAAAGCTTTACTTCTACCTTAAAGCATGCCAGAAAAACTGTAGAAGAAGAAAAAAAATCGGTAATTTTTGGTTATCTTGTTGCAGATCCTACTGCTTATGGTGTTGTAGAGTTTGATAAAGACGGTAATGCACTTGGTATAGAAGAAAAACCTGCTCAGCCAAAATCTAATTATGCAGTTCCTGGCCTTTATTTTTATACAAATGATGTTGTAAGTATTGCAGCAGATGTAAAGCCAAGTGCCCGCGGAGAAATAGAAATTACTTCTGTTAATAACGAATACCTGAACCGTAAGCAGCTCAAGGTGGAAAAACTTGGTCGTGGTATGGCATGGTTGGACACCGGTACCTACGACGGTTTACTTGAAGCAAGCAATTTTATTGCCACAATTCAAAAACGTCAGGGAATGTACGTTAGCTGTATAGAAGAAATAGCCTTCCGCAATAAATGGATTACAAAAGCCCAGTTGCTTGAGCTTGCCAAGGGCTACAAAACCGATTATGGCCGCTACTTAGATTACATAGCAAACAATTAATACAGGAAAATAATATGTCATTCGATTTTACAACCTGCCGTCTTACCGATGGCACCGAAATAAAAGGTCTCTACGAAATCCAGCCAAAAATCTTTGGCGACTCCCGTGGTTACTTTATGGAAACCTACAGCGAGCGTGATTTTTTTGCCGCAGGACTTACAATGAAGTTTGTTCAAGATAATCAGTCAAAATCTAGCAAGGGCGTACTCCGTGGACTTCATTTTCAAACTCAGCACCCCCAGGGAAAGCTTGTCCGGGCTCTGGAAGGCAAGGTTTACGATGTCGCAGTAGACCTCCGCTGTGGTTCTCCAACCTTTGGCAAATACTACGGCGTAATCCTCGATTCTGAAAAAGCCAATATGTTCTATATTCCAGAAGGCTTTGCCCATGGTTTTTACGTTTTATCTGACGAAGCCATTTTTACCTACAAATGCACCGACTTTTACGACCCAAAGGGCGAGGGCGGTTTGATGTGGAATGATTCTGCAATTGGAATCGACTGGAAAGCGGTTGCACCGGATGTAAATCCACTTTTAAGCGAAAAGGACGGAAAACATCCTGCCTTTGACCCAAATAAAAAATACTTTGATATAAATGGAAAATGGATTGGAGATTAAAATGAGAAAACTTAAAAACATACTTATTACCGGTGGAGCAGGCTTTATCGGTTCAAACTTTATTCACTATCTTTTTAACATGTCTTCTTCTGACCTTTTTGGCGATGCAGATTTTGACGGAACAGTTGTAAATGTTGACTGCCTTACTTATGCAGGAAACCTTGAAAGTCTTGCTGATGTTGAACAAAAGTTTGGCGGTAAGCGTTATTTTTTTGAAAAAGTTGATATCTGTGACCGTCCTCAAATAGAACGCATTTTTAAGCAGTATGATATTGATACGGTAATTCACTTTGCGGCAGAAAGCCACGTAGACCGTTCAATTCTTGGTCCGGAAGCTTTTATGAAAACCAATGTTATGGGAACCTTTACTCTTCTTGACGTTGCCCGCAATTACTGGAAAAAAGAAGATGGTTCTCTCCGTGATGATGTTTTATTCCATCACATTTCTACCGACGAAGTCTATGGCTCCCTTGGAGAAACCGGTTATTTCCGCGAAGATACTCCTTACGACCCGCGCAGCCCTTATTCATCATCAAAAGCAAGCTCTGACCACGTTGTAATGGCATACTTCCACACCTACGGACTTCCAATCACTCTTTCTAACTGTACCAACAACTACGGCCCATTCCAGTTCCCGGAAAAGCTTTTACCTTTAATGATTTCTAATATCCGTGACGGTAAGAATCTTCCTGTTTACGGAAAGGGTGACAATATCCGCGACTGGATTTATGTAGAAGACCACAACCGCGCAGTCTGGCTGATTGTTAAAAACGGCATCACCGGCGAAAAATACAACATTGGCGGCGAAAACGAATGGACAAACATCAAGCTTTTAAACAAAGTAATTGACCTTGCAGCCGAAGAGCTTAAAAAGCCAGCCGAAGAAATCCGTAAAACAATCACCTATGTTAAAGACCGCCCGGGCCACGACAAGCGTTATGCAATTGACTGTACAAAAATTAAAACAAAGCTTGGCTGGGAACGCAAAATGACTTTTGAACAGGGCTTAAAGGCTACAGTCCAGTGGTATCTGAATAATCCTGACTGGGTAAATCATATTCTCTCCGGTGACTACAAAAACTGGATTTCCGCCAACTACACGCAACAGGGCAGATAGCAGGTTCCGTAACTCGACCGGAAACAATTTTTTTGTGTACTTTTTGCAAAATTGATTACATATAGAAACAATTGCAAATAAATGTTAAAATATCTGTTATGAGTAAAGAAAATATCCCTGTAGAAGCAGAAGAAGCTCAAATTACAGATGCTTCCAATAAAAAAGATGACGAAATCAGTCTTGTAGATTTATTTGCTGTTCTCTGGCACCGTAAATGGTTAATTATTATAATGACCTTCTGTTCTGCTGTTCTTGCAGTTGTTATCTCTATTTTATCTTTAGTATTACCTCCAGAAAAATCCTTTATGCCAAATAAATATACTCCGCGAGCTCAGATGCTCATAACAGAGGATTCTTCAGGTGGAGCTGCTTCCATGCTTGGTAATCTTGGAGGACTTGCAAGCCTTGCCGGAGTAAATGTTCCAACTAGTTCTTCTAACAGTGCCCTGGCCGGTTATCTTGTTAATTCAAATACAATTCAGGATGCCGTTATAAATAAATACAATTTTATTGAAGAGTGGGAGATAGAAAAATCTCCTGTTGCAGAAAGCCGTAAGGAATTAAAAAAAGTTCTAAAATCAAGCTATGATGAAGATACAGGCGTCTTCACTGTCAGCTTTGAAGATAAAGACCCGGTTCTTGCCCAAAGCGTTGTAAACTATGTAGTAGATTTACTTGAGCAGCGTTTTTCTGAGCTTGGTGTAGACAAAAACAAGCTTCAAAAACAGAATCTTGAAGAAAATATTGCCAATACTTATGCGCAAATGCTTGATTTACAAAAGCAGATTCGAGACCTTGAGCTTTCAGTTTCCAATATATATTCTCCAAAAACAGCTCCTTCAATTACAACAGACATTACTATGGTAAAAATGGAACTTACCGTTCAGGAAGAAATCTACAAAAACTTAAAGTCGCAGTACGAGCTGCTTAAGGTTCAAATGGCAAGTGAACAGCCAGTATTTCAGATTCTGGAGTATGCAGAAGTTCCGGACCAGAAATCGGGTCCAAGCCGTGGTAAGCTTTGTATAATCATAACCTTTGCAGGCGGTTTCCTTTCGGTTTTCCTTGCATTCCTTCTAAATGCAATCTCGAATATGAAAAAAGATCCGGAAGTAATTTCTAAGTTCAAAGGAAAGAAAGAATGAAAAAAATAACTGCTCTTTTTACTGCCGCACTCACTTCGGCAGTTTTTGCTTTAACCCTCTTTGCACAAGATATATCTGCAGAAAACTCTCTTGGAGCCTCTGAGTTTACAAGCTCGGTTCAAATGGCAATGTCTAATACAGACTATATGGTAACCGCCGGAGATATTTATTCACTTACCTATTCTGCAAACGGAATCCCGGTTTCCTATACAATTCCTGTAGACCCAACTTATAAAATCAGAGTTTCTAACCTTGCAGTTCTTGATGCAAGTGGAAAATCCTTTATCACTCTAAAACAGCAGGTAGAGGAAATTGTTCAGAAAAACTACCCTATGAGCGGTGTTCAGTTTGTGCTTCTTAATCCGGCGAGCTTTAAGGTAATTGTAAAGGGCGAAGTAAAGGCTGCTGTAGAAAAACCAGCCTGGGCATTAACAAGACTTTCTTCTGTAATAAGCGGTACTGCAACAAACTATACTTCTGTTAGAGACATTGTTGTAACCTCTAAGAATGGCAGAAAAAATACCTACGACCTTTTTAAGGCAACACGCTTTGGAGATTTAAGCCAGGACCCTTACGTAAGACCGGGTGATGTAATTACCTTAAACAAAATCCGCCGCAAGGTTACTGTAACAGGAGAAATTGAACGACCAGGTACCTACGAGCTTATGAAGGGCGAGCATATAAAAGAACTTATAGAATATTACGGTGGTGGTCTAACTGAGCTTGCAGATACAAGCCGAACGGAGCTTGTACGTAACCGCGACAATATGGATGCAGGTGGAGAAAAAATCTACCTTAATAAAACAGCCTTAGATTCTAATTACGAAATGCTCAATGGAGACTCGGTATACGTTGCGGGTAAAGCATCTCTTTTACCTTCTATTATAGTAGAAGGAATTATAAACCTTTCTGATGATGCTGCAGCCACTCAGATTGCCGATGAAACTATGGCCGCAAAGGACATAATGCGCCGCAGGGCAGTAAAGTTTTACGAAGGCGAAAACTATGCTACGTTTATTCGCCGCTATAAGGGCATTTTTAACAGCTATTCAGATTTAGTTAATTCTTATGTAGAACGTGACGGCAGAAAAATTGCCATGAATCTTGAAGAAATGATTGATGACGAGCTTTATATGAGCAGTTACCTTGTTCAGAAAAACGATAAGCTTGTTGTTCCTTTTCAACAGCATTTTGTAAATGTCCTTATAGATGGCGAAGTAAATGCTGTTAGAGAAGAGTCTGCCTGGCCGCTGCGCCGTCTTTCTACTGTACTTGAAGGAAACCTTACCGCTTATTCTTCTACAAGAAACGTAATGGTAACCTCTGTAGACGGTATAATAACTTATTACGATTTATTTAAGGCAAGCAGAGACGGAGATTTAGAACAGGATCCTTATATAAGGGCAGGGGAGACTATTACAGTTCAACGAATTGACCGTAAGGTTTCAATTTCCGGTGCTGTAGAACGTCCAGGAACCTACCAGCTTCTGCCGGGTGAAAACATTAAAGAGCTTATTTCGTATTATGGTCATGGGCTTACAGAAATGGCAGATACCTCACGAATTGAGCTGCTTCGTGTAATGAATGGAAAGGATGATGCCGGAGAAAAGATTTATTTGAATCAGCAGGCTGTTGATGATGATTATGAACTTAAGAATTACGATGCAATTTCCATCGGCTCGTTCTATTCCTTAAAACCTGTAATGTTTGTAGAGGGTGCAATTGCGGCAAAGGAAGGAACTGCTTTGGAAGCCGCAGACCGCAAGCCTGTTCAGTTTGAAAATAAAACAAATTACGCCTTCCTTGTGCGCGACCACGCTTCCTGGTTTACTTCTGCCGCCAGCGATACTAAAAACGCTTTTGTAATTCGCGGAGACCAGATTATTCCTGTAGATATTGATAAAATGCTTTACGATAAGTCTTATTATTCTGACCTTACCGTTGAGCCTAATGATATTCTTAGAGTACCATTTAAGCAGTACTTTGTAAGTGTTGCCGGTGCTGTTTATGCTCCTGGTCGTTATCCATATATTCCTGACAGAACCTACGACTATTATGTTGGACTTGCCGGTGGTTTTATAAAGGAAAAGAACGCTCATAATGCAGTACAAATAGTAGATATTGAGGGGAAGAAACTCAGTAAAACAAGTGTTATTACGCCCGAAACAACAATCACTGCAGAGTTTAATTCCGGATTGTATAGATTCAATACCTGGAGCGGTGTATTAACAACTATTTTTTCTCTTGTAGCAACTGCTCTATCTGCATATGCTGCCGTTATGGCATCAATTGCTGCAAATCAGTAATAGTTTCTCTATTTTTATTCGCTTGAATACTCTTTCAAAATACGCTAAATTGTATGTTGGAAAAATGGGGTAATTTTTAAAATTCCCTAGAAAATACAGGAGAAACTATATGACAGTTAATGACATTAAACATGCTGGAATTAAAGCATGGGTTGAAGAATGTGTTAAGATGTGTGAACCAGACAACGTAGTAGTTGTTGACGGTTCTACAGCTGAATATGACCGCCTTATGAAAAAGTGCGTAGACGCTGGTCTCGCTACTCCATTGAAGGCAAAAGAGAACTGCTTCCTTTTCCGTTCTCTTCCAAGCGACGTTGCTCGCGTTGAATCACGTACATTCATCTCTTCTAAGAAGGAAGAAGATGCTGGTCCTACAAACCACTGGATTGACCCAGTAGAACTCAAGGCTACAATGAAGGGACTTTACACAGGTTGTATGCACGGTCGTACAATGTATGTAATTCCATTCTGCATGGGTCCACTTGGTTCTCCAATCGCTAAATACGGTATTGAACTTACAGACTCTGAATACGTTGTATTGAACATGGACATCATGACACGTGCCGGCGAAAAGGTATGGCAGTACTTTGGTACAGACGGTGACTGGGTTCCATGTCTCCACTCTGTTGGTAAACCACTCAACAACGGCGAAAAAGACAACGGCATCTGGCCTTGTGCTGATGTTGAACACAAATACATTTCTCAGTTCCCAGAAGAGCACCTCATCTGGTCTTACGGTTCTGGATACGGTGGAAACGCTCTTCTTGGTAAGAAGTGTTTTGCTCTTCGTATTGCAACTGTTATCGCTCGCGAAGAGGGATGGCTTGCAGAACACATGCTTATCCTTAAGCTCACAAATCCTAAGGGCGAAGTTAAATACGTTACAGGTGCTTTCCCAAGTGCTTGTGGTAAGACAAACCTCGCTATGCTTATTCCTACAATCCCTGGCTGGAAGGTAGAAACTGTTGGTGATGATATTGCCTGGATGAAGTTCGGAAAAGACGGACGTCTCTACGCTATCAACCCAGAAGCAGGCTTCTTCGGAGTTGCTCCAGGAACATCTGCTGAATCTAACAAAAACGCACTTATTTCTGCAGAAAAGAATACAATCTATACAAACTGTGCTCTCACAGAAGATGGAGACATCTGGTGGGAAGGCATTGGTTATCCTGCAAAGGGCAAGCTTGTTGACTGGAAAGGACAGACTCGCGACGCTCTTCCAAAAGACAAATCACCTAAGGGCGAAGAGTTTGCTCATCCAAACGCACGCTTTACAGCTCCTGCTAAACAGTGTCCATGTATCGCCTCTGACTGGGAAAGCCCAGAAGGTGTACCTATTTCTGCTATCCTCTTTGGTGGACGTCGTCCTTCAACTGTACCTCTCGTACACCAGGCTCGTTCATGGAACCACGGTGTATTCCTCGGTTCTATCGTAGGTTCAGAAATCACAGCTGCTTCTACAATCAACGCTGCAGAAGTTGGTAAGATCCGCCGTGACCCATTCGCTATCCTCCCATTCTGCGGCTACAACATGGGCGACTACTTCCAGCACTGGATCAACGTTGGTTCAAAAGCAGATCAGGACAAGCTTCCTAAGATCTTCTACGTTAACTGGTTCCGCAAAGACGAAAACAACAAGGATCTCCCAGGTGGATTCATGTGGCCAGGATACGGCGATAACTCACGTGTTCTCGCATGGATTTTCGACCGCTGCGACGGCGTAGACAATGCTGTTGATACACCAATCGGACTTATGCCAAAAGATGGCGCTCTCAACACAGACGGTCTTGCTGACTACTACAAGAAGACTCTCCCAGAAATCCTCAAGGTTGATGTTGAAGGCTGGAAGAAAGAAGTTAAGGATATCCGCGAAAATCACTATCCTAAGTTCGGCAAACACCTTCCAAAGGAACTTAACGCTATTCTTGACGACCTTGAAGCACGCTTGAACAAAGCTTAGTTTATACTGTAAACTTAAACTATAATTATCACCCCCGGAGCAACATTCGGGGGTGTTTTTTAAGGTATATTATGGTGAAGAAGATGAGTGCAGGAATGAACATTGTATTGGGTGTTATAACGCTTGTTTCAATCGGCGTTTTTGTGTTGGGCTGTATCAAAATCAGAAACTTTACAGCGGGGAAACGTGCCTGGCTTAAAAAGCTTGGTGAGCTGCCTGTTTTACACAACGACTCCGATATTGCCGAAGCCTTGCAGGGTGCTCCAAAGGACTATCTTGTAGAAGACTATACCTTTATTAGAGGTATGACTGTACAGGACAGAGCGTTCGACTGCTTAAAGGGCGAATATCTCTACATCAAAATCACTCAGGAAACCTACACCGTACACGACGCCTATATTCAGCGCTATAGAAATGCTGTTTGGGAGGCAGAGCCGTATGCTAACATTGAAGGAAAGCTCTTCTTTGAAAACGGAACTCCTCTTGAGGTTCCTGCCGGCACTCGCTTTGAGTTTTCCCTCACCGATGATTCCAAGCTTAAACAGGACGACCTAAAGCCGGAAAAGCAGAATAACTACTTTATGGCACGCTACTACCCGGACGGTGTTCGCGAAATAAACACTAAAAAATTGCGCGAAAACTTTGAGAAGAACATCGGTAAAAATACAAAACAGTATTCTTCACGCTATAAATACAACTTTATGCAGAAGGGCGATAAGGCAACTTTTGTGGCCCGCATTGGCTACGGAACTGCAACCCTTATTCCGCTTGAAGAACAGAGCGTAATCGCCGTAAAGGGCAACCGCAAGGCTCTTGCAAAATATCTGAACAGCAAGGAAGAACGCTTTATTATGGACTATGTAAAGCTCGGTTTCTGGATTTTAGGCATGTGGCTTGGCTTCTGCATTGGTTCTATGACCGGTGCCGCGCTCATCTCTTCTATTGCCACAAAGCCCAATTTATGATATATTGACTTTCAGCAATTCGGGCCATTAGCTCAGCGGTTAGAGCAGAGGACTCATAATCCTTTGGTCCTAAGTTCAAATCTTAGATGGCCCATAGAGTTAGCACTTCGGGATAGGTGCTAACTCTTTATTTTACAAGCATAATAAAACAATTTACACTCACTTGAAAATATTTTGAATTAGTGTAAATTATTCCAGATTTTTTTCTATTTCTCAAAATTGAAAAAATGTTGATTTTGAGAAATAGACAGTTTATAATGTAGACATGAAACTTATTGAACGCAAAAGGTATCTGGAAAAACTAATTTCGACCATAAATACACCGGACATAAAAGTTATTACCGGTATCAGGCGGAGCGGAAAATCTAAGCTTTTAGAATTATTCATAGAATATATAAAAACTCATATAGAAAAGGCGAATGTTATTCACATCAATTTTAACCTGATGAAATATGATTCTCTTAGAACTGCAGCAAGTCTTAATGAATATGCAGAAACCAATTATAAAGCTGGTGTTGAAAACTTTCTGCTTATTGATGAAGTTCAGATGTGTGAAGATTTTGAGCGTGTTGTAAACTCGCTTCATGCAAGTGAAAACTTTCATATTTATATAACAGGCTCTAATGCATTTCTGCTTTCAAGTGACCTTGCCACACTTTTTACAGGCCGTACTTTTGAAGTTAAAGTCTTTCCTTTTTCATTTTCTGAATATCTTGAATATTTTACAGAAAAAGACATTCAGAAAGATTTTGATGACTATGTAAGATTTGGAGGTATGGCGGGTTCTTATCTTTATCAGACAGAAAATGAAAAATACAGTTACATTGCAGACGTATTTAAAACCCTTATTGTTCGCGACATTCAGCAAAAATATAAAATCAGGAATACAAATCTTTTAAGTAAATTAACAGATTTCCTGCTGGATAATATTTCTTCAGAAGTTTCTACACATTCAATTGCCAATACTCTTACTTCTTCCAAAGAAAAGACAAATAATAAAACAATCAGTACATATTTAAAGTATCTTTGTAATTCTTTTGCGTTTTATAAAGTTCGCCGTTATGACATTCGCGGAAAAAAATATCTTTCTTCACAGGATAAGTATTATCTTGCAGACCATTCATTTAAGTATGCTCTTTTAGGAACAAAAAATCTTGATTACGGTCATATTTATGAAAATATTGTAGCCGTTGAACTTTTACGCCGCGGATATGAATTGTATGCAGGCGTTTTATATAAAAAAGAAATAGACTTTGTTGCAATAAAACAGAATGAAAAACTATATATTCAGGTTAGTGACGATATTTCTTTAGAAAATACTTTTGAAAGAGAAATATCACCTTTGCTTAGTATAAAAGATGCTTACCCAAAAATAATAATTGCCCGAACCAGACATGATGAATATACACATGAAGGTGTAAAAATTATTGATATAGCATCATGGCTTAAAAATGGCTGAAGGATTAAACTCATTAAAATGGGGAACAAAAAAGCCTATTCCAAACGGAATAGGCTTTTTTATTTGTCTTATTTGTTCACGAAAATCGGCTTATGCCTTAAAAATCTTCTTGAACTCGCCGAGGAGGACATCTGTTTCAATAGATGCATCCAGATCGGTGATAGAACCCTTGTTCTTGTAGAAATTGATGAGCGGTTCTGTCTGCTCGCGGTAAACATCCATTCTGTGAAGGATTGATTCCTGCTTGTCGTCATCGCGCTGATAGAGTTCGCCACCACATTTGTCGCAAACGCCTTCTACCTTTGGTGGAAGTGTAAGTACGTTGTAGTTTGCTCCACAAGCCTTACAAACGCGGCGTGTAGAAAGTCTGCGGATTACGATTTCGTCCTTAATGCAGAAGTTTACAACCTTTACATCCGGGCAGATTTCTGCAAACATTTCTGCCTGTGGAATTGTGCGAGGGAATCCGTCGAGGATGTAGCCGTTTGCACAATCTGGCTGAGCAAGTCTGTCTTTTACAAGTTCGCAGGTAAGGTCATCACTTACGAGGGAACCTGAATCAATTATAGCCTTTACTTTAATTCCGAGCGGAGTCTGATTCTTAATATTTGCACGGAAAATATCACCAGTAGAAATATGTGGGATTTTGTAATCCTCTGCAACCTTTACTGCAAGTGAGCCTTTACCTGCTCCCGGTGGTCCTAAAAAAATAAAATTGTTCATAAAAAAATCTCCTGTTCAATAAAATTGTTCGTTTCTATTTATTATAAGCGTTCATTGCATGTTTATCAACAAAGACTTTTCAACTGCGGTTTCGTGATCTTCTGCGAAAACTTTTAGACCAAGGAGCTGTGGATTTGTAGTTACCGCGATGCTTATTTCTTTGCTGTCATCCACCAGCTTGTCGTTTATGTACAAAAGTCCGTTCTCGTCGGAAAGCTTTACGTTCAGTTTGATAAAGCTAACATTTTTCTTTGCCGTTGCCTTAAAGTTTCCGTTTGGAAGCACTTCTACCTTTTGCCCGTCCACGCTCAAGATTTCTATTCCAGCGTTGTGACTGTATTCAGTGCACGTTTTTGCTGGCGAAACAATTCTGGCAGATTCTTCATCTTTTATTCCGCTAAAGCTTATTCTGATTACATTTTTACCGTCGAACTTCTTTGCTGTTTTTACTGCTTTTGTTGGCAGCTCGAATCTTAAAAAGTATTTCTCTGCTGATGATGAATTGGCTTGATTTTCAGCCCCAGTTTTTTCTCCTGCAGCAAATGCATTTTTACTGTCCAGCGTAATTTCTGCAATTTTATTTTTGCCGCACTTAATGCAAATTGATTTACCATCATCCTCTTTTAAGAAACCGCATACAAGGTAATTTTTCTTATTCGATTCAACCTGGAACAAATAAGAGAAGCCTCCTCCCTTTTTAGCGTAACGCGTAAGTGCATGCGGGTCACCGACAGAACCCGTTCCACTTTCTTCCATACACGGATACGTTTTTGCATTTCCCTCTGTCTGAGTTCCATAGCCCACACCGATTCCATCAAGATAAACTCGTGCTTCCCTTGCCGCATTTTTTGCCTCTATTATGCCATCCTCTGTATTTGACTTTTCAGAGAACAGCCAGTAGATTCCATAGCGCTGGTCGTTGAGCTTGTAGTATGGAGAGAAAACTAATGTGTGCGCGTCGTTCTCGTTTTCAGAAAGTAAAGTGCTTACGTCCCTGAGTTCAAACTTGAGCTTGTCTGCACTGTTCGAGTTTTTATCATCATCACCTTTTCCACACTCAACTCGAACAAGATGCTCGTTTATATCTTCAATAAACTTTTCTACAGGAACTCCATTTGTGCAGATTGTTTCACCCTCAAGAGTTGCAAGCCCGCTTGTTCCGCCGTAATTCCCATTCAACGCAAGCAGTTTCCCGCCGATTATTTTATTCGCCGCAACATCACACTGAACGCCAACCTGCCGCAATGTCATAGATTTATCTTTTCCAAGTTCTGCCGCCAGAACTACAGGACCGTACTTAAACGCAAAAACCGTACCCTTGTTGTCTGCCAGTGTGTACGGAACAATGTTCATTGGCAGTGTGAGTTCAACCGAGTCTTCATTTTTCCAGTTTCGAGTGATTCTGAGGTAGCCGTTGGAAATTGTAATGCTGTTGTCGTTTGATGATGATGTTACGCCTGCTTCCGTCGTAATCACCTTTATCACTTTACCGTTTACTGTTACATTCGGCTCGCCCGCAATCCAATCTGGAACGCGAACCACAAGTGTAAACTCAGCATCATCAGCCTTACCAGAATCCTCCGTTTTGCCCGACGAAGAAGCTTTTTCCTGCGTGATTTTATTGTTTCCCTTAAAAGAACCATTTCCTCTAGTGCCAGTAGTAATTGTGAACGTTGTCGTATTCCCATTCGGAATATCACTCTTCTGCACAACCGTAACACCTTTTTCTTCCCACCAAACCGACGAGCTCACAAACTGATTTACCACCAGCTCCTTATCCGAATGAAAATAGAAGGAATCACCAAGCTTTGTAAAGTTTTCAAGACCCGTACCAGTGCAGCACCAGAAGTAATTTTTGTTTACATCAGGATTACAGAAGTTTTTGAAACAGCCCGAAGCCATCGGCTGGAAGTACGTTGTCATGCCGGTTTCGCTGTTTACCGAAGCCATAATTGCATTCAAAAATGTATTTTCGTAGTAATCAGCATATTTTTTATTTCCGGTGATTTTGAACAGCTCGCGGGTAATCTTAAGCATGTTGTGGGTGTTGCAAGTTTCGCAGTTACAGTTTGAACGTTCTGCATCAAGAATATCATCACGTCCAAAATGCTCGCACTCGCTGTTGCCGCCGGTAATATAAGTGTGATGATTTACAACTAAATCCCAGAAGTTTTCAACGTATTCAAGATATTTGTCCGAGCTGTCTTTTCCCTGCAGCGTGATGTATCTGTTCAAAGCTCCCATGTATTTTGGAATTGTGGTGTTTGCATGTCTGTTATTCAGAAGATCTGTTCCAGACGGAATGTTACCGGTCTCCTTTGAAAAGCCGCTGTTTATTTTTTCAAAAAGTCTTTCTTCGTCAAACTTGTGGGCGGCCTGTAAAAAATGGTCGCTATCTGCATAACCAGTCGCAAGTGCACATTTATAAAGCTCGTAAACACAATCGTTCATTCCACCGTACTCAATTCCAAGCACACGGTATTTGAGGTTATTGTCCCAGCGGGCCGTGCGGTTATAAATCCATTCTCCAAGATTTTCCGCAATTTCGAGTGCGGCTTTTTTACCGGTAAGCTTATATGTTTCTACAAGGCCGTTCATCAGCTTATGCATTGTGTACCACGGAACCCAGGTGTCGGAAGCGTTTGTAGATTCAACCTTATCAAACTGAAGCTCAGGCTGTTCTGAATTTGCCATTGTTGCCCCGAAGATAAAGCCCTTATGCCTGAACGAACCAGTTTTTTCACCAGAACCAGTCACAATATCATCATTCTTTTTCTGGCAATCAAGCAGCCCTTCCAGAATATAATCCACACGTTTTTCCAGAGTAGTGCCTTCATCCCCCTCACAGTTACCGTAGCCACGTGCAATTGCCTGAGCCACCGCCGTAAGATAGTGTCCCAGCGTGTGACCACCAATCCTTGTGTTTTCCCAGCCAGAATAAGAGGAGGTCGCAATGTTTCCGTTTTTAGCAAAATCAAAACGTCCGTCCGCAAGCTCTTTTTTTGTGTAGCCAGCCGTAAGCCGGAAATTATATAAAAGCTTGTCAGGATTAAAGGTGTTCAAAAAATCAACATCTTTTTGAGTTATATCGGTGTAATAGTCATCGAGCAGCTGAACATCCTTAAGCGGAAAATCCTTATAAAGTGCGATATCAGTCATACTATAAATCCTCCATCCTGTGGTTAAGAAGAGTAGAATTAGCGAAAATCTCAACAATAAGTTTTTCATCGGATTGTATTTTTCCTATCTATATCATAATATAAATGTAACAATAAGTAAAACGTTTAACACGTAAAAATCAGTTTTTACAAATAGATGTAAAAAAATAGCGTGAAGGAGAGGAACGGCTTTCAAAAACACTCTGATGTGCTGCCGCTTTGGCGGCAAACGTATATAATTACAAGGCACATCAGCGTGTAGCACGCGAGCGTGCGGTTTTGAAAGCCGTAACTCGACTGGAAGCTATTTTTTTATAAATAATTTTATAAAAACTGGTTTTTAAGGAGATTACACATGGAAAAACAGATTTTTAATCCTTACCTTCCTTCCTGGGAATATGTACCTGACGGAGAGCCTCATGTTTTTGGCGACAGAGTATACATTTACGGTTCGCACGATTTTTTTAATGGCGCTGTGTTCTGTCCAGGCGATTATGTTTGCTATTCGGCTCCGGTAACTAACCTTAAAGACTGGCGTTACGAAGGGGTAATATATAGAAAAGATCAGGATCCGGCTCAGGATGGAAGAATGGTTTTGTATGCTCCTGATGTTACTGTTGGTCCGGATGGCCGCTACTATCTGTATTATGTGTTTGATAAGGTTGGCTTTGTTTCTGTTGCGGTTTGCGACACTCCTGCCGGAAAATATGAGTTTTATGGTCATGTTCATTATCAGGATGGAACACGACTTGGAGACAGAAAGGGTGATATGCCTCAGTTTGACCCGGCTGTAATTACCGAAGGCGACAAAACCTACATGTACACAGCCTTCTGCGGGAATCATATGAAGGATAGAATCGGGGCGATGGCAACTGTGCTTGGTCCTGATATGCTCACTGTAATAGAAGAGCCTGTTGTAATTGTTCCGGGCGACTGCTATTCGGAGTCGTTTGCAAAGGCTGATTCTGCAAAAGCTGTGGATGAGGTAAAAGCCGAAATAAAAGCCGCTTCTGGTTGTGGTTATCCGCTTGTTTCTGTGGAAAACTGGAACGGCTTTAAGGATCATGCGTTCTTTGAGGCTTCTTCTATCCGCAAGGTTGGCAATACTTATTATTTTGTTTATTCATCACAGGTTATGCACGAGCTTTGCTATGCAACAAGTAAATCTCCTGTAGAAGGCTTTGTTTATGGTGGTGTGATTGTGAGCAACTGCGATAAGGGTATTTCTTCTTATAAACCAGCCGATATGCCTGTAGCTTACGGGGCAAATAATCACGGTGGCTTTGAGCTTATAAACGGTGAATACTATATGTTCTATCATCGTCACACAAACGGAAGCTGGTTCTGCCGCCAGGAATGTGCAGAAAAGATTAAGATTTTGCCGGACGGTTCAATTCCACAGGTAGAAATTACTTCCTGTGGCTTAAATGGCGGTCCACTCGAAGCAAAGGGCGAATATCCCGCTTACATTGCCTGCAATATTTTCAATACAGACAAGCCTTCTATGTATGTTGCTCCAGGTCAGCCAAAAATCACTCAGGACGGTCGTGATGGTGACCAAGAGCTTGGTTATATAGTAGGAATTACAAAAAATACTACAATCGGCTTTAAATATTTTAAGTTTGAAGGCGTAAAAAAAATAACTATTACAACCAGAGCTTATATCACCGGTGATTTTGAAGTTCGTACTGCCTGGGATGGCCCGGTTCTTGGAAAAATAACTCTTCCTGACGGTTCCAACTTCTGGGAAGAACACACAGGAGAAGTTGTAATTCCTGATGGAGTAGGTGCTCTTTATCTTACTTTTAAGGGCAACGGTGTGGGGCAGTTAAAAAGTATTAGATTTGAGTAGTTGTAATATAAACTATAGTAGCAGAATAAACGCATTATAATTGTTTTGAACAAATGTGGCGCAAAGGAGTGAAACGGTTTTAGAAAACACTCCGATGTGCTGCCGCGAGAGCGGCAAACGTATATAATTACAAGGCACATCGGCGTGTAGCAGGCGCGCCTGCGGTTTCTAAAGACGATTTCACGACTGGGAGCCACTTTGTAATTTAAGCTTTTTATAATGCGTTTATTCTATTAGTATAAGTATTCTACATCAACATCACATTATGCTTGAAACAGTAGACGGCACTATTATGCTTCTTCCATTTTTCTGATACTGCTTTGGCGTGCAATTCATATACGTCTTAAACGTTTTGGAAAAATACTGAACCGTATTAAAGCCGTTTTCTGTTGCAATTTCAGTGATGTTTTTGTTTGTGTAAATTAAATCCAGGCAGGATTTTTCAATTCTGTATTTATTAACAAAATCGGTCAGGTTCATGCCTGTTGTAGACTTAAAAAGACGGATAAAATGGCTTTTACTGTAGCCGCTTATCTGCAAAACATCTTCCATGGTGATATTGTCGCGGTAATGTTCCCTTATATAGTAAAGAGCTGAATCTATTGCAGAAACTGAACGGGTAGGGCTGATATCAGACTTATTTATTTCGACATACTGCTTTGTGGCAATTGTATGGGCAATAATTTCAAATAGAATTGCTTTTGCAAAAAGCTCCTTTCCAAAGGCCTGGTTTTTCTGTAAAGCAGTTGCGTCACGGATTTTTTTAAGGAGGTCGGCAGGCAGGGTAAGGTAGCGCGAAATCCTTATGCTTTCAAAAAGTTTTCTTACAGGGTCGTTTTCTTTACCAAGCACGGAAATATCAAAAACCATTGCGTAATAATGATAATCCTTTTCGCTTTCTGTCTTTGTAACGTAATGATTTGTTGCCGGTGGAATAAAGATTACGTCTCCCGGGTAGATTTTGATTTTGCTGTCTTCAATTCCAAAAAAGCATTCACCCTCATCAAGATAAAAAAGCTCATATTCAATATGATGATGTGCCTGGTCAATGTAAATATTCTGCGAAAACAAACCGATTGGAAACTCGTCAGTTCCTTTGTAAATCCTTTCAAACTCAAATCCCATATAATTGAATCTCCGTCATTGTCGGACTTAATCCGACAATCTCTAAGGTAATTCCATTATACCATGATACTATTGTATAAAAAATAAGGTATTTTACTTGTATTTTTATGTAAATAATGGACTTAACATTGAGAAATGTTAAGAATTGTAGAAACCAAGAATGGTAGAATTGAAGGACAGCCAGCTGCTGATCCTCGTATCACTTCCTTTAAGGGAATCCCTTTTGCAAAGCCACCTGTTGGCGACTTAAGATTTCATGCACCTGTTCCTGCGGACAAGTGGGAAGGTACGCTTCAGGCATATAAGTTTTCACCTATTTCAGTACAACCAACGCCTTATTATGACCCTAACGACATTTATTGCCGCGAATGGTCTGTAGATAAGGATATTCCTATGAGTGAGGATTCACTTTATCTTAATGTATGGACTCCAGCTAAGGCAGCCGACGAAAAGCTTCCTGTTTACGTATGGATTTATGGCGGCGGCTGGCAGACAGGCTTTACCGCAGAGATGGAGTTTGACGGTGAACGAATTGCAAGACGCGGAATTGTTGTTGTAACAATGAATTACCGTCTTAATATGTTCGGATTTTTATGTCATCCGGAAATTGCAGCAGAAAATCCTGATGAACCGGCTAATTTTGGCTTGCTCGACCAGAGACTTGCAATGCAGTGGGTAAAGGATAATATTCAGGCCTTTGGAGGCGATCCTGACAATATCACTATTGGCGGACAGTCTGCCGGCGGTGGAAGCGTTCTTAATCATATTGCTTACGGAAACAAAAATAAAAAAGGCGAAGTGCTTTTTAATCGTGCAGTTGTTTTGAGCGGAATGTTTTATGCACCTGATATTCCGTTCTTTCACCAGAGAAATCTTAAGGAAGCAGAGCAGTGCGGCGTAGATTTCTTTAATTTTATGGGTGTAAAGTCTCTTGCAGAAGCCCGTAAGCTCGATACTCAGACTCTGCGCAAAAAATGGGATGAATACGGTGGACACGCAAAGTCAATTCAAACCTGGATCCCAATCCGCGACGACTTATTCATAAAGCAGGACTTCTTTGACGGAATGATTAATAACACCATCACTCCTGTTCCGCTTATTGTTGGTCACACTACGGACGAGTTCCTGTTTAAGCCGCAGAATGCACCTGCAGATGCTGAACCTATTAGACCTATTCAGCTTGCGGTAGAGAAATATCAGGAGCTTTGCGAGAAAAACGGAAGTACAGCACCAAACTATTACTATGTGTTTGATGTTCCAATTCCTGGCTGGGATAACCCTGGAACGTTCCATTCCGTAGATTTGTGGTTCTGGTTCGAAACTCTTGCTAAATGCTGGCGTCCTTTCAAGGGTATGCAGTACGATGTTGCACGACAGATGTGTAATTATCTGTGCAATTTTATTAAAAATGGTAATCCAAACGGTAAAGATTGTGATGATGTTGCGCTTCCTGAGTGGAAACCGTACACAACTACCGAAAAAGATAGAATAATCTTCAAGGAGAGCTGTAAATCGGTTAAAAGATAGGTAATAAATCTTATAATATTTTAGTTGTGTTTTTTTAAAGTATGTAATACTATTATAGAATACGACATTAATCGTTTGACAAGTGGGGTTTTTGTTTAGATGAAAAAAAGTTTTTTGTTGTTAGCTTTAGTTCTTGCGGCAATAAACTTTTCAGCTTTTGCAGAATCTTTGGGTGGAACTGAAAAAACGGTTAATACTGAGGATAAAGGATTGTTTGAACCAAGCAATGCGATTCCTCGAGAGTATATGGCTTTTGTTGAAAATGGCGGTCGGGTTCAGCCGATTACCTACGAAACAAAAGATTATGCCGGAGATGGTGGAACGATAAAAAAGTATGCAAATGTCTATCTTCCTGCCGGCTATGACGGTTCAAAAAAATACGGTGTATTGTATTTGATGCACGGTATTGGCGGCAGCGAAACTGAATGGGGTCTGACTGGAGATTCGTCGCTCATCAAAAAAATCGCTGAAAATCTAGTTCTACGTGGTGAAGCAGTTCCTTTCATCATCGTAACGCCAAATGGACGGTCTTCAAGGAACTTTGGAAATGTTAATTCCGATTACAGTTCATTCTACAAGTTTGGACTGGAATTGAGAAATGAGCTTATTCCATATATTGACAGTCATTTTTCCACCTATGATGACAGAGACCACCGGGCAATGGCAGGTCTGTCAATGGGTGGAATGCAGACAATCAATATTGGAATATGCGAATGTATAGATTTAATCAGCTGGTTCGGGGCTTTTTCTGCAGCGCCAACCAGTTACCAGAGTGCTAGAATCGCATCCGAGATTGAGAACAAAAAAGAGTACCCTGTGCATTATTTCTATAACATATGCGGACAGCAGGATTCCATAGCTTATGGAGCTGCTTCCAGTGCTGCCATGCTTTTACCAAGGTTGCAGCCTTACTTCGAGGAAGGCAAAACCTTTACCTGGCAGGCAGTAAAAGGCGGACATGATTTTAATGTCTGGTATTTAGGTTTTTATAATTTTGCAAGAATTATATTCAAGCAGAATTAAAAATATAAAAAGTCAAAAAAAAGGAGGACTTTTATGAAAAAAACATTAGTAGGGTTGTTAATCGTTTCATTGTTAGCAACTTCATTATTTGCCGCACCTAAAAAAGCTAAGAAAGCTAAGAAAGGTAAAAACAAGGGAATGAACATTTCTGTATTTACTATCCAGCAGCGCGAGCAGCCACCTGCAGACAACAAGGCTTACAAATGGATAGAAGATAACTTTGGCGTAACATTCTCTTGGGATATCCTCGTTGGTGATAAAGACCAGAAAATTGGTGTACTTATCGCTTCTGGCGACCTTCCTGACCTCGTAGAAGTAGACTCAGAGAAGTTCCAGGGTGCTGGATGTCTTCGCGACCTTAAACCACTCGTAGAAAAATATGCTCCTAACCTGATGAAGCACTATTCTACAGCTTGGAAGAAAATGATCGACCAGGATTCAGAGAAAGATGCAAACGGAAAAATCATTAAAGAGCACATCTACTCTCTTCCTAACTATGGTGTATATGACGGTGTTCCTTCTGATACATACTACAACCAGAATGGTTGGTGGATTCAGAAAGCTGTTCTTAAAGAGTTCGGATATCCTGTAATCAAGACTATTGATCAGTACTTCGATCTTCTTGAAAAATATTACAAGAAATATCCTACAATTGATGGTATGCCAACAATTCCTTTCAATATCATCACAGCTGACTGGGAAGCATTTGACCTCTGGAACCCACCTAACTTCTTGGCTGGATATCCAAACGATGGTAACGGACACGTTACTCTTGAAAATGGTAAATATGTTTACACAGATAACTTTGCTGATGAAAACGCTCACAGATGGTTCAAACTTGCTAACGGATATTTCCAGCGTGGTTTGATCGATCCAGCTTCTTTCACAGACAACCGTGACCAGTACTATGCTAAGATCGCTCAGGGTCGTGTACTTGGTATGTTCATTCAGGGATGGCAGTTCATGGGCGAACCAGAACAGACACTCTGGACAGCAGGAAAAG
>JAFZRP010000046.1 GCA_017619795.1 Treponema sp.
TTGTATGACAGGTCTTGCAAACGAGGAAGTTAAAGACGGAAAATGTGACCGCTGTGGTGCAGAAGTAACTCACAAAACAATCCGCCAGTGGATTCTTAAGATTACTGATTATGCAGACCGCCTTGACGGTGACCTTGAAGGACTGGACTGGCCGGAAAGCGTAAAGACAATGCAGCACAACTGGATTGGAAAATCAACTGGTGCTGAAGTTACCTTTACAGTTGCAGATAAAGACGGAAAACCGACAGACAACAAGCTTGTTGTTTACACTACCCGCTGCGATACTTTGTTTGGTGCAACTTATATGGTTGTTTCTCCTGAGCACAAGATTATTCCTGAAATTACAACTGCAGAACAGAAAGAAGCTGTTCTTAAATATCAGGAAGAGGCTGCTAAAAAATCTGATCTTGAAAGAACAGACCTTGCAAAAGATAAAACTGGTGTATTCAGCGGAAGCTATGCAATCAATCCTGTAAACGGAAAGCTCATTCCTATCTGGATTGCAGATTACGTTCTCATTTCTTACGGAACAGGTGCTATTATGGCCGTTCCTGCTCACGACAGCCGAGACTGGGATTTTGCAAAGAAGTTCAATCTTCCAATCATCGAAGTTCTTAAGAGCGAGGTTGACGTTCAGAAGCAGGCCTGGACAGAAGACGGTATCCACGTAAACTCAGAGTTCCTCGACGGCTTGAACAAGCAGGATGCTATAAACAAAATGCTTGAGTTCCTTGAAGAAAAGAAAATTGGTAAAAAAGCTATAAACTATAAGCTCCGCGACTGGATCTACAGCCGTCAGCGCTATTGGGGTGAACCGATTCCTCTTGTACATTGTCCAAAATGTGGAACAGTTCCTGTGCCTGAAAACGAACTCCCACTCAAGCTGCCGGAAGTAAAATCTTATCAGCCGACTGGAACTGGAGAGTCCCCTCTTGCCGCAATCGATTCCTGGGTAAACTGTAAGTGTCCTAAGTGTGGCGGAGATGCTAAACGCGAAACAAATACAATGCCTCAGTGGGGCGGAAGCTGCTGGTATTACCTCCGCTATCTTGACCCTAAGAATGATAATGAGTTCTGTGGCCGCGATAAAGAAAAATACTGGATGCCGGTTGACCTTTACATTGGTGGTGCTGAGCATGCAGTTCTTCACTTGCTTTATGCCCGCTTCTGGCACAAGGTACTTTATGATATTGGTGTTGTAAGTACAAAAGAACCTTTCCAGCGCCTTATCAACCAGGGTATGATTACTTCTTTTGCTTACCAGCGACAGAACAAAACACTTGTTCCTGTAGATGAAGTTGAGCAGAAGGATGACGGCAACTGGTACGAAAAAGCAACCGGCGAAAAGCTTGAACAGGTTGTAGCAAAGATGAGTAAATCTTTGAAGAACGTTGTTAATCCTGATGATGAAATAAAAGCTTACGGTGCAGATTCTGTTCGTATGTACGAAATGTTCATGGGTCCTCTTACAATGTCTAAGCCTTGGTCAACACAGGGTATTGTAGGTATTCACCGCTTCCTGGAAAAGGTTTGGGCTGTAAGTGAAAAGCCAATGGCTGATATTGATATTACAGGTCATCTTGAAGATAAAGCTTTGATTTCTGCACGTAAAACGTTTGCTCAGACAATCAAAAAGGTAACAGACGATACAGCAACCTTAAACTTCAATACAGCAATCAGCCAGATGATGATTTTCATCAACGAAGTAAGCAAGCTGCCAGAACTTCCTCGCAGTATGTGGTCTGACTTTGTAAAGGTTCTTTCTCCGTATGCACCTCATCTTGGCGAAGAGCTCTGGGAAAAGCTTGGTAATAAGAAAACTATTGCTTATGAAAGTTGGCCTGTAGTAAAAGAAGATTATAGTAAGGATGATGCAAAGCAGATTGTTGTTATGGTAAACGGAAAGCTTCGCGACAAGTTTGAGGCTGCACCTGGTACAGCCCAGGATGTTCTTAAAGAAACAGCCCTGAGCTTAGAAGGCGTAAAGAAATACACCGACGGTCATCAGATTGTTAAATGCATTATCGTGCCGGATAAGCTGGTGAACTTCGTAATAAAATAACCGCTACTTAACTTCCGTTACCGAGTTTATCAGATTAAAAAGCGATTTGAACCCGGTGGCGGAAAGTGCTTTTTCAGATTCGCTCGACATTGTCATAAAATAAAGCTTGTGGTTGGCTTCTTCACTGTCGTTGAAGGCAGCCATAAGCAAACCAAGTCCTGAAGCATCAAGTTCAACAAGCTTAGACAAATCAAGTACAATATTATTTTTCTGAACTGCAGAATAAAGAGTTTCCTGGAATTCACCAAGAGTATATGCGTTTAAAGCGCCTTCCAGCTCATACAAGTGATAGTTAGCGCCGTCTTTTTCTATAATTGTTAATTGTTCCATATTTCACCTATCCTTATTAAAGTCCTGCGAGCTTAAGCATTTCATCAAGATTGCTTAAATCTGGAATATCTGGATCATCTACACCAAAGTCATTCGAAACTGGTTCAGCAGCAACAGGCTCCGGTTCAGTTGTGGCAACTGGTTCAACAGCTTCTGTAACAAATTCATCTGCCGCATTTTCAGGAACAGGTACAGGCTCTGCAGCGTTTGGAGCAACTGTAGCATCTGCAGCATCATTAGCTGCTTCAACAACAGGCTCTGCCGGTGCTATAACTTCAGCTGTAGCGGCAGCTTCTTCCTTAGCCTTCTCTTCCTGATCAACATACTGAACAGAAGATTCGTACTTAAGAACCAGGATAGAAACATCGTCTTCCATTTCCTTTGACATAAACTTTGTAAGGCTGTCAAAAGTAAACTGTGCCATTCGCTGAGCAGGATATGTAGAGTTATCGAGTACACACTGCTGAATACGCTCTTTACCAAACTGCTCACCACGAAGTGAGTGTGACTGAACAAGACCATCTGTACAGGCAAGAATAATATCACCACGGCTAAGCTTTGTTGTCTTTACAGAAATGTATGGAGTAATATCCTTTACGAAGCCTAAAATATGGCCGGAACCCTGAATCTCGATTACGTTGTTATAAACCTGTGTATAAAGCATCAATGCTGGAATACCACAGTTGATGTAATACATTGTATCTTTTTCAAAATCAATCAGCGCAAAAAGACCGGCAAAGATTGTACCTTTAATAAACGATTCACGGATGAATGAATTGATTTTAATAACAAGCTCTTTGAAATCGTGAATTTCTGCAAGGTAAGTTCTGATGATGGACTTCAAAATTACCATATTCATGGAAGCCGCAATACCTTTACCAGACATATCGCCTACTACGAACAAATGGCGAGATTCTGTAAGACGAATCATATCAATAAACTCACCACCAATGTTGTGAGCAGGAACCATCAGATAACCTGTATCAACCTTAGGATTCTTAACGTGGTCAATATTTTCCTGAATAGAAGTAATGATCTGAGAAGACATCCTGATTTCCCGGTTTACAACGGAAATAATATCTTTGTTAGAGATGTTACGCATATAGTAACCGAATACAAAGAAGTATGAATACAATTTTACGAAGGTGTTGTAGTCGTATTCCTTGTAATGGTCGCCGCTTATTTTCTTACCAAGAGTGATAAGACCAAGAATATTGTGACCTTCATTAAGAACGAACAATGCATCAGATTTAGTCTTATCGAAGAACTCTGTAAGCTCTTTCTCAATTGTAGAAATAACGTGCTTGTTACCTACTTCTGAGAAGCAGACTACAGATTTGTTTTCATTAAGAAGAGTTTCAAACATCGGTGTGTTTACAGGCAAAGTCATTTTTAAGTTATTAGATGAGTAAGCTGTTTCCAGAGCACCAGTGTTATTTAATACATATACGTTTACAGATGATGATTCTACATTCTTTCTGAAGATTTCATACATTCGGTTTGTAATCTGGTCCATTTCACCACTGTAGTCAATTGTAGCAAGGTCTCTTTCAAGAGCAGGACCATAATCTGCAGAATAAAGCTTTGTAGAAGAAGAAAGCAACTGAGAGATTTTAATTGCAATAACAATAGCGGCTGCGGCACTTACACAGAATTCAAATACAAAGCCTGGCTGCATAACTTTTCCAATTGGCTGCATAAAGAGAACTAAAGCACCAATAGCAGCGGCTGGAATTAAGTATGAAACAAAGAACTTAAATACAGCAACAAGCACACCCTTTCCAGACGGAATATTTGTTCTTGTAACAGCTGTAAGAACAAGCATCAGCATTGCAAGATATGCATACATAAATAAAGATGAAAAGCCTGGAGAAACCTGTGCAATATAATTGAAGAAGGATGTAAGAATCCACATCATCACAACACCTTCACCAATTACAAGTCCCTGATAGCGCTGAAGCTGGTTTCCGTTCTTTTCCTGCAAAAGTGTAAGGAAGATAAAGCAAACAACAGGAATTATACCTTTATAAAGTGCATTAAACAAAGTAACCCAAGTCCAAGGGAAATAAACATTTGCACCTGAAGCTTCAGAGAAAAGATAAGCAGAACCAATGTAAATATTATAATCAGCCGAAATATCTACAGATTCAAAACGGAAATATACAATAAAGATTGCAAATACAACAAGAACGAACTTTAAGAAGCGTATGAAGTTTCTTTTAATTCGTGTGATAATGCCAAGAATAGCAAAACTGAATGATACAAAGAAGATACCATCCAGACAGAAAACGATTCTCATGAGCTGACCTGTAAACGAATCAAGCCAGATTCTTCTGAAAATCATAACGAGGAAGAGCATTATAGACTCAATAGTTGCAACCAGCAGAGGAACTGTTAAAGGATTTCCTTCTTTTGTATCTACTTTTACATTCCTGTCAGCAATATAAGTTATTGCGGCAAAAGCCAGTACAGCAAGACCATTTAATACAACAAATACCATATCAGTAACCTACCTTCGCAATCATCATTGTAACGTCATCATGGAGTTTTTTATCGCCGTTATACTTCCAGATAAGATCAACTATATCATCTACAAACTCCTGTGGAGATTTTGCAGCTCCGGCAACAAGAGTTTTCTTGTAAATATCTGTATCACCAAGCTCAACGCCACTGTCATCCATAACTTCAGAAACACCGTCAGTTGCGATCAAGATTGTATCACCACGGAACAAGCGTTTTTCCTGAACAGTAATATCGCCCATTTCAAGAATACCAACGAGGGAAGCATTTGAAGTAAGAGGCTTCATTCGGTAGCCGTCTGGAGATGGAGAAAGAATAATCGGGTCAGACATAGAAGCGTTGATATATCTGATTTTCATTTTTTCTGTATCAATAATTCCCAGGAACAATACAGTATATTTATCCTGAAGGTGCATGCCCTTGATAGCTTTATCTACAGCGTGAATTACACCAACCAGATCCTCTTTATCTTCAATAATCTTTACGGTGTTCATTACCAAACCCATAATAAGGGCAGCAGGAAGACCTTTACCAGATACGTCGCCAAGCATTAAAAGAGTGCGGCTTGGATCAATTGGAAGAATTGAGAAATAGTCACCTGATACGTTTACAAGAGGACGGAAATAAGTAGCAATTTTGAGTTTGTTTATGTTTGGAATCTTCTGTGGAAGGAAGGACTGCTGTGTTTCAGCAAGCTGCTGCCATTCCTTTGTTGTAGCAGCAATTTCGGAAAGCTTTGAAATTGTCTTTGTTCGGGTCATAAAACGCTTGTATTCTTCAAAAAGCTGTTTGTAAATACTTTCGTCAAACAAGCGTGTGTAATTACAGAATACATAGAAGTGCATTTTTTCAGAACAAAGGAAGAAGCCTCTGGATTTTGAAAGCTTTGAGGTAATTCCTAAATCTTTATCAAAGAAGAAATAACCGTCCTGCCAGTTTTCATTAAAATACTGGTTAATTTTATCTCTGGTAGTTTCAGAAGTTGTAAGTCTGTCAGGGCTGTTATAAAGTACGTAGTTTTTAATTCGATCTATGAGAAGAACAGAACAGTCACCTTTTTTCTCAAGGTACTCACCGATTGCTCCATAAAAGTCTTCAAGCGAGTAACAGAAACGGAGTCTGTCAATAAAGTCTTTGATTATAAGCGTTTCACCAGTTTCAAGCGTATCGTGATGAACCTTTTCCATCAGATGCTTTTTAACTCTTGTGCAAACAAAAACAACTGCAACAAAAAGCGCAAAAACAATCAATGCAGAATAAATCAAATACTCTTCATTTTCCTTTTGTGGAAGCAGAAACAGAGAAAAAACTGCAAACAAGGCTATTGCCACAAAATAGATTGCTAAGGAAACAACTCGTCTTCTTGTTTTATACATAGAACACCTCAAATTATAGTACTACTATTCTATCATATTATCGGCATAATATGGTAAAAATCGTATAAAATCGTGTTAAAAACAAAAAATTGAGTATCTGAAGCTTTTGAATTATTAGATTATGTTATCTTTCAAGCTGTGAAAGCGGCATAAGCTTAGGATTCTCTGTTGGATTTTCAATATCCATAAAGGATTTAAGCAAATCGCGCTGTTTTGAAGAAAGATGCTGAGGAATCTGAACCATAATCTTTACATACAGATCGCCGTTCTTCAAACCGCTTGTAGAAGGAACGCCCTCGCCTCTTACACGAAGCAGTTTTCCGTTTGAAGTTCCGGCTGGAATCTTTATGAGCACCTTTTTTCCATTGAGAGATTCAATTTCAATATCACAACCGAGAGCAGCCTGAGTCATAGAGATTGGTACAGCACAGTACAAATCCTGTCCTGAACGCTCAAACAAAGTATGTGCATCTACGTGGATTACAACTACTAAATCTCCAGCTGGTCCGCCGTTTTCACCAACATCACCCTGTCCAGGAATAACAATTCTCTTTCCGTTGTCTGTACCTGCAGGAATCTTAAGAGACATCATCTTGCTCTTTTCCTGAATACCAGAGCCACGGCAGCTTGGACAAGGCTTGTCTATTGTAGTACCCTTGCCGCCGCACTTAGGACAAGTCTGCTGGATTGTAAAGAAACCGTTGCCCTGTCTTATCTGGCCGGTTCCGTTACAGGTTGTACATGTTTTTTTGCTGGAACCTGCTGCCCCGCCACTTCCATGACAGGCTTCGCAGGTTTCATTGTGTCTGAAATGTATATCGGTAGAAGTTCCATAAACAGCTTCTTTAAAGCCGATATGGAGGTCGTATCGTAAGCTTGCACCAGTAACAGGGCCGCCACGGCTTCTGCTTCTTGAACCGCCGAAGCCGCCGCCAAAAATGCTGTCGAAAATATCGCTGAAGCCGCCACCTGCACCACCAAACAGATCACTAAAATCCTGGTATGCATGTGAATACTGGGCACCGCCCTGATCCATACCGTCAACTCCGGCAAAACCGTACTGATCGTATAGAGGTCGTTTTTTATCGTCGGAAAGAACCTCGTAAGCTTCCGTAGCTTCCTTGAACTTTTCCTCTGCACTCTTATCGCCAGGATTTCTGTCCGGATGATATTTTACAGCAAGCTTTCTGTATGCTTTTTTAATATCATCCTGTGAGGCAGATTTATCAACACCTAATACTTCATAATAATCGCGCTTTGCCATCGTCGTCTAACCTTTTTATTTTTCGTCTTTTACTTCGTATTCAACATCATCGGCATTGCCCTTGTTGAAGCCAGAAGCTCCAGAAGAACCGCCTTCATTGTTGTCAGAAGCACCGCCCATGTCTGGACCAGCACCTGCTCCCATATCAGGACCAGCTCCGGCACCACCCTGAGCACCCTGCTGCTTGTACAGCTCTTCGGCAATCTTATAAGAAGCCTGTTTCAAAGCTTCTGTCTTAGATTTAATTTCTTCAGTGTTGTCGCCCTGCATTGCCTGTTTAAGAGCAGCAATTGCATCTTCAACCTTCTGCTTTTCTGCTGGATCAACCTTGTCGCCAAGCTCCTTGATTGATTTTTCAGTAGCATAGATGATGCTGTCTGCTTCGTTGCGGGCATCTACACCTTCACGTTTTGCTTTATCTGCTGCAGCATTTGCTTCTGCATCTTTAACCATCTTATCAATTTCAGCATCGCTCAAACCAGAAGAAGAAGTAATCTGGATGTGCTGCTCTTTACCTGTTCCCAAATCCTTAGCAGAAACATGAACAATACCGTTTGCATCGATATCAAATGTAACTTCAATCTGTGGAACACCACGAGGAGCGGCAGGAATACCAACAAGGTCAAAGCGGCCAAGGGTTCTGTTCTGGTCTGCCATTTCACGTTCACCCTGGAGTACGTGGATGCTTACTGCAGTCTGTCCATCGGCAGCTGTAGAGAAGATCTGGCTCTTCTTTGAAGGAATTGTTGTATTTCTTGGGATAAGTCTTGTGAATACACCACCCATTGTTTCAATTCCGAGAGAAAGAGGTGTTACATCGAGAAGGAGGATGTCCTGTTTAACATCCTTGTTCAAAATACCACCCTGAATTGCAGCACCAACAGCTACAGCTTCATCTGGGTTTACAGCACGGCTACCCTCTTTTCCGAAGATTGATTTAACAACTTCCTGAACCTTAGGCATACGGCTTGAACCACCAACAAGAAGAACCTCGTCAATCTTGTCTGCTGTGATCTTTGCATCTGCAAGAGCTTTGCGGCAAGGCTCTTTTGTTCCTTCGAACAAAGATTCTGTCATCTGCTCAAACTGTGCACGTGTCAAAGACTTCTGCAAGTGCTTTGGACCAGTTGCATCTGCTGTAATAAATGGAAGATTGATATCTGTTGTTGTCTGGTTAGACAAGCTGATTTTTGCATTTTCAGCAGCTTCACGAAGTCGCTGCATAGCCATTGGATCCTTAGAAAGGTCAATGCCTGTATCTTTCTTGAACTCGTCGATGAGCCAGTTAGAAATTACACGGTCCCAGTCATCGCCACCAAGGTGTGTATTACCGTTTGTAGAAAGTACTTCGAATAC
Organism: Treponema sp.; assembly: GCA_017619795.1. Lineage (GTDB taxonomy): Bacteria > Spirochaetota > Spirochaetia > Treponematales > Treponemataceae > Treponema_D. The sequence goes on from JAFZRP010000046.1 coordinate 8,909, forward strand.
ACCGTCAGCAAGCTGAAGAATAGAAATATCGAATGTACCACCACCAAGGTCGTATACAGCGATTGTCTTTTCCTTTGACTGATCCTTGTTGAAACCGAAAGCAAGGGCAGCAGCTGTAGGCTCGTTGATAATTCTCTTTACATCAAGACCAGCGATTTTACCGGCATCCTTTGTAGCCTGACGCTGTGAATCGTTGAAGTAAGCAGGAACTGTAATTACAGCTTCTGTAACCTCTGTTCCAAGATAGTCTTCAGCAGTTTTCTTCATCTTCTGAAGAATGAAGGCTGAGATTTCCTGTGGGCTGTAGCGTTTTTTGTTTCCAGCCTCGTCAACTTCAACACGAACATCCTGTCCGTTATCTACAACTGTATATGGAAGCTTTGTAGCCTCTCCCTGCAATTCGCCGAATCTGTGACCGATAAGACGTTTTACAGAGTAAATTGTATTCTTTGGATTTGTTACCATCTGGTTTTTAGCAGGAGAACCAACAATTCTGTCTCCTTTAGAGGTAAATCCTACGATAGACGGTGTTGTACGTCCACCTTCTGAGTTCTGAATTACAACGGGTTCACCGTTTTCCATTACTGCTACACAAGAGTTTGTTGTTCCTAAATCAATACCAATAATCTTTCCCATACTTGCACTATCCTTCCAGGTAGTGCAAGTAAACTGAATGTCAAGGCTTTAAGCGTAGCGTGCCTTGACATTCAAGTATTTGCCTACCCGGTTATTTATAATTTTATTTATGCTTTTGGAACTTTTACCATCACTTTTGCATGACGGATAATTTTGTCCTTAAGCTTATATCCTTTAAGATAAACCTGAGCCAAAGTTTCTTTTTCAGCTCCTTCTTCTTCCATACGACCAATAGCTTCGTGTTCATCAGGATTAAAATCGTCTCCTTCTGCACCGTAGCCTACAAGGCCATATTTATCTTCAAGCATCTTAACAAGATTGCCGTTGATCATTTTAATACCGTCTGCAATAGATTTTGGATCTGTTGCTGTAGCGGCTGCATCTACAGTCCTGTCAAAATTATCAAGGCTGTCGAGCAAATCTGAAAGCAAAGCTGCATTAGCGTAATCGTAAGTTTCCTGTTTTTCCTTTATCATGCGCTTACGGTAATTATCAAAATCTGCTGCACGTCTGAGCAGCTGGTCCTTTAATTCTGCATTTTCAGCTTCGAGCTTTGCAATTTTTTCTTCTGGAGTTTCAACCTTTTCCGGTTCAGCTTCCTTTGAAGCCTCTTTTTCGTCTGAAGCTTCAGTTGTTTCAGCAGAAGCCTCTTCCTTTACAGCTTCTTCTGAGTTTGCCGCATTTCCCTCTGCAGCTTTTGCAGCTTCGTTTTCTGCTGCTGTTTTCTGAGTCTGATTTTCTTCTGTCTCGTTCTTCTGATTTTCCTTTGCCATAGGTAAATCCCTTTTATTTCTTTATTATACTGCTTTAAAAATAATAATACGGACTATAAAACGTCAACGTTTTTTTTGATTTTTTTTAGAAAAGATTATCATTTCAGTCACGATTGTGATATAGATTTTTAAACTCCGGCTCACAGCGAACATCAAATTTTTCTTCGCAGGCAAGGCGGCTGGAATGAAGATAAATTCTTTCTGCCTTTAGTCCAGCGTACAATTCATCACCAAAAATTGGAAGGCCCGCTTCGCTCAGATGCACGCGAATCTGATGTGTACGACCAGTGTATAAATAGCATTTTATAGTATAAAAAACAGTATTTTCATGTTTTTCTACAGAAAGAATCTCAAAATCTGTTTTTGAATAGAGTCCACCCTTTTCTTCGCTGAGTGTACCCCATTTTCCTGCCTGTGATTTTCCGGAGATTCTTCCAATATATTTTTCTACGGTGAAGGTTGAGCCGACGGTAAGTGTTTGTGATTTTTTAGGTCCAGTTTTTTGAGTTTTTGCATTTACCGCTGCAACCGCAATATATTCCTTTACAAAGCTGTGATTTTCGAACATTTCGTGGATTTCTTTGTTTGCAGCGCGGGTTTTTGTAAAAAGGATAACGCCGCTTGTCTCGCGGTCAAGGCGGTGCATAATTCCAACATACGGTGGATTTCGAAGTTCCGGGTTGCGTTTCCACAGATAGCGTACAACAGCATCGTGGAGGTTGTCTCTATTGCCGGTAATTGTCTGTTCGACGGGGAAAAAGGCTGGCTTGTTTATAAAAATTAGCTCGTCGTTTTCGAAAAGTACATCATCATCAGAAACTTCAAAGTTGATGTCGTCGGGCTGTTTTTCGTAAAAAAACTTTTCTGGTTCAAACTCAACAGTAACTGTAGATTGACCACGAAGCTCAAATGACGGACGGACAACACTTTTCCCGTTTACGCTCACACATCCGGAGATAATGAGCCGCCTTATTTTAGAATTGGAAACCGTTTCTTTACAATCTGTGCTTTCGGCTTTTATTTTTTCGGGCAGCTTTTCTCTTAAAAACTCATCAATCCGCTGCCTTTTCTGTGTAACAAACTCAAACCTTTTACCCACAGTATTCTTCCCGCTTTTCCTAATTAATCACACTGTAGTCTGGTCCGTCTTCGCCGGCAAAAAGCTTTACCCTGCTGCCTTCCATACAGACGTTTTCAAAAAAGCCGCGTAAATCAAAGCTTTCCGGTCCCAAAAGATCATCCGGATTATATGAGGTTTCAATTACAGAATCTTCACCTTCGCATACAACGCGAGACATTGCTCCGTTTATTTTGACAATATCATTTACAAGCGGAATCATATTCTGGCAATGCTTTTCTTCGTATTTTTCATCAAGAAAAACAAGCTGCATTTTTTCAATATCCTTATGATTCTGAGAATCCGGATTAAAGCCGCTTTTATAATCGCAGTTGTTACAAAGCTGCCATTCTGCAAAATCTGCAAAAAATCTTGAAGGATAGATTTTTAACGGCTTAAGCACAGAAAGCATCCAAGGAACAGCTCGTCCGGTAGAATAAAAAGTTTTGCAGGCAAAGGAAACATTTCTTGCATAGCGGATATCTTTGGCAGAAAAAAAGCCTGTAACTGTCGGTTCATATAAAGCTTCTACACCGTTTTCTGTCTGCGGAAAATCAATATGATTAGGATACTGCTGGACTGCAAAATCAAGCCTGTCCATAAACGCTTTGAGTGAATCTCCGGGAACAACGGCATAAGTAAGATAAAAGCCAAAAACAATTCCATAATCGTTCAAAAGCTTTGCCTTACCTGAATAAAACTTTTTATCAAAAAGGATTTTGTCACCTTTCTTTTCAACTTCAAGCGGGATATCGAAGGAACAGTAGATTTTCTGCGCAGCAATCACAACCTCACGGTCAATAACAGAAGCGTCGATTAAAAAAGAAACAAAAACTTCCGGCGCATGCTCGGCAAGGCTTTTCATAAGTCGAAGCAGCTGCTTTTTATCCTTTGAAAGCTTTTCGTCGTGAACAGCAAGCTCTGTTATTTTTTTTGCTGTAAGCTGCGGGATTTGAGACTCTAATTCATCAGCAGAAAACTTATATTCTTTGTTCAATTTTTCCTATAGCAGAACAATACCACGCTTTGCGCAGTCGTCCTTAATCTCTTCCGGCCATACGCTAACCTGAGTTTCGCCGATATGAGCCTTTCTTAAAAGGAACATACAGATTCTTGACTGACCGATTCCACCACCCAGAGTCTGAGTAAGCTCACCGTTCAAAAGCTTTTTGTGGAAGCTGAGTTCTGCTCTGTCCATCATATTTCTTTCCTGGAGCTGTGCCTTAAGCGACTGAGGAGAAACACGAATACCCATTGAAGAAAGCTCAAAAGCAGAGTTCAATACAGGATTCCATACAAGAATATCACCATTCAAACCACGGTGTCCATCGCCAGTTTCTGTAATCCAGTCATCATAGTCAGGAGCACGGCCATCGTGAATAGAGCCGTCACCCATTTTACCACCAATACCTGTAATAAATACAGCTCCATATTCCTTAGCAACCTTGTTTTCTCGCTCTTTTGGAGTAAGGTTAGGATACTGTCTCTGCAAATCATCAGCAAAAAGGATTTTGATATGCTTTGGAAGAATAGGTTTAAGCTCAGGATAGCGGTCGTAGAGGAAGAACTCTGTGCGTTTTAAGCAGCGGTAAACCTTTTTTACAATCTCGTGAAGATAGAAAACGGTTCTGTCGGCTTCATCAATTGCCATACACCAGTCCCACTGGTCAACGTAGATAGAGTGGATTGCATCAAGGTCTTCATCAGGACGAAGAGCGTTCATATCTGTGTAAATACCAAAGCCTGGCTCAAGTCCTAAATCGGTAACCTTCATTCGTTTCCATTTAGCAAGAGACTGAACGATTTCCATCTTTTTTTCGTTCATTGATTTTACCGGGAAAGAGACAGGGCGCTCAACACCGTTTAGGTCATCGTTGATTCCGGTGCCAGCCTCTACAAAAAGAGGTGCTGTAACGCGGGTAAGGTTTAATTCTGTTGAAAGTGCAAGCTGGAAGAAATCCTTGATTGCTACAATTGCATGTTCTGTTTCTCTTGTATTTAAAATTGATTTATATTTTGCTGGAAGCTTAATCATTTTTGTGTCCTTAATTATTTTTTAGATTTCAGGCTTTACTCACCATCATAATTGATGAGGGTTGTTACTTTGCATGGAGCAAGTACTTTATCGTAGTTCAAGGCTGGCAGACCAATTACGCCAAAGAAGTCAGTTACTTTACCGCCGCCCTGCTCTATAAGATTTCTTGTTGCAGCAAGAGTTCCGCCTGTTGCAATTAAATCATCAACAACAAGGAACTTCTGGCCTTTTTTTACGTCTGATTTATGAACTTCTATTGTTGCAGTGCCATATTCAAGGGAATAACTACAGGAATATGTATCGCCAGGAAGCTTGCCTTTTTTTCGGATAAGAACAAGAGGAATGCCCATTTTTTCAGCAAATGGAGCGGCAAAAATAAAGCCTCTGGATTCTACTGCAGCAACTGCATCGAACTTTTCGTTTTTATAAAGCTCTACCATCTGGTCAAGGCAGAACTTAAATGCATCGGGATTCATAAGAACGCCAGTGATATCATAAAAAAGAATGCCTGGCTTTGGAAAGTCAGGTACCCGGCGAATCGCTTTATCAAGCATTTCAATACTCATAATAAATAACCTACCGCAGATATTTTAATACTATGAGTTATTTAAGGCAAGTAGCCACAGCTTATTCTGCTTTTCTGGAGAGGAAGTAAACTGATGAAAGAACAAGCATAATTACATAGAAGCCGGTGCCAATCGTAAGGGAGCCTTTGCCGGCGGTGAGGATGAGATTGGCGTAGTTCATAAGCTTGAAGATGTACATTATCAGACGGTAGAAGAAATACATTATTGCAATGAAGAACGGGAAGCTCATTACCCATGACATTCGGAAGTACAGGGTCTGGCCAATTCTGTAGCTCCAGCTGAAGGCGGCAATCAATATTATTATAGAAAGAAGGAACAAAGGATAAAGAAGTCTGTTCAACAGAGTGTGACGGAACAGCTCTTCTGTAAAGCCATAATCGGTAGCCTTTGAATTAAGGGCAAACAGCGTAGATAAAGGCATTGTCTTAGGATCGGATGCAGTTTTTTCGAGCAGCAAGAAATCTGAGTAAAGCATTGGATAAATCATATATTCAGGCATAACTGCTGTTTCACCATCGGAATAGGTGTACAGCGGAGTATAAGTCTGTTCAGAATCATCACGACCAACTGATTTTAATAATATATATGGAACAAAATCTGCATCATCAGAAATACCGAGCATGCTTTTTGTAGTTTTGTTCAAGCTTTTTACGGAAACCGGCATTACCTTTGCATAAGGAACGTGCATCGTTCTAAACCATTTTCCATTTTTAATCTTAAGGATTGTTAAATCGCGGAGATATTGAACGGTTGAGCCGGAGGATTTCAAATAAGAAAGTCCCTTAAAATAGATGATGTCGGTAGAACCATCAAGCTGCTTATAGCTGAAATATACATCGTTGGCGTCTTCAAAGCTTTTTAACTCAAAGGTTTCATCTATAAAGAAGTACTTCTGCTCAACGCGGTCCTGGGCAACCTTAAAGTAGAACTGCACATCATTATCCTTTTCAAGCTCTGGATAATTTTCGTTAAGATAGCGGAAAATATAGTAAGCCTGCAGATCATCATCTTCCATAAGGGCAACAAAGCCGCGGTATTTTTCTTCGAAAATCTCTTCGGACTGAGTTTTAGCAGCCTTATTAAGCTCTGTAAGATTATTCCACGACTCGGCAGAGATTTCTCTAAGCTTCTGGACATTAGGATCCTTTGAGGTTGCAAGCTTAATTCCCATTTCTGCATAATAATGAGCATCAAACCACTGCTCGCTGTCATAAGCAGAGGAAGCTTTTAGAAGGCACTTATACGCGTCTAAAAGCTGTTTTTCGTCAAGCTTAAGCGAATTATCTTCAGAATAAACCGGTTCGGCATTTGTTAAGTCAAAACGAAGGTCCTGAATATACGAACGGTTCATTTCAATATCAATCATACTTATAAGATTTCTTGCTTCCTTTGAGTTCGGGTCCATTTTTAGGGCAGCATTTGCATACATAAGGCTGCGTTCATACAAGCCCTGATTAAATAAGGTCTGACTCGAATCTATATACTGACTGATAATTTTTGGACGGGTAACAATCTTTTCTTTTTTGTGCTTAAGCATCATTCCAAGAGTTTCATTTGAAAGCATAAGCAGGAAAGAACAGATAAGACCTGTTATCATAATATTTTTATAGCGGGTAAACATTGCAGACGAAAAAGCCGAGGTGCTTCCCTCTGAATTATGTCCGAAATGAACAGAACAGCTTACTAAAATGCCTGTAAATATAACTGCCGGAAGGAAAGCAAGAAAATATTCCATACCGGTGCAGAACTTATACATAAATCTGCCGTTATCCGGAACACCTTCTGTAACTGGCAGAACGAGTCCCAGAACAAAGCATAAAACTAAACCGATTCCTAAAAAAACTGATAACATTCCTAAGATTTTTTTCATACTGCTTTCTCCGCACCCGCTACTGAATCAATCCCTTCTTTTTTCTATGAATAAACGTTATTACTCCGGCAAGAATTATGAGGATTGAGCATATAAGATTGAGGAACACAATAAAAGGCTCTTCCATATATCTGCCTAAGAACTCAAAGAAGCCTGAAGCATTTATTTTTCCAATAAGACTGCTGAAAAAAGGTGATGTTGTGCAGAAGGTGTTTACAAAAAGAACAACTGCTGTAACTGCCACCATAAAACCTGAGCTTATAAGCTTCCACATAAAGAGGCGGGAAATACCATACAGGCTGCATAACAAAAGTCCAAGCGAAAGGAAGCCAAGACAGAAGGTCCAGCCGCTGTCTAAAGCTCTTTGTGCCCGTGCAATTATTATATGGAAGTTAATAAATGGATTTATTTCTTCATCATCGAACGATTCACTTATAATAACGTCCTTATATACTCCGCTAAGCTCATTCAACTCAAAGGAAGGCTCGTTTTTTATTTCCTTTACACTTACTACACCAAACGTATCTGTATCTATAACAACAGCCTGTGCAGAAGGAGAATAATAGGTATGACCTTTTTTCAGGTCCTCAAGGAAGTAATAAACATTTTTCTCCCCTTTTCTAAAGCAGTCGGAAGAAAAAGCCACATTATCTGCCTCAATCTCTGGATTAATAAAATCATAATTCTGGCCAAAATGGATTACGAGCGGCAGTAAAACTACCCAGCTTATACACGAAAGAATGATATAGGTTATAAATCTTGCTACACCACCCTTATTCCTGATGTTCACTAATGCAACCAAAGGACTTATGCAGACAATAACACAGGCAGAGACATAGAAAAATGCTTTAAGCAGAACGTCCGTTTTAAAAAGATTTATCTTAATTCCCATTACAGAATTACAAACATTCAGATAAACACAATATAAAACCGTTCCCAAAGCTGTACACGCAATAAGCAAAAAAAGGTACAGAAATATCATTTTAAGGGCTTTTTTCATATACTTCCTACTATAACACTATCCTATTCTCTATTATCGTTGAAAAAAACGAAATTGTTAATTGTTTATTCGTTTTTTGGACAATTGTTTCTTCATTTTTTGGGTTAATTATGCATTAAATAATTTGACGATATCTACAATATATTGTATCATATTTAAGTAGAATAATGTGTTAAGAACATTAAAAGGATGGTGGAGTTAGAGAATGGAAAGTAATAATGATATTATTCCTGGTTTTGACAATGATAGAGATGACAGTCTTACCATTAATTTGAGAAGAGCTGACGGCGTGAAAGATGGTCTTTTTATCTATCTTAGCGGTTACATCGATACATATAATTCCAGTTTCTTTCAGAAAAAAATTACAAATGTTATTGAAGCCGGATATATTAATCTGATTTTTAATTGTTCTTCTTTGAATTATGTATCATCTACTGGAATTGGTTCTTTTACTGTATTCCTTAAGATGGTAAAGCCAAAGAGTGGAGATATTGTTCTTCTTGAGATTCAGTCTAAGGTTTACGAAGTATTCCAGCTTCTCGGCTTTTCTCAGTTCTTCAATATCAAGAACACTGCAGAAGAAGCAATAGCATTCTTTGCAGAAGAAAGTCTGGGTTCTGGTTCTGTATTCCCGTTCGTAATTGCTTGTCCTGTTTGCAGTAAAAAGCTCAGGGCTACACGCGCTGGAAGATTCAGATGCTCTGGCTGTAAGTCAATTATCGCTATAAATGACAAAGCTGAGGTTTCTTTAGGCTAAAAGACTTCAATAATACCGTGTTTTTTAAGGCGGTTTCATACAAAATGACCTGATACAGGATACGTATAAGTATGCCTCGTGTCAGGTCTTTTTTATTTGTGGATATCTTGTGGATAAATTGTTCAATAATAGTAATTTCTGGTGTTTATAGTAGTATTTATGAAGCCTATACAGGGCAGCAATAGTATACTTTGATATTACCTGGCCTTGTTTTATACATCTAACTCTATATATTATAAATAATTACACACATTTTTACTTGTTATTTAAATATTACATAACTATAAGGGTTAAAATAAAAAACCACAGATTATCACACAAACTGTATATTAATTGTGGATAACCTGTGGATATCTTATGGATAAACTGTGCAATCACTGTGAATTTATCTTCAAAGCTTCTTCAAGCACTTCCTTTATATCTGTTACCGGAATAAAATTAATTCCTTCCTTTACATTTACAGGTATTTCTTCAAGATCCCTGTAATTTGCTTTCGGAATTATTATGGTTTTAATCTTATTTCTCTTAGCAGCAACAGTTTTTTCACGTAAACCACCGATTGGAAGCACCTGTCCTGTAAGAGAAAGCTCTCCTGTCATTGCAAGATGAGGCTTAATTACTTTTCCAGTGAACAGAGAAACAAAGGCTGTTGCCATTGTAATTCCGGCACTCGGGCCATCCTTAGGAGTTGCACCTTCAGGAATATGAAGATGAACAATATTCTGGTCAAACCATTCAGGCTCTTTGATTTTTCTGTCCAGTACGAATTTGCGCGCCCAGTCAAAGGCAATCTGGCTTGATTCCTTCATTACATCACCCATTTGACCGGTAAGAACAAGACCACCCTTTCCTGCAAAGCTTGTTGCCTCTATAAGAAGAGTGTCGCCACCCATACTTGTCCAGGCCAAGCCGATTGTAGTACCAGGAACCTTTGCTGTTTTTATCTCAGACTCATCAAAAACAGGCTTACCCAGATACTTATACAAATCCTCAGCGTCTATAGTAAACTTTTTAACCGGCTGATTCTGTGATTCTGAGGCAACACCATTTGCCGTTTCGCGCTCGGTTATAATCTCTGTAACAAGCTTACGATGGATTTTGTCCAGGCACTTTTCGTAATTGCGCACACCAGATTCTCTAGCGTATTCCTCTGCAATTTTGTAAAGAGCCTTTTTTGTATACTTTACCTGATTCTTCTGCAAACCGTTCTTGGCAAGATTCTTTGGAATAAGGTATTTTTTTGCAATTTCAAGCTTTTCCTGATCAATATAGCCGGAAAGTTCAATAATCTCTGCCCTATCCAGCAATGGAGACGGAATTGTATCGAGTGTGTTTGCCGTAAGAATAAAGAATACATTTGAAACATCAAAAGGCAAATCAAGGTAATTATCGCGGAAAGCAACATTCTGCTCAGGATCGAGAACCTCAAGCAAGGCAGAAGCAGGGTCTCCGTTATGGCTTGAACCCATTTTATCAACTTCGTCAATCATAAACACAGGAGAATTGCTTTTTGTAATCTTTAAGCCCTGAATAATTTTACCGCACATCGCTCCAATATAAGTACGACGGTGTCCCTTAATTTCAGCTTCATCCCTCATTCCACCAACAGAAAAGCGGTAGAACTTCTTGTTCATGGCAGCGGCAATTGATTTTCCAACACTTGTTTTACCAACCCCTGGTGGTCCCACGAGCAAAAGTATAGAACCCTTGCTGTCTTTTTTCATAAGACGTACTGCAAGATACTCAAGAATACGTTTTTTTACGTCATCAAGGCCAAAATGGTCTTTTTCGAGTATTTCCTTTGCATTTGTGAGGTTGTAATCATCCTTTATTTCCTGAGTCTGCGGCCATGGAAGCTGACAAACAAGCTCAAGGAAGTTTCGTGTACCAATGTATTCTGCAGAATTAGGATCAAGAAGACTGAATTTTACAAGTTCATCCTCTACCGTCTCCTTTATTTCCCCTTCAAAGTTCAGCGATTCAATTTTCTGCTTAAATTTTTGATAGTCGGTTGCATTACCGTTTCCATCCTCGCCAAGCTCCTCCTGAATAGACCGAAGCTCTTCGCGCAGGAAATATTCCCTCTGGTTTTTGTCTACCCTTTCATTTATTTCGCGCTGAATCTTCATCTGAACCTTCAGAAGCTCCTGCTCCCGTTTGATAAAGACAAGAACCTTTTCCATTCGCTGGCGGACATTTATAGTCTCAAGAACAGTCTGCTGCTCTTCTTTATCTACATTTAATATAGAAGCAATAAAGTCAGCAATCTTTCCAGGATTATCAATATTAATCATATTCATGCGCATTTCTTCAGAGAAAAGAGGATTATGCTCGGAAATCTCCTTCATTTCGCTTAAAAGTGCGCGTGTAAGTGCCTTTACCTCAAAAGTGTCGGCTTCTTCATCCTCAAGATACTCTACAGTAACAGCCATTGGAGCAGTTTCGTGAAGAGTCTTTAATATTTTAAAACGCTTGATTGTTGAAACAAATATGTTTACACCACCATCAGGCAGCAAAACCTTCTTTATAATACGGACAGCGGTTCCAATTCTGTATAAATCAGAAACACTTGTCTTTTCGTTTTCATCATTCTTGGCAAGAACAATACCCAAAAAGCCGTCATCGTCGTAAGCTTTTTCAACAGTCTTAACCTCTTCTTCTCCCTCAATCATCATTGGAGTAAAGATGCCGGGGAAAATAGGACGTTTTTCAAGCGAAATAACGAGAAGCTTTCCAGGAAGCATTTTTTCTGTAGGAATTATTGAGTTTTCTTCTATTTTAATATCATCAATATCATCTGTCATACAATTAAATATAATAAAAGTAATTACTAAAAGCAATTTTATTTTTCAGAAAAATATTGCAATTTTGTAATCATTACATTATTATAATAATTAAAATTTTATAAGGAAATCAAAATCATGAACAGACAGTATCAGTCAATATTGGCGGAGGCAGGAATTAGGCCTTCTATTCAGAGAATCGCAGTTTACAGCTGGTTATGCGAGCATCCGATTCACCCGGATGTAGAAACAGTTTACGATGCGCTGAATCCTATATATCCTACACTTTCAAAAACAACTGTATATAATACGCTCAAGCTGTTTGAAGAAAAAAAGATTGTTCAGTCTATTAAAATAGAAGATGATAAGCTCCGCTTTGACGCAGAAATGAAGGATCATCTGCACTTTAAGTGCATTAAGTGCAATGGGATTTTTGATGTTTTTGCGGGAACAGAAGTTTCTCAGCTTTTTAACAATATTTCTACAATGGTACCAAAGGGTTTTTCAATCTCTAAGATTCAGACAAACCTCTGGGGAATCTGCCAGAATTGCGCAGATAATGCCTGAAACACAGCTCAAACAGGCATAAAATAATCAAAAAATAATTAAGATTTCTCTAAATCAACAGTCATATTCTCCCGATATTACACTTATAGAAGTGGATTATTTTAAATTCAAATATAGGTTATTAGAGGGGAATTTATGAATAAAAAGATTGCATTTTTTATTACATTATCTGCTATCCTTGCACTTTCGGGCTGTCAGTCTACACCTACAGCGTCAACGAAAAACTTATCTCCACAGGAAATGCTTAAAGAAGGTCAGGTTGAAGCCGCAAAATCTAAGTTTATGTATCAGTATGACATAAACGGAATTGATAACGAAGGAAATACAGTTCTTCATCAGGCTGCAAAGATGAATGACCCGGATTTGATTACCTTCTTTATTGTAAAGGGCGCAGATCCTGAGCTTAAAAACCATGACGGAGACACTCCTCTTCACGTTGCAATAAAGAACGAAGCATATGAAGCAGCCAGAACGCTTGCCGCAACCGGTGGAAACCTGTTTGCCCGCGACGCAGATGGAATTACCGCTCTTGATTTAGGTCTTTCTTCAAACAGTCTTTATTATGACCTGTTTATAACTACAAAGGCAGGACAGATTAGAGATACTGAAGGTCAGACAATTGTTCATTATTTTGTAAAGACAAAAAATCTTCAGGGTATTAGAAAATGCATTGAAAAGCAGCTTCCAATTTCTGAGAAAGACAACAAAGGTAAAACTCCTCTCGACATAGCTTTTGATGATATTGATGATTATGACTCTGTAGTAATTGCCGCTGAGCTTATTCAGGGTGGCGCACAAGAAATTGAAACAGATTTCTCTTATTTCCAGGATGCAATTGCAGCTCGTAACCTTAACAACCGCTTTGAAGATGGACAAACCCCTCTCCATCTTGCAGCTATTTACGGTCACAATGCAATCACAACCTATCTTCTGGAAAACAACGCTAATACAAGCATGCAGGACAGCTCTGGTGCAACCCCTCTTCACGAGGCAATCCGTTATGGAAACCTTGATATTGCCAGAATGCTTCTTGATGCAGGCGCAAATGTAAATGCAAAAGATAACCTTGGAAAAACACCTATTCTTCTCATAATTCCTAAGAAAAAGGTATACGATACATATAATCTTCTTATTAATTACCGTGCAGACTTAAAGGAAAAGGATATGTACGGCGACACAGTTCTTCATACAGCAGCAATGCTCCACGTTTCTACAAACGTAATGCGTATGCTTACCTTGAACGGTGCCGAAATCAACGCAAGAAACAAGGAAGGTGTTACTCCTCTTGAAATTGCAATCCAGCAGCAGGATGTTGCCATGACAAGGCTTTTCACTCTGTATGGTGCTAACATTCATACTCAGGATACACACGGAGATTCTCCTCTTTCTCTGGCTCTTGCTTCTAATGACGAGATTTTTGAATCTACAGTAACAAAGACAAACAGCAATACTCAGGATTCAGAAGGTAATACACCGCTCCATACAGCAATTATCCATAATGCTCCTTTGTCTAAAATCCAGTATATTCTTAGCCTTACAGATGATGTAAACATAAGAAACAGAGACGGTAACTCTGCCCTTTTCCTCGCAGTTGAAAGAAACTGGAAGGAAGTCGGCGAGCTGCTTATTGCAAAGGATGCTGATATTTTCTCTACAAACATAAACAACAACTCTCCATTGCGTGTTGCCTTAAAGGGTAACGGTGATATTCAAAACTGGCTCATTACATCCAGAACAATTCACTCAAAGGACGGAAGCGGTAATACAGTTCTCCATTATGCAGCAGAATGGCAGTTTGGACAGTCAATCACCACTCTTACTACAAAGGGTGCAGACATAAACGCAAAGAATGCTAACGGTGAAACTCCTTTGTTCAGTGCAGCTAAAACAAACAATCCAAAGATTTTGCAGACTGTAATTGACTGCGGCGGTTCCTTCAGAGATAGAGATCATCTTGGAAACACAGTTCTTCACGCTGCCGTTAGATGGGATGCAGAAAAATCTGCTGAAATGCTCATAAATCTTGGAATTAATATAAATGCTCAGAACAGCAACGGTCGCTCTCCACTTGCAGAAGCTACAGCTGCCGGAAAGTACAAGGTTGCCCGCTATCTGCTTGCAAACGGTGCAGATCCTAACTCCTGCGATACAAACGGTGTTTCTGTTCTTGTAGATACAATTAAGACTCAGAACCTTGAAATGGTTAAGCTTCTTCTTAAATACGGAGCTAACCCTAACCTTCAGGAAATCAATGGACAGAATGCCTTCCACGCTGCAGCAGCTACAGCAAACAAGGATATTATTGTTCTTATAAGAGAAGCCGGTGGAAATCCTCTTTCAAGAGACAAGCAGGGAAAAACTCCATTCTCTATTGTACTTAAGAGAGATATCTCTGTAATAAATGCAGTTCTCGGAAACACTTACAACATTACAGATAGTGACGGTAACTCTCCTATCCATATTATTGTTCTTAATGATGGTTCTCCAGACCTGCTCAGAACCCTTATTAAAGAAGGCTTCCCTATGGATTCAAGAAACTCAGACGGTTATACACCTCTTGGTTATGCAGTTGTAAACAACAACGAAAAGCTTTCACTGATTCTTCTTGAAAACGGAGCTAATCCATATCAGCCTATAGACAGAAAGGGTTCAAATGCTGTAAAGATTGCGCTTGAACAGAATAACAGTCAGATCATCTCTTACATTGTAAAATATGCAAGAACAATGACTGACACACAGGGAAATACAATCCTTCACTATGCAGCAAAGACATCAACCCCTGAAACTATTAACAAACTTGTACAGTATGGTCTTGATAGAGATGCTAAAAACGTTTCTGGAGAAACTCCATACATAATTGCAAAGAGATGGAACCGACCTGATACAGCTATAACTGCCCTTTTGAACCCGGACAATAAGCCTGTATCAATTGACAACAGTATAGAGGAAGCAAAATGATAGCTTAAGCTATTATGTGAGGATAAAAAAATGCAGAAATACCCCGTAACTACATTACGTGAAGAACTGACTTTTACAAATGATCTTATGCTCGATGAAAACTTCAATCTCTTACCGGCTGGCTGCCCAGTAACAAATGAACTGACAGCAGCTCTTAGAGCATGGGAGTTTACCGAGTTTTACTGTGATGGTACGGTAGATTTTAACAATAACCTTCTTTCAACTGAATCACGCTCTGCAAATCAGTTTGATGAAAAGAATGGTGAAGATAAAGCTAAAAAAGAAAAAATTGGACAGTCAGTACGACAGGTAATTAAAAACTCTCTTAACTCTCAGATTGACGGAAGCGACAAGTCGCGAATGGCAATGGTTCAGAAGGTTTATGAAGAGTATACAAATTACATTGAAGAAATATTTACTCATTATGCAACACACAAGGAAATTGACCAGGAAGAAGTTGCTGATATTGTAAAGGATTTGTGCGGCTTTATCAGAGACAACCGCCGCTTTATTCTCCGTATGAACAACAACGTTGAAGTTTCCGGCAAAAACTTTCTTGTTATTCATACAATAAGAACAACTGTTCTGGCACTCGCAATTGCAATGCAGATGCATATGCCGATTTCTAAAATGATTGAGCTTGGTGTAAGCTGTATTGTACATGAAATTGGTATGCTCAGACTTCCGCCACAGATTTACATGACAGATAAAAATCTTACTCCTGGCGAAAGGATTCAGATTTACAAGCATCCGATTTTCGGTTACACAATTCTTAAGGATTTGAACTTCCCTATGAATATACAGCTTGGTGTCCTTGAGCATCACGAAAAGGAAAATGGAACCGGTTATCCTCGAAGAATCCTTGGAGATAAGATTTCTTCTATTGCCAAAATTATTTCTGTTGCATGCTCTTACGAAGCTATAACATCTTCAAGAAATTACAGGGCAGAACGTTCTAATTTTGATGCAATTCTTGAGCTGCTTCAAAATCAAAATCATCCGTATGATGAAGGTATAATTAAAGCTTTGCTTTATACAGTTTCTCTCTACCCTATCGGCTCGTACGTATATCTTTCAAACAGAAAAGCAGGTATTGTTATTGATACAAATCCTGACAATCCAAAAATGCCTGTTGTACAGATGCTTACAGAAAAGGATAAAGATGGCACACCTCTTGTTATACAGACAGCAGTAAGTAATATAAAAATCCTCAGAATTATGAGCAAGCGCGAGCAGGAGGATTTGCTTAAGATTATTGCACAAAAAGAAAATCCTGATGCAAATGGTTCTGGTGATAATTCAGGTTCACAAACTGCACATGCAGAAGGTGCTTCTAGAAAAGAAGATTCAGATGCAACATTAGATACTCTTATGGAAGTAGTAGAACCTACAGAGTTTATTGAACCGATTCCAGTAGAAGAAGCTCCAATAAGACCACTTGCAGGTAAGCCTGCTCCAAAACCGGCGCCTACAGCAAAGCCTTCTCCTGCAGCTGGTGCAACTGGTTCAGCTGGTGCAGCAACCGGTCCTGCAGGCGCAAATGCAGCTAATCCAAAGCCTGCAGCTAAACCTAACAACAGCTCTGGCGATGATATGGAGACGGTTGATATTTCGTTCTTTAATTAAGACAGATAAATTGTTAGTTGAAAAAGTTCTTAAGCCGGTCAGCATCGGAATTGAACTTTTCGTCAATAACAGGAGGATGTTCATTGAAGTAGAGAATCTGCTCAAGCTCCTCCTGTTTTTTTATGCCCCACAAAGGTACAACACTTTCATACTGATTTAAGAATCCATAAGCAAGCGGTACATTTTCAAGCACTCCTCCGCCAAGCGGCTGCATGGCAATAAAGCCGATATCGTGCTCTTCGCACATTTTTACAAGCTCAACGCAAGGATCCGGGCTAATAATATTGAATGGAAACTGAATTGTTTCGTATGCACCAGATTGAACGACTTTCTTTGCTGTATCAAGATTTGTCGTAACAATTCCAAAATGTTTAATTTTACTCTGGCGCTGAAGGTCTTTAAGGGTTTCGTAGATTTTGTCGGCACCACCTGGCAGCGGCAAAAACTTTTCTGTTTCAATCTGAAATAAATCTACACTGTCGCAGTGGAGAGCCATAAGACTTGCTTCCAGACTCTCCTTTATTTCTGCAACAGTTTTTCCGCCCGTTGAGGTTGACAGAAGAACATTTTTTCTAATGTCGTAAACAGCATCTCCAAGAAGGCGCTCGCTTTCAGGGCTCTTGCTTGCGGTATCAAAAAAATTAATACCACAATCATAGGCTTTTCTAACAATGGAGGCAGCATCATCTACCCCTACACTGTCAGTAAGCCTCATCGCACCAAAAGCGACTCTGGAGACAATTAAATCTGTTTTACCTAAACGAACGTACTCCATTAAAATTGTCTCGCGTTATTTCTTCTGTACAGGCTTGTAGTTTTTGATTGCTTTCTGAATAAAGAAAACAAGGTCATCAAGAGAAACGCGTTCCTGCTTCATTGAGTCACGGTAACGTACTGTTACAGTGTTGAACAACTCGTTTGCAGAACCATCATCCTTTTTCTCCTGAATTGTATCGTAGTCTACAGTTACACAGAAAGGAGTTCCAATTTCATCCTGACGGCGATAGCGTTTTCCAACAGTTCCGCTTACATCGTAATCAGTTACGAAATCTTCTTTAAGAAGATGCTGGATTTCCTTTGCCTTTTCTGCAAGTCCGTCCTTCTTCATAAGTGGCAGAACTGCGACTGTAACAGGTGCAAGACGTGGGTCCAGGTGAAGAACTGTTCTGTAATCTTCTGGCTGACCAGCTTCTGCAACATTCTGCTCTTCATAAGCTTCGCAAAGGAACATAAGGAAGTTTCTGTTAAGACCAGCAGAAGTTTCGATTACGTATGGAACATACTTCTTGTTTCCATCTTCCTGATCGATATAAGACATATCCTTCTTAGAATAAATCTGATGCTGGCTCAAGTCGAAGTCTGTTCGGCTGTGGATACCTTCAATCTCTTCAAAACCAATTGGGAAGTTATATGTGATATCGTATGCGTCTTTAGCATAGTGTGCGAGCTTGTCGTGGTGGTGCCACTTGAGCTGCTCCTCTGGAATACCGTACTTAAGATAGAACTGCCAGCGGTCTTTTCTCCAGCGGTCAAAGGTTTCGTCTTCAGTTCCTGGTTTACAGAAATACTCCATTTCCATCTGCTCAAACTCGCAGGTACGGAAAATAAAGTTCTTAAAGATGATTTCGTTTCGGAAGGATTTACCAACCTGAGCTACACCAAAAGGAACCTTCATTCTGTTTGACTGAACAATATTCTTAAAGTCTGTAAAAATACCCTGACAAGTTTCAGGACGAAGATAGATAAGATGTGAATCGTCTGCGATTGGTCCCTGATATGTTTTGAACATAAGGTTGAACTCGCGGACAGCTGTATATTTTCTGTTCTTGCTTCCACAGGTAGGACAGTTGATGTTTGCATCGATAAATGCCTTCATTTCGTCATGAGTCATTGTATCAACAGGTTTTCCAGGATTTACATCAGGATGAGCCTGAACAAAGTCTTCAATCAACTTATCTGCACGATGACGAGCATTACATTCAATACAGTCAACCATTGGATCAGAAAAATGATCTACGTGACCAGAAGCCTTCCATGTTGTATGATGCTGGAAGATTGCGGAATCAAGTCCAACAACATCATCATGAAGCTGGGTCATATAATGCCACCATTCATTCTGAATATTTCTCTTGAATTCTACACCAAGCGGACCATAGTCCCAGGCACCTGCCTGACCACCATAAATTTCTGAAGCCTGGTAAACAAAGCCTCTTCTCTTACAGAGAGAGATAATTTTGTCGAGTGTACACGCATGTGTATCTGTTGTATTTGCCATTTGTATCTCCTTACGACTCTGGCGTGGGCCGTTTTTGATTTTTTCGCCAGGGCATCTCACAGGGAATGTGCCGCCCGGGCATTTTTTTAGTTGTAAAAGAGAGATTACCATAAAAACGGATTTTTTGCTAGTAAGCAGCGTCAAAAGAAAATAAGATAGCCTCAGATATAGTTTTTTATAATTCCAGAAACCTTTCCCCCGGACATTTTGCAAAGAAATCTACAACACGTGTACGCAAATCATTATTGTCCGCGGCATTCAGGAACTGGGTTTGCGCGTAATGTGCAAACTTAAAGTTCTGACTGAAATATGTAAAGAATCGCTGAAGTCTAGTTTTCCAGAACTCAGGAGGCTGGTATTTTTCAACATCATCAATATACGAAAGAGCAAGCTCCTGTAAATCAACCTTTTCCGGCTCAGAGACAGTCTTAAAATCAACATCACCCTTTAGCTCTCTGAAAATCCACGGCTTTTGTACGGCTGCCCGCGAAATCATTACACCGTCAACTGAAGGAGCAGCAGCAACAGCATAATCATACGAAGCCATATCCTTTACGTTTCCATTCAGATAAACAGCAACAGACTTTTCCTGTGCAGACGAAGCTGAACTGCATTTGTATCGCTCTGCAAGCTGCTGGCAATAAGAATAACGAGGGGTGCGCGTAAGCTTTTCTTTTTTAGTTCGGGGATGAAGAGTAAGAAGTTCAACCCCCTCTTTAACAAGCATATCGCAAAAAGAAAAAAAGCCTTCTTCTGTAAAATCCTCATCTCCAAGCCGTAGCTTTACACTCAGACGCTTTTTTTCACCTTCGTATTCGTTCACTACCCTGCTCACACCCCTGACCATCTCTAGCGTTTCTTCACGCGGCTTTGTCATCCAGGAGATTCCGGCGCCATAACGGTAAATATCAGGAGCGGAACAGCCCATATTCAAGTCCAAACCAAGACCAGGAAGCTTTACGAGCATTTTTGCGGCTTCTATCATAAGCTCTGAAGATTTCCCGGTAAGCTGCCACACAAGCTTTTGTGGTACAGGAGCCGGATCTATGTAATATTTTTCAAAGGGACCGCCGGTAAGAAGAGTTCCTGCATTTATCATTTCGGTATAATATTCATCGCAGCCGCCAAACTTCTCCACAAGGATTCTAAAAGCCGGATGACTGATGGTTGCCATTGGTCCGCAAATTAATTTCAAAAAAGCACCTCTGCGTTCATTGTAACACATTATCACAATTATTTCTGCCAGAAGTAGTTTTATTCTGCCGGAACATGTTTGCAAAAAATGATTTTAACTCTATAATACCGTTACTATGAATAAAGAATTCCTGAACCGCCTTGAAAAGATTGAAAAAGCTCTCGACAATGCACTTCAAATGGATTTTTCAGATTCGTGGCAGCTTTCTTCCTTTGGAACCTTGCCGGAAGCAGTAAAGCCGCTTTTTATTCAGAATCTGATTGAACCGAACAGAAAGCTTGTAAATCTTGGTGGAAAACGATGGCGACCTCTTTTTCTTATTCTCTGCTACGAGCTTACAGCCCAAAAGAATGCAGTTCATTTTACGGAAGAACAGGCATACGGGCTCACTCCCCTTGTAGAGTTTGTTCATACGGCAAGTCTTATTCATGATGATATTGAAGATTCTGCAGACCTTAGACGAGGAAAACCTGCGGCACACATAACCTATGGCGTTGATACAGCCCTGAATGCTGCCTCCTGGCTTTATTTTGAAGCGGCTGTCTGCATAAACACCTTAAACTTCACAAAAGAAAAGCAGCTTGAGCTTTATAACCTTTATTCGCGCGAGCTTCGTCGCCTCCATCTTGGTCAGGCAATGGATATTTACTGGCACCGCAACAAAAGCATTTTCCCTACTCTTGAAGAATATAAGGCTATGGTAAAGAATAAAACCGGTACCTTATCCTCTCTTGCTGCACAGATTGGTTATATGGCTGGCGGAGAAGCTCAGGAAAGCCAGATTAAGGCAGGAGATATTGCTTCTAACCTTGGTGTCGGCTTTCAGATTATTGATGATGTTCAGAACCTTACTTTTGGAAACCCTGGTAAAAAGCGCGGTGACGATATTGTTGAAGGCAAAAAAAGTCTTCCAGTCCTCATTCATATTCATAAAAAGCCGGACGATAAGGAAAAGCTTTCTGCACTTATGGAACGCGCCGGTAAAGAAGGAATTGATTCCCCTGCGGTTGAAGAATGCATAAAGCTTCTTGAAACAAGCGGCTGTATTGAAGAAGCAGCACTTCAGGGAAAAAGCATAATAGAAAAAAACTGCCGTGCCTTTGGCGATAATTCAAAAATGATTACAGAACTGTTTGATTCTATGATTCCGGAGAGCTTTAAATGACAGAACGACCAGAACAGCTGAATAATCAGGCAATCCATTTTGCAAACAATGGAAACTACAACGATGCAATCTCCTGCTTTAAAAGGGCTATTGTGCTCGATTCCGAAAACTATCTTCTATGGTACAATCTTGGAATTACTTACAGAGATATGGGAGATTTGAATAACGCACACGACTCGTTTGTAAAAGCAATTAAAATTGCTCCGAATAATGAAGATGCTATTGAAGCGCTTGCAACCTGCTGTCTCCAGCTGAAGCATCTGGATGAAGCTGAGCATTTCAGTTTGATTGGACTTGATACAAATGAGATGAATCCTCATTTCTGGAATCTTATGGGAGTAATTAACTTCCAGCGCGAAAACTATAAGGAAGCGGCCAATTTCTTTGAGCAGGCTCTTTTTCTAAATCCATATTTTGAAAACTCACTCATAAACCTGCGGGACACCTACGAAGAGCTTGGCAACACAAACGGCGTACAGGAATGTCAGAAAAAACTGGACGAAATAAAATAACATAAAATGTATGAGTTTTGCGTAGCAAAACTCATAGCGAAACACGAAAAAATGTTCACTTAAATGAAGAACTCAGTTTCGCTAGCGATAAAGATGTTCACTAGCCAGCTGGTTTACTTCCTGTGCCATTTTGCTCAGCGGAACCTGCTTTTGTACAGCTCCCAGCTCAAACGCAACCTTAGGCATTCCGTAAACAATGCTTGAAGCCTGATCCTGACCTAAGGTCCAGGCACCCTTCTTGCGCATTTCTGCAAGCTGAGCGGCACCATCCCGTCCCATACCGGTCATTATAACGCCAAGAGCACGGTTTTCGTAATTTGCGGCAATTGATTCAAAAAGTACATCAACAGAAGGTCTGTGACCGTTGCGCTGCTCATCCTGAGAAAGCTTAATTGCATTACCAATCGGGCGATGAACAACATACATATGATAATTACCAGGCGCAATATAGATATGGTGATTCATAATTACTTCACCATCCTTTGCTTCTGATACAGGAATCGGACAGATGTGGTTAAGACTTTCTGCAAACTCGGCGGTAAAGCCTGCCGGCATATGCTGAACAACAAGAATAGGCTGCTTAAGGTTCGGATCAAGGTCTTTAAACATTTCCCTCAGCGCATTTGGACCACCAGTTGAAATACCAATAGCAATAATTTCTATTCTTCCACCATCTCGTGCCGGAGTGATAGTTACGGGCTTTTTAGAAACAAGCGGCTTCCATGCAGCTAAGGTTTCAATATCATTCTTTGAAAGCGGCGGAACCTTGCTTAAATCTTCACCACGCTTTTTTTGTAAAAGACGATTTGATTCCTTAAGCTTTATCTGATGATTAAAAAAGTCCGGTTCATAGATTTTTCGGCCCTTTTTCTTTGCATAATCACCGCCATAAGAAGAAATACACTCAATAATTTGTCCGGAAACATCAGCAATATTTATGGAAATTGAAGAGCCGCCCGGCTTTGTAATAAAATCTGAAGCACCAAGCTCCAGACATTTCATTGTTACGTTTGCACCTTCAACAGCAATACTTGAGAGAACTATTACAGGAATATCAATCTTTAATTCACGCCTTTTTTCCAGGAACTGAACACCTGTCATTTTAGGCATTTCAATATCAAGAAGAATTACATCTGGAGAGAGCGTCTTGAGTTTTTCAAGCAGATCAAGTCCGTTTTCAGCCTTACCAATAACCTTAAAGCCCACTGTATCATCTACAATACGACCTATAAGATTCCGCATAAGAGCCGAATCATCGCATAGCATTACAGAAATATCATCCATAAACAGCATTCTCCAACATTTTTAATAATTCATTTTCAGTTTTTGTTAGCCTTTTGTGTAAAGGCAGGCCCACTGTGTCTTAAGGAACTCAAACTTTGTTTTCATACCAAACAGAGATTCAGAATGACCAATAAACAGATAAGATTTATCTGCCATTGCATCGTAAAATCTGTTTACAACTGCAAGCTGAGCTGCTTCATCAAAATAAATGAGTACGTTACGACAGAAAACAATATCAAGATTTCTGATACCGGAATCGTTCTTAAGGTTATGATAGTCGAAATGGATTGGATCGAGAATCTCTTTATTTGCCTGATAGCCGCCTTCTACCTTTGTAAAATACTTAGCAAGATAATCAGCCGGGATTCCATCAACCTTATTGTCTGCATAAAAGCCCTTCTGACCAACAAGCAGAGATTTAAGCGAAATATCGGAAGCTGTAATCTGGTAGTTAAAGCCCGGTGGAAGAATTGTTTTAAGAATCATAGAGATTGTGAGAGGCTCTTCACCTGTAGAACAGCCGGCACTCCAAACCTTTATTGTTCTTCCTATACCGGAGGATTTTTTCCTTTCTACCAAATCTGGGATTACATAATTAATAAGAGCATCGAAATGCGGTTGATTTCTGAAAAAGCGTGTAAGATTCGTAGTAATTGAATCGAGCATCTCTTTCATTTCGTCAGAGTTCTTTGTGATAAGAGCATAATACTCATCAGGAGTTGCAATATTTTTCTGACGCAATAACTCCTTTATTCTACTGTCCAGAATAGAGCGGTTCGTAGCGGAAAAGGTTATACCACTTTCATCGTAAATTAACTTACGGAATTTCTCAAAATCACTGTCACTAAGTATTTCTAACATATTGTTAATTATACACCATAAAATTATAAATGTAAAAATAAA
>JAFZRP010000047.1 GCA_017619795.1 Treponema sp.
TGACGGAGCAAAGTGGTATCTCACAATTCGTTCTTATATTGATTCTGCAAGAAAGCACGGTGTCAATGCATTTGAAGCTGTTAAATTAGCTTTTGCAGAAACACCGTCTCTTTGTTTTAGTTTTTAGTGCTGAATAGTTACACTTTTTTTGATTATTATAATATGACGAAATTTAAAAAAAGAAATATTGAGAAACTTTATAATATTTTTTTATTCAAATCAAAATCTAGTTCTTACTATTCCTAAACTCAATTGTACCAGTTTCTGCATCCATTTTATCTATAATAGCGAGTGACTCAACAATAATTCCTCTATCTCGCAAGGAGTCTCCGCCGCCCTGGAAGCCTTTTTCTATAGCTATTCCAATTCCTTCTAGGGTAGCGCCAGCCTGTTCAATAATCTGAATTAAGCCGTTTGAAGCCTGTCCGTGAGCCATAAAGTCATCAATAATTAAAATATGGTCGTTTGGCTGGATATATTTTTTAGAAACAAAGACATGATTCATGCACTTATGTGTAAAAGATTCGACATCTGCACAATATTTATCATCATCCTGGACAACAGTCTGAGTCTTTTTAGCAAAAACAACCGGAACGTGGAAATATCTTGCTGTAATGCAGGCAATTGCAATTCCTGAAGCTTCAATTGTAAGAATCTTATTGATTGGTTTGCCATAAAAACGCTTTTTGAATTCAGCGCCCATCATATCCATAAGCTCAACATCAATCTGATGATTAAGAAAGCTGTCTACCTTAAGCACCTGATCTGATTTTACAATTCCGTCTTTTACAATTCGTTCCTGCAAAAAGTTCATTTATCTGTCCTCTCTAAAATATGGTATACCGAGCATTTCCGGTCCCTGATTTTCACGCTTTCGCTGCATACTAGTTATTACAAGTACAACAATTGTTACAAGATACTGACTCATCTTAAAAAGCTCCTGAATAGCGCGGCTTAAACCAGGAATATACATATAAAGAATGTATAAGGCTCCGAATAAGAAGGCACCAAGCAGCGCTTTTCTGGAATCCCACAAGCTGAAAATTACAAGAGCGATTGCAAGCCAACCGCGGTCGCCAAAGCCGTTGTTTGTCCAGGTGCCGCCAAGGTATTCCATAACAAAATAAAGGCCGCCAAGTCCTGCAATAGCTCCACCGGCAATTGTTGCAATATATTTGTATTTGTTTAGGTTAATTCCTGCGGCATCTGCGGCTCCAGGATTTTCTCCGATTGCCCTTAAATTAAGTCCTTTTTTAGTTTTTAGTAAAAAGAAAGAAATTGCAAACGCAAGAAAGAGTGCAACATAAGTCAAAAATCCATAGCCGAATAAAAGCGGCCCGATTACAGGAATCTTATTTAAAAGCGGAATGGATGCCTGGTATGCTTTTGCTGTAGTTGCAACGCTTACCTGTCCAACACCGCCTGCAAGTCTGGAAATTGAACCGCCGTAAAAGTTTCCAAAACCAATTCCAAAGGTTGTTAATGCTAGTCCTACAACGTTCTGGTTTGCACGCATTGTGATTGTAAGAAAGCTGTAGATTAAAGCACCAAGCCCGGAGCAGAGAAGTGTACATAACAAAGAGATTAAGAGTCCAAGAACAGGATTCGGGTTAGCAACTCCATTTTCATAATAGAAAGCTCCCATTAAGCCTGCAATTCCTCCCATATACATAAGGCCCGGAATACCAAGATTCAAATGTCCTGATTTTTCAGTAACAATTTCTCCGGCAGTACCAAAAAGGATTCCAATTCCCTGAATTATTGCTTTTTGTATGAAGGTTAAAAAAATCATTTTTCGTGTACCCCCTTCTGAACTGTTACCCTGTAGTTAATAAAGAAGTTGCTTCCAATCAAAAAGAAAATAATTATTCCGATGATGATGTCTGACACATTTTCGTTAAGGCTAAACTGACTGGCAATTTGAACAGCACCATTCGACATAAAACACAGGAAGAAAGAAACCACAATCATTGCAAAAACATTAAAATTACTCATCCAGGCAACAATAATTGCTGTAAAGCCTCGTCCACCGGCAAGACTAGTGCTTATTGTATGGCTTGCACCACTTACAACAAGGCAGCCCGCAAGTCCGCAGATTCCGCCGGAAAGAGCCATAGTCCTTATAATAACCTTTTTTACATTTATACCTGCGTAGCGGGCTGTATCCCAGCTTTCGCCAACAACACTAAGCTCGTAGCCATGCTTTGTATAATGCAGATAGAAGAAAACAAAGCTCGTAATCAATATCACTATAATTAAATTAAGACCATAACGCTGCCCGAAAACCGAAGGAAACCAGCCGGCACTTGTATTCGGGTTTATAATTCCAACAGAGTTAGAGCCCGGTGGATTTTCCCAGAAAACTATACAGAACGTAATCAGCTGCATAGCAATGTAATTCATCATAAGGGTAAAAAGCGTTTCGTTTGTGTTGTACTTAGCCTTAAAATAAGCCGGTATAATTCCCCAGATAATTCCTGCGGCACAGCTGGAAAGCATAATTAGTGGTAAAAGAATACCATTCGGTACATTTGGGCAGTAAATCATAAGGGCAGCACTTGCAAGTCCTCCCATAAGAATCTGACCTTCTGCACCAATGTTCCAGAATCTCATCTTAAAGGCGGGTACAAGACCAACAGCTACCAAAAGCAGAACAAGGGTGTCGCGGATTGTAACCCAGACTCTACGTTTTGTGCCAAGTGCACCGTTTATAATTCCACCGTAAACTTCAAAAGGGTTCAAATCTGTAACGGAGATAATAACGATTGCACATACAAGAAGTGCCGCAAGTACAGCTGCTGCCCTGATAAGAAGCTTTTTATAAAGCTTCATGTTTTCAACCTTGCTCAATCTTAAGTCAAACATTTTTTACCTCGCTAACATCAGCTGTCATAAGATACCCGATTTCTTCTTTTGTAGTTGTTCTTGCATCTACAATTCCAGTAATGTGACCATTATTAAGGACAAGGATTCTGTCACTCAAATCAAGTAGAACATCAAGGTCTTCTATAATGCTCATAACAGCCGCTCCCTGACATTTCTGCTCATTTAGCTTGTTGTAAATAAGGTAAGAAGAGTTTATATCAAGTCCGCGTACAGGATAAGCGACCATAAGAATATCAGGGCTGGAGCTTATTTCTCGTCCAACAAGAACCTTTTGAACGTTTCCGCCGGAAAGTCTTCTTACAGGATACTCAATATTCGGAGTTTTAACTTCAAGGCGTTTTTTAATTGCCGCAGCAAGAGAACGAGGCTCCTTTCTTTTTACAATAGGAACTTTTCCTTTTCTGTAAGAGCGGAGCATAACATTATCAGTCATACCCATTGGTCCTACTAGACCCATTCCAAGTCTGTCTTCCGGTACAAAGGCAATTCTAACACCAAGCTTTTTAAAATCCTTTGTAGATTTATTCGTTAAGTCAATTTCATTGCCGTCTTTATCGTAGAAGGTGATTTTGCCTTTTGTGTACCTGTGGATTCCGTCAATACATTCAAAAAGCTCACGGACACCACAACCCGCAATTCCGGCAATTCCTAAAAACTCGCCGGAGCGTACAGTAAAGCTAACATTATCAAGCACTGTAATTCCTTCTTTAGAAACGCAGGTAAGATTTTCTACCTTAAGTACTTGTTTTGGATTTACAGGCATAGAGCGTTTTATATCAAGGTCGATTTTTTCGCCCACCATCATCTCAGTAAGCGCCTGAATTGAAGTATTTTTTGTTTTAACTGTGTCTATGTATTTGCCTTTTCTAAGAACGGTCACTCTGTCGCTTATTTCCATAACCTCATTCAGTTTATGAGTGATGATGATGACAGATTTGCCGTTTTCGCGCATGTTTCTTAAAACCTGGAAAAGACTTTTTGTTTCCTGCGGCGTAAGAACTGCGGTTGGTTCATCAAGAATAAGGATATCTGCACCCTTATAAAGAACCTTTATGATTTCAACAGTCTGTTTTTCAGATACAGACATGTCGTATATTTTCTGATCTGGATTAATCTTAAAGCCATACAAATCGCAAATGTTCTGTATGTCTGCTTTTACCTTTTTTATATCAAGGACTTTTCCTGTGTCCTGTCCTAAAATTATATTTTCTGCGGCTGTGAATACATTTACAAGCTTATAATGCTGATGTATCATGCCAATTTTATATTTGTATGCATCTTTTGGGGAATGAATTGTTACTTCGTTACCGTCAATAAGTATCTTTCCTGAATCAGGACGGTAGATTCCCGCAATCATATTCATGAGAGTTGTTTTTCCGCTGCCGTTTTCTCCCAGGACAGACAGAATCTCGTGCTTATTAACAATAAGGCTTACACTATCATTTGCAACAACATCGCCGAATTTTTTTGTAATCTCTTTTAATTCAACTGCAATTTCACTCATAAAATCATTTAAAAAATTGGAGCTGTCTAAAATAATATTAGACAGCCCCTATAAAACAATCAGCTTTAATTCAGCTGATTATTATCTAAGAATTATCTTTCAACAATGCCGTCTATTCTTAAGTCGAAAGCTGGAGCAGCAAAGCCGTCCTGCTCAGCAAAAGCACCGTTCTTTACATAAGCAGCATACTTAGCATAGTCGCCGCCTTCTGCAATGAGCTTATCAAGTGATTTTCCACCGATAGTGAAGGTAGAAAGATCGAATACTTTGATTGAACCATTCTTGATTCCAGCGATTGCAGCATTTGCCTTTTCGTTAGCATCTGCAGTTGCAGCCTTTGGATTGATTGGTGTAATCAAAACTGCATCATCAGAATATCCGCGTGACCAGTTTACTTCAAAGTTCTGTCCGTCTCTTACAGCCTTAGCAGACATTGTATAGAAAGCACCCCAGTTCAAAGCAGCTGAAGTAAGTGCACAGTTAGGAGCTACAGCTGTCATATCTACGTTGTAGCCTACACAAGGAACACCCTTAGCTTCACAAGCTGTTGGAGCACCAGTTGTATCTGCGTGCTGAGAAATAAGAACACATTTGCTTGCAATGAAAGCTTCTGCAGTTTCTTTTTCCAAAGCCATGTCAGCCCAAGAGTTTGTATAGCGAACTTCCATTGTTGCAGAAGGACATACAGAGCGTACACCTAAGAAGAATGATGTATAGCCAGAAACAACTTCTGCAAATGGATAAGCACCAACATAACCAATCTTTGCTTCGTCAGCCTTAATCTTACCGCTGGAAATCATTTCGTTTAATTTAAGACCAGCAACAATACCAGAAACATAGCGTGACTGGTAAACAGATGGCATAAAGTTGTGCATATTGCTCAAACCGCAGCCAGCTGCCTGATAACCTGTTGCATGTGCAAACTGAATCTTTGGATACTCTTTAGCAGCCTGAATAAGATATGACTCGTGACCAAAAGATGTTGCGATAATGTAAGTACAGCCCTGTTCTGCAAGGTCAACAGCTGCATCGTAAGCCTTTTCGTCTTCAGGAATACATTTCTTTTCGATTACCTGTGAATCAGAAAGACCAAGATTTTTCTTCATTTCGGCAATACCTTTCATGTGGGCTTCTGTGTAGCCTTCATTTTCATCACCGATGTAAATAACGCCTACTTTAAAAGCAGGTGCCTTTCCAGCTTTTTTAGCCTTCTTTGCTTTAGCAGCAAAAACAGAGCTTGTAAGAGCTAACAAAGCCATAACAACAACTAATGTTCTTTTCATATATATCTCCTAAAAATTAATATTCTGGCGGTAATTCACCAAGCTGGTCAAAGCTGAATACTGGACCGTCCTTACATACGAACTTGTCACCAATGTTACAGCGTCCGCATTTACCGATTCCGCACTTCATTCTCATTTCCATTGTTGTAAATACCTGCTCATCTTTAAAACCGAGCTTTTTGAGGGCATCAAGAGAGAGGTGAATAAGAATCGGAGGTCCACACATGATTACTGTCATGCTTGGATCTGGATTAAGCTCTGTTACATAAGGAGGAACAAAGCCAACGTGTCCATTCCAGCCATCTTCTGGTCGGTCAATTGTAAGGTCAATAGAACAGTTAGGCTGCTTCATCCATACGTTCTGCATTTCTTCAAGGCGAACAAGGTCAGCCATAGAGCGGGAACCATAGATTACCTGAATCTTACCGTAATCACTTCTGTGGTCCATCATATAATTTACTACAGAGTGAACAGGAGCAATACCAATACCACCGGCAATTACAAGAATATCCTTGCCTTTGAGCTTTGTGTCTACAGGGAAGCCGTTTCCAATTGGTCCGCGGAGACAAATCTGCTGACCAACTTCTGCATTGTGGAGCCAGTCTGTTACACAGCCGCACTTCTTAATTGAGAACTCCATGTGAGTAGTAAGAGTAGGTGATGAAGTGATGGAAATCATTGATTCACCGACACCTGGTACAATAAGCATTGCACACTGTCCAGGAATATGTTCAAACAATTTTTTTCCATCAAGTCCAACTACGCTGAAGGTTTTTACATCAGGAGTTTCCTGTTTAATATCAATAATTTTTCCTACATAAGGAATAAAAGATTCTTTGTTTTCCATAATTAAATATCTTTATCCTCCTGTATAGCTTTTATAACCTTTACGATGTTCATGTTTACAGGACAGTTTTCAAGACATCGTCCACAACCTACGCAAGAGAATAAATCGCCGTGAGCCATAGGGTAGTATACAAGCTTGTGCATAAAGCGCTGGCGGCTTCTTTCCTTTTGTGTGTGACGTGGGTTTTCTGCAGCCATCTGAGTAAAATCAGAGAACATACAAGAGTCCCAGCAGCGAATCTGACGGATACCGTTTCCAGTATCAAAGTCGCGTACATCAAAACACATACAGGTAGGGCAGATGTAAGTACAGGTTCCGCAGCCTACACAAGCTTCGCTAACCTTATCCCAGATTTTAGAATTGAAAACCTTAAGCATCTGTTCTGGCTTTACACCGCCAACTTTTGAGAGATCAAGGTGAGCAAATGGAAGCTTTTCAATTTTCTCTGAGATTTCTTTCTGTACTTTTGTTACAGCTTTATCATCACCATCAGCGAAAACTGATTTTACAGAATCAAGCAAAGCTTTTCCTTTTTCTGAATCAGCTCTGAAATAAAACTTACCGTCTGCAAGCCAGCAGCTTACATCACCAGCTGTATTCTTGCTGTCTGCCAA
>JAFZRP010000048.1 GCA_017619795.1 Treponema sp.
TCAGACGAAGCAAAACAGAAGGTAGTTACCCTTGCACAAAAGCTCGCTTATTATGGAATCACAACTTATCTGAACATAATTCCTTTTACAGAAGTTCAGATGAAGATAAAGGAAAAAGCTCCTGAAGCGTGGTCTACACTTATGCTTCGTGTCTGCATGATGAGAACCGCAAATATGCTTGCAAAACGCTGTAAGGCAAAATGCATTATTACCGGCGAAAGTGTTGGACAGGTTGCAAGTCAGACAATAGAAAACATGACCGTTACCGAGTATTTTGCAGAGCTTCCTTTAATGCGTCCTTGCTGCGGTCTTGATAAAGAAGAAATTATTCAGACTGCACTATTTATAGATACATACGAAACTTCAATTCTTCCATACGAGGATTGCTGTGTACTTTTCAGTCCAAGACATCCAGTTTTGAGAGGAACTGTAAGCGAAGCAGAAGAAATCTATAAGGCACTTGAAGTAGATGAGCTCATTAAAAAAGCATACGATGACCGTGAAATTGTAAAGCTTACATTTGGCAATGAGCCTGCCTGGAAAACAAATCAGAATCAGGCGGAATAAGGGAGGCTGTTTAATGAAAAAAGAAGATAAAGAAGTCCTTTATAACTTATTCAAGACCGCCGACTCATATTTCAGCGGATATACACGCGAAAAATATGCTGTAACTCCAGAGTTTAGTGATGATGTTGAACCGGAACCGGTTGTAGAAAAAACACAGGAACAAGTTGCAACATCATCATCGGCATCAGAACCAGTTGCCACTCCATCCTCTACATCAGAACCGGTTCCTGCTACAACCACTTCATCATCCGACTCCCACGGCATGACAATATCCGAACTCAATTCAAAAATACTTCGCTGTACCCGCTGCCAGCTTGCCCGAACCAGAAATAACGTTGTACCGGGACAGGGCGTTGAGAAGCCACTTGTTCTCGTTGTCGGTGAAGGACCAGGCTACGACGAGGATATTCAGGGACTGCCGTTTGTCGGAAAGGCTGGAAAGCTTCTTGATAAAATGCTTTCTGCAATTCAGCTTGACAGAAATAAAAACTGCTACATTGCAAATATTGTAAAGTGCCGTCCGCCGCAGAACAGAGATCCTTTACCGGAAGAACAGGCTGCCTGTATTTCGTTCCTGGAAGCACAGATTCACGTATTAAAACCAAAGATGATTCTCTGTATGGGACGCATTTCCGGGCAAAAGCTTTTAGACACCGAAACTCCTGTAGGACAGCTCCGCGGTCAGTTCCACGATTATCATGGGATTCCGCTGCTTGTAACATATCATCCAAGTGCACTTCTCCGAAATGAAAGCTTAAAGCGTCCTGCGTGGGAGGACTT
The DNA here is from genome assembly GCA_017619795.1 of Treponema sp. GTDB lineage: Bacteria > Spirochaetota > Spirochaetia > Treponematales > Treponemataceae > Treponema_D. Next base: position 1,348 of record JAFZRP010000048.1, read on the forward strand.
AAAACTGTTCAAGAGAAAACTTGACGAAATCACAGGCGAATCGAATAGTTAGTTATAGAAATGCTTTATCTTGAAATAATTCTGAACCTTCCTGTTAATCAGGGCTTTACATATTCCTATATTTCTCCCGAAAAAGAAAAGCCCGGACTTGAGCCAGAGATCGGCAAGCGTGCAGAAATTATGTTTGGGAATAAAAAAACGGAAGGCTTTATAATCGGTATTTACGATAAGATTCCGCCTAACTGTCCTGTAGAAGAAGCAAAAATCCGCCCGATAAAAAGAATTATAGATAAAGAGCCTGTTTTTGATTCTGAGCTGATTGAAATTGCAAAGTGGGTTTCACATTATTATCTTTGTACGCTTGGAGAAGCTGTTTTTTCTATGATTCCAAGCGGCAGGCGAGATTCAAGTGCGGGAGGTTTTTCTTTTGAAGAAGAGCTTGGATCTAAAAATACAAATACCCTTTCTGATGAACAAAATAAGGCTGTAAACGATATCCTTGATTCTACAAAGGTAACTCAGGCACCTGCTTCTTCACAGCAGCTTTTTCATTATCTTTACGGACCTACCGGCAGCGGTAAAACAGAAGTTTTTCTTTCTCTTTCTGAAAAGATTCTTTCTCAGGGAAAAGGTGTAATTTATCTTGTACCGGAAATTGGTCTTACAGGACAGGTTGTTCGTTCTGTTACGCAAAGATTCGGAAAAACGGCAGCAGTTCTTCATTCAGGGCTTACTCCGTCGCAACGATTAAACGAGTGGCACAGAATTATACATAAGGAAGCGAGGGTTGTTGTAGGTGCCCGTTCCGCAGTTTTTGCACCTGTTCCAGATCTTGGACTTATTATTATTGATGAAGAGCACGACGGCTCCTATAAATCTGGAAATAATCCGCGCTATCATGCAAGACAGGTTGCCATGCACCGTGCAATGGGACTAAAGATTCCTCTTTTAATGGGAAGCGCAACTCCATCAGTAGAAGCGTGGTACGGAATGCAAAAAGGTACGATCAGACGTCACACTCTTACTAAGCGTTTAGCCGGTGGTGAAATGCCGCACATTTCCTGCATAGACCTGAATTATTACCCTAATGACGGTTGTATTTCAAAGCCGCTTGAAGATTTAATTAAACAGACAATTGCGAAAAAACATCAGGCAATTTTATTTTTGAACAGGCGCGGCTTTACTCACTTTTTCCGCTGTAATTCGTGCGGCTTTGAGCTTGTGTGCAAAAACTGTTCTGTTCCACTCACCTATCATAAAAACGAAAACAGACTTCGCTGTCATTACTGCGGCTGGTCTGTTGTTCCGCCTGAAAGCTGTCCGCAGTGCGGCTCTTTGGACATTGGTTCTTCGGGCTTTGGCACGGAATATATTGAAGCAGAAACTAAAGCAAAGTTTCCTAATGCAAGAATCCTCAGACTAGATACTGATGTGCTTAAGAATAAGGAACAGCTTTTAAATTATCTGGAAGAGTTCCGTCAGGGAAAATATGATATTATGCTCGGCACACAGATGGTTGCAAAGGGACTTAATTTCCCGAATCTTGAACTTGTCGGTGTTATTCTTGCAGACGCAGGACTTCATCTTCCTGATTTCCGTGCAGGTGAAAGAACTTTTTCGCTTATTACTCAGGTTGCTGGTCGTGCAGGCCGATATTTCCCAGATGGTAAGGTTATTGTCCAGACTTATAGTCCAGGAAGAGAACCTGTTCTTTATGCTTGTAAAAGTCAAATTGAAGAGTTTTATAATTCAGAGCTTCAGCAGCGGGAAATGCTCGATTTTCCACCGTTCAGCCGCATAGTAAGACTTGTTTTCAGAAGCTACGACAGGCAGCGTGCCGAAGAAACTGCTGTTGATGCAGTTCGCATATTAAAGGAAAATATTCCTGCCGGTACAAAAAAAGGTGTTGAAATAATTGGTCCTGCTGAATGTCCGATTGAAAAGATTAATTCTTCTTGGCGCTACCAGATTCTTTTAAAATGTCATTCTGTTACACCACTCCAGACAATGGCACGCAAGCTGCTTTTTGATTACAAGCATAATCCTGCAGTTTACATTGAATATGATGTTGACCCGGTAAGCCTTTTATAAGTGACGTCTGATTCCGTCAAACTTAATTTTGTACAAAAACAAACCGTTTGGAGGTGCTGTTACGCCTGCTTTTGTACGGTCGTGAGCATTAAGGATTTTTTCCATTGAATCAAGTGGAGCTTCATTTTTATCAAGATTTATGAGCGTTCCTGTAAGCGTGCGGACCATCCTCCATAAAAAGGCATTTGCTTCAATTTCAAAAACAAGCAGTTCATTTCCCCAGATATCGTGCTCCATAAAAAATGAAGCTGAATCAATATATCTGTTATTTGAAACGCTAACATCTCCGCTTGCTGCAAACGAAGAACAATCAAGCTCGCCTTTCAGACAACTGCAAAAATGATTTAATCTTTCAAGATTCGGTTTATATTTCTGAACATACCAGCTGAAACGGGAATTGTTTGCAGCAAGATTATCACCAAAAGAAATAAAATATCTGTAAACACGGCTTGTAGCAGATTTCCTTGAGCTGAACTCTTCAGGAACCTCTTCCGCCTTCATAATCCTTATATCTTCGGGTAAAAAGGCATTAAGCGCCCGAACATAGTTTTCTGCTGGAATTGATTCAATTGGTGTATAAAAGTTTGCAGCCTGTCCAAGTGCGTGAACACCACTGTCTGTACGTCCGGAACCATAAAGCGTAATTGGCTGCTTGTGGATTTTTTCGAGAGCTTTTTCAATTTCTCCCTGAACAGTTTTTTCCGATTCGCCGCCAGTGGAATCATCCTGCCGCTGCCAGCCGCAATAATCTGTTCCGTCGTAAGAAATTGTTAAAAGAATGTTACGCATAAATAATTACCGATTACCGCCGCAAACATTATAAATCATCATCTTTAAGCTCTTTTGTAAGCTCGTCATAAAGGTTACGGGCATGCTCAAGCAAAGGACCTGGCTTATTTTTAGAAGATTTACCAAGACCAAAGATTCGTGCAATAGCAGTTTTAGATTCACTAAGCTTTTTAAGACGCATCTGTATATCTTCCTTCTGACCATATTTATATTCCAGAAGACCTGTAAGATATACAACACCATCCCAACCGTAGTTTTTATCCTGGTCCGGTCCAAAATTATTTAAGGTAGAGCACTTTTCTGTACGAGCCTGTTCATTAACAAGAGCCTGCTGATAGAAGAACAAAGCCTTTCTGTAAAAGCACTGTGAAATATAATCGTAATTGTGACCGCTGCAGCGATCGTTTATTTCGTTACAAAGCCAGGCAAGACGCAGGGAAATAATTGCTTTTTTTAAGGTTGGAAGAGCATCGGCTTCCATTAAGTCATAAGTCTGAAGTGCGAGATAATACATTGCAGCACCGGAGAATAAGTTTCTTTCTTCCTTTAAGTCAACGTAAGGGAAAATATTTTCCATGGAAGCTTTTCGCTTCTGTGTACTGTCAAAGATTCGGTCGGCAACAACATCCTTTTTAATTTCTGTAAAATCATACCAGAAGAAGGCAGCATAGCAGTTAGGGCACGCACCAACATCATAAATAAGAGGATAAACCTTTCCAAAACGTGCGGACGGAATATAATCTCTGTGAAGCTCATCCGAAAGATTTCCCGCATTCATACGACCGTTACCGCTTCGCATTATTTCGCGCTCAAACGGTTTCTTGCATACAGGACAAGTACATTTATCCTTTGACCAGTACGATAATGAAGCTTTTTTTTCAGTTGCCGGTGCTTTTTTTGTTGTATATGCCATATCCCCTCTTATAAAAACTAATTTTTAATCTCTGGCGAAAATTCATCATCACCAGGATTTTCCTGTTTTTCTATTTTCTTAACTTCTACATTTACTTTATCGACATTTTTTCGAACAAGTTTGAAGTAAGAAGGATAAATATATCTTACAGGAAGCTCAAATGTTCCGGAATCTCTGATTGAACTTAAATCAACCTGTACAGAGTATGCGTTAAGATTAAAGTTTTCGAGCATCGGCATAATACCCTGCAGGACAATTCCCGTAACAGGCATCTGCGAAACAAGCTCAAAGCCATCCGGTAAATTAACAGCCTGTACCCGCAAGCCCTCAAAACTCTTTTCCATAAGCTTTGGTTCAATCTTTATAGTAACATCATAAGGACCTGGATTATCAATTTCAATTATCTTGTTAAGCTCCATACATTCTGTTTCTGTAACAAGATTTGTAGACATCTTATCAATATCAATTACATCTGTCTTAAGCTCATCAATTTCCGTAAGTAGAGCTTCTGGTCCAGACATTGTTACAAACGAAGGATCAACTGTAACTTCTGAAACAAAATATCCGTGCTCCGGCTCTCCAATTATTGAAGGTTTTATTTCTACAAACTTCTTTGATTTTCTTTCAACATCAATTTTAATTGTTTCCGGCTTTACCTTAATTTCAAACGGGTCATAGCGCATAAGCTCGTCGGTAACAGAAACATTTACAGGAACAGTGTATTCCCCGCCCTTTGTAATGTGGTTGATATTGACATAAGCCCTTATCTGGCTTGCATGTACAGATGTAATTTCTTCGGTATTTGCCCTGACAATTACAGTTACATTTTTAGGATAGTTTCCAACCGGCATTACAATTCCGTCCTGAACTACCTCGAGTGGCAGAACAAAAGAACGTTTTTCTACCATTGCCGAGCGGTGGAAAATATAAAGAAGAATGGCGAGAACAAAGCAGATAAGCTTGACCGGCCAGTTTTTAAAGAATTTTTCAGCTAATTGGTTTGCTTTCATCAATCGTGTCCTCCAAATTCTTATCTTCCGGTGTAATTTCAAGCAGATTTTCCAGAATCTTTGTTATCTCAGGGATTTTCAAATCGTAATTAAGCTTTGAGTCGTAAGCAAGACTTATGGCACCTGTTTCTTCAGAAACAACAAGTACAACAGCATCGCAAACCTCAGAAAGTCCAAGTGCAGCTCTGTGACGGGAACCAAAAGTCTTTTTGATTGTGTATTCTTCGCTCAACGGCAAGAAACAACCGGCTGCAATAATTTTTCCACCCTGGATAAAGCAGGCGCCGTCATGGAGAGGTGTATCTTTACCGTAAATTGTTACAAGAAGGCTCGAAGACAAATCGGCATTCAGTTTAGTTCCAGCCTGCATATAGTTGTCAAGCTTAGTATGACGCATAAATACTGCGAGCATACCACGTCTTTCTTTGGAAAGCATTTCGGCGGCGAGCAGTACAGAATCTACGTATGTGTGCTTTGAACGTTTACCAAAAGCGAACCAGGAGCTTTGTCCTATTCGTAAAAAGAGCTTTCGGATTTCCGGCTGGAAGATAACGGCAAAGGCTATTACAAGACCAGGTGCAACAACACTCAAAAGCCAGAGAATTGTATCAAGTTTAAAGAGGATTGCTATTACCCAGGCAATTACAACAATAATAACTGATTTAAGAATCTGAATACTGTTTGTTTTAGCCATAAAATCGTAGGCTTTGTACAAAAGGAATGTCAGAATCAGAATATCGAATACCGGGCGAACATAGTCATACAGATATAAAAACTTATTAAATACTTCCATTAAATGCTGTCCTGTAGTAATTATATCACATTATGAAAGATATTTCATTATCTTTAACGAATCTTTGGTCTCTGCAACATCGTGAACCCTTACAATTACAGCTCCCTTCTGAATAGAAAGCATATTAGCCGCAACAGTACCTACAAGTCTTTCTTCTACCATTCGTCTTGTAATTGTTCCAATACAGCGCTTTCGGGAAAGAGCCATAAGAATCGGGTATTTTCCGTTGCAAAGCTGTTCTATGTTTTTCATAAGGATAACGTTTTCTTCAAAGGTTTTACCAAAACCGATTCCAGGGTCCACAACAATTTTTTCAAGTGGGATTCCGTGCTCAAGTGCAAACTTTACCCTATCCTCAAGAAAATCACTTACTTCTTTCATTATTTCAGGATTTGTAATTCGGTCATCCTCGGACTCTGTAAACCTGTGCATAAGTATTGTTGACATTCCATTTTTTGCAACAAAATCTGCGGCTTTTTCGTAATCCTTTCCTTCAAAAGCAGAAATGTCGTTGAAAATATCTGCTCCAGCTTCATAAGCTGCCTTAAGCACTTCATATTTAGTTGTATCTATGGAAATTGGGATTTCATATTTTTTTCGCAATTCAGTAATTACAGGTACAACTCTTCTTATTTCTTCATCATCACTTATTTCAGAATAACCCGGTCTTGTAGATTCGCCGCCAATATCAAGAATATCAGCACCGTCTTCTATAAGCTTTTCTGCCCTTTCAAAACCACCGCGGCTAACACTGTAAAAGGAATCAGGAGTAACGTTTACAATTCCCATTACAAAAGCTTTATATTCTGTTGATATTGTTCGATTTCCAAACTGCATTGTAAGGAGCTTATTTGAATCATCTTTATCTGTCATTTTTTCAGCTCCTGAACACCTGCGGTAATGCATTCAACAGAAAGACCAGCAGCTTCAAGAATCTCTGCACGAGTTCCATGCTCATAATATCTGTCGCCAAAGGCAAGGATTTTTGTATTATTACAATTATTCTTGGACAAAAGCTCTTCAAGATATTCGCTTACACCGCCGGTTTTTACACCATCTTCTGCAAAAAGAACACCCTTATAATTTTTTGCAAGCGAAATAAAGTATTCTTCATCAAGCGGTTTTATAAAGCGCAGCATATAAAGATCTGTGATGATGTTGTTTTCCGCACATTTTTCGGCTGCAGCCTTTACTTCCGTGTACAAGCCACCGGTTGATACAATAAGGATTCTGTCCTTCTTTTCTACAGGCACACTCTTTTTCTGTGAAAAAAGCAGCTCCTCCTGAGAAATAAATACCCCTACACCTTCTTCTATAATCTGTTCAAACTTTGTTGAATCAGGCGGACATGAAAGCTTAGGGTATCTGATTACAACAGCCGAATCACCTTCAAGCGCATAACGGAAACAAACATTCATATCGCTTTCTGTTGACGGCGAAAGGATTTTTAATCCCGGTACAGGTCGAAGCAAAGCAATATCAAACACACCCTGATGTGTAACACCATCATCTGGAACTGCTCCCGCTCTGTCTACCATAAAAATTGCGTGCAGCTTTTGCAGGGAAATATCGTGAATAATCTGGTCTACAGCTCTCTGCAAGAAGGTTGAATAAATGCAGACAACAGGAATCATTCCACCGGCAGAAAGACCTTCAGCAAACGTAACTGCATGCTCTTCGGCAATACCAACATCAAAAAACCGGTTCGGGAACTTGTGTGAAAAAGACGTAAGACCAGTTCCTTTTGCCATAGCAGCCGTAATCGCCGCAATCTTATTGTTATTTTCAGCTTCCCTGACAATCATATTGCTGAAGGCTTCGGTAAAGCTCATATTATCAAACTTTTCAACCTTTCCATCACTAATCTGGAACGGACCAATACCATGGAAAAGCTCAGGATTATCTTCTGCAGGACTGTAGCCCTTGCCTTTTTTAGTAACTACGTGAACTACAACCGGTCTGTGCAGTTTTGAGACACGTAAAAGAACCTTTTCAAGCTCTTCCTCGTTGTGACCGTCATAAGGACCAGTGTATTCAAAACCCAAATCGGTAAAAAGATTGTTTGTAAGAATAAGACCTTTTAAGGAACGTTTAAATCTGAATACAAACTTTTCAACATGCCTTCCAAAATAAGGGATTTTTTCTACCATTCGGTCTATAGTTTTATCTATGCTGTATCTAAAAGACTGATAGCTGTGCGACATTGAAAGGCGGCTTAAATAACGGGAAATTGCACCAGTATTATGGTCAATCGACATCTGATTATCGTTTAAGATTACAATAAGATTTTTTGAAAGCTGAGCCGCATTACACAAGCCTTCAAAGGCCATTCCACCGGTAAGAGCACCGTCGCCAATAACCGCAATTACTTTTCCATCATTATTATTTAGGTTCCAGGCAGTAAGAAGTCCAAGTGCTGAAGAAATTGAGGTTGAAGAATGACCATTTATAAAATAATCGTGGGGACTTTCTTTTGTATTTGTAAAACCAGAGATTCCGTCTTTTTTTCGGAGTGATGAAAAATCTTTGTAGCGTCCTGTGAGCAGCTTATGAGGATAGCACTGGTGACTTACATCCCAGATAATTGCATCCTTTGGCGAAGAAAAGACCCTGTGCAGCGCGATTGTAAGCTCAACTACTCCAAGATTACTTGCCAGATGTCCGCCGTTCTTTCCTACAACATTGATGATTGTAGAACGCATTTCCTGTGCAAGCTGCTTTATTTCTTTTCGAGAGAGTTTTTTTATGTCATCTGGAGAATTAATGCTTTCTAACATCCTAGCCGCGCCAATTATTTAATTATACCACTGACAAACTCAAATCCACAAGTTAAAAACCCGTAAGTATAAAAAAAGACCGCGAAATAAATCGCGGTCTATCTGAACACAAGCGGTCGACCTAAAAACTACTTGCTCTTATGTCGATTACGTCTAAGCATCTTCTTTCGCTTATGTGTTGCCATCTTCTGGCGTTTTCTTTTCTTTCCACAAGGCATATGAGGTGCCACTCCTACTTTATAAAGTATTATGATTATTGCAGATTTTTACGTTTTCGTCAAGATTTTATGTTTTATACAGACATTTTTTTAGTTTTTTTCAACTTTTTTTCGTGAAAATGGTCCGAAATCGAATATTTTTGCAATATTAATAGTGTGGGATTTTTATCTCATAAACTAAATTATTCGGAGGGCTTTTATGGCTTTTTGGAACAGAAAGTACAAAGATTCTGTTTTTACAGATTTATTCGGTTCAGATAGGGATGGTAAGAAAAACTTCCTTGATCTTTACAATGCACTTACAGGAACAGATTACAAGCTTGAAGAGGTTAAGCTTGAACGTAAAGTTATTGAGCAGGCTTTATACAAAACCTTCAACAACGACGTAAGCTGGGAAATTAACGGTAAACTAATTGTGCTTGTGGAGCATCAGTCAACTGTAAACGAAAACATGCCTTTCCGCTGTCTTGAATACGTCACAAGGATTTACGAAGGAATTGTTCCAGTTAAACAGCGTTATGCAGAAAAGGTTTACAAGATTCCAAATCCAGACTTCTATGTTGTTTATGTGGGCAAGAAAGAGCTTCCACCGGAACAAGAACTGCGGCTTTCTGATGCATTTTATGAGAAGGACAGCAGTAAACTGGAGCTTGTAGTAAAGGTAAAGAACTGTAGTGATTCCAAAATATTGCCGATTAGCAGAACATGTGCTATTCTTAAGGAGTATTGCCAGTTTATTGAGATTGTTGAGCATACCTATAACAAGCTTTTCCCTAAACGCTCGTTCAAGAAGGCAATCGAAGAAGCAATTTCACAAGGGATTTTAGCGGATTATTTGGACCGAAAATCCCGGGAGGTCATTAATATGCTCTGTGCCAAATATGATTATAAAATGGACATTGCCGTAAAACAAGAAGAGGCTTATGAAGACGGAGCTCATGATAATGCTGTCAAAAATGCTAAAAACCTTCTCAAAGAAGGTGATTCTATAGAAAAAGTTGTACGTTGTGTGGGACTTTCTTTAGAAGAAGTTCAGAAACTTGCCAGTGAGTTAGATAAAGAATAATCATAAAAGGATATATTACTATTAAAACTATGCGGTCATTGAGCTTGTCGAAATGACCTTACACACAAAGTGGTGATTACAAAACAAGCAGTTTCTAAAACTGCCAAAGTGCAACCAACGTTTTGTGTATATGTTTATTCGAGGGATATTGTCAAAGCCGGCACAATACCACCTTCTGCATTGTAAACGTAACTGATGCTACTGGCATAACCATCATAAAGGACGATGCACACACGATTACTAGACTCAAAGTAAGGAGAACGCAGCCACCACCAGCTACCATAACCACTGCTTGTATTCTGATGTGCGTAATTTGCCTTTGCAAAATCCGTTGTAACTCTTATTCTTGTATTACCTGTTCCAGAAGAACCGTATGAAGCAAAGCCATAACTAGTTGTTGTAACCTCTTTTTCACTCAAAAGAAATATTTTGTCGCTTGTATTTACACAGGCATAGCTTGTTGCTTGTGGCATATTGTTTCCACTGTTTGTAGTACTTGAAGCACTATTGTCAACATTTGTTGTTGCTATAAGTTCCTGAGCAAATGTAGTAAAGGCAGTCTGCAGAAAACCTTTGTTACTATATGTATCATCTATCGTCATTGAAGCACTTGACGAAGACTGCTCGTAATATGATAGTCCATTCAAATATGCTCTTATTTTGCTTTCTTTGTAGTTGTTCGGGTATACGGTACTGCTGATTATATACCTGTTTATATCAGAATAATACTCCACATTTGATGTCAAAATTTTTCTGCAAGTAAAAGTGCTTTCCCAGTTCTCTTATAATTTTCTGTAAGTACACGCCACTTAATAGGTTCTACCTTAAAATATTTAGTGCTGTTTACACTAATCTGTGCTACTGGTGTACCGTTTGAATACTTATAACCGGATTCATATGCATTTTCTTTACATTTTACATACCAGTAGCCATCGCTTCCACCGTAATAAGTAAATGAACCGTGTACTTCGTTGATATTTTCGTCAACAGTAACATTATCAGCCTTTATTGTCTGAGGCCAGTCACCAAATAGAATATATTTTGCACCCGTACCTGTCGTTCCATCTGTCCCAGATGGCAAAACAGTAACAGTGGATGTAAATGAATAAGTTTGTGTTTGATTTGCATATGAATTACCAGATTCTGTATTGGTAGAACCATTGGTAGCGGAGCGAACAAGCCGAAAACTGATGCCGTAGTGACGGCAGTACGGGTTGATGTAGGTACGGCTAGAAACAGAACAGTAGTAGGTATAGTCGCCCCAGCTACCGCCACGTCCCAGGCGGTAAGAGCCCGTCGACGCGCCGCAAGGGTCGGTCACGCTGCCTGTACCAACAGAGTCACTGTACCAGTCCCAGCACCATTCCGATACGTTTCCGCTCATGTCGTATAAGCCAAGTGCATTAGGGGTTTTCTTCATAACCTCATGTGTTTTACTGCTTGAATTATAATAATACCAAGCGACTGAATTCAAATCGCTATTTTCGCTTGCATTGTAATTTGTTGTTGTTGCTCCTGCAAAATAATTTGCAAAGGCTGAGGTTCCGTAAGTTTCATATCCGCCACGTGCTGCGTATTCCCATTCTGCTTCAGTAGGTAATCTGTAACCGTTAGCTGTCATATTACAAGTGATTGAGTTCCAGGTTGAGTTTGAACTTGTGTAACTACATGAATACTTTCCATTACTGCTCTTAATTCCTGCCCATTTTTTAGGGTCTGTTTCACCGGAAAGTGAATAGCAAGGAGTTAAGCCTTCTGCAATACTCTTAAGGTTACAGTAAACAATTGCATCATACCAGCTTACGTAATAGGCAGGATAATCCACTCCGACTCCATACCTTGATCTTGGTGTATCTTCTGTATAGCAACAGTATGTTTCATATTCACCCTGTGTAAGCTCATGGTTACTCATATAGAAGCTACTCAAGGTTACTGTTCTGCCTGCTGGAAATGCACCAATATAACATGTTTCAGAATTTCTGTTCTGGTTGTAATCATCACTTCCAACTACCGTTCCACCCTCAACAAATACAAATCCATCATCCGGTCCGGTAAACTCTTCCCATTTAGCGTATAAGGTAAGATTTGTTGTTATACTCTGTCCTGCATTTGCTTTTGTAACTTCATCAAAATTGCTGCTTGTATACCATCCAAGAAACTTCCATCCACTTTCTGTAAGCATAGGTAATTCAGTATTTGTAATAGATTTGCGTACTAAAGTTTGTTCAGGTTCAGTTCCATGTGCAGTCTGGTAACTTATCATATAACATGATGAGGTATCTGTGCGAACAAGTCTAAAACCGTAGCTACTGTTGCGGTAGTATGGGTCATTGTTGAGACGAACAGCAGAACGACAGCCAGTTGCAAGACCGCCCCAGCTACCACCGCGTAAAACACGGATAGAGCCCGACGAATTACCGCAAGGGTCAGTTACACTTTCATTACTGTATGAACTTGTATAACAGTCCCAACACCATTCCCATACGTTTCCGTTCATATCAAACAGTCCAAGTTCATTAGCTGATTTTTTCTTCACCTCATGTGTTTTACTATTACTGTTGCTTGTATACCATGCAACACTATCTATGTTGTTACTGCCACTATAAGTATAACCATTACTCTGATTACCACCTTTCGCAGCATATTCCCATTCGGCTTCAGTAGGTAATCTGTAACCATTTGCTGTCATATCGCAGGTTATTGTACCGCTTATACTGTTTCCGTTATGTGGTGTATAGCTCCAGCTTGTTACGTTTGCATTTCCATTAACCTTATAGCATGGAGTTAATCCTACTGATTCACTGTACTTGTTACAGAAGTATATAGTATCAAACCAGCTTACATATTCTACAGGTCTGTTTTCCTGTACTTCTTCGCTTGCCGGACTTGATTTAAAGTTACTTGGATTTGTACCAATAACAGTAACATATTCACCCTGCGTAAGCTCGTGGTCACATATATAGAAACTGCTCAATGTTACATTATGTACTGGTTTTTCATCACTATCTCCTGATGTACTTCCCATACTAAATGTTCCGCCTTCTACAAATACAAAGTCATCATCTGGTCCTGTAAACTCTTTCCACTTAGCATAAAGTGTAATGTTTGCGGTTACACTCTGTCCTGCACTTGCTATTTTGTCTTCATCATAACTACTATTAGTGTACCATCCGAGGAACTTCCATCCTGTTTCTTTTAGTTTTGGCAGATTATCTACAGTCAGTACAGTGCCACTTTCTACAACAAAAACTTGCGGTGCCGTTCCATGGTCCGTTACATAACTTACGGTACATTTATCACTCCATTTTGCAGTAAGAGTTACATCATCGGTAACCGTATAGCTTCCTGCTGTTACACAAGTTTCACCAGAATACCAACCTCCAAAGAAATAATCGCTGCTTGTAAGCTCCGGCAGTTGTTCAGCAGTAAGTTTTTCTCCTTCACCTACAATTATTGCAGTAGGAGCAGTACTGTGAGCCGTAATATAGCTTACTGTACAGTTTTTAAGCCACTTAGCGTAATATTTCTTATCAACATGTGAGCCTTTTTCAATTGTCGTCTGCTTTGTTCCGCTGAAGCTGCTGTCTGCATACCAGCCGCTAAAAGTAAAGCCATCTTTCTGCGGTTTAGCAAGCGTTATAGAGTCTGTTTCTATTGTGTAAGTTGCAGGATTTGCAGAAGCATTTGTTCCACCATCAAGTTCATACGATATCTTATATGTAACAGGAGTCCACTTTGCGTAAAGCGTAATTTCACCTTTAGCACCACCGCCAATTGTTTCTATTGCACTGTCGCTAAAGTTTTCCGTAACAAACCATCCATCAAAATCATAACCTGTTCTAACAGGAGCTTCTAACGTAA
>JAFZRP010000049.1 GCA_017619795.1 Treponema sp.
GAGATTAATGCTGTCTCAACAGAAACAGGATTCTCTTTTAAAGCCTGTATTTCTGATGATGAATTCTCAAATATAAAACTGTAATTTGCAACTAGAACAAGTAAATCACTGTAAACAGAAAGGATTTCCTTAAACTGGGAAAGTTCCAGAGTTAATTGTAACTGCAGGATTATAGAGTGAAGAGAAATTTTATTTACATCAGTTTTGCAAACTTTCATTGATATCATTATTCTAACACGGTTTTGAAATAATCTCCATGCCAATTATAAAAACATCTGTTTATCTACATTGAAAATTCTTGCAAGCTGATCAGCTTTTTCCTCCGTAATTGAACATTTTTCATTTTCATATCCGGCTAAAGTTCCGTAAACAACACCTATCAGTTCTGCAAGTTTATATCTTGTAATACCGGCTGTCATACGAAGTCTTCTCAGATTCTGTGCAGGTTCATGCTTTACTTTTCTTCTTGCCAGTTTCTGATTTATCAGGCAATCAACATCATTAAGATATTTTTCATCTACAGAATCAAAAAGTTCATGTTCTCTCGGATGATATTTTCTGTAAATACGGGCAACACCTTCTGTCTGTAAATGAGTATATCTTACTGTTGTTTTTATATTCCTATGCCCGAGTAATTCCTGAACATGACGGATACTTGCCCCATTATCAAGAAGATGAGTTGCCGTTGAATGCCTTATGGAATGAGCAGATACACATTCTAACTGCATGCCGCTTTTTCTCAGATAGCTTCTAAACAGACAGCCAATATATTCAGCCCTTAGACCTTGAGTCTGTACTTCTCCAGGAAATACAGGACGATCCTGTTCTTCAATTCTTTTTCCCAAATATAACTGAAGAAATTTAATTGCAACTTCAGATACAGGAACCATTCTGTCTGTTCCGAATTTTCCCCTTACAATCATTTCCCTCTGATTAAAATCTATATCACTGGTTTTAAGATTGGATATTTCACATAACCTCAATCCTGATGAATACATAAGTTCAAAAATTGTCCTGTCACGAAGCCCTTTTGGAGTATCTGTCTCTATACTTTCAAGAAACTTTTCTATTTCAACTTTTGTAAAAGGTTTTCTTTTCCAGTCCCTGCTGTGCGGCTGACGCAGCTGCAGTGTATGAAACGGATTTTCCCTGATAATCATGTTTCTGTATAAGGTTGAGTAAAAGCAGCTTATGCTTGATATTATTCCCTCTACAGTTACCAAAGCAAGAGTTCCTTCCCTTTTTTTATTAGGCCGGCTCTTCAGATAATTGTAATACTGTATTATATCTTTTTTTCTAATCTTCCTTACATCAGACTTTCCGTGTTCACTCTGATAGTCTATAAAATCCCTTACATTTTTAAGGTTTCTTTTCATGTATCGTTTTGAATAACGGTTTGCCCTCTGCTCTTTTTCGTAAAGTTCATATCCTATCTGATTTGCTTCAAAAGCATTCATTATTTTTCTACCTCCCGGAACTTACGCGGATGATATTTATCTATACTGCTGCGTAAATCATCCTTGTAAACATTTGTATAAACCTGTGTTGAATCAATTGAATCATGCCCCAGTATTGTCTGTATGTATCTTATGTCACAACCCGAACGTAAAAGATGAGTTCCAAGTGAATGCCGGAATCCATGGCTTGTAATCACAGGAAGCCCAAGTTCCGTACAGGCTTTTCTAAGCTCGCAGTTTATGTTTCCTTCAAAAGCAGACGTACACAGACCGAACAGAAGGTCTTTTTGCTTTATATACGTTTTATAAAAAATTCTATCCCTTGCATGGTCTATATATATTTTCAGAACATCTGCTGCATAGCCGGTAAGATATGCAGTACGCTGCCGGCCGCCTTTTCCACACGGAACAAATACAATTCTCTGTTTTAAATCCAGATTCGAAAGTACTAAGGAAGCTGCCTCACTTGCCCGAAGTCCTGTTGAATATAAAAATTCTGAATAAACATGACAGCAGTAACGGTTTCTGCAGTCATCAGCATTTTCACTATAATTAAAATCCTTGAGTCTGTCTAAAAGGCAGTTCATCTGGCTTTCAGTAAGAACATTACGGCTTATATGATGCGGAAGCCTCGGATTATTTATTTCCTCAAACGGATTTGTCTTTATTCTGTCCGTATACATAAGATACTTATAAAGCTTTCTTACCGCCTTAAGGCTGTTAAGCATTGTTCCTGTACTAATGGTACTTCCATCTTCTTTTGTACGTTCACAAAGATATTCTTTCAGTCTCAGTGCATCCAAAATTGTGGCATCTTCAAGAAGAAGATTCTCGTTTTCAAACCATTCCAGGATTTTTCTGGTTCTGTTTCTAAGGCTCATATAGCCCTGTTCCGTTACAAGATTTTTTACATACTCAAGATATTCTTCATAAATTGAAGCATAAGGTTCACTTAATGTATAACTCATTTTTTCTATTCCTTTTTTTTATATGGTGTATATTTTCTATAGTTTTTATGACCAGTTTAACAAAGTCCTTTAATTACAAGGATTTAGCTTTGATGAACTGGTCATGCCCAGTTTTGAC
>JAFZRP010000006.1 GCA_017619795.1 Treponema sp.
ATCCTCTGCGTGTAGTATTGCATTTTTGGAGTTATTTTTCAATTACAGGGAATATTAAGGATGATGTTGAGAGTCTGCTTATTTCTTTTTGTTTTTGGCAGCGTGCTTGATTTTCTTTTCGCGGTACATTTCCTGGTCAGCTTCTATCAGGAGCTTTTGCAGGTCTGTATTTTCTGCATTGTATTCTGCAACACCAAGGCTGGCAGAAAGCTTAAACGGAAGCTTTTTTTCCTGGCGTTTCTGGTTGAAAAGCGTTTCAATTCGTTCACGGAACTTATTCAGGTTTTCTTTTGAAAAGCCCATTGCAAAAACTGCAAACTCATCGCCGCTTAAGTGACCGATTAAATCTGACTTATGGAATGCTTCCTTAAGAACTTCGCCTGTAGCCTGAATAGCAAGGTCGCCGGACTTGTGGCCCCAGGTGTCGTTTATATCCTTTAAACCGTCCATATCAAAGAAAAAGATTGCACCTGTTTTTTTAGTTTCCTGCGCCAGGTCCAGTGCCTTCTGAGCATAGCTCATAAAACCGCGTCTATTATAAAGCTGAGTAAGCTCGTCCGTAGTAGACTGGAATGAAAGGTCCAGATTTGTTTCTTCAAGCTTTTCGTTCTGATTTTCAATCTTTGAGTATTCAAGCGCATGAACAAAAGAGTTTATGAGGATTTTTAAGAACACCTCGTGGAGCGTATATTTTTCGTTTGGAAGCTCACTGACCGCATAACCGTAAATTACTTTTCCAAGAGAAACCGGCACTAAATAATAATTGCGCCTCTTCATCTCATCAAATTGAACTGGAAGGATTGTTTCGTGAGGATCAAAAAGGATTCCGCCTCCCCTTGAATAATCTTCTTCAATATCTCGGGAAGGATCTCTTAACATTATCAGCCTTGCCTGATGCGGAAGAACAAACTCATCCTCCGGCTCCAGCGTAAATTCCTGCGGATAAACACAAATTGCCAGAAAACCAATAAATGTTCTTGCCATTGCCTTCTTTAAGATTCTAAAGTAATCCTCAAGATTTATAACTACCTCAGACATATTTAAAAGGCTGTAGGTTATACTCAAATCGTTAAGGGCGTTTCCAAAAAGATTAAGGATATTCTTTTCATCAGAGAACTCCTTTGACGGTTTTTTGCGCTCTTCCAGAACAGCATCATCACCACAGCACGACTGACGGTAAACAATAATACAATCTACAGAAGCTTTCTTTGGTATTTTTTTACCACAAGCTGCCTTATACGCAAGCTCTGCCGCCTTATATCCCGACATAATAAGATGCTGGTCGATTGTTGTTACAGGAGGTAAACTTGTTCTTGAAACATCAGAATTATCAAAACCAATTACACAAACATCCTCAGGAACGCGCAAGCCAAGTCCAACAAGTCCCATTATTACGCCAAGTGCCGTATAATCGTTTGCACAGAAAATTGCATCAAAAGGAACCTGGTCTTTGCTGGTGAAGGTATGCTGAATGTATCTGAGTGCAATTCCCGGTGTAAAATCTCCCGGATAAACCCATTCCTTGTGAAACTCCAATCCATGCTCTTTAAGTGCAGCCTTAAACGCCTTTAAGCGCTCCTCCGATTCCGGTGAATGAGTCAGGTTTGCCGAAAAAAACGCAAAGTTCTTTCTGTGATGCTTTTCTACAAGGTGTCCCACAAGTTCCGAATAAGCTTTCTTAGGGTTGATTGTGGTATAGCTGTTTGTACTTAGATCGAGTGGAACCGAAATTGAAATAATTGGTTTTGGAACAAGCCCTGCAATTTCTTTTGTAAGCTGCTCTATGGAAAGGTCGCGGGTAAAGGAATTAACTATAACAATAACTGAATCTATATTTTTTGATTTTAAAACTTCAACAGAAGTCCAATACTGATAATTGCTGTCGATTGTGGAAACATGAGGAACATTTACTGGTACAATAAAAACATTTGCGTCTTTTTTGTTTTTATAATAATCGAGGATTCCATCAATAAGAGTAACATGATATTCAATTGTTACATTATAGATGAGGACTGCAATATTTTTCATTAATTACATTATAATCCCTATTTGTATAAATGCAAAATAATAATTTTTTAATTATGTGGCAGTATTTTTCAATTAGGAGTATAATGTTAGTGTATAATTACATAAAATTGTAAGCTTTTTTTGGAGGCAATTGTGAAAAGTTTAACCTTAAAAATCAGTTTAATATCCCTTGTGATTATGATTTTGTCCTTCGTTTGCGTTGGTTTTATTTCCATCAGAAGTGCAAAAGCCAGTCTTGAAAAGGAAATGAGCAAAACCATTGTTGAATCTGTACACGCTACTGCCGATTCAATAAGGGCTTCCAATGAAAAAGAGTTTAAAATGATTGAAACTCTTGCTTCTCTTCCAGAAATTAAAAATCCGGAAATCTCTCTTCTGGATAAAACGCACACAATTTACGGTGCTACCTACACAGATGATGATTATATAGATGTTTGTATTCTTGATACACAAGGCTTTGCCTGGATTAATAACGGTGCCAAAAAGATTCCGTTCTCTGAGAGAAATTACTTTAAGCAGCCTTTTAAGACAGGCGGACGTTTTCAAACTGACCCGTTTATTAATAAGGTTACAAATGCTCCGGCTGTTTTCTATTCTGTTCCAGTTTATGACACAAATAACAAGCTTTCTAACGTTATCTTCTGCGTTATCGACGGCTTGCAGATCAGTAAGCTTGCAGTAAACCATGTTGCAGGTAATAACAGACCATCCTTCCTTGTTACCTTAAACGAAGGTCCAGGCGGAGAAAACGAAGCATTTTCTGAGCTCCATTCAAGCGGAATCATCATCGCTTCTGAAAAGCTTTTGTCGCCGGATGCAAAGCTTGAAGAATACACAACAGAAAGCATTTTTGCAGAAGCAGAAGCTACCGGAAATGCAGATTATATAAAGGGTATTGAAAAGATTAAGACAGATCAGAAGGGTATTTTCAAATATACACACGAAGGCGAAACTTATGTAATTGCTTTTGAAAGAGTACCGGACACAAAATGGGTTGCCTTAAACAGAGTTCCTTACAGCGATTTCCAGTCTGATATTGATGTAATGAGAAACCGAATCATTATCTTTATCGCAATTCTTACAATAATTTCTGTTGCAATTCTTGGTACAGTAATTATGTTCTCTATGAAGCCGCTTAAAACTGTAAAGGCTGCCATTAACGAAATTGCAACCGGAAGCGCAGACCTTACAAAGCGAATTGAAAATACAAACTCAAAGGATGAAATCGGTGAGGTTGTAAACGGCTTTAACAAGTTCTCAGAAAAGCTTCAGGGTATTATCAGCGACCTTAAGCATTCAAAGAACAGCCTTATTTCTGTAGGTTCAGCTTTGAACACAAACGTTGTAGAAACTTCAACTTCAATTTCTGAGGTTTATAAAACAATCGACGAAATTAAGCAGGAGATTCTTACACAGGGCGAAAGCGTAAACCTTACAGCATCCGCAGTAACAGAGATTTCTTCAAATATTGAGTCGCTCGAAAAGATGATTGAAACCCAGTC
>JAFZRP010000050.1 GCA_017619795.1 Treponema sp.
ATGATATGTTTCTGATTCTTGAAATCTCCAATAATCTGGCCGCCGTTTTTCAGCATGATTTTTATGGTAGGCTCGTTGGTTTTCATCGGGAACAGCTTAATTTCTTTATATCCGATTTCTTTGCATTTTTTCAATAACTCTTTGAATAAAATACTTCCGTATCCTTTTCCTCTATATTCCTTAGCGATGCCGTACCCCAGATTTCCTGCGCCGACAACCGTTTCCAGATACTCGGATGACGAATGCCTGACTCTACCGTAACCGACAGGAATACCGTCAACATACAGAACATATGTGGTATACGGAATCCAACCTTCCGGCAAATCAATACCTCTGGAATTGTTGTCCGTTATCCGCAGCCACTCTTTATACTCGTCATAGGAAAGGTCATATGCCGGATTAGTAAAACCGTTTTCCACATCAAGAATGCCCTGCAGCATATCATATTCCGGTTTTCCCATATCCAGCGATAGTTGTTTTAATTCTATATCAGGCATAATCGTTTCCCATTTTTTATCCATTATTTTTTCTTAAAATCATACACATAAATAATTTCATCATCTGCTTTATTTATTCCACCTGCTTTTTCATAGCATTTACATGCAGATACATTACTTCTATTTGTTATTAAATACATTTTATAACAATTAAGCGTTTTGATATAATCACGAGCGAATGAAATTATACCTGTTCCACACCCTTTACCTTGATATTCCGGCATAACATCAATGGCGTCAAGATAAAAAACTTTTCTACCATCTGGTTTTAAAAGAATATACCCAAAAGCAAAACCTACTATCTTATTATTTGTTTTTGCGATAAATCCAAAATTATTTTTTTCGTTTATAAAATTCTTCAGGACTTCAATACTATATTTAGTATTTTCATCATCAACAAAATCCAGCATAAGTTCTAAATCTTGTTCTTCTAATATTTTATATTCCATCTTTTCCTCTAGAATTATTGTGAAGAAGAAAATGGGTGATGTCAATGGATAAAGTGGTCGCTTTAAAAGTGACCACTTCTGAGCTTTTATGATAACCTTTAATTTATCACCACATTCCCTTTCAGGTCGCAATAATTTTCGCTAATCCAGTTTTGAAGTTTTTCTTTACTAAACTGGGTGGATTCAAAAATCGATGTGTCGGGTTTAAGGATAATCTGCGTTCCGTGTGGGATTTCGGAATCATTTATTTTGCTTGTGACGGAATGCTGTGGAACTCCACGGATGTAATCCTGCTCATAGATTTTACCGTTTCGCCAGACAGTGATTTTGAGCTTTTCGCAAAGTGAGTTTACAAGCCTTAGGTCATCAAAGGGCAGGTCTCCCATCTGAGCATATTCAACCTTTGTAATCGGTTTACCAGAAAAAAGATTCTGTAAAACTTCTTCGTGAACAACACCGTCATCGTCAAGTTTGATTCCACGTCCATCATCAAAAATCTTAAGGTAATTATCCGGCAAGAGACCAAGCTCAATTTTTGAACAGAAGCCCGCTGCCAGTTCTTCAAACGAATTACCAAGAATCGTATAAATCATTTTATGCATGTCATCACATAAACTCATTTTTTCTTCCTCCATTGATTTGACTTTACAGTTTGCAAAAAGTTCAACCTCCGGAATGTCGTACTTCTGCAAATAGTTTTTAATATCTTTTGGAGAAGAGCCAAAAAGACTTTTGAACGATCTTGAAAAACCTTCATGAGATTCAAAGGAATACTTCATGGCAACGTCAATCACTTTCATACCGTCAAGCAAATCCTTTATAGAATATTGCAGCTTCCTTATGCGCACATAAGCTGTAATCGGAATGCCGTAAAGATCCATAAATTTTCTGCTGATGTAATAAGGACTGTAGCCCATAAAATCTGCGAGTTCCTTTAACTCAAGTTTGTTTTCAATGCTCTTTTCAACATATTCAAACAGCGGTTTAAAATCATCCATAAGGTGGTCTCCTTCAAAAGTTTATATGATGATTATACTACAGAAGGCGTGCTGATTCTTGATATTGTTTGTCATATAATTTGCTTACTTTCTGAATCGTATAAAAAACAGTTTTGTAATATGGGTTTATACCAGTCCGAAGAAGATTTCCAAGAGACAATTGTTGGCAGAAACGACTATATTTCTTTGTGATATTTCATAAATTGTGTTAAAATGAAGAAAAACATAGGTATAACGACCTGCAATTTTTGGATGGTTGTCATACTGAAAATGAAATAGACGCACTTGAAAAAGGTGGATTTACGCAGATTACTTCGAGCAATGGCGGTAAGGAAAACTACGGGTTGTTTGTTGCGAGAAAATTGGAGTATTGATGATGGAAGAAATTATTTATCGCAAAGCAACTGTTGATGATTGCCGGGAGCTTTCAATCTTAAAACGAGATGTATGGAATAGTACGTACCAGGGGATTTATCCGCGTGAAAAACTTGAAGGTTACGACATAGATAAAAACGAACAGATTTTTAAGAGCATTGTTGAAAATCCAGAAATTGAATTATATGTGGCTCAGGTGAACGGTCATCTTATCGGACTTATGACTTGCGGTAAACCGTATAAATTGTATGATGAGTTTAATCAGGAAGTTGCGTTGCTTTATATACGAAAAGATTTTCAGCGAAAAGGAATTGGCAGACATTTTATAGAAATTGCAAAAGATGAAACTCGAAAAAAAGGCTTTGATGATTTTATTTTAGCTGTCAATTCAAAAAACGAAAACGCAATTGCTTTTTATCTTGGGATGGGTGGAAAAGTAATTCGCGAGGACGAAGGGCAAAAGCTGTTTTTGTTCAAATAGAAAGTGGGGTATTGCATCCTATGGAAATTAAAAAAGCAGAAATTGATGTATAACGACCAGCAATTTTTGGAGGGTCGTCATACTAAACGCTATTCTTTTCTCAAATACTTTGTTCCGCGGCCATTTCAATCTCTAAAAGGGTGGATGCATAAGAAATCAAGATTTGCCATGTTACTCCTGAGAGCCCAACGGACTCTCTCAAAGGAAGCACGCGCGCTATACTTCCATACGCTTATGAGAATACAAAATTATTCTAACTTGTATTTGATTTTTTGAGTAAGGATTTTATCTATTACTAAAATTCAATTATTATTTGTGCACCACCAGACGGATTGTTTTGGGCAGTAATCTGTGCGCCTAATAAATCACACAGAGTCTTTGCAATTGAAAGGCCAAGTCCCGAGCCCGATTTATTTGCTTCGTAAGTGTGTGCCTGATTTCCTTTATAAAAGCGCTCGAAAATATGAGCAATTGTCTGCGATTCAAAACCAGGACCATCATCCGTAAAAATCAAATCAACGGTATTTTCTTTCTGAATTGCAGACAGCATGATTTTACATTCCGGTCCTGCAAACTTTAGACTGTTCGAAATCAGGATAATAAAAATCTGGTGAAGTTTTTGTTCATCGGAATAAAGGGTGAGCGAAGATTTTTGTTGAACGCCTGCCAATTCCTCTTGTTCAGAATTTTCATACACCACATTTTCCGGATACTCTTTTTGTAAGTTTTTAAAAAAATCATTTACCACAATCGTGGCTTTTTCAACTTTTACCTGTCCTTCTTCCAGTTTTGAAAGCTCAAGTAAAGTCGAAACTATTCCATTCATATTCTGGGTTTCGCGTAAAATTGTGTTTATAGATTCTTCGAACTGTGCGACATCGTCTTTTCCCCAGCGTTTAATTAAGTTTGCGTGACCGTCGATTATAGAAATAGGGGTTTTTAATTCGTGGCTTACATTACTAGTAAAGGTTCGTTCCCTGTCATAATCCTGACGAAGCTTTTTAAACGCGCTGATTGTCTTTTTTGAAATTAAATATGAGATTGCAAAAGCCAGAAGCAGCACAGGCAAAAGTGCAAATAAAACAAGACGCGGAACTTCATTAAGCATCTTGGCTGCAGAATCATTTTCAATATCAATTGCGGTTTCCACGGTGACAGAACTTACACCGTCTGGACTAACTTTTTGAGTCAGGAATCGCACATTAAGATTTGAATCTATGAAATAATCTTTTTCAAAATACTCTTTTACTTTACCATTAGAATCCAAAAGCGGGAGCAGGGAATCATTTGTAAAAAGAACATCTTTTGATTCATCATAAACTGTGTAGGTTATGTAATAATACGGAAGTGTGATAAAATCAAGGTCATCTATATTTCCGTTGACGATAGTCTGACAAATAAGGGCAGCACTTTCCCGAAGTTCTTTTGACTGTTTGTTTTTTACCGAAAGATTTAAAAGTCCTATAAACAGAACGGAAAGAAAAAGCATTGCCGCCGCAAGAAGCAGCATAAATTTTAAAGCCAGAGAAAATGATACTTCGGTTGTTTTTTTGTTTTTCAATCTGTCCTCAAAAAATCAAGTTTTATTCTGTCTGTGTTTTCATAATATAGCCCAT
>JAFZRP010000051.1 GCA_017619795.1 Treponema sp.
TACTTTTGTAGTTTCCCAGTCGTCAAACCAGTCTTCTTCTCCGTTGTCCAGCTTAAGTCGTGTAAGGCCTAAGCTGCAGACTACAGTTATAATCAAGAGCCCGATTATAAAACCCCATCGGTGCTTGATTTCAAATCGTCCGAATTTTTCGAACCAGTCGTTTATTTTGGTGACTTTCATTTCTCCTCCAAAATTAATCGTCATCACGAGCGTTAGCGAAGTGATCCATTTTTATGGATTGCTTCGGTCTGCGACCTCGCAATGACGGTTTTTTATAAGTTAGTATATACTAACAAGTGATAACACTGTTATCTTAATGATAACAGTGTTATCTTGTCAAGAGAATTTAAGGAAATTTGATAACATTGTTATCAAATTTATTGACAAAGTTCATTTTTTGGTTAAAAATGTCTTTAAAAGGGCCCTTCGACAAGCTCAGGGACCACAGTTATTGAATATGTCAGAAACATCTGCAGACACAAAGAAAAAGCTTCTCGAAAGTGCCAAAAAGGAATTCCTTGAAAAAGGCTTTATGGGTGCCTCTTTGCGTACCATTGCCGCTAATGCAGGGGTTACCACAGGCGCAATGTACCGTCATTTTAAAGACAAAGATGCCTTTTTCTGTGCTCTGGTTGATGAAACAATTGAAACAACAACAAAAGTAATCATGCTTGCAGATTCTACCCATCATGCAGGAATCGAAGGTCCTCATGTGCAGGAGCACTTAAAGCTGGAAGAAAAATCTGTAAAAGAATTTATTGATTACATGTTCGATCATTTTGATATTTATACACTGCTTTTGACAAAAGCTGCCGGCAGTACACATGAGCATTTTCAGGAAGAAATCTGCGAACTCTACACAAAAAACTGCGAAGAAACCTTCACCTGGATGTACAAAAATAAAATCGCCACAAAAAAAGTTTCTCCAATGACAGTTCACTTTATGGCATCAACAATCATCAACGCCTACTGCGATATAATCCTTCACAATATGTCCAAAAAAGATGCCGCCGCCTACATAAAAGACATCATGGAATTTACACGTTACGGCAGCATGCATCTTATGGGAATGTAATATTTTTTCAACTTCCAGCTGAAAACCTGCTTTCGTGAAGCTATGAAGCTTTATCAGAAAGCATTTTCTGGAAAAATAAAGCAGAAGGAGGAAAAATCCTATGTCAGATATGTTCGAAGTCTATCAAAATTATTCAGACTTATATGATGAATTGGTAAATCATGAAGATTATAAAAACAATCTATATAAGTTCCTTAGCAGCAATATCCAGTGGGAAAATAAAGTTGTCGGTGAGTTTGGAATAGGAACCGGGCGTGTTTCGAAGAATTATATAGACAAGGCACAAAAGCTTTATGCCTATGATAATTCACAGCATATGATTGATAAAGCAAAAGTAAACTTGTCAAAGTGGTCGGATAAAATAGAATATTCGGTTCTTGATAACAGTAAAATAAATTCTATTGAAAACTCCTATGACATAATTATTGAAGGCTGGAGCTTTGGACACCTGGTTGTTCAGGATGATGAAAACAGGGCTCAGACAATCCAGTTCCTTATCAGCGAAACTACAAAGCGGGCAAAGGAAGTTGTCTTCATCGAAACGATGGGAACAAATGTAGAAAAGCCGAATCCTCCTGGAGAAAAGCTTTCGCAGTTTTACCATGCACTTGTTGATGCTGGATTTAAAGAGTATATAATTGAAACAGATTACAAATTCAATGATTTTGAAGAAGCTGGAAAAATAATGGGTGCCTTTTTTGGTGACTCAATGAAGAATGATATAATTCAAAAGCAGTTGAATATAATTAAAGAATATACGGGAATATGGATTTACAAATCATAACTCTTTATGATTCGTTCACCAGTTTACCAGTCATGTGTTCAATTTCCAGTTCCAGGCACTGAACACGCGGCAGGGCATTTGTCAGTTCTTTTTCAAGATATTCCTGGTCATCTGTAAACTTCTGAACCAGCTTTGTACAGATTTTGCGTGTAAGCTCTTCATCAGTCACAAGACGGATTTTTCCAAACACGATTACGCTGTTGATGTTCAGAGCCCATTCGCCCTCTTTGCGGTAACCTGAATCGTAAGTACAAAAGCTTGCCTTGTCGTATTTTTTGATGGCATCGATTTTGTGGCCTTCCTTTGCACAGTGAAAGTAAATCTTATTGTCTTCTTCACTGTAAAGGTGAGACATCGGCAGCCCGTAAGGATACCCGTCATCTCCGAGCAGGGAAAGGACTCCGCGCTTTTCGTTTTTCAAAATCTCTTTACATTCAGCATCTGTAATCTGCTGCTTAAATCTTCTCATTGGTCTGAACATAATTTAAATATATATGAAAAAATAAAATGTGTCAGTTGAATCTTATCATAGTTTCAATAAATTCTAGGTCGTTGTTATTACGCTTTATGTTTATTATAATGGTGGAAATTGCCAGAGAATTGCAGAGGCACGGAAGGTTTTAAAATGAATGAATTAAAAATCAGGGATGCACAAATTGAAGATACAGAAAGACTGCTTGAAATCTATAGCCACTATATTTTAAACACAGCCGTTTCTTTTGAATATGATGTTCCGACACTTGATGAATTTAAAGAACGAATCAGAAATATTAAAAAGAAATATCCATATCTTGTCTGTGAAAAAGACGGGAAAATAATCGGTTATGTTTATGCCTCTGCTTACAGTACGCGGGCTGCCTATGACTGGACAGTTACAACTTCAATTTATGTTGATAAGGATTGCCGCCGAATAGGTGCGGGTGCCCTGCTTTATAAAGAATTAGAAAAGCGGTTGAAAGAAATTGGAATCGTCAACCTTCTGGCTGGAGTAGCTTTTAGCGAAAATGAAGATGAATACCTTTCCCATGACAGTCCGAAGTTTCATTTGAAGCAGGGATATTTCGAAGTTGCCCATATGAAAGAAGTCGGCAAAAAGTTTGACCGCTGGTATGATCTCAAATGGTACCAGAAAAAGATCTGATTGTTGTTAGTTATACTAACAAAAACTAAACATCCAGCAGGCCTTCAAGTATGCTGCTGCTTGCCCATGGCATTAAGGCAAACCAGGTTGACGCAAGCTTTCCATCTTTATATTTTTCAACGACAAGTCCCTGACTGTAGCAGAAGCGTTCTGACATCCAGCCTTTTTTGCCGTAATCATATTCTCCGTCAAAATGATTATAAGTCTGGCAGCCCCATAAAATTGTATCTTCCATGCGGCTTTTGATGTATCCGACTGTCCGTGCGTCCTTTTTTGCATGTTCAATAAAATAAGCCATTTCACCAACAATAGATGAAGACATAGGATGAATATGAGGATTGCAAACTGAAGTAATGCTTCCACCACAAGAACTCCACTTAAGCCTGCTGAGGGGCGGAACTTCGATGCGTCCGTTATAGCAGAACTTATAAGAAAACTCCTGATACAAAGCAGTTTCCATATAATCAAGATAAAGCTGATTTTTCGTAATCTGATGTAAAAGCATTGCTGCTCTTATAAATGCAAGAACACCTTCGTTATCCGGAGCCTTGTCTGTATCAAGCGGACTTCCATAGCATTCAAGCCTTGCAATAAAAGATTCGTAATAATGAGTAATAGATTTCTCAAATAAAGGAATATTTTTAGTGTCGTTTGTAGTCAAGGCTAACATAATGCTTGCAGCCAGAGCCCATGAACTTCCAAGAGAATCGTATTCAATTCCACTTCCATCATCTTCTGAATAAATAAAAGGATATTCTCCAAGGCGGTTAATTTCTCGTTCCAGTGCAGCAACCACAGTTTTAGAAAAAGCCAGCCAGTCATCATGAATAGTTCCATTTTCTTTTTCAAAGAGATAAGCCTTCAAAAGATAATATGCAAACTGTCCGTCGAGGTACGCTGAATGTCCTCCGCTGTGCATTCCGCCATACCACCAGCCGCGGCAGCTCCACTTCTGTCCGTCAAAAGTTTCGTAAGGAAGTGAAGATTTTTTGTTCAGTGAATTATCAACAATATGCTGAATACAGCAAAGAGCCTGCTCCCTCATCTTCTGATTTTGTAAACGTGCTGAAGCAACAAGCTGTGGATAGGCAACTACAATTCCATTGGTCCAGGAAATAGAAGGGATTACATTGTAAGAAAACTTTTCCTGCCCGTTTTCATCAAATCCATCTTCCCTTACAAAACCCGAATAACACTTTTGCAAAGGAAGCCAGGCGTAATCGCATATGGCGAGAGATAAATCTTTTACGGCTTCATCAAGGCTTACTGACTTTCGCGGAGTTTGGTGATATGCGTCATATACATTTCTGATTGCTTTGTGAATATCAGTTGGTGACGATGCTGCAAAATCATAAATATAAAAGATTTGACTTATTGTCTGATTTGGCTGAAGTGTAAAATAATTACCAGAAGTCTGCCTTGGAAGAATTGTGTGCGACTGAACAAAAAGCCATGGAGCATTTTCATATCCAAAGGTATAGCCGACAGTCTGCCTTTTTGAATTACAGGTAAAGCCGCCGTACTGCACAAAATCTTTTTCGCAATAGTAAGGAGATGTGTGGAAACCCCGGATTTTTGGCTGACTGCCATTTATGTACATCAAAGCGCAGGGGTGGGAGAGTCTGTCTCCTCTTACCATATAAAATGAAGAAAGAGGGCAATCAGAATCAGAAGGATTTGTTACAGAAGAATTAAGCCGTGGATATTTACAATCTACCTTCCAGGGTTTGTCCCCTCTGTTTGAACCGTACATAAAGCCCGGAAGATAAAAATCAGCAGGTCCTTTCGCCTCAAGCTCAAGATGAATGATTCCTTCAAAAGCTTTATCACTTTTATTTTGAATGCTTACTTCAATTTTAAAAGGAGAATCAGCTGTGCCTTTTCCTTCAAGCATTTTTTCCTGATAGCTCAAACCATAGGCATCAGCGGAATCATAGATATCAGATTTTTCATTAACTAATTCCAAATGTCGCGTTCTGGAAACTGCAGATATTATAAAAAACTTGACCATAGTTTAATCATAATATTCACCTGGCTAAAAATCAATCAAACTAAGGTAATCTTGAACTTTCCTTTCTGGTAATCGTTTGTAATTCCGTCATCTTCATAAAGTTCAAAAGGCTGATACTTTCCCTGTTTGTCTGGGAAACGAAGAACTTCTTTTTCAGTTGGAATTGAGCTGCCTTCCCGAACAAAAAGCGGAATTTTAGAAATATCTGCCTGGGCGCAAAGCCATTGACCGCCATCATAATAGCTGCCAGTCCACCAGTCATACCAGCCGCAATCAGACGGGAGATAAACTTTTATTGTTTTTTCAGCTTCAATCGCTTCTCCTGATCTATCATAGTACATAGGCGTAGTAACCGGGCACACCATAATGGCAGGACCAAACATAAACTGTGAAGAAATATCAAGGACTGCTTTATCTTTGAATTCTACAAAAAGAGGGCGGATAAACATTTCATCATTTTTCCAGACCTTTGCCGCAACAGAATAAATATATGGCATAAGGTTATAGCGCAGTTTTATAAAATCTGTAATTGCGTTGTAAAAAACATTTGTTTCATCTTCAAAAGCCCACGGCTCGCGGCGGCAGTCTGTACCATGGGCACGGAACATCGGCAAAAAAGCTCCAAGCTGAAGCCACCTTGTATAAAGCTCACGGTAAGCAGGATCTGAAGTTGTGTCATCATATTCACCGTTCCAATACCAGTTGATTCCTTTTTTTACAAAGAAAGCACCAATATCGAAAGTCCAGTACGGAATCCCAGAAAGACTAAACTGAATTGCTGCGACCAGCTGATTTTGCAGAGTCTTCCATGAAGCACTTGTATCGCCGGACCAGAGAGTTACTCCAAGCTTTTGACTTCCGTTCCAGCCACTTCTTGTAAGAATAAGCATGCGCCTGTCAGGAAAATCTTTTTTCTGTCCCTCGTACATTCCAAGTGCGTGATAGTAGCCGTAAGCATTTGATTTTTCTACAGGCATTATGTCACCAGTAGCATTTACATATTCGTTGAATTGAACTTGAGGAACCGGCTGTTCAAGGTGATTCCATTCCGGTGTAACAGGTTCACTGGAATCGCACCACCAGCTTTCTACTCCATAATTTGCAAGGCCTTCTTTTGCCTGCTTCCAGTAAAGCTCGCGTGCTTCTTTTTTAAATGCATTGCAAATATTTACACCCGGCAACAGAGCATCATGCTCTTTCATTTCTTTATAGTTTTCTGATTTTTCATCCATCGTTGGCCAGATGGAAATCATAAAATGAACGTTGTCTTTTTGAAGCGCTTCAATCATTTTATCTGGAGAAGGAAAGCGTTTTTTATCAAAGGATTTTTGTCCCCACATTCCGTCATCCCAGCTGAGCCAGTCAAGAACAATTGCACTAACAGGAATATTTCGTTTTTTAAATTCCGCAGCTGTATTAA
>JAFZRP010000052.1 GCA_017619795.1 Treponema sp.
GGCACTTTCAATTTTTGTTCCGTCAACGAAATATTTTTCAAGGCTGACATAACCTTTCCTGTTCAGAAGCTTCACTGTCGATACAAATATTTCTTCGATTGAGTCTTTCAGCTTTTCACTTCGGAAGGTATTGATAGTTCTGAAGTCAGGTTTCTGGAATCCAGTGAGCCACATCACGTTTACATTCTCGCGGCACTGTTTTGCAATCTGTCTCGAAGAATATATTCCTGTCATGTAGCAGTAAATCAATACTTTCAGGAGCATGA
This sequence comes from Treponema sp., assembly GCA_017619795.1. Taxonomy (GTDB): domain Bacteria; phylum Spirochaetota; class Spirochaetia; order Treponematales; family Treponemataceae; genus Treponema_D. The sequence continues at coordinate 267 of JAFZRP010000052.1, forward strand.
CCGGATTGTATCTGCTTGCTCCGCCACCTTTTGTATTTCGTGCAAATACTTCTTCAATTTCGAGTTCATCTACTGTTTTGCTGACAATTCTTACAAAATGATTTTGTGGAACCAGTTCGTCCAGACTTGGTGGCAGGAGCCACTGCTCGTGCTGGTTATATGGTTTGTATGTGATTTTATCGCTTACGCCTCTGCTCATATTTAAATTTTAGCAGATTTGAATTCACTTGTAAATTTAAAATAATTAGGGCTGTCCATTTCTTTTTGGACAGCCCCATATTTCTTTTTCAATCTTCAAGTTATCATTTAAATATATCATTCTTGATGAATCTGCCTGATATATACATAAATCTCCGTTTCTTGTAAATACTAAATAGTTTTTTGAAATATCATCTTGAGGAGCAACCTGTTCATATTTACGAATAAAAAGCCCCTCATTGTAGGTTCCCATCGAGTATTCCTGAATCTTTTTTAGAGAATAATCTCCCCCAAATACAAAACTTAGTACACTTAACATAATAGCAAGAAATATTATTTTTCGTTTCATTTTTGTCTCCATATACCCCATCTTTTTTCATTTGATAACCATTGAAGTGAACGTGTTTTTACAACTCCAAAAAGATCATCACTGCCACGATACACACTCTCTAATATCTTTAAAGCAAAACTATTTTCCCAGTGAAACTCAACTTCAATGGAATCTTTATCTTTCTTATATTCCGTTATCAGATACATCTTATTGTCTTTTACTGCCATCATGTTCAATCCGGATCTTGAACCTCAAATCGGATCCCATTCGGTCCAATAATTAAAATGCCCGGCTGTTCCAAACTTGATTCGTTTTACGACTTCAACATTTGGAGCAAATAAAAAGCTTAAGTTTATGATGATTAAGATGATAAATATCCTTTTTTCATGCGCACATTATACCATAGCAAAATCAAAATAGTAATACACAACCTTGTTTAACCAGAAAAATATTGAATTACAAGATATAGATTTTCACTTAGAATCGTGTTAAACTTTATAAAATTGGAGTTAAAATGATACCTGAAAATATTGTGCAGGCTTTCATTCAGAATATCTCATTAATAAAGCAAGGGCAATTCAATGACTTTGTTTCACGCACTAGAGATGTTTTTGACGCACGTTTAATGTCATACACTTCCAGAACACAGAACTGGCTCTTAAGTGCAGTCATCGGAGAAATTGGCGCAAATACTTTTGACCATAATTTTTCTTTTTCATCTGATGTTCCAAAAGGTGTGTTTTGTGATTTTGGCTCTGATTATATTTATATATGTGATTTTGGGGCTGGTTTACGCAATACCCTTTCTAGAGTTATAAAATCTATTGAAGATGATGAAGTTGCAATAAAAACCGCTTTTACTCAGCCAATTTCGGGTCGTGCTCCAGAATTACGAGGAAATGGTTTAAAATTTGTAATCAGTTCTGTTGTAGAAAATAAATGGAATCTTTTTTATCAGTCTGGAAATGCTGTCTGCAATGCTGATGAAACAGGTTATACTTTTGGAACTTCATCATATAATCACGATGGATGCTTTTGCATTTTGTCATGTAAGGAGAATTAAATGAAAGTAGATATGTCATCTTTTGGAGAAATGTTGATGTCTCGTCCGGCTGGGCGTGAAGCTTTTATGGGAGCTTCGGCATATCTTTTTAGTGACTTAAAAGAAGGTGAAACGGTTTCTCTTGATTTTGCAAATGTAAAGGTTTTAGCTCCATCCTGGGCAGATGAATTTATTACAGGCCTCAAAAATAAATTTCATTCAAAAATTGAATGTATTAACACAGAAAACCCTTCTGTTGCAGCTTCTTTAAAAACTGTTTTGGAACCTATTGATGTGAGTAAATATCAAAAGGTTGTGTAACTTTTCTATTCCAGATACCCAAAGAATCTTTTTATTCACTCAAATCTAAATCAGGGACAATTTGTAATACATAATCCGGGTAAGCGGTTTGCACTTCTTGGCATAGCATTGGTATAGCTTCTGCAGGTTTGATATCAAAGCTAAGAACTACATCAAAGCGAATTGTTTTAGCTTTAGTGTCAACATAAAAACCGTGGAGCTGCAAAGCCCAGTCATGCGAAAGGACGATTTTCTGGACTTCATTTCTGATTCGGGCAGCTTCATCATCACTTGTATTTAAAGAGTAAACTCCAACTCCGGTAAGAACAATTCCTGTCTCTTTATAAACCTTAACCTCAAGTCTGCGCGTAAGACGATCAACTTCATCTACAGTCATTGTATCCGGCAGCTCAATGTGAACAGAAGCATAATTTTTGTTAGGTCCGTAGTTGTTGATGATTAAATCGTAAGCACCGTGAACTTCGGCTTCTTCTGTTATAAGGTGTTTAATCTGTCGGCTCAAATCTGAATCTGTACGTTTGCCGATTATGTCATCTAGGGTTTCGCAAAGCATTTCAATTCCAGATTTGATGATAAAGCCGGAAATCACAACACCAACATAAGCTTCGAGCGGGAGGCTGAAAATCAAATATATTATTGCAGAAAGCAAAACCGAAGCAGACAAAATTGCATCAAAAAGGGCATCCAGACCTGAAGCCATAAGGGCACCTGAATCAACCTTCTTACCGGTTCGTTTTACATAAAGACCAAGTACTATTTTTGCCACTATCGCAACACTCATTATCACAAGCGAAAGTACTGAATAATCGGCAGTTTCCGGATGTATGATTTTCTTTATAGACTCAACAAGCGAAGTTAGACCAGCATACAAAACGATTGCGGCAACAATCATCGAACTTAAATATTCAATTCTTCCATAACCAAGAGGATGTTTTTTGTTTGGAGATTTTCCTGCAAGCTTTGCACCGATTATCGTAACAACCGAAGAAAGCGCATCTGAAAGATTGTTTACGGCATCAAGCGTAATTGCAATGGAATTAGAAACAATACCAACAAATGCCTTAAAACCAGACAAAAAAAGATTTACTACAATTCCAACAATACTTGTTTTTACAATGATTTTTTCTCTGTTCATTTCAGCCATTATTCAATTTCTCCTTTATAATCCAATATTCCGCCAATTTCTATTACATTTTTATATCCATAATCAACTAATTTCTGACTGGCAAGCTTGCTGCGGCGACCACTCCTGCAATACACGTAAACTGTTTGGTTTTTATTCGGGAGAACTTCAAGTGTATTGTCAGCAGTCATAGTTTCATTTGTAAGCTGTACGGCACCAGGGATGTGACCGGCTTCAAACTCATCGGGACGGCGAACATCAAGCAGTACAAAATCATTATCTTTAGACATAAGCTTTAAGCCTTCATCCATAGAAACCATTTTGAACGTACCTGCCGCAGATTCAGTCGCAACTCCAGATCCAGTTTCATCATCACTAGCTTCCCTAACCTCAATCTCACCCTTCTGCCCCACTTTTACCTCATAAACCACAACCTTATCCGCCGGCGTCTGCTCCCATGGTCTTTTATATTCAAACTTAATCCGCGTACTTCCAGCCTTTAGCGAATGAATTGTATACGTAAACTTGCTCGGAGCACCATCAATATTATTTTTTCCAAGATAGCGGATTTCTTCATCCACCTTTATCACAGCGTCGTCCTCAATCTGATAATTCCAGGTATAACCGGTTGTAGGATTTCCACCAAGCTCAATTACAGCCTTCTGCGACCTGAAAGTAGCACACGAAGTAAAAACAGCCCCACACGTCAAAATCATCATAATCGTCCCAATCATAACCAAGCTCAATATCCTATTTCTAAAGCCTTTCATCATTTTCATACCTTATAGTATAACACCATAAATAAAATCCGACAGATTAAGTTTATATTTTTGCAGATTTAGTTTGCAGATTTAGTTTTATATTAGTTTCAACTTTTGTTCCAATTTTATTTTCACATTTTATAAATATTTTCCATAAACTTATTCCATAAACGAAGTAAATTGTATATATTAAGATTACTATTTTTGTATACTTTTGAAAATTATTGGTTAGGAGACTAATATGTCAGGTAAAATTACTATTATTGGTGCTGGTCAGGTAGGTTCTACAATTGCTTTTGCATTAACATTAAAGCAGCTGGCCACAGAAATCGTTATGATTGATATTGCTAAAGAGCGTGCTATGGGCGAGGCAATGGATATCCGTCAGGGAACACCTTTTGTAGGCCCAGTTTCTGTTCATGATGGTGATTATGAGGATGCTAAAAACTCAAATATTGTTGTAATCACTTCTGGTGTTGCACGAAAACCTGGACAGTCTCGTCTTGACCTTGCTCAGATCAATGTTGACATACTTAAGACAATCATTCCACAGATTACAAAGGTTGCTCCAAACGCACTTTACGTTATGGTTGCTAACCCTGTAGATATTCTTACTTACCAGTTTATCAAAACTTCTGGAATCCCTTCTAACCGTGTTTTCGGTACAGGTACTATGCTTGATACAGCAAGATTCCGTGCAAGAATCGCTGAAACTTACAAGGTAGCTCAGGAAAATATCCACGGTTACGTATTCGGTGAGCACGGTGATTCATCATTTGTACCTTGGTCTCTTGCAAACATCAGTTCTATTCCAGTTGACCACTATGCTGGTGCTTATAACGGTGCTAAGCTTGAAGCTTTCAATAAGGATGATGTTGAGGACTATATCAGAAAGTCAGGCGGAATTATCATCAAGGCAAAGGGCTGCACAAATTACGCTATTGGTATTACAACTGCTAAATTGTGCGAAGCTTTGAATTACGAAGTTGATTCAGTTCTTACAATTTCTTCTTTGCTTGAAGGCGAATACGGAATCAGTGATGTATGTCTTTCAATTCCAGCCGTAGTTGGTAGAAACGGTATAAAAGGTCGAATTGCTGTGCCTCTGCTTGATAATGAGGTTGCGGCTCTCCGAAACAGTGCAGACGCACTTAAGGATGTAATCAGACAGCTTAAGTTCTAAAACAACATTGCCGCACTTGCTGCGGCAATCTTTTTATAAGAGGATATAGATTATGGAATACAAAATTGAACATGACTCAATGGGAGAAGTAAAGGTTCCTTCAGACAAATACTGGGGCGCTCAGACAGAACGAAGCCACGAAAACTTTGAAATTGGTGTTGGTCTTGAGACTATGCCACGTGAAATTACAAAGGCTTTCGGATATTTGAAAAAAGCCGCTGCAATGGCTAACAATGCTCTAAAACCAGAAAAAATGACTGATGAAAAGCTCAAGGCAATTTCTCAGGCTTGTGAAGAAGTTATTTCTGGTTCATTGAATGATCATTTCCCACTCGTTGTATGGCAGACAGGTTCTGGTACTCAGAGCAACATGAATGCTAACGAGGTAATTGCAAACCGCGCTAACGAAATTGCAGGCAAAAAGCTTTGTCATCCAAATGATGATATCAACATGAGTCAGTCTTCTAACGATACTTTCCCTACAGCACTTCACATTTCTGCTGTATGTGTAATTGAAGACAAGCTCCTTCCAGCTATTGATACATTAGTTTCTACTTTCAAACGCCTTGAAAAAGAAAATGAAGGAATTGTAAAGTCTGGTCGTACACATCTCCAGGATGCTGTACCTATCGCTTTTGACCAGGAAATCTCTGGCTGGAGAACTTCTCTTGAACGTGATAGAGAAATGCTCTGCTCTTCACTTCCATATCTTAAGCAGCTTGCTCTTGGTGGTACAGCTGTTGGTACCGGCTTGAACGCACCAAAGGGCTTTGACACAAAGGTTGCTGAATGCGTTTCTAAGCTTACAGGAAAGGATTTTATTACTGCACCTAACAAATATCACGCTCTTACATCAAAGGACGAGCTTGTATTCGCACACGGAGCAATTAAAGCTCTTGCTGCAGATATGATGAAGATTGCTAACGATGTTCGCTGGCTTGCTTCTGGTCCTCGTGACGGTCTTGGCGAGATTCATATTCCTGAAAATGAACCTGGTTCATCAATTATGCCTGGAAAAGTAAATCCAACACAGTGCGAAGCTGTTACAATGGTAGCCGTTCAGGTTATGGGTAACGATGCCGCTGTAGCTTTTGCCGCAAGTCAGGGTAACTTTGAATTGAATGTTTTCATGCCAGTAATTGCATATAACTTTATCCAGTCTGCAAGACTTCTCGCAGAAGCTATGCTCAGCTTTAACAAGAACTGTGCTGTTGGAATTACTGCTAACAAAGAAAAGATGCACCATAACCTCTACAATTCACTTATGCTTGTTACAGCTCTTAATCCATACATCGGTTATGAAAATGCAGCTAAAACAGCTCACAAGGCCTTTGACGAGAATATTTCTCTTAAAGATGCCTGCGTAGGCTTAGGCTTCCTCACTGCCGAAAAGTTTGATGAAGTATTCAAGCCTGAGGCTATGGCATATCCACACAAATAGAAACTGTCATTGCCGTGCTTGACACGGCAATACTTTTATAAGTTCTATGGACAAAACACCATTAACAGGTCTGCTTCCTCTGGAAATTACAGAAACCCTTGGACTCACTCAAAAGTTCCGGGGGATGCAGATTTTTAAATGGATTGGAAACGGTGCAGAATCTTTTTCGCAGATGACGAATCTTAATTTAGAGCTTCGAAATCAACTTGAACAGACTGCACTGCTCCGCTCTTCTTCAGTCATAAATGTACTAAAAGACCCTGATGGTACAATTAAGCTCCAGATAAAACTCTGCGATGACAACATAGTAGAAACAGTTCTTCTTACAGATAAAGAAGGACGAAAAACTGCCTGTGTTTCCTGTCAGGCTGGTTGTGCCATGAAATGTGCCTTCTGCCAGACAGGGACTCTCGGACTCGCAAGAAATCTTACAGCCGGTGAAATTGTAGAAGAGTTTTTATATCTTGAAAAAGAAGCCGGTAAACTGGACAACATTGTTTTTATGGGCATGGGCGAACCAATGCAGAATCTTGAAGCTATCCGTAAAGCTGTAGAGATTTTGTGCCATAAGGATGGCAGGGCTTTATCTTCTAAAAGAATAACTCTTTCAACCTGTGGAATTGTAAAAGGCATTTACGAAATGGCTGATAATGGCCCGAATCTTAGGCTTGCCGTTTCCCTTACAACCGCCAACGAAGAACTCCGAAAAGAGCTTATGCCGGTTGCCTGCTCCGAAGCAAACAATCTTGAAAACCTTAAAAAAGCCATTAAATATTACGCTGAAAAAACTGGTAAGCGTGTTACTCTTGAGGCTGCCCTGCTTAAAGGAAAAAACACCGACAAAACAAGTGCTAAAAATCTTATAGATTTTGCAAAAGACCTTGATGTAAACATAAACCTTATCCCGTGGAATCCTGTAAAAAACCTTCCTTTTGAAGAACCTTCTTCCGACGAAACAAAAAGCTTTGTACAGATGCTTGAAAATGCAGGCTTAAACGTTACTCTCCGCACCCGCCGCGGTCGTAAAATAGGTGGTGCCTGCGGACAACTGGGAAAAGTTTCTAAATAATTTTTTTATTTTTTTTCTTGACATCCCCAAAATCCATGCTATCATTATTATAGTGATAGTTATACTATCACTATAAAATATCACCTATCAGTCATAATTTTTCTGCCACACCAAATACAAAGGATGTGTTTAATGAAAACTTATTATTCAGAAGAAACCTTTACAGCGGTTCAGAACAGCATAATCGATACGCTGAACATTTCTGAGTTTATTCAGTCTGAAGAAAATACTGCAAAGAATGCCTGGATAAATATTGGCGGCTGGCAATCGTGGAATCCTGGCTTTGAGCTTGAACCTGGAAAAAAGCAGCCTTCCCTGCACTGTCATGTGCTCAAGCAGTGGAATACTTACATTGAGTTTCCGGGAACTAAAGCCCGTCCTTCAAAAAACTTTGTTCTTGGACAGTTTTTTACTTACTTGCGCTGGAACAATACTTATCTTGTTTTTGTATCTTGCGGCAATATCAATAAGGAAATAAAACCGGCAAAAGAAGTAACACCTCTTCCTCCAGTTCAATTCATCATCAATAGAAAATACAATACTGTTTCTATTGAACTGTGCGATACTGGTAAAAGCTGGAACAAAAACGAACTTCAGGCAAAAATTGAAATCTTTACAGCTACCTCTTATTTTGAAGTTAAAGATAAGCTTAAAGAGCTTTTTGGAAGCTCAGAGGCAACCACTCCTTCTGATCCGTTTTTTGCACCTCGTTTTAATCAGCTGCACTTCTTGGGAAAACGCATTTACGGCTGGGAAAGCTGGTACAATCACTATCAGAAAATAAACGAAGGCCTTATTCTCCGTGATCTTGAAGCCATAAAGCAGACAGAAAATCTTATCAGTCTTTGTGAAAACTATACGACAAACCAGAACAATGTAATTTTTCAGATTGATGACGGCTGGGAAAAACAGCTTGGAACCTGGGAGATTGATGAAAAGCTTTTTCCAAACGGGCTTAAATCAATCACAGAGAAAATTGAAGAAGCAGGATTCATTCCGGGGCTCTGGATTGCGCCTTTTATTGTTGACCTCCGCAGCAAAAGCGCAACAGAGCACCCCGAATGGCTCTTACGCGATAAAAACGGTTACCTTGTAAAAGCCGGCTTTAATCCTCGCTGGGGTGCAGACGGTACCTTCTATTGCCTCGATCTTAGCCGCCAGGACGTTCTCGAATATCTTGATAAGCTTTTATACACAATCATAAACGAATGGGGTTTCCGCTATATCAAGCTTGATTTCCTATATGCCGGAATGCACGTTGGAGCTCACTTTGACGGCAAATCTGCTTACGAAAGCTTTGCAAACGCACTCAAGCTTATTACCTGTCGCAAACAAACCTCCACAGGCAAATCTGTAGCTTATCTTGGCTGCGGTACACCTTTTGAAATGAGCTTCAACGAGCTGCCACTTTCAAGAACAGGCTGCGATACCTACGAGCACTGGAAGAACAAGCTTCTCCGCTTCCTCAACTGGAACGGCAGAAACGAAGCTTACCTTAATGTAAAAGATACTCTTGGTCGTGCAATGTGGAATAAAATTATTTTTGTAAACGACCCGGACGTTATCTTTATCCGCAAAAATAATTGTTCGCTTACTGATGATGAAAAGCGCCTGATTGCCCTTGCCGCAATTCTTTTTGGAAATCAGATCATGTATTCAGATGATCCTGCTGACTGTACTTCACCTGAAGAAATTACTCTTTCAAAAGAAATCAATGCAATGATTCAACAATACAGCAGCGAAGAGTTCGGCATTTTACCAAAGGGAGACGATTTTTACAGATTGTTTACAAGAAGCGGTCGGTTTGAGGGTTATATCGATCTAGGAAAAACACACAAATGTGTAATTAAGGATTTAGGAAGATGATGACAATTTTTGGAAATGAAATAAGCCCGAGTGTAGAAAAAAAGGCTATTCGCCAGCAGAAAAAATTCCTGAAAAAATACGGCGACGACAGAAACAAAAACTACTATCTTAAGCTTGTTGATAATGATGTAATCACAAATCCGCTTGGCGTAAAGGTAATTACCCTTTCTTCTGAACCAACTGATTTTGAAAAGCAGCTTTCTGAGCTTCCATCAAAGCCAATTATAATCGGAAATATCCGCATGGGCTTTGGTCATTACAGAATCTCTATGGCAATGGCAAGTGCAGCACACAAGCTTGGTTTTACCCCCCTCTGGCTGGACTTAAACTCAATGCCTGAGACTACCTGTACAAAAATAATTGCTTACCAGAACAAGCTTTATTCTACAGGTTCAAGACTTTCACAGAAGTTTTCTTTGTTCAATAAGCTTGTATGGGAGCCGCTTAATTATGAAGGTTTTAAGAAGCTTAGCTATAATGTCGGCGACCAGAAAAATGCAGAACTTATGACAGCCGTTTTCAAAAATATTCCAAAGGATATTCCTTTAATTGCAACACACGTATGGCCAAGTCAGGCAGCAATCCATGCAGGTATGAAAAACGTAATTAACGCAATTCCGGACAACTGGCCTATGGCACTTCATCTTTCGGAAGGAGCCCTTCACACAGTTCAGACTTACAACACCTACTGGGGCTACAAAACTCTTCATGGCTTTGAGAAAAACAAAATCTTAAATCCTATGACCGACAAGGATATTGCATATACCGGTCATTACATTGACGATGAACTTGTTGCAAACCTTGAAGTCGACTGTAAAAACCGTATTGACCGTTGTAAAACCAGTAAGCCAATCCGTTTTCTGCTCACAATCGGTGGAGCCGGTGCCCAGGGAGATTTCTTTGCAGCAATAATTAGAACTCTTTTGCCATACATCAAAAGCAACAAAGCCTGTCTTTATATAAACTGCGGAGATTATGAAAACGTGTGGCATAAGCTTAAGGCAGATATTCCTGAGCTTTCAGAAGCTAAAACTCATTTCAACGACTGGAATGAAGAAAAACTCTTTGCAGAAAAAGCAGCTTCTAATCTTTCTGAGGATGAAGGATCAGGCATTCACGCTTTCTGCAACAAGGATATTTTTGCCGCTGTTTACATCACAAATCTTCTTATGCGTGCCTGTGATGTTCTTGTAACAAAGCCTAGCGAGCTAGCCTTCTATCCGGTTCCAAAGCTTTTTATAAGACGCGTTGGCGGTCACGAAATGTGGGGTGCAATTCATTCCGCAGAGATTGGCGACGGTACACAGGAATGTGAAACTGTTGCCTTTGCAAGCGAAATGATTAAGCAGCTCATTGAAAATCCAAAAGAAATTGAAAAAATGTGTCATAACATTATAAAAAATAAAGAGCTGGAGATTTACGACGGCGCATACAAGGTAGTGAGATTATCAGAACAAGTCAGATAATGACAGAACAACAATCAAGGAGACATTTATTATGACACCAAAAGAAAAATACCAGGAAGAAAAAGACAACCTTAAAAACAGCAGAATCTCGAGGATTCTGGAGAGTGCCTTTGAACTTTTTGCAGAAAAAGGCATAGACAATGTTACAATGACCGATATTGCTGCCAAAGCAGAAATTGGAGTTGCCTCGCTTTACCGATATTTTGAAACTAAAGAGGAAATTGCAGTTCAAACTTCAATCTGGGCTTGGGAAAGACAGAAATCTTTAATTCTACCAGAGCTTTTGACAGACACCTTTAACAATGCAAACGGAATAAATCAGCTTTCGATTATTTTTTCAATGTTTATTAAGCTTTACGAAAATCAGGTTAAGTTTTTGCGCTATATCTACTTTTTTGATTCGTATGCAGTTCGTATTAAAATGGAAAAAGAACGTCTGATGGATTATGAAAAGACAATCGAATCTACTAAAAACGTTATTGCCGCTTCGATTTCCAAGGGAATTGAAGATAAATCCATCAATTCAAAATATAAAGAATCTCAGGATGTATTATATTTTACACTAATGCATGCTCTTTTTTCCTCTGCACAGAAGCTTAGCTTAAGCGGAGATATGCTTTTGATGGATGAGCTTGTAAGCGGCAAGCAGGAACTGGAATTATTGAGTGCATTACTTCTTGATGCACTTAGAGTAATAAAATAGGAGTTTGACGTATGAAAAGTTTAACAAAAGGAAAGATGTGGTGCTACGCTATCGGACAGTTGGGCTGGTCAATCATCAGCGGACTTATTGGTTCCTGGCTTGTATATTTTTACCAGCCAAGTACAGAAGCAATAAATGACGGAATGATTTCTCTTATCCCGCAAGGCCGTGTAGTTTTAGGTATACTCACTTTAATCGGTCTTGTTACAGCCATTGGACGAGTTTTTGATGCCGTAACAGATCCTCTTGTTGGAAACTGGTCAGACAGCTTAAATCACAGACTTGGACGAAGAATCCCATTTATGAGATGGTCTGCAATTCCTCTTGGACTCGTATTTATACTTGTATTCTGCGCACCAGTTCAGCATGTAAGTGCAATAAACACAGTATGGCTTTTTGTTACAGTTCTTGCTTACTACTTCCTTATTACCTGTTACTGTACGCCTTACACCTCTCTTCTTGCAGAGCTTCCACATAATCAGGAAGAAAAACTCAAGCTTTCAATGTGCATTTCTCTTACCTTTATTGTTGGTACCTGTTTGGGCTACACTGCACCAATTATCTGGGGATCTATGATAAGTGGCGGTATGGCAAGAGTTCCAGCTATGCGCATTACCTTTGCAATCCTTTCTGTAATTGCAACAATCTGTATGCTTGTTCCAGCCTTCGGCTTAAATGAAAAAGATTACTATGAAGCACAGCCGACAAACTCAAATATGTTCAGCTCACTCGGAAAAACCTTCAAGAACAAGGATTTTAGAGTATTCTTAGGACAGGACATCATATACTTCTTTGGACTTGCAATGTTCCAGACCGGACTTCCTTTCTTTGTAACAAGTCTTCTTCAGCTACCGGAAGCCTGGACAACTTATATGTTTGGCGGACTCACCTTCCTTTCTCTCGCTTTCTATCCTTTTGTAACAAAAATGGCAGCAAAATGGGGAAAGAAAAAACTTTTGATTGCCGCCTTTATTGGATTCGTTCTCACCTTTGGATTTACCGCACTTTCCGGCGAAAAACTCAGCTTTATCCCTATTTATGTTCAGGCTGTAATTATTGTTGTACTCGGTTCTTTCCCACAGGCAATCTTTGGTATTATTCCACAGACAATTATTGCTGACATTGCACTTTCCGATGAAGCAGATACAGGTGAATCCAGAAGCGGTATGTTCTATGCTGCCCGAACCTTTGCAATGAAGATGGGACAGTCACTTGCAATGCTTTTGTTTACTTCTCTTGCAACAATCGGTGCCTCAAAAGTTGTTGCTGCCGCAAACGAAGTAGAACAGCACGCAGGCGGAAGTCCTCTTGGCTATAGAATTGTTGCATTAGTTGCGTCTGTTTGCTGTTTGATTGGTGGATTTATAATGATGTTCTACAATGAAAAACGGGTTATGGAGAAGATTAAGGAATAATACAGACAGTGTCATTGCCGTGCTAGACACGGCAATCTGTCACTCTACATTAGACTTAATACTCAAAAGCACGGACAGCGCGGACAGGATTTGTAATCCACTTGAAGTTGGTCCACTGTTCGCCGTCGGAAAAATCTTGAATCATTGCGAGAGTTTTATCTTTGTCTGGTGTTGATGACCAATAGCATTCATTATTGCTTATTTTTTTTGTTTTTCGTAGATTCTGATATATTTGATTCAACTGTTCAAGTGTTGGCAAATACCAGTCTGATTTTCCACCGCCACTATATTGTTTGCACAAAACTTTGGCCTCTTCCCAGTCTCCTTCACCTATAATCTCACTGCATTCATAGGCTGTTCTTCCTTCAATATAGAATATAATTCCACCGCCAGGTCCTTTATCGCCAATTTTTGGAGACGATTTTTTTTCTGTATTCTTAGAAGTCTGAGAATTTGTATTTTTGGAAGTATCATTATTCTTTGTGGAATTATTATTTGCAGATATATCATCCTTTTTTTGAGTAATTGACAATTCATACAAATCAAAACCGCTCTGAATAAGCTTCTTTGCAAGTACCGGTTGAAGTTCGGAATCACCCTTTACAGAAACAACAAGCTCAAATCGTCCTTTTTCCAGATTATTCACAGTAACCGAAACAACATTTGCGACTGATTCAGCAACTTTTTTTGCTTTCTCTGCAGTACCACCACCCAAAGTAACATAAACCGAATATACTGAATAAACAGAAGATGTTGTATCCTCGTTATTGTTTTGATCATTGTTAGTATCAGTATTATTAGTATTATTAGTATTGTTAGTATTTGAAGTATCGTCATCTGTTGAATCTTCTGATACTGTGTTTGATCCAGCAAGTGTCAAATCATAAATGAAACCGTTTCCTATATTAGCATAGTGACTTTTTTGCCAATTACAAATATCTCCATTTCTAATTTGTTCGAGAATTTCATTAAACGCTTCTTCTGTTGGGATATAGAATGAGAAAACTGTACCATCAGAATAATTTAATTTTTTAATCGCACTTTTTAATTCATCAGGAGTTTTTATAGTTTTATAAATTTCCGGTTCAGTTTTATAGATTTTTACAGTATCCTGCGTAGAAGTGTTTTTTTCATAATCATAATAATTAAGCTCTTCATAAGTGTAAGGACTGCCTTCAACAAGAGCTCCAAAATACTCAAGATAAGACATTTTATTGCCTTTGCTTGGATTAGCTTTTATAACTTTTTGTGCTGCGGCATCAGGCGTATGGCTGTCTATTTTTCCCATTTCTTCATGTGTCAAATTAAAAAAAGGTGGAATTTTTTTAGCATCATCCCAGGTAACATCCATTTGATAGCATTGACCATTTACCTTTAATAAATTCCAAGCATGAGTATCGCTGGAAATCTTTGCACAAGGGATTCCAAGATTCTGCATATAATACTGAAAAAGAGCTGCATAACCGGCGCAAACAGTCTTATAGTCAACAGCACAACTATAAGCAGTCTGATATTTTCCGCCATAATTTCCGGTATTAAGAGCTTCATAATCATATTCTGTAGAAAGACAGATATAATCGTGAATATATTTGATTTTGCTCATTTCATCCGGCAAGGTTGATGCATAAAAAAGAACTGGCGAAGTCGCTTTCCAGAATTTTTCATAATTTTTTTCAAACTCAGAGCTATCTAGACAGAACACAAAACTAACGCTTGTTGGAGTACCATCGGAATTATCCCAATATGAAAATTCACCACTCCACCAGAAAATCTCAGGATTATCATGTCGCACGGCAAATAAAGCTTCACGTAACTCATCTAAAGTAACCTCTACAGGTAAAACAGGATTTTGCTCATTTTTCATTAAGGCTTTATAGCAAACATCGTAAACTGCTTTCTGACGTTGATTTAATGTATTTCTGTGAAAAAGAAAAGAATCTGGAATTACTTCTCCCCAAATATTTAGTTTGTCATAGCGTTCAACTCCACGAGCCCTTTTTGGAACCTTAACATCAACTTTATTGTGATCCGAAGAATAATCAGGAGAAACAAGGCCTGTAGGATTAGAATCTGAAGGTCTTACCTCTTTTGTAAAATTAGTTTTTACCTGAGCCAACAGCGGCTTTTGGAATATAACTGTAGAAAAAATTATTGCGATAAAAGTTTTAGAAATTATTTTTTTCATTTTACTCCCCTTTTTTTATAACTTATTAATTATACCAAAATGAACAGAAAAGATAAAGTTTATACTTTGTATTCCTTGAAATTACCTTTATTCTAGTTTATAATTATTCTTAATAAAAAAAGTTACTATAGGAGTGCTATAATGCAGAAAAAGATATATGTTGTCGGAATGTTCGATACCGATACAGCTTCTAAGGTTGAAGCTGCAGTAAAGGGAGTTGCCGGCGTAACAGGCGTTACAGCAAATTGTGACAAATCTCAGGTTCTTGTTGATTATGGTGATGAAAGTCAGGAAGCTGCGATAAATGCTGCAATCTCATCCTGCGGTGTTGATGTATTAGGCTAATTCCAGCTTTTACACAGATTTTTCATTATATGAAGCTTACAATTTTAGATGGTCATGCAGTGAATCCTGGTGATTTACCATGGGATGCTTTTAAAGAACTTGCAGATATTACTGTTTACGAAAGGACTCCTGCTGACCTTGTTGCCGAACGAATCGGTAATTCTGATGCAGTTTTTCTAAACAAAATTAAACTCACCGAAGAGATTTTTAATCTTTGTCCTAATCTTAAATATGTTGGTGTTCTTGCAACCGGTTATAATGTAGTTGATATTGAAGCTGCCAAAAGACACAACATAATCGTTACTAACATTCCTGCCTATTCTACAGATTCTGTTGCTCAGCATGTTTTTGCATTTATCTTGAACTTTACCAATCAAGTTTCAATTCATAATGAATCGGTACAAAATGGCGACTGGATAAAGTGCCGTGATTTTTGTTTCTGGAACTCTTCGCTGATGGAACTTACCGGTAAAACTCTTGGTATTTTCGGCTATGGAAACATTGGAAAAAAGGTTGCGGAGATTGCAAAAGTATTTGGCATGAACGTTATCTGCTGTACCAGAACTCCAAAAGAAGGAATGCCGGAAAAAGTGACTTTTGAAGAACTTATGTCTCGTTCTGATTTTGTTTCCCTGCATGCCCCTCTTACAGAACAGACTGCGAACATCATCAACAAAGATTCCTTAAAGCTGATGAAGAAAACAGCTTATCTTATAAATACAGCCCGCGGTGGTTTTGTTGTTGAAAAGGATTTGGCAGACGCACTTAATAACGAACAGATTGCCGGGTTTGCGGCTGATGTTCTTCTTGAAGAACCGATGAGCGATAATTGCCCTCTGCGTGGTGCTAAAAACTGTATTATCACTCCGCATATTGCCTGGGCACCTTATGAAACAAGAAAAAGACTGCAAGGAATTGCATACAACAACCTGAAGTCCTGGCTTGAAGGAAATCCAATTAACGTAGTAAATAAATAGATTGTCGAGTCAAGCCCGACAATGACACAAAACGTCATTCATAAATTAACACTTAATTGTCATTCATAAATTAACACTTAATTGTCATTCATAAATTGACACCATGTCATTCTCCGGCTTGACCGGAGAATCTCTAATCAAACGCAAATCTATCAAACTCGCAAAGAGCTTTGTCTGAATCAGAGCGGAACTCAAAGTATACCGCGTGCTTTCCAATAACACCGTCACACAGCGGAATTGATATTTCAGTCTGTCCTGCTTTTACACAACCTTCTGCAATCACCTTACCTTTGTAATCATCAACTCTTACTTTCAATTCAAAATCACTTGAAACATTATTCAGGAAAACTGTTACTGATTTTGGAGAATTGTTGCCAAACTGCAGATAGCGGAAACCGACAGTAAGACCAGTTGTAACATTAGCTACAGGTGCGCTGACATCATCACGCTTATCGTAAACTGCCTTAATAAATGCCCTTTCTTTACCACCGTAAATATGACACGCATAACCGGCAGAAATCATCTTGTAAGCATCAAGACCGTTTATATGGGCTCCCTGCGAAGTCATTTCTACAGGACAAGAAGCAACAGGTTCACCATCCTTATAAGTGATTTTGCCAATAAATACGCGGCCATTTTTATCAATAGCTACATCAACCGGCTCAAGCATTGCCTGGCGAGAAAACTCGTTTGTTCCAGTCTGACGGTGATAGAAAATATACCACTTGCCGTTTATTTCCATAAGGCTTCCGTGGTTGTTGCCCCACTGGTAGGTCATAATTCCATTTCCATCACTGCCCTTTATAATTTCACCGCCGTTAAAGCTTATGTCGCCGCCATCAGTATAACCTTCGAGCGGCTTATCACTCTGTTTGTACGATAAAAAGCCGTTGCAGTCTTCGTAAACACCAAGCTCAGGCACATGACTGTTGCAGCGTTTTGAATAAACGTAAATATATTTGCCGTTGATTTTTCTTGGAGATGACGCTTCAAAAAAGCAGTCCTTCAAATCCTCGTGACCATCGTTTTTGTCTGCCCAAGGTGCATCGCAGTGGCCAATAGGATGATCGTGGAAAGTTCCCTTTTTGATTGTGGCCATATCATCATTAAGTTCGGCACAACAGCTGTGACAAAAGCCCCAGAACGCATAAACACGGCCATCATCATCAACAAGAACACCAGGATCAAAGCCAAGCTCAGTAAGCTTAGGATTTGTAAACGGACCAGCCGGATTTTTACTTGAAGCAACTACAACTCTTGAACCGCGAGCCTCTGCCGCA
The DNA here is from genome assembly GCA_017619795.1 of Treponema sp. Taxonomy (GTDB): domain Bacteria; phylum Spirochaetota; class Spirochaetia; order Treponematales; family Treponemataceae; genus Treponema_D. Next base: position 17,973 of record JAFZRP010000052.1, read on the forward strand.
TACATATAAAAGGTATCGCCCTTCTGAACAACATCCGGAGCAAAAAGCACGCTCTTATCTGCTGCTTCATAGCAAACACCGTGATAAGTCCAGTTTGTTAAATCATCAACTGGAGCACTCCACACAACCTGATCTGTACCGCAATATTCAGTTTTTAAGGTATCGTGAGAACCGTAAACATAAACTCGCTTTTCGCCATTGTATTCAAATACACGAGGCTCACCGTCAGGAACATGCTCCCAAAGCGGCATATATGGGTTTGCACCCTTGATATATTCTTTTGCCATAAACTACTTCCTTACAAAAACCGGGATAGAATCTATTGGAGCGGCAACTGTAACGTATTTTCCGCCTTCTACCATTTCTTTTGTTTTAAAGTTTTCCCAGCTTCCCTTTGGCAGATAAACAAGGCGCTCTTTAGCACCAGCTTTTAATACAGGAGCAACAAGATAGTCGTGACCAAACATATACTGGTCCTTTAGTTCCCAGCAGATTTCATCTTCAGGGAACTCGTAGAACATAGTTCTCATTACAGGACTACCATTTTCGCTTGCTTCCTTCATCAGCTTAGAAATATAAGGCTTGAAGGCTTCGCGGAGCTTAATCTGAGCTGTCATAATCTTCTGAGCTTCTTCGCCATAAGACCAGATTTCGTTTGGCTGACCTGTGTAAAGGTAACCGCCGCCATAACCGCGCTGTGGATCTTTATCCAGTGGCGGAATATCGTGAGGATCGCGGTCACCGTGAAGTCTGAGCACTGGAGTAAATACAGCAAACTCAAACCAGCGCAAAAGCAGTTCAACAAAGGCTGGATCCTTAGGATTTCCAAACATAAAACCGCCGATATCGGTTGTCCACCAAGGAATACCGGCAAGTCCCATACTCAAGCCTTCTGAAACAGAATCGCTGAGACATTCCCAGGTTGACTGAACATCACCATTCCAGAGCACCTGACTGTACTTCTGGCTACCAACCCAGGCACATCGTTCAAGATTTATAAAATCTTTTCGTCCATCAGCCTTCATACCGTCATAGAAAGCCTTGCTGTACATAAGCGGATAGATATTGCTGCAGGAAAGCGCAGTTCCCAGCTGATATCTGTAGTTTGAATAATCATAAACATTGTAATCAGGCTCAGCATTATCAAGCCAGAACATATCAATTCCATAATCTCCGTAATTTTTCTTACAGATATTCCACAGGTATTCGCGTGCTTCAGGATTTGTAACATCGATTGTAAGACAGTCGCCCATAAAATCATAAGTCTGATTTGTACCGTGTTCTGTGCGAACAAGGAAGCCCTTATCCTGCATTTCGTAGAAGTGAGAGCTCTTTTTATCAACACTTGGCCAGACAGAAACCATAACCTTTGTTCCCATTGCGTGGAGCTCGTCGCACATTGCCTTAGGATCAGGCCAGTATTCTGGGTCAAAGCACCAGTCTCCCTGACGAGGCCAGTGGAAAAAGTCGATTACTATAACATCCAGATGGATTCCAAGCTCCTTGTATTTGCGGGCAACAGTAAGAACCTCTTCCTGAGTGCGGTAACGGAGCTTACACTGCCAGAAGCCAAGATAATTGTCCGGCATAACTGGAGCACGTCCAACTGCAGCTGTATAGTTTTCAACTATTTTTGCAGGAGTATCACCTACTGTAATCCAGTAATCCATTTCTTTTGTACTCTCTGCAACCCATTCTGTGATGTTTTTTGCAAAGTTTACGTGACCAACAGCAGGATTGTTCCACAAAAAACCATAGCCAAGAGAAGAAACTGCAAACGGAATTGAAATCTGTGAGTTTCTCTGTGCAAGCTCAAGGAAGCAGCCCTTAAGATTAAGATAAGGAATCTGATACTGTCCCATACCGTAGATTTTTTCTTCGTCATTAGGCTCAAAACGAATGGTAAGCTTGTAGTCACCGCCGATTATGCCGCGGTACTCACGGGCAACAATCTTTGTACAGCAGGAGCGTTTTGTTGCAGACGGATCATATGAGCGGAAATATTCGTGAATAATCTCTTTATCATCTTTATAAAATGACAGTACACCGTTATTGTTCAGCTTTGCTGTAATCCGGCCGTTTGATATTTGTCCGCCTTGTTCTGTAATAGTTACTTTTGCAGTACCGTGATTTATTTTTTCGGTAAGTGCCCAGTCTCTGTCTATAAATGCTGGGTCAAGAGTTGAACGTACTCGCAGGGAATCCTTGCCCCACGGTTCAATCATAAGAGTTTCGTTTCCTTTTTTGAAAACCAAAACGTTTTTTCCTTCTAAAAACATAGCTACCATCCTAAGTTTTGTAATTACTAATTGTCATTTTCGCACTTGATGCGACAATCAATAATATCACATTTTTAAGTATTTTTAACTAGGAAAATTAAAGTTAAATACTGTAAAAAACTATACAAAATAAAAAACTTGCATACCAATTATTCTGCTATTAAAATATTTTTTATAGATTATTAGGGAATTACGGGAGCTTTTATGGGAAAGACGATTGCACAGAAGATTTTTGAATCGCATATAATTGATGAACCCTTTGTTGGAACTTATGTTATTCGGCTTGATAAGGTTTTCTGCCACGAAATTACAACACCGATTGCAATAAATGATTTACAGGCCCGTGGACTTGATTCTGTGTTTGATTCTTCCAAAATAAAAGCTGTAATTGACCATGTAACTCCCGCAAAAGATTCTAAAACAGCCCTTCAGGGCAAAATAATGCGCGATTGGGCTAAAAGAAACTGCATTAAAGACTTTTATGATATTGGCAGCAATGGTGTTTGCCATGCCCTTTTCCCGGAAAAAGGCTTTGTTCGTCCGGGGCAGACAATCATTATGGGCGATTCCCACACTTGTACTCACGGTGCCTTCGGCGCTTTTGCTGCTGGTGTTGGTACAACAGACCTTGAAGTTGGCATTCTGAAAGGCGTTTGTGCTATGAAAATGCCGGAAACTATTAAGATTGAGCTTACCGGAACACTGCCAAAAGGAGTTTACGCTAAGGATGTTATCCTTTTCATAATCAGCAAGTTGGGAACAAACGGTGCTACAGACTGTGTTTTAGAGTTTACAGGTCCTGTTGTGGAAGCTTTTGATATGGAAGAACGGATGACGCTGTGCAACATGGCGGTAGAAGCCGGTGCAACGAGCGGAATCTGCTATCCTGACATAAAAACAGCGGAATATTTGTGGAACTTTATTAAAAAGGATGATGATAAAGATTCAATTTCTGCAGATTCCACGGAAGTTCGCTATGAATCAATTCAATCTGCCGTAGAAAACTGGAAATCTCTCTGGTCTGATAATGATGCAGTATATAAATCTATACACACTTACAACTTATCTGAACTTACCCCGCTCTGTACTTACGGAAATAAACCGGATTTAGTAAAGCCTGCTGTAGAAATGAGCGACGTAAAAGTTGACCAAGTATACATTGGTTCCTGCACAAACGGACGACTTTCTGATTTACGAATTGCAGCTGAAATCTTAAAAGGAAAACATATTGCTGAAGGCGTTAGAGGAATTGTTTCCCCTGCTACGACAAGTATTTATAAAGAAGCTTTAAAGGAAGGAATAATAGATATTTTCTTAGATGCAGGCTTTTGTGTTACTAACCCAACCTGCGGGGCTTGTCTTGGTATGAGTAACGGTGTTTTAGCTGCCGGCGAAGTCTGCGCTTCCACCACAAACAGAAACTTTAATGGCCGTATGGGAAAAGGTGGACAAATCCATTTAATGAGCCCTTCAACAGCGGCTTACACCGCAATAAAGGGCTACATTGCAACTGGCAATTAAGTTGACCTGTCACACAGTACCCCCAGTTTTGCTATGCAAAACTGGAGATGAAAGCAGTTGAAGGCTGCACTTAAATTAAGTGGACAGCTTTCATCAGCGGCCAAACTGACAGTCGTTATTACCAGAGGTTGTTGTCCACATTTCAAGCATGTTGATTGGGTCATTAAAGTCAGCAATCCAGCCTTCGCGGGCAATGTCAAAGTTACCGTTCTTTCTTTCCTCAAGGAAAACGTTCCAGTCCTGAACCTGAATTGTCATCTTAATGCCAACTGCAGAGAAATCCTGCTGCATTGATTCAGCAACTGCAATGTGTCCTGAGTTTTCATTTGTAAGATATTCAATAACAATTGGAGTTTCAGAAGAAAGCTTTCCGTCTGAACCGAACTTAAAGCCGGCAGCCATAAGCATTTCTCTTGCCTTAGCAATTGTCTGCTCCTGATTCTTATTGATTGCGCTTGTATCAAAGTAACCCTGATTTACAGCATCAGACTTAAATACTCCGCCGTTACCGTCAGCCATTCCAAGAGGAATAAAGGCATTTGCAGCAACCTGTCCTGTCTGTCCAATATTTTCTACAATGTATTCACGGTCGATAAGCAGAGAGAATGCCTGGCGCATACAAGCAGCCTGTTCTGGTGTTTTACCGTCAAAAAGCTTGCTCTTTGCGTTGAAAGCTACGTAATAAGTTCCAAGCTCATCAACGATATAGAACTCAGAGTTCTTAGTTTCAAGAAGCTTTTCAATTTCGTCTGTTGGAAGAGAGTCAGCAAAGTCAAGGTTTCCAGCATTGTAAGCAGCAAAGATTGCTGTATCATCTGCTGAAAGCATAAACTCAAGCTTTTCAACTGTAACGTTTGCAGCATCGTACCAGTAAGGATTCTTTTCGTAAGTCATAGAAACATCATGCTTCCAGCCTGTACAAACATAAGCACCGTTACTTACAAAGCCGGCATCTGTACACCATGCGCCAGGAGCATCCTTTGTAGAATGAGCTTCTACGTATTTCTTGCAAACTGGATAGAAGGTTGGGAATGCCATTAAATCTTCAATGTAAGCACAAGGAGCAGAAAGAACAAACTTAAGTGTTGTTGCGTTTACAGCCTTTACATTAATGTTTCCATCATCATAGCCGTCAAAGCCAGAGAACATATATTCATAGTCAGCAGCTGTATCTGGAGCAACTGCACGCTTCCAGGAATATTCAAAATCTGCAGCTGTAAGAGCAGATCCGTCAGACCATTTAAGACCTTTTTTCAAAGTAACTGTATAAGTCAAACCATCATCAGAAACTGTATAGCCTTCTGCACAAGCTGGAACTGTAACACCCTTATCATTGTATGTATAAAGTCCAGAGAAGGTATTTGCAGCAAGACAAGCACCGTCTACAGATGAGTTCAAAGCTGGATCAAGATAATCTGGCTCAGAAGCAAGATTGATTCTAAGAGTCTTTGCACCATTGCTCATTTTTGCATACATAAAGAACTTTGTTGCAAAAGCATTTGAATAGATTCCGCTTACGTAAGATTTCTGCATGTAAACATCATTGTAGTAATACAAAGGAATTACGCAGTAATTTGACATAAGGATATCTTCTGCTTCGTGCATTTTCTTTGTTCGTTCAGCATAATTTGTTTCTGATTTGATTTCCTTAATAAGATTGTCGTACTTTGACCATCCTTTTACAGGGTCAATAAAAGCCTTGCTTACAAGCTTAGAAGCATCTGGAACACCTGCAGACAAGGTTGCTTCTGTTTTCTGATTTGCAGAAGACTGATTTGTAGCCTTTTTGTTACAGCCAGGCAACAAAAGACATAAAAGTGCCAATCCAAGCACAAAAAGTGATTTTTTCATAAATATTCTCCTAAAAAAATCATTTTTATAAATATAAAGTTCGCTACGCAAACTTAGTAAAATAAAAACAGAAAAAAACTGCCTTTATCTTATTTCCATGTTATTTATTATGACAGGCAGCAAAATGTCCGTTACCTCTGTCTGTAAGCTCCGGCATTTCGTTCTTACATTTTTCGGTAGCGTATTTGCACCTTGTCCTGAATGGACATCCCTCCGGCATAGAAAGCGGACTTGGAACATCTCCTTCAAGCACAATCCTCTTTCTGCTTCGCTCAATCTTCGGATCTGGAATTGGAACTGCAGAAAGCAGACTTATTGAATACGGATGAATCGGGTTTTCGCAAAGCTCATCAGCCTGTGCAACCTCAACAATTTTTCCAAGATACATTACCGCAATTCGGTTTGAAATATGCTGAACAACAAGCAGATCGTGTGCAATAAAAAGATAAGCAATTCCAAGCTTTTCCTGAAGCTCTTCAAACATATTTATAATCTGAGCCTGAATTGAAACATCAAGTGCTGAAACAGGTTCATCGCAGACAATAAAGTCAGGATTTACAGACAAAGCTCTTGCAATACCAATTCTCTGGCGCTGTCCGCCGGAAAACTCATGGGCATATCTTGTGGCGTGCTCAGAATTAAGTCCTACAAGTTCCATAAGGTTAAGGATTTTTTCACGCCTCTCGCTTTTTGTGCTGTAAAGATGATGAACATCGAGTGGTTCGCCTATAATATCTTCTACTGTCATTCGAGGATTAAGTGAAGAATACGGATCCTGGAAAACCATCTGCATTTTTTTGCGCATTTCGTTTATGTTCTTATCTGTAACTTCTTGTCCTTCAAAAATAACCTTACCGTCTGTCGGCTTGTAAAGATGCATAAGTGTTCTTCCAACTGTAGTTTTACCGCAGCCAGACTCACCTACCAGTCCCAAAGTTTCGCCTTTATTTATTGAAAAAGAAACTCCGTCCACAGCCTTTAATGTAAGATTCTTAAAGCCTGAACGAACAGGGAAATATTTTTTAAGATTCTGAACTTCCAGGATTGTATTCGTAGTTGTCTGTATATCGCTCATTTCTGTACCTCCGCAAGTGCTTCCTTTACGTTCATCCAGCAGGAGGCAGTATGATTTTCGTTTATCCAGAGCTCTTCCGGCTGTTCTGTAAGACAGATTTTCATTGCATTTTTACAGCGCGTACAGAACGAGCAGCCTTTTGGAAGATTCAAAAGATTGATTGGAGTTCCAGAAATAGGCTCCAGCTTTTTGTTCATATTATTCGCATTTGGAATTGAGTTCAAAAGACCCTTTGTATATTCGTGCTTTGAGTTATAAAAGATTTCGTCAGAAGTACCGCGTTCGCAAACTCTTCCGCCGTACATTACAATAATGTCATCACAGAGATTTGCAATTACACCAAGATCGTGAGTAACAAGAATTACAGCCATGCCCATTTTTTTCTGAAGCTTCTGGATTTCTTCAAGAATCTGCGCCTGAATTGTTACGTCAAGAGCAGTTGTCGGCTCATCGGCAATAAGAATGTCCGGTTCACAGGCAAGTGCCATCGCAATCATCACACGTTGTCTCATACCGCCCGAAAGCTCAAAAGGATATTGTTTAAGCCTTCGTTCAGGTTCGTTTATTCCAACAAGCTCAAGCATTTCAATAGCACGCTTTTTAAGCTCTTCGCCACGTTTTTCTGTATGAAGCTTAATTGCTTCTTTCAGCTGACTTCCGATTGTAAAAACCGGGTTAAGACTAGTCATCGGATCCTGGAAAATTATTGAGCAGCATTTTCCTCTGAAGCTTTCCATTTCTGACGGAGTAAACTCAATCAGATTTTTACCCTTATATAAAACCTGACCGCTTTTAATGCAGCCGTTATCTGCAAGAATCTGCATAATCGAATAAGCTGTTACACTTTTTCCAGAGCCGGACTCACCTACAATTCCAAGAATCTCGCCGGCATTTAAATTAAACGTAATTCCGTTTACAGCCTGAACTTCGCCCTTATCGGTAGTAAAAGCTGTATGTAAATCCTGTACACTTAATAAAACTTCGCTCATACTACACCGCCTATTTGTTCAGTTTAGGGTCAAACGCATCTCTTAATCCGTCCCCAAGAAGATTAAGACTCAAAACAATCAGACAAATCATAAGAGCCGGGAAAACAAGCTTATACGGATAGCTCTGAAGTCCACCGCGTGCAGAATTGGCAAGAGAACCAAGCGAAGGCATTGGAGCCTGAACACCAAGTCCTACAAAGCTAAGGTAGCTTTCTGTAAAAATTGCAGACGGAATCTGAAGTGCCGTTGAAATGATGATTACAGAAAGACAGTTTGGAATAATGTGCTTTCTGATTATGTGTCCAGGCTTTGCACCTATTGAACGGGCTGCCAGAATATATTCATTTTCCTTTATCGAAAGAATCTGTGCGCGGATAAGGCGAGCCATTCCAACCCAGTATAAAAGTCCGAATACAATAAAAAGCGAAACCATATTAGAACCCATGCCTGCAAGCAAAGAATCTGGCTTAAATTGCAGGACATTTGAAAGCACTACCGAAAGCAGGATTATTACAAGCATATCGGGCAGCGAATAGATAATGTCTACAATCCTCATCATTATCAAATCTACCTTACCACCCGCATACCCGGAAATACTTCCATAAATGATTCCGATTACAAGAACAATAAGGCTGGCAAAAAAGCCTACAACGAGCGAAACTCTTGTTCCGTAAATAACACGGATAAAATAATCGCGGCACTGTTCGTCCGTTCCAAAAATATGTGGAAAACGGAAGTTACCCTGCTCTATATAAGCCTGCTCTGCCTTGCTGTACTCAAACGGTTTAAGGTTTTTTGCACCCTTGTCGCGTTTGCCTTCTACAGAAAGAATCTCTTCGTAGCTGTATGGCACAATATGAGGAGCCGCTACAATAGTGATAATGATAAAAGCTAAAACAATAATACTTGCTACAGCCAGTGGATTCTTAAAGAGCTTTTTCATACCGTCCTTAAAGAAGGTTGTACTTTCGCTCATAACGTCCTGCTGCTTTTTTTCTTCATCACTTGCCTTTTCAAACTTTTCCAGGTCAAGCTGAAGGCTCAGGGCATACTTTTTCGGTGTTTTATTTACGTCAAATGCTGTCATAATTATTTCCTGTTATTCGTATTTAATTCGTGGGTCTACAACCTTATAAAGCAGGTCGCAGATTACGTTTGCGGCAACCATAAGTGTTGCAAGGAAGATTGTGGTAGCCATAATCATTGTGTAATCTCTGTTTGTTATGGCACTTACAAACTTAGAACCAATTCCGCCTACTGTAAAAACAGTTTCTACAACCATTGACCCCGTTATGATATAGGCAATCTCTGGTCCAGCGTATGTTATGATTGGCAAAAGTGAATTGCGGAGAGCATGCTTAAAAATGATTTTGTATTTTGAAACACCCTTTGCTTTTGCGGTACGGATATAATCCTGGCTTAACGCATCAAGCATGCTTGTTTTTGCAAGACGGGTTGTATACGCCATAGGATAAGCTGCCAGAGAAATTACAGGCAAAAGGTAATTTGTTGAATCTGCCGACCAGACAGGTATCCATCCAAGCTTTATACTGAAAATAAGCAGCAGAAGCGTAGCAAGAACAAAGCTTGGAACGGCCGTAAACAGCGTTGAAAAGAAAATAATAACCCGGTCAGGCCACTTGTTTCTCATAAGAGCTGCAAAGCTTCCAAAAACTGTTCCGAGAATTATTGCAACTATAACTGCAGAAAGTCCGAGCCTGCACGAAATTGGGAAGGACTCTTTGATTATGTCTTTAATTTCGCGGCCGTTTTTTAAGCTTACACCAAAATCACCTTTAAGAAGATTTTTCATATACAGAAGGAACTGTACTGGAAGCGGCTTATCAAGATTATACCGTGCATTTAAGGCAGCAATTGTTGTTTCACTTAAGGCTTTTTCACGGTTAAAAGGTCCGCCTGGAATGGCATTCATCAGTGCAAAAGTGATTATGCAAATAAGCAGGACTGTGAACAAGGCAAGCAAAATACGTTTTAGAATATATTTCCACATGATTTTAAATGATCCTTAATTTTTTTAATGCGGAATATATTTTAACACAGAATAACAAAAAATTAAAGAAATATTATTGATTCTAAACAAATATAAATAGCATCAGTTTTGATTTGACCTAAGCATTTTTATACATCATAATAGGATTTATGAAAAAACTACTTATTATAAAATCGGTTTTATTATGTTCTTTATTGGCTTTTACAAGCTGTTCAAAAATTGTAAAAAGTAAACAAATCATAAGCGCAATGGATTCCTACATTGAGTTTATTACTCCACAATCGGTAGGACGCCTTACCCCAATTTCCATAAGCTTTATGGAAGAGCCAAAGTGCCCGATTGGACAGGCTGTAGAACTTTATCCAAAAATGCGTGGTGTATGGGAATATTCAGAAAACAAGGCAACCTTTACCCCGGACCAGCCTTACAAAGCTAATTCAAAACTAACTCTTAAAGCAAACCTCAAAAAGCTATTCAACGACGATTCAGGTGATTTTGAACGTAATTTCTATGTAGATAATGCATCTTATTCTGTAGAGTTTGACGAAATCCGCCTCAATTTAAGCGGGTCCAACGATTCCAGTTACACAATCTCCGGCGCAGTTACAACCGATATTCCTGTTTCAGAAAGCGAAATAAAGGATGTCATAAATGCAAATCTTAATTCTCAGAAAAAGCCAGTCATTTGGGAACAGAGCAATTCACCTGAAAAATGGAAGTTTTCTGTAAACATTGACCAGAATAACAAAAAAGATGAAAAGCTTGACCTAAAATGGTCTGGAAAAAGCCTGGGAATGTCTAAAAAACAAGACAAACTTTCAACTGGAACTAAGACAATTATCCTTCCTTCCGAAAATGACTTCTCCATAATCAATATAAACACAGAAAAAAAGAATACTATCCTCGTAAGTTTTTCAAAACTTCTCGATTCTTCTCAGGATATAAACTCCTTTATAAGCGTAAAAGATTCCGAAGGCAATAATAAGTCTAATTTTTCTGCTTCAATTCACGGTAATACAATTTCTCTTTTCAGCGATTCCGATTGGGCAAATATTAAAACTGTTGCTTTTGAAAAAGGCATAAAAAGCTCAGATGGCATTTATCTTGCCAAGGCAGATTCTGTAGAGCTTTCCGATAAATGGGACATCCCTTCTGTTCGTTTTATGAACAGCAATGTAATTCTTCCTACCACTCAAGGCGCAGTTTTCCCAATCGAAACTAAAAACCTTTCGGGTGTAATTGTTCAGGTTTATCAGATTTACGAAAGAAATATAAATCAATTCCTGCAAGATAATGAGCTGAACAGTACTAACAACATCTACAAAGTTGGCGAACCTATCTGGGAAAAGAAAATCAACTTTAACTGGGACAATTCAATGCAGAATAAATATATTCCGCGTGGGCTAGATCTTTCTACTCTTGTAAGAAAGTACCCTGGCGGAATGTATCACATAAGGGTTTCTTTTAGAAAAGACCAGATAAAATATGTATGCCATAATTCGCACAACTTTTCTGACCTGCCAATGCCGCCAGATACAATAGAAACTTACTCAGTTCCAAACGAACGCAGCAGCTGGGATTATTATGAATCAAGAAATCAGAGAAATAATTACTGGAATTACCGCAACGATCCTTGTCACCCGGCTTTTTATATGCCAAGCTATAATTCAGCAAATACAATTTCGCGAAATGTGCTTGTTTCCGATTTAGGTTTGATGGTCAAAAAAGATAATACCGGCACACTTTATGTAACAGCCGCCGACCTTAGAACTGCTAAGCCTTTACCAAATGTAAATCTGGAACTTACAAATTATGTTGGCTCAACAATCACTACCGGAAAAACTGATGCAAACGGACAGGCTTTATTCAAAACAAAGCAGAATGCCTTTATAATCACTGCAAGACAAGGAAATCAGACTTCTTATCTTAAGATTTCTGAAGGTACAAACCTTAGTACAAGCCATTTTGAAATTGGTGGAGAAAAAGTTACCAACGGACTTAAAGGCTTTATTTATGGTGAACGCGGTGTCTGGCGACCGGGCGACAATCTTTACCTAACCTTTGTTCTCCAGGATTTAGACAAATCGCTTCCAAAAGATATTCCTGTAAAATTTGAGCTTGTAGACCCGTTAGGACACACAACCGACACACAAATCCTTACAAAATCAGAAAACAATTTCTACCCTATCACTACAAAAACTGCAGCCGATGCTCCAACCGGCTTATGGATTGGTAAAGTAACAATAGGAGGAAATACCTGGTCCCGCAATTTAAGTGTAGAAGCAATCGTACCGAACAGGCTTTCTGTAGAACTGGAATCCGATACAGGAAAAGTTTCGGCAAATAACAATACCTTTACCCTTAAAGGTGCCTGGTTACATGGAGCACAAACACCAAACTATCAGGCAGACGTTTCTGTAGCCTTCTCACCTGCAACAACAACCTTCGACGGTTATTCAGAATATACCTTTACAAATATTTCTAATGATATAGATTATTCAAGAAAAGAAATCTGGTCGGGTAAGCTTGATTATGATTCTCAGGTTAAGTTTTATCCTCGTTTTAATCCTGGTGATTATCTTCCTGGTAAGCTTAAAGCTAATTTTGTTTCAAGGATTTACGAACCTTCCGGCGCTTTTTCTACTCAGTCAAAGACAATGGACTATTCTCCATTTACCCGCTATGTAGGCCTTAAACTTCCAAAGGGCGATGCCACAAGAAATATGCTTCTTACAGATATAGACCATACTGCAGATGTAGTTCTTCTAACAGATGATGGAAAAGCTGTTCCTTCTGCAACACTTAATTATGCGGTTTATAAAATTGAATGGAAATGGTGGTGGGAAAAAGATGCTTATACAAAAGCTACACACGTTTCCTCACGCTATTACAGTAAGATTTCTTCAGGTTCGGTTGATATAGATAATGGCAAAGGCTCGTTCACCTTTAAGGTAAAGTATCCTGACTGGGGCCGTTATTTAGTTGAAGTAAGCGACGGTTCAAGAGGACACACTGCTTCAAAAATTGTTTACATTGACTGGCCGGGCTGGGCTGGACGCGCACAGGAAGGTGGAACTGGCTCTGCCGCTATGCTTCCTCTTACAGCAGATAAGAAAATGTATCTTCCTGGTGATACTGCAAGCATTACCTTTAATTCCAACTCACAAGCTTCTGCCTATATCAATCTGGAAAAGAGCGGAAAAATCATTAAATCTATCCGCATAGATACAAAAGAAGGCACAAACGAATATAAGATTCCTATTACTGAAGATATGGCACCAAACATCTATGTTCACCTTTCTCTTGTTCAGCCACATATGCAGACAGCAAACAGCCTTCCAATAAGATTGTATGGACTTATTCCAATCATGGTAGATAATCCTACAACTACCCTAGCTCCTGTAATTACAGCAGCAGAAACAATGGAACCAAATAAAAAAGCAGCTTTCACTGTATCTGAAAAATCAGGCAAACCTATGACTTACACTCTTGCAGTTGTTGATGAAGGTCTGCTTGGTCTTACCAACTTCCATGCTCCGGACTTACGTTCAGAGTTTTACAAAAAAGAAGCTTCTGAACTTGAAAACTGGGATATTTATAGATACGTAATAAATGCCTACAGCGGAAAGCTGGAAACTCTGCTTGCTATTGGTGGTTCGGAAGATGTAATTGATGCTTCTAAAAATAATGAAAACAGATTTGCTCCTGTTGTAAGATACTTTGGTCCATTTACTATTGGTGCCGGCGAAAAACGTACTACAGAGTTCGATATGCCTTATTATGTTGGTGCTGTTCGGGCAATTGTAGTGGCCGGTAATAATGGAGCTTACGGAATGGCAGAAAAAACTGTTCCTGTAAAATCTTCACTTATGGTTCAGCCTGCTCTTCCAAGAACCTTGGGAACAAACGAAACAATTCAGGTTCCTGTAACAGTATTTAATGGCGACGAAACTTCAAAGACTGTAAAAATCCAGCTTACAGCAAGCGGAGTAATTGATTATTCTAAAATGCAGGAAGTAATAGTTCCTGCTTCGGGAAATGTTGTAGTAAACTTCCGTGTAGACACAAAGAAAGCAGGCCTCGCTAAGTTTGAAACTATTGCAGAAGATGGAAAGAATAAAACTCAGTCTTCAATTCCTATAGAAGTAAAATCAAGAGGTACACCTGCTTCATATAAGAATTACTTTATTGTAAAACCTGGTCAGGAAACTACTATAGCTGTACTTTCACTCTTAGAAAAAGGAAGTGAATCTTTAAAGGTTGAACTTTCAACAATTAACCAGATTGATTTCTCATCAAGATTAGAATACCTCGTTCAATATCCTCACGGCTGTATTGAACAGATTACTTCCGGCGGCTTCCCTCAGCTTTATATTCCGGATTTTACAAAGCTTACTCCAGATAAGATAAACGAAATAAAATCAAATGTTATGTCTGTATTTGAACGCTATCCAATGTATCAGACTTCTGTGGGAGCTATGGGCTATTGGCCTGGTAATACGGCACCTCATCCTTGGGGAACCTGCTATGCCGTTCACTTTATGACAGAAGCTAAAAAGCTTGGCTATACAGTTCCAGATGCAGTTTATAATCCAGCCCTCGACTGGCTTACAAGCACTGCTTCGCAATGGAAATATTCAAACGATACAGAACCAGTTTCAATTCAAGCCTACAGACTTTTTGTAATTGCGCTTGCAGGTAAAGCAGATATTGGTGCAATGAACAGGCTGCTTTCTCAAAAAGACCTTAATAACGATTCACAAATGCTTTTAGCTTCGGCTTATGCACTTGCAGGAAGAAAAGATACTGCTCAGCAGCTTTTAGATGGCGTAAAAACTTCAGTTACACCGTATAGAAGTCTTGGTAACGATTTCAGCTCTTCAATAAGAGAAAAAGCAATGTACCTGTTTACTCTCAATCAGATAAATGAAGGAAACCTGCTTGCTTCTGATGCAGCCGATATTATTGCAAAAGAAATTGCAGATACTCTATCTTTGAATAGATGGCTCAGTACACAAGAAACATCCTGGTCTCTCTTCTCTTTGCTGCCATATTATTCAAGCAAAAAAACAGCCCTTGCTAAATATACAGTTTCAAATGCGGTTGAAGAAAAATCGGGAACCTTTACTCAGTGCTTAATAACCGAAGACCTTAATAGTAATTTCGACAGTCCTTTACAGGATGTTACAATTAAAAACACTGGTGATGTAACTCTTTATGGAACTCTTATTTGTTCTGGTATTGCAGAAGCTGGAACAGAACGTGTTGAAGCAAGTGGAATTGAGTTGATTATTGACCGTCTTGATTCAATAAAAACTATTAAGCCTACTGAAGAAGTAACTATAAAAGTACGAGTTAAAAACAACAGCAGAAAAGACCTTAAAAATCTTGTACTTACAACTCCAACAGGAACCTGTCTTGAATATGCAAATGAAAGGCTCAGTAATTCAAGCTATACTGCTTCCAACTATACTTATCAGGATATCAGGGATGATTTAATCTATACATATTTTGATTTGAATAATAGTTCTGTAGCCGACTTCTACTTCAGGGCAACAGCTGCTTACAGCGGAAACTTTTATGTTCCTGCAATTTATGTACAGGCAATGTATGACGATTCAATCAAAGCAGTTTCTCCTGGCTTTAAGGTAAATATGCTCAAATAAGCAATGAAAAAGCTCAGACTACAAAAAAATAGAAATCACAAAAAAGCAGCAGCAGGAAGAATTATCTTTCTCTGTCTGCTTGTGATTTTTATTTCCCTTGTTTTTCTAATTCCTTCTCTTCTTCTAAAAAAGTCCCGGGATTATTCTTATGCTATTTATGATAAGGATGGAATACTTTTAGGCGCTCAGGTAGCCTCTGACGAACAGTGGAGATTTGAGCCAGGAGAGGTTCCTCAAAAGTTTAAAGATTGTATCATCCTTTATGAAGATAAACGTTTCCGCTATCATTTTGGAATTGATTTAATTTCTATTGGAAGAGCTGTTAAACAAAATGTTTCGCAAAATAGAATTGTTTCCGGCGGCTCTACAATTACAATGCAGACAATAAGGCTTTTGTCAGGCAATCCTAAGCGTACCTATGCACAAAAAATAAAAGAAGCTCTTGTTTCCGTAATTTTTGAACTACGCTTTTCTAAAAAAAAGATTCTTGAGCTGTACTGTGCCTATGCTCCCTTTGGCGGAAATGTAGTTGGACTTGAAGCTGCTTCCTGGAGATACTTTAACAGGCCTCCACAGGAACTCTCGTGGGCAGAAGCTGCAACACTTGCCGTATTACCAAACCAGCCGGCACTTGTTTATCCGGGAGCTAATTCAAAAATCCTTCTGGAGAAAAGAGACAGTCTTTTACAAAAATTATTTGAAAAATCAATTATAGACAAAACAACTTATGAACTTTCTCTGCAGGAAAAGCTTCCAGAAAAGCCCTATCCACTTCCTGCTATGGCTTCTCATTACCTTGAACATTTAAAACGAAAATCTAATAAAAACACAACAAAGTTTTACACAACAATTGATTATACGATTCAAAAAAATACTTCTCGTATACTTGAAAACTGGTCCAGGGACTTAAGTAATAAAGGTATAAATAACGCTGCCGCACTTGTTCTGGATACTAAAACTTTAGAAATATTAGCTTACTGCGGAAATACAGGTGCAGACGGAAGAAATATGGATTCTTATGCCGTTGATATAATTCAGTCAAAAAGAAGCTCAGGCAGTTTGCTAAAACCTTTTCTTTATGCAGCAATGCTTGATGCAGGAGAACTTCTTCCTGACCAGCTTGTAATTGATGTACCTACACGAATTGGAAACTATAACCCAGATAATAATATACCCAAGTACAGTGGAGTTGTCCCTGCGTCCGAAGCTCTAACCCGGTCTCTTAATATTCCTGCAATAAGGGAGCTTAGAAAATACGGCATAAACAGATTTTTAGATATTTTGCGAAAGTGTGGTTTTACAACCTTTACACGTACTTCTGATGATTATGGTTTGCCTCTTATTCTTGGTGGCGGCGAAATTAAAATGGTAGAAGCCGCCGCGGCTTACGCAAACTTAATGAACAAAGCTCAAGATCTGCCTGTTTCTTCTCCCTTTTCTACAGGAAGTGCCTGGATTACAATTGATGTTCTTTCAACAGGAATCCGCCCAGACGATGAAGCTAACTGGCAAAAGTATTTAAACTCTAAACAGATTGCATGGAAAACCGGTACTTCGAATGGTAACCGGGATGCCTGGGCCATAGGAACTACACCTGAGTTCACGGTAGCAATCTGGGCTGGAAATGCCTCTGGAAAAGGTAACCCGGATTTAAAGAGTGTTTCAACTGCTGCACCAATTTTATTTGATGTGTTTTCTTCCCTTCCGCAAACCACCTGGCCACAGATTCCTCAAAACAAAATGGTTTTCCAGACAGTTTGCGCTCATTCCGGTTATGCAGCTGGTCCAAATTGCACGGAAACAAAAACTATTTTCCGGTCCAAAGATGCTGTAGCTCCAGAGCTTTGTCCTTACTGTACAACCGTTTCGTTTACCCCGGACGAAAAGTACCGTGCCACCGCAGAAGACCTTATGGGAGAACAAGCTGGTATCTATAATGGAATGGTGCCTAAAATTAAAAAATGCTTTGTCCTACCGCCAAATCTTGAATACTGGTACAAAAACAATAATTATTCGTATATAACTTTACCTGATTTTGTCCCCTGGCATACATCCGAAACAAAAGACAATATAAGTATAGTTTTCCCTGAACCTGGGGCCAAAATCATCATTCCAATTGAATTAGATGGAAGCCAGGGAGAAATTGTAATGCAGGCTGCAGCCCGTTCTTCAGAAACAATTATTTACTGGGATATAGACGGTCAATACCTTGGGCTTACAGACAAAAAGCACGAGCTTTCATTAAACCTTGAACCTGGCAAGCATACGCTTACAATTACAGACAATAAGGGTAATATTTTGAGAAGGAACTTTGAGGTTCTGGAATCGTAAGTGACTTTTGCTGAGTACCAATTTTAGCGGCAGATTATTAATCTTCTACCTTCAGCACTTCTCTACGGTATTTTGTTCCAATTTCAGTAAGCTTAAACTTCTGGATTTTTCCAGAGCCTGTCATTGGGAACTCGTCCATAAACATAATGAGCTGTGGCCACTTAAACTTAGAAAGCTTGTCGCGGCAGAACTCAATTACATCCTGCTCGGTAAGCTTCTTTCCTTCGTGAAGGATGATGAAAGCACCTGTAATTTCGCCATAGCGCTCAGACTTAACAGCTGCAACCTGAATGTCTTTAATTTCAGGCATCTGAATAAGGAACTCTTCAATTTCGCGAGGATAAATATTTTCACCACCGCGAATAATCATATCTTTAATACGTCCGGTGATTTTGAAGTTACCGTTTTCGTCTTTTACGCCAAGGTCTCCGGAATGAAGGTAACCGTTTTTGTCGATTGTTTCGGCTGTAGCTTCAGGCATTTTGTAGTAGCCCTTCATAACGTTCCAGCCCTTACAGCACATTTCCCCCTGCACTCCAACAGGACATTCCTTGCCAGTTTCCGGATCTAAAACCTTTACGTCAATTCCTTCAAAGGCATCACCAACGGTTGTAGCCTTTACTTCTACACTATCATTCCAATGGCTCTGAGTCATTCCAGGGCTTGATTCTGTAAGACCGTAAACTGAAGTTATTTCAGGCATATGCATTTTTTCGATTACAGTCTTCATAAGCTCAACTGGAACCCCGGAACCTGCCATAATACCAGTACGCAATGAAGACATATCGAACATGCTGAACATAGGATGATTCAGCTCTGAAATAAACATTGTCGGTACGCCGTAAAGCGAGGTACATTTTTCCTTCTGGATTGAAGCAAGTGCTACAAGCGGATCAAAGCTTTCGAGCAGAACGTGTGTTGCTCCATGAGTAAGAACTGCCATAACTCCAAGAACAATACCAAAGCAATGGAAAAGTGGAACAAGAAGACACAAACGATCTTTTGCGGTATAACGCATTCGTTCACCAATAATAAATCCATCATTGATAATATTATGACTTGAAAGCATAACGCCTTTTGGGAAGCCTGTTGTTCCAGAGGTATACTGCATGTTTACAACATCATGCTGACTTACTTCGCTTTCAATTTTATGAATGATTTCAATATCAACGTGTTGGCCGAGAAGCAAAAGCTCTGGTGTAGAATAAAGACCGCGGAACTTTTCTGGTCCCATAAATACAACATTTCGCAAACAAGGGAATCGTTTAGATTTTAAACAGCCGCGTTCATACTCGTCAATTTCAGGAACAAGTTCCTTAATCATTGCAACATAGTTTGAATCCTTTATACCGTCACAAAGACACAAGGTTGTTAGATCGGCCTGCTTTACAAGATACTCTAGCTCGTGTAATTTGTAGCTTGTATTTACAGTAACAGCTACGGCACCAAGTCGTGCACACGCAAACATATAAGTAAGCCAGTCCGGAACGTTTGTAGCCCAGATTCCGACATTATCACCCTTTCTAACACCAATTGCATATAGACCGCAAGCAAGATCATCAACACGCTTATCAAACTGCGCATAAGTAAAGCGTAAATCGCGGTCCGCATAAACCATAAACTCCTGAGACGGATTTTCCTGTGTTTTTTGTCTTAATAATTGGGATAAAGTTAATTCAATCATATAGTAAGTTTAAATAAAAAAACTTAAAATATCAATAGGTTTCTTTATTATTTATAAAGATATTTAATATTATTAAAGTTCACTTTTAAAGTGCATTTTTCTAAAAATCAGTATATAATTCTATTATGAATGGAAGAAAAAAACTCTTTGAACATATTATTCTTGTTGTTGATGACGAAGCAGTAAACAGAGAATTGCTTGGGGCAATTCTTGAGCCTACATTTAAAATTATTTATGCAAAAGATGGCGAAGAAGCCCTTGCTAAAATCGAAAAACAGGGAAACCTTATTTCCCTTGTACTCCTGGATATATTGATGCCTGGCATTTCCGGCTTTGAAGTTCTCGAGACCATGAAAGAAAAAGGCTATCTTGAAAAGATTCCTGTAATTGTACTTACTTCAGAAAAATCAGCAGAAATAAAAAGCCTTAAGCTTGGAGCCGCAGACTTCCTTACAAAACCGTACGATCTGCCGGAAGTAATTCTTGCAAGAGTTACCCATGCAATAGAGCTTTTTGAAAAATCCCGCCTTATTAATGCTACTGAGTTTGATAAGCTTACTTACCTTTTCAGCCCGGACTATTTCATGGAGTTTGCCCTCCAATATGATGAGCGAAATCCAGAGCTTGTAATGGATGCCATTGTAATTAATTTTACCCGCTTCCATCTTTTAAATGAACTTAAAGGACGTAAGTTTGGAGATTCTGTTCTTCTTGCAATTGCAGAAGGCATACGATCGGTTATTCTTACAAATGGTGGAATTGCCTGCCGCTATGATGCAGACACCTTCTATGTTTATCTTCCTCACGATGAAAACTATCAGAATCTTATTGAAACAATTAACATGAAGCTTTCAGCTTTGCTTAAAACAACGGAATTACGACTTCGCGTTGGTATTTATACAGACAAAACCCACTCTCTTCCTTTAGTTCAGAGATTCGACAGGGCGCTTCAGGCTTGTAATCAGCTTAGAGGAAAAAAAGGCGGCGACTTTATTGTTTATAATGACGAAATGGCAGACAAAGAAGTTTTTGCAGCCCATCTTCTTGAAGATTTTGAAGCTGCCATTGAGCAGAAACAGTTTAAGGTAAACTATCAGCCAAAGTTTAATATTACCGGCGAAAAGCCTGTTCTTTGTAGTGCCGAAGCCCTTGTGCGCTGGGAACATCCAAAGCTCGGTTTTGTCCGCCCTGATTTATTTATTCCACTTTTTGAAGAAAATGGACTTGTAACAATTCTTGACCAGTATGTTTGGGAAGAAAGCGCAAAGCAAATCCGCCGCTGGAAGGAAGAGCTTGGAGTTACAATTCCGGTTTCTGTAAATGTTTCCCGAGTAGATATAAATGCACCGGAAACTCCTGATTTTATCTGCCGGATTATAAAAGAAAACGGTCTGCTTCCTTCTGAGTATCACCTTGAAATTACAGAGTCAGCTTATACCGATAATCACGATAAAATTATTGAAGTTGTTAACAAAATGCGACAGCTTGGACATAAAATTAAAATGGATGATTTTGGTTCGGGCTACTCTTCGCTGAATATGCTTACAGATATGCCGATTGATGTAATAAAAATGGATAAAGCCTTTATCAGGAACATTCAACCGGGAAATAAAGCAATGCGTCTTGTTGAACTTGTGCTTGATATTGCTAAATATCTTGAAGTTCCTGTTGTTGCAGAAGGTGTTGAAACTGAAGACCAGCTTAAGCTTTTGAAGGCTGCCGGCTGCCAAATAATTCAAGGCTATTATTTTTCTAAACCTATTCCACCTTCAGAAATGTCAAAGTTTGTATAATTACAAAAGAATGGAAAGCATTAATCATGAAAAGAAAACTGATTATTATCACTAACATTATAATTGTACTTTTTACAATTTCATTTGTAGTTTTTTATGCCCGAAGACAAAGCTCTTCAATGATATCCTACAATACCGAAAACTTTATGACTATGTCGATTGGTATGGAACAAGTAACTACAAATTATCTTGAAGGAGAACAGCGTCTTTGCGATTCCTGGGCAGCCTGTATCAACAGCCGAAAAATGAATATGACAGAAGCAATGTCTTATTTAAAAGTTGCCCAGCGTATTCAAAATATTTCTGCCCATATAATTAAGCTCGATACTTTTACCGGCTATTCAAACAAACCAAAAACAAACGATCCAAATGAGTTTACAGTTTCCTATAAGGATATTGATATTTTTTCTTCCCTGAATGAGCTTCTTGGACAGCAGGATCAAATCCGTGTTACCCGTTCCTACACAAATCCAATGAACGGAATACAGTCAATAGCCTTTTGCGATCTTCTGGAACTAAGAGTTGATGATGATAATAATGCAGAAGCCGCTGCAAGCGAAACAAGTACAAGTAAAAGTAAGTCTGCAAAAACAGAAAAAGCAGTTTTTATGAGGGTAATTCCAATAGATATGCTTGCAGACAAATGGGTATTTCCATCAGAAAAATACAGCAATGCTCAGATTTCCATTATTGACAGAGAAGGAAACTATATCATAAAAGGAAAATCCTTTAAAAACTCGAACTTTTTTGAGTTTTATAAATCTTATAATCAGATTACTAAAGAGGAATTGGTAAGCCTTCAGTCAAATATTCACGAAACAGGTATGCTTTCAATGCAGAACTCTAAAAATCAAAGCTGTCTTATTGTTCATGTTCCTGTTAATACTTCCTTTGACTGGACACTTCTCTCCTACATACCTGTGCAGGATATTAATAAAAATAATATTGACTGGCTTTTGGTAATTGTCGTTTCAATAAGCCTGATTATTCTTTTAAACTTTGACCTTGTAGTAATTATGCATTACAACAGAAATCTTGCCACTGCCGCTTCTGCTGCTGAAGCCGCTAATAAAGCTAAAACTGATTTTCTTTCTACAATGTCTCACGATATTCGAACACCAATGAATGCAATCATCGGACTTACAACAATTGCAGAAAAAAATGTACAGGATTCACAGGCTGTTTCAGATAACCTTCGAAAAATTAAGCTTGCCAGCAATCATCTTCTTACACTTATAAATGATATTCTTGATATTTCAAAAGTTGAACGGGGAAACATAAGTCTTTCACCTGTAATCTTCTCTATTGTTGATTCTGCAGAAAACCTTGTAAATATTTCACAGCCAATGGTCCGCCAAAAAAATATCGATTTCAGGTTCCGCAGCAAAAATATAAAAAACGAATATCTTTATGCAGACCAGCTCCGTATAAATCAGATTTTTATAAATATTCTTTCAAACGCATTAAAATATACACCAAGAAACAAGCAGATTTACGTAGATTTGTGCGAAGAGCCAAGCAAAAAAGAAAATCACATTAAGCTCGTATATAAAGTTGAAGATACTGGAATTGGAATGTCGCAGGACTTTATGGAAATTATGTATGAGCCGTTTATGCGTCAAACCGACAGCCGTATCAATTCAATTCAGGGAACAGGACTTGGACTTGCAATTACAAAAAAGATGGTTGATATGATGGGCGGTACAATTGAATGCCAAAGTACCGAAGGCGTTGGAACAACCTTTACTGTAACGCTTGAGATTGAAGTTTCAGAAAAATCAGAATCAGAACATAAGCTTCCGCCAATTGAAGTTTTAGTTATTGATGATGATGAAGTCCTTCTTGAAACTGCTTGCGATACCCTCTCTGCTCTTGGAACTAATGCAGAAATTGCAGAATCAGAAGAAACTGCCCTGACAAAGCTTCTTGCAAAAAAACAGGCTGGTAAATCTTATGATGTTATTATCCTGGATTGGAAGATGCCTGGTACAAACGGTGTTGAACTTACAAAGAAGATTCGAGAAATTGCCGGCAATGATATTTCAATTCTTCTTGTTTCTGCTTACGACTGGACTCAGATTGAAGAGGATGCTAAACAGGCTGGAGTAAACGGCTTTATTTCAAAACCACTTTTCCGTTCTTCCCTGTTCAAAAAAATCAGTGAAGTTCTTAATCTTGAACAAAACACAGCCGCTCAGGAAGAAAACAATTCTGATTTAGCCGATATGAATATTCTTGTGGTTGAAGATATGGATGTAAACTGGGAAGTTATTTCTACCCTGCTCGAAATGTATGGCATTAAGAGTCAGCGTGCAGAAAACGGAAAAATTGCAGTTGATATGCTCCGTAATATTCAGCCTACCGATTATGATGTTGTATTTATGGATATTCAGATGCCTGTTATGAACGGACTTGAAGCAACAAGAGAAATCAGAAAACTTGAAAATCCGTATGCAGCCGGTATTCCAATTATTGCGATGACAGCAGATGCCTTCTCCGAAAATGTAGCAGAATGTTTTGAAGCAGGAATGAACGGACATATTGCAAAACCTATAGATATAAACAATGTTATCCGTGAACTTAGAAAAATACGTCTTGCAAAACCTGATTTTGCAAAGCGGGAGGATTATGAAGAATAATTTAAATACAAAACCTAGGTATGCTCTAATAATTAACATTCTATTATTTTTAATTGTATCGCTAATTTCCTGCAAAAAGAAAAACGAAGAGTCGGCATTTGTTCCACGATTGAATACTCTAACAAAATGTAAAATTGAAGTTGTAGGACATTATAAAAACTTCGAAGCACTGGAAGCTGAGTTTGACCGCTTTAATGAGTATTATCCGAATGTTGAACTTGCTTTTACATATTTAGACGATTATAAACACTCAGTTTTTACAGCACTTTCGAGCAATGATCCACCTGATATATTTTTTACTTTTCCCTGGATGTTTGATAAATCAAATTACGATCCGCTTTTTGAAAAGGCAGAAAACCTTGCTGATAAAAATATAGAAATTGATTTTTCTACAATAAGTCCAAAACTTTTGTATCACAGGTCAGACGGCACTGTTCCAACAGTACCTGTTTTGTGTACTGCAAACGGTATGCTTGTAAACGAAGATTTATTCAAAAAAGAAAAGATTGAAATACCAACGAATTATAATGAATTAATTGATGCATGCCAGAAACTTAAGGCAGCCGGCTATAAAAGCCCTATCCTCTCTCACAATTCTGAATCTGCAATTATGTCTTCTTTGATTTATCCTTATTTTACAAAAGATGTTATGAACGATAAGGAAGCAATTGCAAAATTAAATGAGCTTAACCCTGCAGCCGGTGAATACATGAGACCTGTTTTGGAATGGCTTGAAGAGTTTTTGAAATATGGATTTATTGATATTGAAGAATGCCGTAAAGTTAAAGACAATTATTCAGAAATGATTATGCGCTTTTTTGAAGGCGATGTTCCAATGCTGCTTGCTTCTTCAGATGTGGCTTCCGGTACTAAAAAGCGTGAGCCTTTATCCGAAGCCTTTACAAATAAACCATTTAAATACAGATTTTATGCTGTGCCGGTTATGGAAGACGGTGGAGCTGTACTTGAAGTTCCTGCCATAGAGTTTTCGGTAAACAAAGATGGTGAAAATATTGAAATGTCAAATGAGTTTATGCGCTTCCTTTTGCGAACAGAAGAATTGAATAATCTTGCAAAAGTTAAAAGACTTATAACCTGTTCAACAGTTTTTTCTTTAGATGATATTTTTGCACCTCTTGGAAATGCAGAACATCTTTATCAGCTTGAAATTGGAATTATGGATAATACTTACACACAGTTAAGATTTGCAGGCTATAAGATGTTTACTGGAAAAATGACTCTTGAGGAAGCTATAAAGAATTACGGTAAGTTTTAGTTTTTAGATTTCTTTTTTCTCCATTAGCATTTCTGCATCTGCCCGCCCCTGCCTTGCTTCAAGACTTTTATAACTTTCTGTTGATTGAGTTGAAGTAATGGATGATGTAGAAGATGCATTTGTCTGCAGCTTCTTTTTTTGTGAATCAGAGTTTTGCTTTTTAAGAGCCTGTTGAAGCGCCCAGGAAGATGAACGATTCATCAGGCTGTAATATTCTTTGTCATCCATAATTTATAGATGTTAGGGTCAAGATGGCATGATATAAATGCTTGGTAAAAAGTGGTACTCTGATTTGACGGAATCAGAGAGTCGGCGGAAGGTTCTCGCGGGCAGTGAAGAAGACTTTGTTGTGAAACAGACTCTTACTTCGAGGTCAAGATTAAC
>JAFZRP010000053.1 GCA_017619795.1 Treponema sp.
ATATGACATTAAGCAGATAGTAAGGCTGATGAAAGCTTAAAGAAAAAAACTCAATAAAAGAAAATCTTAAAAACACATTTCGTAATAAAAAAGGCTGTCCTTCGTTGAAAATTATCAACTTTAAGGACAGCCCCTTTTTTTTATTCTAAGCTCTATTCAATCTTAATCAACTTTACATCAAAGCAGATATAAGCATCGCCTTCGATTCCAGCCTGTGGAATACCGCGTGAACCATAAGCGAGCTCCGGCGGAATAACCATCTTGCGGGTTTCGTTAAACTTCATTTCCTGAACCATCAAATCAAAGCCAGGAATCATCTGTCCGCCGTCTGTTGTAAAATCAAGCGGTTCGTGTCCCTGTGGATGGAAGGCCTGTGATGCATCGAAAATCTGTCCAGAAGTAAGGTAGCCCTTGTACTCAACTGTTACGTTCTTTCCTTTACCACAGGCAGCACCTGTTCCTTCTTCAAGAATCTCGAAGTAAATACCGTGTGCATCTTTTTTACAGCCCTTAATAACTTCCTTTATTGCGTTCTGCTTTTTTTCTTCAAGGAACTTTGCAGCTTTATCTGCTGCTTCTTTTTTAAGCTTATCAAAGCTAGCCTGAGTAACAGTAAACTTTTCAGCATCTTTACCCTGGCGGATAATCTTAAGTGAAACAATGTGGTCACCCTGCTCTACTTTATCAACAACCTTCTGGCTTGCTGCATCTACAACTTCGCCAAAAATTGTGTGCTTGTAGTTGAGCCAGTCTGTTGGAACATGTGTGATAAAGAACTGGCTTCCGTTTGTATTTGCGCCACTGTTTGCCATAGCGAGCTTACCAGGTTTATCAAAAATAAATCCGTCAACAAACTCATCCGGGAACTGATAACCAGGACCACCAGTACCGTTGCCTCTTGGGTCACCACCCTGAATCATAAAGTCAGCAATTACACGGTGGAACTTTAATCCATCATAGTAAGGCTTGCCCTTTGCTGCATCAAGAGTTCCTTCTGCAAGTCCAACAAAGTTTGCAACTGTCATTGGAGTTTCTTTATAAAACAGATTCAAAACAATCTGTCCCTTCTCTGTTGTAAGAACAGCAAAAACGCCTTCTTTACCTTTCAAAGCTTCAATTTCCATTTGTGTATCCCCTGTATTTTTATTTTCTTTTACAGCTTTTTTATTTTCTGGTAATGATGATTCGGCTTTTTTTTCAGCCTCACCTGTAGCTTTATTTGTGTCTGCCTTTTTTGTACTGCAGCACGCAAAACTAAAAAGCATAGAAATCACAAGTAAAACACTCAATTTTGTTTTTTTCATTTTTATCCTCTTTTTCTAAAACTGTTTCAAAAACCAATTATAAACCGCATCCATTCGCGCTGTCATAGATTCGGTAATCTGTCCCTTTATTCCAGGGAACTTTGCACTGTCCAGATCTGTACAAAGATACAAAAGAATCTCGTCGCCAACATCTTCAACATAAATAAAGATTTTTAAGTTTCCTGGTACAATTGCTTTTACCGGACCAATTCCAATAGGACTAGTTGTTGTAAAAACTGCAAGCATTGTATTGTCTTTCTGATAATAGTTCAGCTTATAGAAAATATCGCCAAAGCTGTTATCCTTCTGATAGCAGTAGCTTGTCTGACCGTCAGCATTTCCTATATTTTTGTCGTCTATTTTTTTCTTGCTGTTTTCGCCATCTATCATGTAAGCTTTTTCATAAAGTACGAGCGTCTTATTTTTTGTAGAAGAAAAATAAGTCATTCCCCGCATATTAGAAACTGAACGCAGGATTCTAGAAAGATCGTTTATGTCAATTTCAGTATCAGAAGAATTGCTCGACTTTTTCAAATCGTCTTTGCTTAGATGATAAAGACTTTCGTAAATGAACGGAAAGTTTTTGTCGGCTTTTGGAACTCGTGAGCTGTTAATAATTCCATTGTATTCCGACTGTGGCATAAGCTTAAGCTCGTTTGTGCCATCGTCGTGAATAATAGTTTTAACCTCGCCCTTAGCAAAAACGGCGAAGCTAACCAAAACAAATAAACAAATTAAAAACAGCTTTTTCATAGTACAACCTTTGTCATTGTCGGGCTTGGTCCGACAAGTTTCTAGCGTATTCCCTTGTAAAGAACTCTAACCTGTTTATATAAACCTTCGCCTTCGCTCTTGGTTTCAACATCAGGAATATCGTTTAAAGTTGTATGAATAAGGCGGCGCTCAAACGGATTCATTGGCTCAAGAAGGATTGAGTTGTGGCTTGAACGTACTTTGTCTGCTGTTGTGTATGCAAGACGAACAAGAGTTTCTTCGCGACGGATTCTGTAGTTTTCTGTATCAAGAATTACGCGAACTTCCTCGTGTCCAAGACGACCAGCATAAATGTTTGCCAGAAGCTGGAGTGCATCGAGGTTCTTTCCCTTGCGTCCAATAAGAATTGATGAGTGTGATGACTCAAGCTTAATTCCAATCTTTTTATCTTCTCTGTAAGTTACAGAAACCTTTACATCGTAACCCATTCTTGTAACTACTTCTGTAATAAACTCAATAAGCTTTTCTTCGAACTCGCCCTGTGGGAGTGGATCTGCAAAAATGCGTGTGTGCTTTTCTTCTGGCTCGCTGTAAGTATTTCCAGATAAATGTGAAGCTGGTTTTTCATCATCAAGTGTGTGAACCTTAATCTTTACGTAGCCCTTTTTGAACAGAGAGTTTTTCTGAGTTTCAAGGATTTCTACATCAAACTGGTCGCGCTCAAGTCCAAGCTCAGCAGCGGCAAGTTCAATTGCTTCTTTTTCAGTTTTTCCTTCATATTCGTAAGTCATTTTTTTGTCTCCTATTTTCATTTATAGTTTGTCGCATCAAGTGCAACAATGACAGTCTTTTTTATTTTTTCTTTCCCTTTGGTGGTAAAGTTTTCTGCGGTCTATTTTCTACTGGTTTTGAAGGTTTATTCTTTGACATTCGTTTGTTAATAATTACCTGCTGAATAACCATCAATACGTTACTTGTAAGCCAGTACAACAAAAGTCCAGACGGTGCATTATAGAACAGGAAGAAGAACATTATAGGCATACCATAAGTCATAAACTTCATAGTCATTTCGTTCTGTCCGCCGCCGCCACCTGGAGTAGTTGCCTGTGTAAGCTTTGTAGAGAAAATCTGTGTAAGCGTGTAGATAATTGGTAAAAGTCTTAACTGATTACCAAGGAACGGAATATTAAAGTTGAATGAAACAACACTATCACCTGAAGAAAGATCCGGAATCCACTTTGGAATAAACATAGCTCCACGGAACTCAAAATAGTTATTGAACAGGTTGTACATAGCAATAAGGATAATAAACTGGAATACCATTGGCAGACAGCCACTTGCAGGATTATATCCAGCTTCCTGATAGATTTTCTGTGTTTCGATCTGAAGCTTCTGTTTGTCGTTAGCGTACTTAGACTGAACTGCCTGAAGCTTTGGCTGAAGCTCCTGCATTTTCTGTGTACTCTTTGACTGCTTGATTGAAAGCGGCATCATTAATACTCGCAAAATAAATGTGATGATGATGATACAAACACCCCAGTTCTTAATGATTTTGTGTAAGGTCTCCAATCCCCACTTTAAGATTGTTTCAAGCCAGCTGAGCCATCCGCTTGACTGAAGACCTTCTGTAAGTCTGTGGCCACTGAGATGCCAGTTGTTATTTTCCGGCATGTTATAAATCTTAAGGTCCTTTTCGTTACGTGGACCAAAATACATATAGTAAGTATCCATTACGTCTGTACCGGCAAAGGCTTTTCTTTCAAAAAGAGCCTGAGCGTTAGCGTAATCATTCTGTTCAATTTGTGATGAATAATAACTTGCATTCCAGATTGATGCGTCTGTTGGAATAACAAGCTCTATAAAGTATTTACCGCCAATTCCACCCCAGAGCAGGTCTTTATCATATTTTTTGAACTGTCCGTTGCTGAGAATTGTTCGCTTTGCTTTTTTACCGTTGTAAGCAATAAACTGACGGTTTTCGTAGCGGTTCTGCTTTGCGTTGAAGTGTGGTCCAATCTGTGGAGAAGTTCTTATTGTGTAAGCAACTCCATTGAAGTCGAGACCCTTACCGTCATTTGAATGAATCATAACTTCAAGCTTGAACATATACTCATTTGGCATGAAGGTATATTTTTTTCCAAGCATAAAGCTCTTTTCGTTTCCAAAGGTGTCTTTTGTCTTAAAATTGCGCTTAAAGAAAATTGTGTAATCATCAATCTTTTCATAAGAAAAATATTCGTTGATGATGGTGTTTCCGGCTGTTCCAAAAGCAAGCGCACAAGTTCTGTTCATTTCGTTGATGCTGTCGGAAATCTGGATACCGTCATTTGTATCCATATCAAGATGATTAACAAGCTTGTAGCTGATAATGTCGCCGCCCTTTGTAGTAAGGATGATTTCTGCACAACCAGTATTGATTGTGATTTTTTCTTCACTTAAAGGAGCTTCCTCTTCCTCTGCAGAAAGAGCCAAATCAGCATCGCCAAAGATTGAAGGAGAATCAGAAACTAAAACTGAATTGTTGCTTGTGTTTGATTCTGTTCCAGCATTTTCATCAATGACTGTTACACTCTGCGAATCTTCCTGCACAATGTTATTTCCCATAAACTTAGGCATAAGAAGATAGGCACCAATAATTACCAGGGTTGAAAGGACAATCGCCCAAATAGTATTTTTATCCACTAAAGGTTCCTCTTAATTTTTCATTTTTACAAAATCCAGTATCACTTTTAAGGAACAGGATCATACCCGCCCTCATGATATGGATTACATTTGAGTATTCTTTTTATTGCGAGCAAAAGACCTTTTCCAGGTCCGTATTTTTGAATTGCCTCCATAGCATAAGCAGAACAAGTTGGTGTAAACCTGCAGCAAGAACCATGCAACGGGGAAATGCATTTTTGATAAATACGTATTAACGTGCATAAAAAAACAACAATCGCTTTTCTGATGGCGTTAATAATAGTCTTAATCATAAATTACTCTTTGATTAATCCTGCTTTTTGACACAATAAACGAATCTGGTCACATCGCGAGTGGAACGAATCATTTCCGGGATATATTAAAAACAACATATCATAACCGGTGTTCAGATGTGATTTTAATAAACGATAGACTTCACGGCTGTATCTTTTTGATAAGTTCCTCTGAACCGCGTTACCGTATCCACGAATCATTGGAAATCCAACACGATTAATTTCCAGGTTATTTTCCAAGAAAAATAATTTTGCACCCGGAATGCTTATCTTTTTTCCGCTTTTAAACAGCTTTTTAAAATCTGCGGGATTCTTTATACGTTCTTCACGTTTAAAAAATCCCGTTTTTATTAAGTCTGTTTCCATCCCTAGAATTAGTACTTCTTCTTTTCGTCAGAAACTGTAAGCTTAGCTCTGCCCTTTGCTCTTCTTCTGGCTAAAACTTTGCGTCCGCCTTTTGTTGCCATTCTAGCTCTGAATCCGAATTTTCTATTTCGTTTTACTTTGCTTGGTTGATATGTTCTTTTCATAGAACGCTCCTTTATATAATTAAAATGATTTCGATTTGAATACTACTCTAAAAATATGATTTAAAAATAGTAATAAAATATATCATTATTTTTTTGTTTTGGTCAAGAATGTAGAAAAAATGTAAAACACACGGTATCTGGAAATCAATTATTTAACTTGTACACAAAAAATAGCTAACGGTCGAATTCCGTCTTTAAAAACCGCCGGCTCGCCGGCTACACGCTATTTTGCCTTGTAATTATATACGTTTGCCGCTAAAGCGGCAGCAAAATAGAGTGTTTTTTAAAGACGTCCTTCTCCCTTGCGCTATTTTTTGAAAATCAATTTTTTTAATTGATTTCCGAAACACAGTGATGGTGTATTTCAATAGATTTTAGTCCTTCATGTTCTTTAGCATTTCATCAAACTTGGCGCGGAGTTCTGGTGGTAAGTTATTGCTTGGGGAACTCTCAGTAGATGAAGAAGTTTTCTGGGGATTTTGGGCGTAGAACTCGTTTATTTTTTTGTCTTGTTCGTCGAGCTGGTGGGACATTTTTTGGCGAGCCTGGTTGTATTGTTCGTCGTAATCATCATTGAGGCTTATTTGGGTGCCGGCCATTCGATAGGCAAAAGATTTTACTTCAAGGTTTGGGATGGCTCGTTTTAGGCCGTTGATAATAAACTTCTGGTAAATATTCAAATATTGAATCCAGCCCGAATGATCTGTCTCTATGAGGAGAACGCCTTTTTTGAAATCTACAACTCTTGTGTTTCCGGCAAGACGCTCACCTATCGGCATGTGACGCTCGTTTTCTTCATTGTCCTCGTAGCTTTTTATTTTTAAAAGCACAGAGCGCCACACAGAAGAAACTTCGTTAGCTTTATCAAAGGCTGTCATATCAACCGTTTTCAAAATCATGTCTGCACAGGAAATTATATTATCAGTCATACCATTCACCGCCTTTAATATTATAGATTTTTGTAGTGTCGTATTTATACCGCTCATAAGGCTCGCCCGGCAGGAACGTACAGAAAAGCTGATCGTATTCCGGCAGAAGAGCTGTTACCTTTGTTCGCTTTTCAGGATCAAGCTCAAGAAGAACATCGTCCATTAACAGAACCGGTTTAAGGCCGGTAACCCTTGTAAAGAATACTGATTGAGCAACCCGCAGCAAAAGAGAAACAAGCCTGCACTGACCGGTAGAAGCTGTTGGTATAAAAAGCTTATTCTCGCGTACAAAGTTTATTCTGTCGCGGTGCGGGCCGGTCATTGTAGTTTCCATGTATTTATCATTATCACGCTTTTCTAAAAGCAGATTAAGTACATCCTGCATCGTTGGATTTTTCCTGATATTATCCTCAAGCTTTTCTTTCCATGAAGGATAATAAACAATACTCAAACCGCCAATCCCCGTAATCTCTTCAAAGATTTTTCCAAAAATCTGGTTGAACTGAAAGATTGCTTTTTTACGTTTGTCCTGAATTGTAAGCCCGAGCTGTGCAAGCTGAGTGTCGTAAACATCAAGCATTTCGTATTCGTGATTTTTGAGGATTGTGTTTCGGCTTTTCAACACCTTTTTGTAATTGCGTAAATCGTCTATAAAAATTGAATCAAAAAGAGTAAGCGACTGATCCACAAAAAAACGGCGGCACTCCGGTTCCCCGGTTGCAAACCTCATATCATCGTGGCTAAAAAGAATACAGGGAATAGTGTTAATTATTTCCTTCCGGTCCTGCACTTTTTTCCCGTTTTTTTCTATACGCTTTTTATTGTTTTCGTAAATGATGGCGATTTTCTGAGTACCTTCTTTTTCGTTATTGAACAAAGAATTAATACTAAAATCCTTTTCACCGTTTTTTACAATTTGAGAATCTGTGTAAGTTCTGAAAGAATTACCGTAGGCGGCATAGTACAGGGATTCAAGAATGTTACTTTTTCCCTGACCATTCTCGCCGACAAAATAAACTTCGCGCGCAGAAATATCTATCGTATCATTTTTGATATTTCGAAAATTATAAAAAGTCTGATATAAAAATGGCATTAAAAAGTCTAACCTACATTATCCCTTCAACGGCATAATTACGTGCAGATAATCACCAGCTGGTTCAGAGTTCATAATTATTGCTCGTGTTACAACAATTTCATCACCGAAACTTTCATCGTTGTTGAAGTTGAAGATAACGTTTTCAGAATCAATGTTCTTAAGAGGCTCTGTGATATATACAAAGTTCAAAGACATTGTTACATCCTGTCCATCGTAGCGGCAAGGGATTTCCTCTTCTGCAGCACCGTTATCTGTTTCTGGAGAAATAATTTTCAAAACGCCGGAAGTAATCTTAAAGATGATTTTGTTAATCTCTTTATCTGCCATAATACTTGTTCGTTTAAGGGCAGATTCAAGATCTGATTTATTAACCTGGAAAGACATACTCAAGCTTTCTGGAATTACTTTCTTATAGTTAGGGAACTGTCCGTCTATAAGATTTGAAGAGAACTCAATGTTGCCTGATTTTATAAAGATTGATTTTTCAATTACAGCAATCTGAATGTTTCCTTCATCAGAAATATTTTTAAGAACACAAGAGAGAACTTTTGTAGGAATAATTGCAGGCATAAAATCTGGAACATTTGGAACTTCTTTTTTTACATAAGAAAGTCTGCGTCCATCAGTTGCAACCATAGAAATTATGTCGCCTTCTTTTATGAAGTAAACGCCTGTCATAAACGAGCGGCTGCGGCTTTCTTTTGATACAGCAAAAATTGTCTGCTTAATCATCTCCTTAAAATCTTTGGCAGCCATTTCAAAGAACGGAACATTTTCTGAAGAACCAAGCTCAGGGAACTTATCGCTTGTCTGGCTCTTAAGCTTAAAGGTTACTCGCTTAGAAATAGGCTTAATTGTAACACCAATATCTTCCTGAATGAACTCTACATCGCCAGAAGGCAAAGAAGAAAGAATGCTCATAAACTTATCGCAGAAAATTGTTGTGCTTCCACCTTCAATAATATCTACCGGAACAGAAGTAACAAACTTCAGTGTAGAATCAGTAGCTTTAATTGTAAGCGCATTGTTTTCTGCAATTAACAGAATATTAGAAAGAATTGAAACAGGACTTTTGTTAGTAATAACTTCCTGAGCAATAGAAATTTCCTTAATCATTGCATCTTTGTCGAATGTAAATTTCATTTTTTTCTCCTGTATAAGACCGTTTCCAGTCAATTTTACAACTTTATAAACTGTCTATTTATATATTAAATTTATAAATTCTAATAGTAGTAATAATATGTTTATGAAATTTGTGTATAAATCATTTAACTGTTTATATTATAAAGATTTAGAAGGTTTATAAATAAGCAGGTTGAAAACACAATTTATCCACTTATCCACATTTTACTTCATAATCCTTAATTTATCCACAAAATCTCACATACTTATCAACATTTTTCAAACTTTTTAAAAAAGCTATTTATTATTATACTCCTTAATTTCCTTTATTAACAATTTTATTTTTGAGTTAAGATTTTGATCAACTTTTATCTTTTCCTCAATATTTTTGTAGGCATGCATAATTGTTGAATGATCTTTTCCAAACTCATAACCAAGCTCTGTATAAGAAATTTCTGTAATTTCGCGGGCAATATAAATTGCAATCTGGCGTGGAACAGAAAACTTTTTATCTTTCTTTTTACCTTTAAGCTCAGAAACAGAAATATTGTAATTTTCTGCAATTACCTTTTGAATTACATCCAGAGAAATATTTTCTGCAGAGCTTGTAGACAAGAAATCTTTAAGCTGATTTTTAGCCATTTCCAAGGTTGGCTTTTTACCAATAATTTCTGAGTAAGCAAAAATCTGCTGGAGAGCGTGTTCGAGGTCCCTAACATTTGTTTCAATATTTTTAGCAATAAAATCAATAATTTCACTGTCTAAAGCCTGACCGCTGCTTTCAATTTTTTTCTGTAAAATTGCACAACGGGTTTCATAATTTGGAGTTGTAATATCAATACAAAGTCCATTTGAAAGACGGCTTACAAGACGTGCAGTTAGATTTTTTATTTCTTTTATAGGACGGTCGCAGGTAAAAACCATCTGTGCATTTTTTTCGTGCAAAGCATTAAAGGTATAGAAAAGCTCTTCCTGAGTTGCTTCCTTTCCCTGTAAAAAGTGAATGTCATCCAGCAAAAGAACATCAAGATTGCGGTATTTATTTTTAAAATCATTAGTCTTTTTAGAAGATAAAGAAGCTGTAAACTCATTTGTAAAAGTTTCAGCAGATACATAACAGATTTTTAATTTTTCTCCGCCATGGTTATAAATGTAATTACCAATAGCATGC
Organism: Treponema sp.; assembly: GCA_017619795.1. Taxonomy (GTDB): domain Bacteria; phylum Spirochaetota; class Spirochaetia; order Treponematales; family Treponemataceae; genus Treponema_D. The sequence goes on from JAFZRP010000053.1 coordinate 9,842, forward strand.
ATAAGATGAGTTTTTCCTAGCCCTGAGCCACCATAAATTAAAATCGGGTTATATTGTTTTCCAGGATTTTTTGCTACAGCCAGAGAAGCATTATAAGCAAAATTACTGTTGTCTCCTGGAATAAAATTTTCAAAAGTGAATTCTTCTCGTAAAAGAGGATGTTTTTTTAAAGGCTTTTTTTCTGCATTATCTGCACCTTTATCACCGCTCTTTGCAGCTGTATTTTTATTTGCAGAAGCTTCTGATGATGATGATAAAGCATTTCCTTCATCATCAACCCTACTCTTCTCTTCTGCAGCATCCTTTGCAAAAGTATTATCGCGTTCAAAATCCTTACTGTAATTTTCACCGGAATCCGAATCGCTTGAACCAGAAATAATAATGTTAAATTTTAAATTATTAAGCCCAGTAATTTCCTGAATAGTTTTTAAAACTTTATCAAAATAACCTTTATCTTCAATAAGTTGCTTCATAAAGCCAGATGCAACAGACACAGTTATAGTATCAACGGTGTCTTCAACATACTTCATATTAAACCAGATAGTGAATTCGTCTTCATTATTCTGAGAAATATATTCTTTATGAAGTTTTTCCATAGCATGCTGCCAAACTTCTTTGTAATACTGATTAGCCATACAAATATTATCCTAGACTTCAATAATTTCTTCAAGAGATTTATTAGTGATTTTTGGACAATTGAACAATTGTTCCATTTGAGCTAAAATAATAAAATATATCCTATTTATATATATTTATTTGATATTTTTTGTGGGAAGGAATATCAAAAAATCAAAAATTATAAAATGAAAAATTAAAATCAAGGGAATAATGATGGCTGACAATTATGGTGCTAGTAATATCCAGGTTTTAAAAGGACTTGAAGCAGTTCGTAAAAGACCTGGTATGTATATTGGTTCAACAGGTCCACGTGGACTTCATCATCTTGTTTACGAAACAGTAGATAACTCAATCGACGAATCAATGGCTGGTTTTTGTGACCGGATAATAATTGCTCTGGAAAAAAATGATGTTGTTCTAGTTGAAGATAATGGACGAGGAATCCCGGTAGATATTCACCCTACAGAAAAAATAAGTGCTCTTGAGCTTGTACTTACAAGACTACATGCCGGTGGTAAGTTTGATAAAGGTTCTTACAAGGTTTCCGGTGGTTTGCACGGTGTTGGTGTTTCCTGCGTTAATGCTCTTTCAGACTGGATGGAAGCAACCGTAAAAAGAGACGGCCATGTTTATCAGCAGAGATACGAACGTGGTGTTGCAAAAACAAAAGTAGAAGTTATCGGTGATTGTGGAGCTGACGAGCACGGAACAACAATTCGCTGGAAAGCAGATAAAACAATTTTTACAGAAACAACTACTTATGATTATGATGTTCTGCGCGATCGTTTGCGTGAACTTGCTTTCTTGAACAGTGGAGTAACAATCTACTTTAGAGATGAACGTCTTGAAAATCCAAAAGAAGAAATCTTAAAGTTTGAAGGCGGAATTAACGAGTTTGTAAAAACGATTGATGTTGGTAAATCTGTAGTTCCGGAAGAACCAATTTATATAAATGAAACCCGCGATGAAGTTGTCACAGAAATCTCAATGCATTACAACAACGGCTATTCTGAGAACATCCGAACTTATGTAAACGACATAAATACACGTGATGGTGGAACTCATCTTGAAGGTTTCAGAAATGCAATCCGAACAGTTTTGAACAAGCAGCTTGAAACTAACGAAAAGCTTAAGAAAGCTGTTGGTACTCTGGACAAGGATGAAAAGCTTACTTACGAAGATATGGCTTCTGGTCTTACCGCTGTAATTTCCATGAAGGTTCCTAATCCTGAGTTTGAAGGACAGACAAAGGAAAAGCTTGGAAACACAGAAGTTCGAACAATTGTTTATCAGGTTTTGACAGAGAAGCTCACAATTTATTTTGAACAGAATCCTGCAGTTCTGGAAGCAATTCTTAAAAAGGCAATGGACGAAGCAAAGGCCAGAATTGCAGCCCGAAAGGCAAAAGACAATATGCGCAAAAAAACAATGAGCGATGGTTTCGGGCTGCCAGAAAAGCTTTCTGACTGTTCTTTGAAAAACCCAGAGCTTTGCGAGGTTTACATTGTCGAGGGAGATTCTGCGGGTGGTTCTGCAAAGAAAGGACGCGACCCTAAGACTCAGGCAATTCTTCCGCTTTGGGGAAAAATGCTCAATGTAGAAAAGGTTCGTCCGGAAAAGGTTATGAACAACGATAAGCTTGAACCGGTTATTGCTTCTCTTGGTGCAGGCTTTGGAAAGGACTTCAATATCGATAAACTCCGCTATCACAAAATTATAATTATGGCCGATGCCGATGTTGACGGTTCTCATATCCGTACATTGCTGCTGACCTTCTTCTTCCGCTATATGCCTAAGATTATTGAACAGGGTTATGTTTATCTTGCTATGCCTCCGTTGTTCCGTGTTCAGCTTGGAAAGAAAGAACCGGTTTACTGTTACAGTGATGCAGAACGAGATGCCGCTCTTGAAGCACTTGGCGACCAGCGCGAAAAGGCTGATGTTCAGCGTTATAAAGGTCTTGGTGAAATGGATGGTAAACAGCTTTGGGAAACAACAATGGATCCTTCACGCAGAAAAATGCGCGTTGTTACAATTCCAGATGCCATTGCCGCAGATAAGATTTTCAGTGTATGTATGGGCGAAGAAGTTGAACCTCGCCGTGAGTTTATAGAGACTAACTCAAGTTACGCTAATTTGGATATTTAGTAAAGGAAATAAAAAATGGAAGAAATCAAAACACCGGAAGGTGGCACCGTAATAAAAATCCCGATTGAGGATGAAGTAAAACAGGCTTACATTGACTACTCAATGTCGGTAATTGTTCAGCGTGCGTTACCAGATGTTCGAGACGGACTTAAACCAGTTCATCGTCGAATTATGTATGCAATGGACACACTTCATCTGGCAAGCGGCGGAAAGACAAAAAAATGTGCTACCATTGTTGGTGAAGTACTTGGTCATTATCATCCACACGGAGACGCTTCTGTTTACGATGCACTTGTTCGTCTTGGTCAGGATTTTGCTCAGCGTTATACAACGGTAACACCACAGGGAAACTTTGGTACAATCGCCGGTGACCCTCCTGCTGCTTACCGATACACCGAAGCAAAAATGTCAAAGGTCACAGAAGAGATGACGAGCGACATCAACAAGAATACAGTTGATATGATTCGCAACTTCGATGACACTTGTGATGAACCAAGTGTTCTTCCTGCAAAGTTTCCATTCCTGCTTTGTAACGGTACAACAGGTATTGCAGTTGGTATGGCAACAAATATGCCGACTCATAATCTTCGTGAAGTTGCTGCTGCAATCGGTGCATATATCGACAATAAGGACATAAGCATAGAAGAGCTTATGCATTATATAAAAGGCCCGGACTTCCCGACTGGCGGTATTATCTATGGTACAGCCGGAATTAAAAAGGCTTACACAACAGGACGAGGAAAAATCGTCATCCGTTCAAAGTTCAAAATTGAAACCGATAAGCATGGACGTGAATCAATTGTATTTACAGAAGTTCCTTACGGCGTAAACACAACTAACATTATCAGAAAGATTAAGGAGCTTGTTCGCGACAAGCAGATTGATGGTGTTACAAATGCCAACGATGAATCTTCTGACAGAACTGGAATGCGTCTTGTTGTTGATCTTAAAAAAGGTGCAATTACAAAGATTGTTTTGAATCAGCTTTTTGCAAAAACTGAATTGCAGGCAAACTTTGGTGTAATAAATCTTGCGCTTGTTCCTCAGGTAAAGGAAGGCGCCTTCCGTTATGATGAACCGGATCTTCAGCTTCCGGCAACTTATCTTAAGCCAGAGGTTCTTACACTCAAGCAGCTTATCATGCACTTTGTAAATCATCGTGACGAAGTTATTACTCGCCGCACAATTTACGATTTGAAAGTTGCTAAGCATCGTATGCATATCTTGGAAGCTCTTATTACTGCTATCAACAATATTGATGAAGTAATTAAAATTATCAAGGCTAGCCGGGATACAGAAGATGCTAAGCTTCAGCTTGAAAAACGTTTTGGTTTTGATGATGAACAGGCACAGGCAATTGTTGATATGCAGCTCAAGCGTCTCACTCACTTACTTATTGAAGATTTGCAGAAAGAGATAAAAGAGCTTCAGGCCTGGATTGATTACTTACAGGATCTTCTTGCACATCACGAAAAAATCCTGCAGAAGATTAAAGATGAAACAAATGAGCTTGCTCAGAAGTACGGCGACGACAGAAGAACAAATATTGTTTATGACGAAGTTGAACAGATAAATCTTGAAGATATGATTAAGGATGAGGACATGGTTGTTATGATTTCTCGCCTTGGATATATCAAACGAGTTTCTGTTACAAAGTACAAGAAGCAGGGTAGGGGAGGAACTGGAAGTAACAGTACAACCCTTATCGAAGATGATTATGTTAATAAGCTCTTCATCGGTTCGACAAAAGAATATCTGTTATTTATAACTAACACAGGTAGAGCTTACTGGCTTAAGATTCACGAGATTCCGGAATCAGAAAAATCAAGTCGTGGTGCTCACATCAAGGGACTGCTTCAGGTTGGCCCGGATGAAGAGATTACTACAATTGTTTCTCTCAAAGAATTCTCAGATGAAAAGTATCTGTTCATGATTACTGCACAGGGTGTAATTAAAAAGGTACGCTCAACAGAGTTCGCAAACGCAAGAGCAAAAGGAATTATTGGTATTAAACTTAATTCCGGCGACAAGCTGATTAGTGCTGTTTCAACAGACGGTAATTCTGAAATTATGCTAATTTCTCGCAGAGGAAAAGGCTTAAGAATTTCTGAAAATTCAGTTCGTTCTATGGGTCGTGCAAGCTGCGGTATAAAAGGTATGAAGCTTTCCGAAGGTGACGAAATTGCCGCTGCTGTTCCAATCGAAGACAAAACAAATATGATTCTTATGACTGAAAAAGGTTATGGAAAGAGAATCAGTTTTGAGCTTTATTCTACACACGGAAGAGGCACAAGCGGTCAGAGAGTCTTCGGTAACACTGAAGGAAAAGGCGAAATTATTGGTGCTATAAACGTTAAGGAAAAGGATGAGCTTGTATGTATGACAAGCCAGGGAAAGACACTCAGATTCAAGGCTACAGACATAAAAGAGCAGGGATCTGGTGCTTCTGGAGTAACAGTTGTCAAGGTTACAGAGCCAGATTTTCTTGTTGGCATCGATAAAGTTGAGGAAAAGAGCGAAGATAAAGAATAAATCGATTTTACACACGTAACTCTATATATTATATAGAGTTACAAGATTTATAAAAAAATTTTGCACAAAACTAATTTTTTACATTGACAAAATGATTATTTTAATCAATAATGAAATTGAAAGGGAAAAACTAGTAAAAAATAGTTCATGGGTGAGATTATTAACATCAGGCAAGGCTAACCGAAGACATAAATCGGTTAGCCCTTTTTTATTTTAAAGGCCTTTGGTTGAAGAAAAATTATAGGGATTTTGGTTGTGCTGTTTCTGGAGCTGCGACATTGTACAGGAAAATTTTACAACTAGATTTTGATGAAACAGATTTTGATAAGCTTGTGCGCCTAGGATCCGGCGACGTAATTTTAGTCGTTTTTTTGGGCTTAAAAAGTTATCCACATTTTATACACAATTGTGGATAACTCATAGTATTTTTTAATAGTCATTGTGGATAACTTTGATCTTCTTTCTTTCGATTTCTTTTTGACAATCTCTTATTCTATTTGAATTATCCACATAATCCACAGAGTTATCCACAAAAATAAGATTAAGACAAAGATATGTTCCACGTGAAACATTTTGAGAAACAACAGCAAGTGTTTCACGTGAAACACTTAGATGTGAAACTCGTTGGCTGATTTGTGAGGGGAGGGTGGGTAAGGAAGGTAGTTTTGGGTAAGGGAAGAACGTAGTTATGAGAAGGGTGTTTTAGACAGACAAATGTTATATTTTTTATTGAGGAGAATTTTGGGTTTTAAGGAAAAAGAAATGGTTGGAATTATAAGAACCAGGTGTGATAAAAGATGTTGTGAATGATGAAGCTTTAGTATTGTCTTGTGAGTTTTTTGATTCTAATTTGCTTTTGGATTAAATAGAATTGTAAAAATGAGAGAGATATAAGGTAATTATTTATTGAATTGAAAATGCAACAAATTAGAAAAAAGGATAGTAAATATCAGAAAAATATTGCTTGCTAATTATTCATAGGTTATCAGAGTTGTAATCAGTAGAAAGTAAAAATACTATGTATAAGTAATCTTTTGTGATGTTAGAATGCTCTGGAATAATCATTTGATGTAATTAGACAAGACATAAAGATAATTAGAATTAAATTACAATAGATAATATATATATAAGATAAGTATAGGAATTCTAATAAGAAAAGATAGCAGGTTTTGTTGATTATTTATCTATAACAAGAGGTGTATAGATAAAGCTGGGAATAACCTTGTTTATTGGATTTATTAAATAGAAATCCAATTGGGTAAAAAAATAATAAGAGTTATATATCAAGTGTTTCACGTGAAACACTTATAATAATCAAAAACAAAAAGAACGAACGTTTGTTAGTTTGTTTTTTAAGCTTTAATGAACTTTAAATAGTATTCAGGTATCTGGATTCCAGAAGAATCTTTGCTGTATATGTTATCTGGATATGGTTATTAAAGAAACACTGAAAATATTGTTAAATCTCGAAGAAACGATGGTTTTCATATATTTTACTCCCAAATGTTCCTAATAATTATTTTACATAATATAAATAAACTTACTACCGTTCGTTTATTTAATCATCAATGTGTTTTTGAAATGTTAATAACTAAACTAAATGCTGGATATTTAAAATAATTATATATCTATATAAACATTTATATCATTTTATATTTATCCCCCATCTATTATTTGACAAACCTTTTATGCACTGTCATACTGTATTTGAGGTGGAAAATGATACTCATCCCTATTGCAGAAGGCAAAAATAAGTTCACACAATATGTTCATCTGGCAGAAGAAGGCGAAACTATAAAGATTTGTCGGCATGGAAAGCCTGTCGCAGTCATTTCCTCTATAGAAGAGTTTGAGAATGTTCATAAGGATTCCGGGTTTCTTAATAATCTTAAGGAAGACAGGAAAATAATAGAAAAATGTGCTGATTCCGGCTGGAAAGATAGTTATTTTGATGAAGCATTTATAAAGCTTCGTTCTGAGTAAGTTTTGGAATCAGGAGTAATAAAAATGAAACCTATATATTTACTTGATACTGATATTGTTTTTGAAATGATGAAACGTTCTGCAAATGAAGTTTTACTTGAACGAATTGCAAATAATAAAGATTTTTGTGTAATTTCTGCTTTTACCTGGTATGAATGTCTTTCTGCTGTAAATGATATTGAAAATGAAGCTTTGCAGAATAAGTTTAATTCTTTTTTAATTGATAGTGTGCAAAAGTATTTTGAAATCATTCCGTTTGATGTACACGCAGCAAGTATTCAGGCAGATATTGAAAATAAGTTGAAAAACAATCCAAAAGCAAAGAAAATCAAACAAATTGTCCTGCAGAATGCGGCTTTGGCAATTGCAAACAATTTAATTCTTGTTTCGACAAATGAATCTTTATTTGAAGAAATAAAATCAATATCACTCTTAAATATAGAAAATTGGGCATAATTTATGGAATATTTTGGTTTACCAGCCTTCGATCAAACCGGCTTAGTAAAAACTGTTTATACAACATCAAAGAACGCTATCTGGAAATATGGAGAAAAGGGCTCGCTTGAAAACTTTACAGAACTTGGGCAGGAGCTTGGACTTAATCCTGAAAGAATGGTAAAAACAATTCAAAAACATACTTCTAAGGTTAGGATTGTTTCTAAAGAAAACAGTGGAGAAGGGGTTGTTCGGCCAATTTGTGGAATTGTTGATGGAGAAGAGGCTGCAGAAGGATATGACGGCCTTATCACAAATGAAAAGAAGCTTTTGTTATGTACGGTTGAAGCAGATTGTGTTCCTGTCTATTTACTTGATACAGAAAAGAAGGTTATTGGAATGATTCATAGCGGCTGGAAGGGAACTGTAAAAAAGATTTCTGCTGTTGCCATAAATAAGATGATTGAAGCCTTTGGTTGTAAGGTTGAAAATATTCTGGTAGGAATTGGACCTCATATCTGTAAGGATTGTTACGAGGTTGGAAAGGATGTTTATGATGAGTTCCAGTCGGGTAATTTTAATTTGCAACAAATATTTTTTAAAAAGAATGACGAAAAGTACTTGTTGAATCTTGAAGAAGCTGTAAAATTAACTGTAATGGAATGTGGTATTCCAGAGAAAAATATAAGCTCTTCCGGCTATTGTACATATCATTCCCAAGAAAGGTTCTGTTCTTATAGAAGAACAAAATCAGCTTCGGATAGAATGTTGACGGCTATAATGCTTGTGTAAATCAATATCAGAAAATAATAAATTAAAAATATAATAAAAAAGGTAAACAAAATGGATAATCAGTATGATGTAATTGTTGTTGGTGCGGGTAACGGTGGACTTGTTGCTGCAGCGACAACGGCAAAGAGTGGCTTAAAAACACTCCTCCTTGAAAAGAACAATCTTCCTGGTGGATGTGCTTCCAGCTTTGTTCGCGGCAGGTTTGAGTTTGAGCCTTCGCTTCATGAATTGTGCAGCGTTGGTACCGAAGAAGAGCCTGATCAGGTCACAGAGATTTTTAATAATCTTGGCGTAAAAATCGAATGGCAGCGTGACAATATCCTCTTTAGAACTATTGTAAAGGGTGAAAATGGTTATGATGTTCGGGTAAAAGCCGGAATTGAAGATTTTTGTGATTCTTTGGAAGCGGCTGTTCCGGGCTGTAGAGAATCTGTTCATTCTCTGTTTGATGTTGAAAAGATAAATGAAGCAGCGGTTGCCTATAACGATAAAAAGAAGGGTAAACCGAATATTCTTAAAATGCTTATTAAATATACAGATTTTATTCGCTCCAGCTCTCATTCTGTAGAAGAGATGATGGATGCACTTGGTATTCCAGAAAAGGCCCAGAACATTATCAATACTTACTGGTCTTATCTTGGTGTACCTACCGACGAATTAAATGCTTTCCACTTTTTGTTAATGGTAAACAGTTATGTAAAGGATGGTGTCGTAATCCCTCATTATCGTTCACATGAGCTGGCAATTGCTCTTGCTGAAGCTGTTCAGCGTTTTGGTGGAGACATCTGGTATAACAGCGAAGTTACCCAGTTTTTGTTTAATGAGAAAGGTGCAGTTTGTGGAGTTGAAACTAACGGTCGTAAGTTATACGCAAAGGAAGTTATTTCCAATATTATTCCTCACAGCGTTTACAATCTTTCAGAGCAGCGACACATTCCTCAGATAGCCTTAAAGCTGGCTAATGCTCGTTCATTTGGACTTTCTATGATGACGGCTTACATCGGTCTTGATTGTACAAAGGAAGAGCTCGGAATTAGTGATTACACAATTTTCGTTGCTTCAGATGCTAATCCTCGAAGACAGTTTGATAACAGAAAAAAAGATTTGCTTTATATCGTAAACTGTTTGAATGTAATTATCCCAGACTGTTCTCCGGAAGGAACCTGTATGCTTTTTGTTACGGTACCTTGGCTTGGTTCAGATTTTCCTGCTCTGCTTAAACCACAGGATTACAGAAAATACAGAACAGATTTTATAAGAGATTACATAGAAGATTTTGAAAAGCTGATGAATATAGACATTCAATCTCATATAGAAGAAATTGAATATGCTACGCCAGCAACCTTTGCCCGTTATCTTGGAACGCCTGAAGGAACCGCTTATGGTTATGCAGTTACAAAATGGGATAGTGTTATGGCTCGAAATACAGCTAAAGAAAAAACTAAAATACCTGGCTTAAGCTTCTGTGGCGGTCATGGAATAAATGGTGATGGTTTTAGTTGTGCGTATGTAACTGGAGATATGGTTGCAAAAGAGATTATTAAAAAGTTAGAAAAGTGAGATTTTCGTATCAAGTACGACAATGACAAAATTGAAGTACGACAATGACAAGAGGTAAAAATGAAAGATAAAATAAGAAAGGCTGAACAAAGTATTAAAAAGGCTGAACAGAATATAAAAACAGCTGTAAAGAAAAATATATTAAAGGTTTTGAAACCGCAGGCTTTTTTGCAGATAAGTAAAATCCGACAGAAAATTATTAAGCTTGCTTCCGATGCAAAGTTGCCAGATTTGTCGTTATACTCGCCTAACAAGATGGCAAAGGCACTTCATCCAAAAAAGCAGTATCTTATTATTTCCAAAGTGATTGATCATCAAAACGGTTATAAAAGCTATGTTTTTATTCCAGATTTAGAAGCAGGTACAACAAAGCTTGCTTTTGCGAGTGCTGGTCAGTACATAAGCTTTACTCTTGCAATCGGTGACTCTGTTGTTTCACGACCATATTCTCTTTCTTCTTCACCAAAGGATTCGCTGGAAGGTCAATACATGGTAACTATCAAACGGCTGGAGGGTGGCTTCTGTTCTAATTATATGATTGAGAATTGGAAGGAAGGAACAAAGGTTGTAGCAACTGCGCCACAGGATTGTCTTGTTTATGATTCTTTAAGAGATGCGAAAACTGTAGTTGGAGTTGCGGGTGGCAGCGGTATTACAACCTTCTACTCAATGGCGCAGGCAATTGTTGATGGAGATGAAGATTTTGATTTGGTTCTTTTGTATGGTACACGAAATCTTAAGGATGTAGTTTTCTTAAAAGAACTGAAAGCACTTGAAAAGAAATCCAGCAAAATCAAAGTCATAAATGTATTTAGTGATGTTGATAGTGATAATGCAAACGAAAACAATACCGCTGACCTTGTTTCTGTTGATAGTAACACAGAAAATGTAGATCCATCAGAGCTCGTAATTGAAAAAGGTTTTATCACTGCAGAAATTATCAAAAAATATGCACCGGCAGATTCAGAATACTCTGTTTTTATGTGTGGACCAGAGGTTATGTATCATGCTGTGGATAAGGAATGCGAAAAGCTTGGAATTAAGAAAAGATTTATTCGTCATGGCGCAAACGATGAATATAAAAATCCTGAGCATGATGATGCTTACGACAAAAAGAAAATAGGAACTTATTCACTCACAGTTCGCATTCATGGTGAAGAACGAACAATTCCTTGTGCTTCAGACGAATCGCTTTTGATTGCTTTGGAACGAGCCGGAATTACGGTACAAACTCAGTGCAGACGTGGAACCTGCGGCTGGTGTCATTCAAAGCTTGAAAGTGGCGAAGTATTTATTTCTCCATCCTACGACAAACGAAGGCAGGCAGATAAAGAGTACGGTTATGTTCACCCATGCTGCACGTTCCCAATGAGCGACGTAAAGTTGTATCTGGAGTAAAAAAAAATTCCGTGTTACTGAACACGGGATTTTTTATGTATGCGTCTTTTAATTTAGTTTCTGAACGAATGAATTGGAGCTGGAATACGTCCGCCTCGGTTGATAAAGTCAGCACAACCAAACTTGCTTACAGGAAGAACAGGACAACCACCAAGAAGTCCACCAAACTCTACCCATTCGCCGGCTTTTTTGCCAGGTGCTGGAATAAGTCGAACAGCTGTAGTTTTGTTGTTTACCATACCAATTGCAAACTCATCTGCCATAATTCCGCTGACGGTTGTGGCTGGAGTGTCGCCTGGGATAGCAATCATATCAAGACCAACAGAACAAACGGTTGTCATAGCCTCAAGCTTTTCAAGACAAATTGAACCCTGTTTTACAGCGTTAATCATTCCTTCATCCTCAGAAACTGGAATGAATGCACCGCTTAATCCACCGACGTTTGTACTGGCCATAACGCCGCCTTTCTTTACCATATCTGTAAGCATTGCAAGTGCAGCAGTTGTTCCCGGAGCACCACAGCCTTCAATACCAATTTCTTCAAGAATACGTGCAACAGAATCACCAACTGCAGGAGTAGGGGCAAGAGACAAATCAAGAATACCAAAGTTTGTGCCGAGTCGGCTTGCAGCTTCTGAACCAACAAGCTGTCCCATTCTGGTGATTTTGAATGCCATTTTTTTAATACCGTCTGCCAGAACGTTAATCGGCTGTCCACGATATTCACGGGCGGCAGCTAAAATAACGCCAGGTCCTGAAACACCAACGTTGATAACAGAATCACCTTCACCTGGACCATGGAAGGCACCAGCCATAAACGGATTATCCTCAGGAGCATTGCAGAAAACAACAAGCTTAGCACAACCGTTTACTTCGCATGATTTTGAACGCTCTGCAGTTTTACAGATTGTTTCTCCCATAAGCTTTACGGCATCCATATTGATTCCGTTTTTTGTAGTTCCGACGTTCACTGAAGAGCAGACAAAATCTGTTGTAGCCAAAGCTTCTGGAATTGAATCTATAAGGATGCGGTCAGCTGGAGTAATTCCTTTTTGAACAAGAGCGCTAAAACCACCAAGGAAGTTTACGCCAAGTTCTTTTGCACATTTATCGAGAGTTTTGCAGTAATCAACATAAGATTTTGCATTGCTTGCACCAGCAACAAGAGCAATTGGTGTAACGGAAATACGTTTGTTGATAATTGGAACACCAAACTCCTTTTCAATATCCTGACCAACTTTTACAAGGTTGCCGGCAGTCTTCATTATCTTATCGTATATTTTTGTGCAGGAAGACTTCATATCAGAATCTGCACAATCCAAAAGCGAAATACCCATTGTAATACAGCGGATATCGAGCTTCTGTCGCATAAACATATTTACTGTTTCTTGTATTTCTACTGGTGAAAAAATCATAATTACCTTCTAATAAAAAATTATTGTTTGTATTTTAGCGAAAAAAAGGTTTGGGAGCAATAATGACACTATTCAACCTGAATCCAGTTCCAGAAATCTGGATCTTCAAAGCCGATGCGCCAGAAGCCGATGTTTGCAATGTCTTTGTTTTTATACATGCGGCATAGATTTACAACAGAATAGTTGTCGTTGAAATAACCGGTAACTTCCACTTCGGTTTTGTAGGTGAAAGTTGGGATTTCGTTTTCGTAGGAAACATCTACGACACCGTTTTCGGTCATGTTGTCTTTGAGCTTGCCAAAGTACCAGGCTTTTGAAGTAGACTTGTCGGTCCAGGTGCGTCCATAGAGTGGCATACCCATAATGAGCTTTTCCTGAGGAACTTGGGTAACGGCAAAGTCTGCAATTTTTTCGCTCCATTCAGTTGAAGCTATAGGACCAGGTGCACTTGTAGACCAGTGCTCGTCGTAAGCCATTACAAAAACACGGTCGCAAATGTCGGAAAGTTCTTTGTAAGGATAAAGGTCACTTTCGGAAATCTTAAAGCGTCCAGGAACGCAAACAGAAAGCATTTGGTCCGGATTATTTTCCATCATCTTTTCGCGGATAAGCTTTACAAACTCAAGATAAAGTGCTTTGTCGCGGCGAGGCACGTATTCAAAATCCAGCTGAATACCATCAAAATCTTTTGCAGATTTAACAATATCATCAATAATTTTTTCGCGGATTCCAAACTCTGGGGAAATTACAAAATGAGTTAGGGACGTACTCTGGCAACACATTCCAAAATGGACACGTGTTCCTGGATTTGTCTGAAGCTTTGAACGCTTAGGGACATCAATCAGTTCGCCGTAGCAATTTATGTCGCAATAGTAATAGCACAAATCTGTAATTGGAAACTCCGGGGAATATTCATCCTCATGCCATTGAATAACAAAGCTCCACGTTTCGTTAAAGCTTACAGGCTCACCTTCAACTTCGCGAAGTGTATAGGTTTTCGGTTCGGCTTTTTTTGTTGTAACACAGGAAAAAAAGATAAATGCACAAAGAGCAAAAACCGTTAAAACGAGCAGAGTGTTTGTTATAATTACACCAGATTTGTTCGTATCGTCCATGTATTAATTATCGGCAAATCGGTGAAACACCATAATTAAATTGTAAAATGTGTTTTTCGTCCTCGAGTTTTTCGGTAATGTCGTGGGTTACGTGGAGCATTGTGGTTGTGCCGCCTTTAGCAATCAGGCTCATAAGGTGAAGGATTTTGTTGCGATATTGTTCGTCCAATCCGTGGCAAGGCTCGTCCAGAATAAGGATTTCAGGATTTTTTACGGCGGCACGGAGAATGAGGATTGCGCGTTGTTCACCGTAGCTGAGGTTTTTAAAGTTTTCATCCTCTCGTCCAGCAAAGCCACCTAAAGCAAGCCATTTTTTCGCTGCTGCAATTTCAAGATCGGAAGGCTGAGTGTACAGTCCGATTGAGTCGTGGAAGCCCGAAATTATAACGCTCAAAAGGTTGATTCCACCAAGCATTCTGTATTCAACGTGAAGTCTGTATGAAACAATTCCCAGTCGTTTTTTGATGTCCCAGACAGTTTCTCCGCTGCCGCGCTTTATTCCAAAAAGGCGCACATCGTTGCAGTAAACCTGCATGTTGTCCCCAGTGATGAGTTCCAGGAAGGTAGTTTTACCGCTGCCGTTTGGCCCCTGAATGAGCCAGTGCTCACCCTTGTAAAGCTTCCAGTTAAGGTCAACTAACACATGATTGTCGCCCCAACCAACGTTTACGTTGTTCATTTCAACTAAAAGCGTTTTTTCAGATTTTGACTCTAGACGGAGATTTGTTTCTGTAACAAGAGAATTAAACTGTTCTGTGAAGCTTTGCTTTTCCTCGTGTTCGTTTTGTGCATTCTGAGCCTTACGGGTTTGTAAAAGCTTTTCATAATCATCACGCGTTCCGCAGAAGGAAACCGCTTTGTTTGTAAACTCAATTACGTTTGTAATTGCTTCAGGGATTTCGTTCCAACGTTCCATTCCGAGAATAACGTTCGGATATTGAGTGCCAGGATTTTCCTTAAGCTGATTTTTAACAATCACATTAAAAAAGTCCAAAAGGATTTTTCTACTCTGCGAATCCAGTCCAGCAAACGGATCTGAAAGCAGCAAAAGCTTTTTTTGAGAAACCAAAGCACGTGCCAAAAGTGTACGACGGATTTCTCCAGTAGACATATATTTGAGTCCGCGGTCTAAAATATTTTCTATTCCACATAATTTAATTTCTGGAAAACTTTCCAGCTTTTCTGCCAGATGTTGAACATCTTCCGGTAGCTGCGAAAGACTTTTTTTTATGCTGTTATTTGAACTGTAAGCTTTGGCGTCACCATCATTTTTATTACACAAAGCCTCTGCTATAAAGATGCGTCCCGTCCTGCCAATATCAACCCCACCTTCAACGTATTCACTTTCATCGTTTTCGCGCTCTTCCTGAATTAAGTGGGCTGCTCGTTCCAGTGAAACCAATTCCACAGAATCACCGAACACAGAAGAAAAAAAGGCTTGTGAGGAGTCAGTTAAAACATTATCAGAAACATTTGTCTTTGATGATGAAGATGGAATAATATTATCAACTAGCTTAATTTGTGCATTCGGTACAACTTTAAGCTTCCCGGCAAGTGCATTTATAAAATCAGCCTTCCCCCCACCATTCGGCCCAATCACCAGCCAAGCCTCTCCCTGTTTCATCTGCCAGTCCAATTCTGGTACTACAGTTTCACGAGAGTTTTCTATACGACAATTTTTTATGGTAATAAGAGCTTTCATTGTTAAAGTTTTATCATTTAAAGAAGAGGTTGTGAATAGTTGTAGCAACATAATAAATTCATTAGAATGAAAAACTATGAGTGATAATAAAGATTTATGTCCATGTGGTTCAGGAAAAACCTACAGCGAATGCTGTGAACCAATTATTAAAGGTAAAATTAAGGCTCCTACAGCCGAAGCTTGTATGAGAGCACGCTATTCTTCTTATGTAAAACACGAAATTGATTACATCATCAATTCCTGCGCAGAAGACGAAGAAGTTGCTGAAATTGACAGAAAGGCAACAGAGGATTGGAGTAAACAGTCTCAGTGGAACGGCTTACAGATTTTACGTACCGAAAAGGGCGAAAAAGAAAACGAAGCTATTGTAGAGTTCACAGCTGATTATACTCTTCATCAGATGCACGACCTTCATCACGAGATTTCATTGTTCCGCCAGATTGACGGCGACTGGAAATACGTTGCTGGAAATGTAATTCCTACAACAATCAAACGTGTTGGTGCAAAGGTTGGTCGTAACGATCCTTGTCCATGCGGTTCTGGAAAAAAATACAAGCAGTGCTGCGGTAGATAAAGCATGGTAGTAACAGGTTTTCATTCAATTGAGGAAAAGGTTTTAGCTTTATCTGACACTAAAGGTGTAAAGCTGCTTTATTCTAAGCCGGGTCCGCGCGTAAAAAAGATTCTCGAAAAAGCGGGTCAGGCTGGGATTTTGTGTGAGCAGACCGATGACCAGAAATTGAATGAAGCTGTTCGTTCTTTGCCGGAAGCTTTGCGAGATCATCGTGGAATTGTTATGCTGCTTCCCGATGAAAAAAAAGAAGGTGCAAATCTTGTAAATCTGGACGAATGGATTAAGGTAAACGCATCGGATAAAGCTTCTGACGCAGACAAAGGCTCTGATTCAAAAACAGCGACTGTTGTTATTTTGGACAGAGTTACAGATCCACATAACGTGGGTGCCATTATCCGCAGCTGCGACCAGTTTGGTGCAGATCTTGTAATTTTGCCAGAGCACAATTCAGCAAGCAGTATTGCGGAAAACGAAATTATCGGCAGAACAAGTGCGGGTGCAAGCTCCTGGGTTCCAGTTGCAATTGTAAACAATCTTGTGCGTGCCGTTGAGCAGCTTAAAAACGCAGGTTTTTGGATTTACGGTGCAGATGCCGGTGGCGAAACCTGCGGTAAAATTGATTTTGCAGAAAAGTCCGTCATCATCATGGGAAGCGAAGGAACAGGAATTGCAAGGCTTTTGAAAAAACAGTGTGATACTATTGTTTCTATTCCAACGTGCGGAAAAATTGATAGTCTGAATGTTTCGGTTGCGGCCGGCGTTCTTTTATATGAATTGTTCAGAAGGAGATAAAAATGTCTATTCAAGAATCTATCCAGGATGTTACGGTTTCCATTCAAGATGAAATCGCTTCTAAGGCAGTAAGAAAATCTACTTTAAAATCAATAAAGGAAAAAAAGAAGTCCAGACTTAAACAGCTTAAAATGGATTATGAAAAAGCTGTTCAGGATGTTCATCTTCAGTATGCAAAAAATCCTGACCGACTTAAGGCAAAATATGCCGCTGCAGAATATGCTCGAACAGAAAAAGCTAAAAAGCGTGCCGATAGAAGAATTGAAATGGAAAACAAGATTCTTGAGCAGGCACAAATCCAGAGAAGACTTACACAGAGCGAAGAAATAGCATCATCAATCATTCAGGGAATTGGTATGGCTCTGTTTATTGCGGCAACAGCAGTTCTCGACACTCTTGGTATAAAAGAAGGCATGGATTTTAAGAGCCTCACAATCATCTGTTATTCTTTGTTTGGTTCTTTTATGATTTTGATGTATCTGTTCAACTGTCTTGAGCACGCCCTTACAGCTTATACTGCAAAGGTTGTGTTTAACCGTCTGACACATATCTCGGTCTTTTTGAGCATTGGTTTTGCGTACACAGCTTATACAATCACTAAGATTAAGGGACTCCAGGGCTGGATTCTGTTTGGAATTGTCTGGGGCATTATCTTAATTGGAATTCTTATGTATGCAATTGCCGGACAGAAGCATCACAGATTAAATACAATTTTGTATGCAATTGCTGGATTCTCTGGCTTTGCGCTTGCAAAAGATCTTTATGTTTCTCTTTCTACAAAGTGTTTTACAATGCTTATGTTCGCAGCAGGCTTCTATCTTGTAGGAATTGTTTTCTATAACCTGCGAAAGATTAAGTACATGCATTTTGTAAGCAACTGTCTTATGCTTGCCGGAAGTATTTATCTGTTCTTCTCAATGTTCTTCATAAACTAGAAAATATGTCTTATAATCATAATAACTGGAGATTAAGTTATTATGATGAAAAAGACAGTTCTTTGTTTTTGCGTTTTAGCAGGAATTACACACTCTTTTGGGGCTTTTGCCGCTAGTTTTGAATCAGAAATAAAACCTTTTCCTTTCGCTGCACGACCAGCCGAAGGGACTGCTGCTGACTGTTCCTACATGAACACTCCTATTACCGAAGAGCAGCGGATAACAGTCGGTGATGACGGCCACTTATACGCCGCCGGTAAACGTCTCCGTATTTTCGGTACAAACCTTTCCAGCTTCCCGCCAGTTGAAGATGCCGAATACTGGGCAAAAACAATTGCCGCTCAGGGTTATAACTGCATCCGTTTTCATCATACAGATTCCGATTGGGCAGAATGTTTTTTCATGCACGATAAAGCCTGGAAAACTGCCACCTTTGACGAAAAATCTTTTGAGCGTTTTGACAAGTTTTTCTATGAGCTCAAGAAGGCTGGCGTTTACAGCAACATCAATCTTCTTACAGGGCGCACAATAAGACCAGATGAGCAGAACGGACTGCCACAGGAACTGAATAAAGTTGCAGACTGGAAAGACCAGCACTGTTATGGCTTTTGGAATGAGCTTGCCCGCGAGGACCAGCGTAAATATGCAGAAAAGATTCTTAATCACAAAAACCCTTACACTGGGCTTACTTACGCAGAAGATCCGGCGGTTGCCTTTGTAGAAATAAACAACGAAAACTCAATGACAAAGGGTTATCTTGATGGTGCAATTTCACGTTTCCCTTCTTCGCTCACACAAGAGCTTGTTGTAAAATGGACTGCTTTCTTAAAAGAGCGTGGCTGGGATTATAACAAGCTTGATAAGGCATTTAATCAGAAGGTGGAAGAGGGCGAAAATCTTCTTTCTGGAAAAACATATCTTGAACAGCATAGCGGCGCAAAAGCTACGCTGGAAAAAGATGGCAATAACTCCATTATCAAAGTTACTCAGAACGGAACGGAAAACTGGCATGTTCAGTATGATTATTACGGCTTTACAACCGAGTCCGAGCAGCTGTATACAATTTCTTTTAAGGCAAAGGCTTCAAAGGAATGTTCTGTAAATGTTGATGTGATGATGGATCACGATCCTTGGACAAACTTAGGCTTTTCAAAAGAAATAAAGCTTAATAAAAAGTGGCAGGAGTTTTCCTATAGTCTTTCGTCGTTGCAGACCGATTCAAAGCCTCGACTTACGTTTGGCAATATGGGAAGAAGTGCGGGAACAACAATTGAGATTTCTGATGTAAAATTATGTAAGGGTGGAAATACAGTTAATGTTGAAAAAAGCAAAGCTGTAGCTAGGGGCACAGAAACAGGTTCGGCAAGTACAAGTGCTGGCGAGCTTATAAAGTTTCCGGCTTATGATTCTTACCGCGCGCTTCCGCTGGAGCTGAGGCTTTTGGTTACAGAGTTTCTTGTTGCTCTTGATGATGATTATTGGGGCAGCATGAATGATTATCTTAAAAAGGATTTGAAAATAAAATCCCTTACTTTTGGAACAGCACTTCCTTGTGCTCCTGTTACAGTTATGAGCAAGTTTGATGTTGTAGATACTCACGCCTATTGGCACCATCCGTCTTTCCCGGGCAGCAGCTGGAACACAAAAGATTATTTTGTAAAAAATCAGAGTCTTGTAACAGCTGATGATGGTGGAACTCTTTCTAGTCTGGCAAAGCTTCGTATTTACGGAAAGCCATTTTCGGTAACCGAATACGACCATCCTTATCCGAGCCAATTCTCTTCCGAGATGATGCCTATGCTGGCTGTTTTTGCAAGCCTGCAGGATTGGGATTGCGTTTATTCCTTCTGTTATGAGATTTCTCAGCGAAACCCGGATAAGGTTAAAATAACAGGTTATTTTGATCAGGGAAATAATCCTTCGAAAATTGCGGGGGTTCCTGTTGCAGCAAGGATTTTCCGCGAGTTTAGAATTAAACCGTTTGAAAAAGCAGCTTATTACAAGGTAACTCCGCAGGCAGAATTAAATGCAATAGCTAAAAAGGGAAGTGCCTGGAATGTTGCTCCGCCAGAATACTTTGATACAATAGATGACAAGAGAACTGTGGAAGGTGTTAATGTAGATGTACTTGAAAAGGCTGGGCTTTTGCAAGAGGTTAGCATTGGTAAAAAGTCATTAGAAAAGCTGGTGGGCGGTATAATTTTTGATGATGATGGAGTGAGCGGTTTGAAGAAAGTTGCTGCTGGAGCTGAAGTTGGTGCAACTGGAACAAATGCGGCCACTGGTTCAAGTGCCAATTCTAACCGGGTGTTCACCTGGAACAGTTCCGACGGCTATTTTATTTACAGCGATGAAGATGTTTTTGTGAGTGTTACAACACCGAATGCAAAACCGCAGGAAAGAGCGTACAAAACAAAAGCCGGTCCAGATGGAGTTTATACATCAGAGATGCGTTTTATTCCTCAAAAGGATTTTGCTTCTGTTGCTGCCGTAAAGCTTGATGATTCACGCTGGTTTATTTTTTCAAGCAGCTGGTGTGGAAACGAAGACGAAAAGCTTTTTGAATACGGCAAAAAGCCGAAAACTTTCCCAAAATATGCAAAAACCCGTTCAGTGGCAAATATTACAACAGAGTTTTCTGGAAGCGGAACAATTGCGGTTGCACTTGGTTCAAATGGGACAATCAAAATCCCGGAACAAGAAAAGGGCTGGAAGCTTTATCCACTAAAAGCAGACGGAACCCGTACCAAACATACTATCAAAGCTTCAAAAGCAGCCAAAGGTTTTGTTCTTAGCGAAGCAGATAACACGTTGTGGTACGAATTGAAAAAATAAGATTATGAATCTATAAAGTTTTATTTCTGTCTAAATCGTCTCTGTGACTTAACCTTACCGTTGCTCCAGTAAGTATAAGCATACCATACATCTGAAGTATAATTTGAAGATTCACGGAATAAGTTGCCGTTAGGATCGTATTCATAGTTTGTTATGTATTTATTATATTCAGATTTTTTTGTAAGGTGATTTTTAGAATCATATTCATATGTTATAACAAAACCTTCCATATCTCTATGAAGAATCTGATTTCCGTTTGAATCGTACTTAGCCCACCACTGGATAACACCGTTAGATCCATGAAGTTTGTTCCATTTTTCATCGCAGTCATAAACCCAGTTACCGCGATTACCTCCATGTTCGATAATCTTATGGTTCTGTTCATCGTATTCGAACGAGTATTCACCGTCAGCGCCTCGTTCTCCAATCCTTTTTCCTTCAGAATCATAAGTGAACCAGTATTCTCTAGTTGCCCAATCATCATATATATCAGCTACTTTAGAGTGAGTTAAATTACCATTTTCATCATATTCAAGCCAAACTTCGGATTCTTCACCCTTTTCGTGAATTTTATTTCCGCTTTCGTCGTATTCAACAAGCCCGGAAAAAATGAATTCTTTACCAACATACTGTGCTGAAAGTGAAGATACAAAAAGAGCTGTACCAAGTAATAAGATTGTTATTTTCTTAAAGTTCATTTTCTTTTCTCCTTAGAAATCAAAATCGCGCTGAATAGAAAGCTTTTTACGGGTTTTTGGTTTGCCGTTATCCCAGAAGGTGTAGATGTACCAGCATTCATAACCAAAGTTTGAGAGTTCGTGAATTAAATTGCCTTGCGGATCATAATCATAAGTTTTTTTCAGATTATTAAAATCACTGTAGCTTATAAGTCTGCCATTTGAATCGTACTCCTGCCAGTACTCAGCTTCGTCGGCATCTTTATAATGAGTTTCGTTTCCATTTGAATCACGGTCGAACCAAACTTCAAAGCCGTCGGAGCGTTTTCCATGAAGCTTGTTACCGAATGAATCACATTCATAAAACCAGGTTTCGCCTTCGGAGTTTTTTTCTTCCATTTTTTTGTTTTTATAGGTGTACTTATACCAGGCTTCATAGCCGTAACTATTTTTCAGGTGAATAAGCCTATTTCTTTTGTCGTATTCATACCACTCTTCTGTACCGTCGCTGCTTCTACTGTGAATACATTTTCCTGCCGCATTGTATTCGTTCCAGATCTGTTCGTATTCGTAATCACAGTGGATTGCGTTACCCTGCTGATCGTATTCAATTAACTCATTGTAAGTTACAGTTTCGCCAAACTGTGAAGAACCTTTCTGGCTCAAATATTCCATCACATCAAAATCTTCATCGTCGGCTGAAAGAGCAGTTGCTGTAAAAAGCATAATGGAAAGTGGAAGAAGAAGCTTTGCGGTTGTTTTCAAAAGCTTTTTAAAACCTGTTGGTTTTTTGAAATAGTGTTTGGTCATTTTATTCTCCAATTTTTGTAAGAAATTATTTTTATTATATGGCTAAAAATTATATTTGTAAAACGAAGAATCAACTAGCCAGTTTATTGACTTCTAGCCAATATGAATTTATACTCGTATTAGGAAATGTTAGAGGAGGTTTTTTATGTGTAGAAGAACTATTTATGATGCAAGAAATAATTTTTCGGCTCTGGTAAAGCTTGCGGAAAGTGGTGAGTCGGTTGAACTTACACGTCATGACAAACCTGTAGCAGTGATAATCAGCTGGGAAGAATATGAAAAACAATTTAAGCCTAAGAAAACCTTCATTCAGCGAATAATGGAAACAAGAGCAAAATATGCAGATGTACTTGCTGATCCTACTTGGAAAGGTCTTGAAATACCAAAAGATGAATATCCAGATGAAGAATATGAAAAGAAAAATGCAAAGATTTGGGGGGAAGAATGAAACCTGTTTATTTACTTGATTCTAATGTAATTTCTGAATTTACAAAATCTGTTCCAAATCCGGCTGTAATTAAAAAGGCAATGGAAAATGATGGACTATGTGCAATCTGTTCAACAGTTTGGCAGGAAGCTGTTTATGGACTTGAAATAATGCCTGACGGAAAGAGAAAACAAATGGTAGAGGAAATTATTCGCAATCTAAGAGAATCCTACGAAATCATTCCATATAACGATTTTGCTGCTAAAATCTGTGGAGAAATCTGGGCTCGCTGCAAAGAAGCAGGAACTCCAGTACCTTTTTATGATTCCCAAATAGCTGCTACCGCAATTGCCAATAATATGATTTTGATAACTCATAACACCGAAGATTATGCAGCACTGGCTAAAAACTCTATGCTTCAAATAGAAGATTGGTGGGAGTAATATAAACACGCAACAATCACTATTCTTGCTCAAAAAGCTCTATCTCGCTAAAATATCCATATTATGGAAAATACAAAGCGTACAGTCACCTGCGGCGAGCTCCGCAAGAGTGATGTTGGTAAGAAAGTTGTTTTGAACGGTTGGGTAAGCCGCACCCGAGATTTGGGCGGACTTTTGTTTATTCGTCTGCGTGACCGCTATGGAATCACACAGGTAATGGTTGGCGATAGTGCTAGTGATGATGTTAAGAAAATAGCTGCCGGCCTCAAAAGTGAATACTGTATTGCAGTAGAAGGCGTTGTTGCTGCCCGAAGTGATAAAGATATTAACCCTGAAATGGCAACCGGCGAAATTGAAGTAGAAGCTAACGACATTTTTGTGTTTACTACAAGCCAGGAGCTTCCATTTAGTATTGAAGAGGTTCGCCAGAAGGATGGAACACTTGTTGTTGCCAACGAAGATTTGCGCTTGAAATACCGCTATCTTGATTTGCGCCGCGAACCAATGCAGCACAACATCATCCTCAGAAGCCAGGTAACTTTTGCTACACGTGAATATCTTACAAGCAAAGGCTTTTTGGAAATTGAAACTCCAACCTTTATAAAGAGTACACCGGAAGGTGCCCGCGACTACCTTGTTCCAAGCCGTGTTCACCCTGGAAAGTTCTATTCTCTGCCACAGAGTCCACAGCTTTACAAGCAGCTTTTGATGGTTTCTGGTTTTGACAAATACTTCCAGATTGCACGCTGCTACCGAGACGAAGATGCTCGTGGTGACCGTCAGCCAGAGTTTACACAGATAGATATGGAAATGTCTTTTACAAACCGCGAGGAAGTTCTTACAACTACCGAAGGAATGATGCAGTACATTTTCAAAAAGACATTAAACTACGATTTGCCGGCTAAGTTTGATCGAATTGCCTGGGAAGACGCTTTTGACCTTTATGGTAGCGACAAACCGGATCTCCGTTTTGATATGAAGATGCAGGATGCTGCCTTTATGGCTGAGCTTGCAGACTTTAATGCATTTAAGGCTGGAGCTGCAAATGCAGGACGTGATGTTCAGAGACATAAACGAAGTGGTCTTAAGGCACTTGTTGTAAAAAATGTTGCAGACAAGTATTCACGCAAAAATATAGAAGCACTTGAAGCTGTTGCAAAGACTTATAAGGCAAAGGGTCTCGCCTGGATGAAGGTTGCAGAAAACGGACAGTTTGAAGGCGGAATCAGTAAGTTCTATGCCGGAAAGGAAAGTGAGATTTGCAGTAAGCTTGGTGCCGAAAAGAATGACTTGCTTTTGTTCGTAAGTGACGAAAACTGGCAGCTTGCTTGTACCGCTCTTGGTGCAGTACGTAAGCAGCTTGGTAAAGATTTGAACCTCTACAACCCTGCTGATGAGTTCCATTTTGCCTGGATTATTGATTTCCCATATTTTGCCTGGAACGAAGAAGAAAATCACTGGGAAACAGAGCATCATATGTTTACGCTGCCACAGAAGCAGTACTGGGATACACTTGAATCAGATCCTGGCGCAGTAAAGGGTGACCTTTACGACCTCGTACTCAACGGCTACGAGCTTGCTTCAGGTTCTATGCGTATTAACGATCCAGCGCTTCAGGAGCGCATTTTCGAAATTGTTGGTTACAGCCGTGAGCGTGCAGAAAAAGCCTTTGGCTTCTTGGTACAGGCCTTTAAGTTTGGTGCGCCACCACACGGAGGAATTGCTCCTGGTCTTGACCGCCTTATTATGCTTATGTGCCACGAAGAGTCAATTCACGAGGTAATTGCATTCCCTAAGAACAACCTTGCTGCAAGCCCAATGGATGAGTGTCCTAGCCCGGTAGACGACCAGCAGCTTAAGGATTTGCACATTACGGTTTACGATCCGGAAATGTAATAGATTGCCGTGTCAAGCACGGCAATGACAAAATTAATTAGTATTTTTGGGCTGTCTGAATAAGGCAGCCTTTTTTTATATATCAGTAATTTCCCATTTATCAAGCAATTTATTCATAGATTTTCGAAAATCAGAAACCAACTGTTCTTGGATTTTTGCTCGGATTTTTATGTTTTCATCAGTTTCATCAATTTTTATATTACTCAAATCGTGAGGGATAAATAATTGATATACCTCTATTTCTAAAGCTTCTGCTATTTTAACTAATGTTGATTCTCGTGGCCAACGACGTTTACCTTCAATATCGTTGATATTTTGTACAGATACTCCGATTTTTTCAGCAAGTTGTTCTTGAGTATATTTTCCTTTGCGATATTTCTTTATGTTTTGAGAAAGAGTCTCGTGTAGTTGTTGTTCTGTCATTACTTGCATTTTGATAGTCTAATCAAAAACTTTACACTAGCGATTTGCAGAAATATGTAGTATACTTGCAATAAGCAAGTAATAATAAAAGACTTGCATTAATAAGAGGTATACTGATGGCTGGAAGTTTTACTTATTCAAAGGAATTCCCAGATTATAAAGATTTAGATAATGAATCTGGAAAATGTTACGGTTATAAAATTTATATTCTTGAAAAAGATGGAGGAGTTTCTGTTCAAATACAAAATGCAGAAGAAGCAAGCGTACAATCAGAAACTGTAAAAGCTGTTTTTATGAATGTGGAAGAAGCAGAAGAATTTAGAGATTGTCTGCAAGAAGCGATTGATAAGGCAAAAATAAAAAAATCAAATCATCCACGACGTGGAAGAGAAATAACAAATTAAAGGAAAGGATTTTAGAGTAATTATTATTTTAGGAGTATATTATGAAAAAAATTGTACGGTTTGTATTGATTGGTTTTTGTAGTGTTTCAACTATGTTTGCACAAAGTTATAGTGAGTATTTAGCCAAGGCTAAAAAATATGAAAGCCAAAAAAAATGGTGTTATGCATTAGGTGCATATTATGATGCTATGGGTACAGATGAATTATTAGAAAATAAGCAAGAAGCAATTACTGGATTCAATACTATAAAGAATGAAATTTATAGTGGAAACCCAGGAATTGGAAAATTTAATCAATTTACGATGCATGATGAGTGGAAAAATCTTTTAATTGATGCTGAAAAATATGGTTCAAGTAATAATATGTATGAAATTACTATTGGAGAATTAACTCAAGGCGATTTGGATTATTCTACAAGAACTGCTACGTATAATGCTGAAATCAGTTATCAAAAAGGAAGTAGATATAATAATACAATAAAAATAATTGCAGAAGGATATAAAATAGCTTATAAGGAAGATTGGAAAGATTTACCAGAAAAATGGCCTTTATATTCTGCTAGTTCTCAAAAGAATAATATTTATAATGTTAATGGAGCATTTGTTTATGCTAGAGATAGTCGAGATTATTATGGTAAAGAAGAAACTCTTTATCTGAATGCTTTTGCTATGTTTGACAATGATATTTGGAGATATAAAACACCTGGTCTTTATGATTATAAGTTTAATATTGTAGATGAAAACGGAAAAGAAGTTGTAAAAGGAAAACGATGGCTCTTAGCAGAAAGCAAACAAATTTCTTTTTCTGGTATTACTCCTGAGGTTATGGATTTAATTGATAATGGTAAAACTTTTATTAATCCTGTTGCTTGTTATCTTGAGTATGGAAAATTTAATTCGGTAGATGATAAAGGTGGTCGTACATTTATAAAGAATTTTCCAGAAGCTCAGTTACCAACAAAAAAAGAAGAATATATTTGTGGAAAGAATAAAGAAAATAAGGTAGCAAAAAATGTTGTTTTAAGTAGTTTATACAATTTAGTTAAGATGGTGAAAATTGATTCATTAGAAATCGAAATGTTAAAAACAGAAGTAACGCAAGATCTATATGAAATTGTTATGAATGAAAATCCATTGAAGGATTATGATAGAAATAAGCCAATAGGAAATATAAGTTGGTATGATGCAATATGTTTTTGTAATAGATTAAGTGAAATCTATGAACTTATTCCAGTGTATTCTTTCAACGGAAAAAAGAATATTTCTAAAAAAGATTTTGATGATATTCGTCCTTATGAATTTCCAGCTATTGTAAGGGATTTAACAGCAGATGGATTCAGATTACCAACAGAACAAGAATGGCTTATAGCTGCAAATAATAATCTTGCTTCTTTTTCGGAAGAATATTATCCACCAACAGAAAAAGAAACACATTCCGTAGCGCAGACGGAACCGAATACATATGGTTTATATGATATGTTTGGCAATGCTTATGAATGGACTTGGGATACAAAAAAAAGCGGAGATTTTTATCGTAGCATTGTTTTTGGCGACAGAAGTTATATTAAGGAAATAATAACTAATAAAGATCTTAGTATTGGATTTAGAATTGTACGTTCGTTGACAAATTAATTGTAAGGGATTTCTCAATGATTAATGGTTTAAAAGCGATATTGAAAAAGATTTTATCAGGTATGAATCTTAACTCAATTATTTCAGGTCGTAATTCTACGAATATTATTGGAAACAATAATAATGTAAATAACGGTTCAATAATTGATATAGATAAGGAAAACGAAACTATTATTATAAAAAACTTTGGAGAAGAAGAATGAAAATAATTCCGTAAAAAACTAGTTAATCATTTCGATTTTCAATATTTATTCCAATGTCTCTTTACGAATCGTTTATAAGATTTAAAAGACTTGGTATAAACTTTTGAAAATGTATCACAACTGCAAGCTAATTCATATGATGCATTATCAAGCCATTTTATACTTTCAAGAAGTTCATCATGCTGAGAGGCTAAGTTTTTCCAATGAATAATTCTTTCGTGATGAGAAACACGGTTTCGTAAAACTCTAATTTTATCGAATCGTATTTGTAAATATTTTATATTTCGTTGAGCAGTGGGAACACTCTTAAAACAAGTTTTTATAATCTTACTTTGAAAAGCTGCCTGAGAATAGCGTGGAGTTAAAAGCGAGGTCCAGAATCCAAAAGTTAATTCTGAAACAATACGGTCGTGAGTGATAGTTTTTCCTTTCTTCTGGATCTTGTGTTTAGCATCATTTATATTTTTCATTGAAGTTGAATCAAGAGGCAGGATATCATACCAATTGTCAGCTCCAGCAACGGTACACAAAACTTTATCTATTGCATTGCGGAATGTAACTTCAAAAATATTTAAGGAAGAATAAAGACTTTTACATACTTCAATATTATACAAATAACGAGCAAGACAAGTTTGGTCGTCAGCGCCATCTTGTTTATATACAGAAAGCCTTGAAGAGGTAAAGGAGTTTTCAATCTCTGAATAGAATCGTTTATCCATAAAAAATCCTGTTGATTTTTACAAAAAACACTGTTATATTTAATTTGTGAGCCGCGGAAGTCCTTCTCCTGCTTATGCAGTGGGTGCTTTGCACCGATAGGGACCGCGGACTTCTTTTTTAACGTAACCAGTCTGTATTTTTAATCTATCAAATAAGAATAAAAGTTTCTATAATAAAAAAAGGATTTTTATATGGAACAAATTGACACTTTAAAAAACGGTTACAAAATCATTCAGGATACGGAAGGCTTTATGTTTGGGATTGATGCCGTGTTGCTGACGGATTTTGTAAGCGGGTGTATTAAGGCGCAGGACAGAATCATAGATTTAGGAACAGGGAACGGCATTATCCCGCTGCTTTTGAGTGCAAAAAATAATCCAAACGGAAACTCTTCTACGAAAAACCTTATTACGGGGCTGGAAATACAGCAGGGGGCGGCGGAGCTTGCGACGAGAAGTGTGGAACTGAACGGTTTGCAGAACAAAATCACTATAATAAACGGCGATTTAACAAAGACGGACGATTTTGCCGGGAAATATGGGCTGGCAAAGCACGGGTTTGAAATTGTTACTTGTAACCCGCCATATTCTGTTGTTGAAAGCGGAAAACAAAATCCTAAGGATGAAAAGGCAATTGCCCGCCACGAGGTTTTGTGCACGCTGGAGGATGTTGTTGCCGCAGCCGATTTTCTTTTAAAGCCGCACGGTAAGTTTTTAATGATTCACAGACCGTATAGGTTGGCGGAAATATTTGGGGCGCTTTATCATCATCACCTGGAACCAAAAAGAATGCGGCTGGTTAGTCCGTTTGCGGGAGAAGAGCCGAACCTTGTGCTGCTTGAAGCAAGGAAAAATGCGAAGCCGCGGTTGAAGCTTGAACCGGAGCTGGCGGTGTACGAGAGGGCAGGGGAATATACCGAAGAGGTAAAGGCTATTTACAGTAACTTCAAATAAGCTTCTACAAGCTTGCACACTTTGTTTACGACAGCATCATCTGTTGGGAGTTCGAATAAGGTGCCGGTACCGCTTTCCGGATTCTGGCGGATAATTTCGGTGCGGTTAGAAAGATAAAGATTCATCTGCTGCAAAATGATAGAAGCAAGACTGCTAGAAAGGTCTATAAGGTCTTTGTCGGTGCGGTCAGAAAGCTTGTTCTCTTCAATAAATGCAGATAGAAGCTTTTTAATTTCATCAGCTAATTTTGCCTGGTGATTATGAACAATTGAAAGCGCTTTATTATTAAAAAACTGTTCTGAATAAATAAACACATAAAGATGAAAAGCGGGCTCGGTTTCGAAAAGATTGAAGTATCGGACAATCAGTTTTTTAAACAATGTATTTATTGTAATTTTATTGTTTCGTATAGAGTCTAAAGCTTTGTCGGCAGTAAAGTTGATGGAAGAAAACTCTTTTTCGGCGTAGGCAAGAGCTGCAGAATAAATGGCTTCTTTATTTTCAAAGTGATTGTAGAGAGAGGCTTTTTTTATTTCAAGACTGTCGGCAACATCGGCAAGAGAGGTTGCGCCTGAACTTTTTTCGTAAGCAGATGATAAGAAGGACAGAATAATTTTGTCTTGAGAAATATTCTTTTTACTCATAATCTGATTATCGGAAACTAACAGACGGTAGTTTAATGAAATGTACTTACTAGTTGATGATATGTTGATTTAATTATATAATGTTTACAAAATTCAAAAAAATGTCATTCTTATGGGGGATTGTATGAAGTTCGATCAGAATTACACTGTACCAAAAATGATAAAAGATCAGGCCGATAAATACGGAGAAATTATTGCTCAGTATAAGCGCCTGAAGAACGGAGATTTTGAGCCAATTAAGTACAGAGATTTGTTTCAGATTGGTATGGACTTTGCAGCTGCTTTGTTAATGCTTGGTGTTCAGAGAGAAGAACCCATAGGACTTATTTCGGACAACAGAGCCGAATGGCTGCAGGCTGATATTGGTATTATGTCTATTGGAGCTATAGATGTTCCGCGAGGCTGTGATGCCACCGTTATCGACCTGGAAAAGATTCTTTCTATTACAGAATGTAAGGTTGTAATTGCAGAAAATAATTCGCAGATTAACAAAATCATTTCTTTAAAAGAAAAGCTGCCGCATATTCAGAAGATTATTACTTTTGAGGAAAAGGAGCTTGTAAAGGACGAAGTTAAACAGGCTGTAGAAGATAACAACGTTGAGCTTTATTATTTTTCTAACCTTATTGTTGAAGGCCAGAAATGGCGCATTGAGCACAAAGGCGCAGTAGAAGCTGAGCTTGAAAAAGGTACAATTGAAGATACAGCTACAATCATCTTTACTTCTGGAACAACTGGTACTCCAAAGGGTGTAATGCTCAGCCATAAAAACTTCCTTACACAGCTGGACGAAATTGTTGAACGTATTTACATGAATCCGGGCGACAAAGCGCTTTCTGTTCTTCCGGTTTGGCACGTTTTTGAGCGCGAGGTTGAGTATGTAATTATGATTCAAGCTGCAACAATCTGCTATTCTAAGCCGGTTGGTTCAATTCTTCTTGCAGACTTTAAGCGCTTTAATCCACACGTTCTTCCTGCAGTACCACGTGTTTTTGAAGCAGTTTATGATGGTGTTACTAAAAAGATGCGCAAGACAGGCGGCATTGTAAATAAAATGTTCAACTTCTTCGTTGGCGTTGCAATTATTCAGAAGCGAATGACACGAAAAATGTTTAATCAGAATGCCTGCTTTACAAGCTATTTTACACCGCTCTGGTGGATTTTGTTCTTTATCCCATGGATTTTGTTATGGCCGCTTTATGGTCTTGGAAACCTGCTTGTATTCAGAAAGATTAAATCAATGCTTGGAACAAACTTCCGTGTTGGTGTTGCCGGCGGTGGAGCTTTCCCTCCGAAGATTGATGAGTTCTTCTGGGCAATTGGTGTTAATGTAGTTGAAGGCTATGGACTTACAGAAACTGCACCTATTGTTTCTGTTCGCCCGATTGCTGCTCCAATTTTCAGAACAATTGGTTCTCCAATCCGCGGTGTAAAAGCCCGAATTGTTGATCCACAGGATGGATTTGTTCTTGGCCGCTGTAAGGAAGGTGTTCTTCAGATTAAGGGCGACACTGTTATGAAGGGTTATTACAAAAATCCTGAAATGACTGCAAAGGTTATGACAGTTGACGGTTGGCTCGATACTGGAGATTTGGCAATCTTTACAATTCACGACGAATTGCAGATTAAGGGACGAATTAAGGATACAATCGTTCTTCGTGGCGGCGAAAATCTGGAACCGCTGCCAATTGAAATGAAGCTTACAGAATCACGCTACATAAAAGCTGCAGTTGTTGTTGGTCAGGACAAGCGCTACCTTGGTGCTTTGATTCTTATAAACAGCGACGAAGTTCAAACCTACGCCGAAGAAAACGGTATTCAGTACGACACCTTTGAAAACTTCCTCAATTCCGAGGTTGTTCACAAGCTCTTCGAAACCGAAATCAGCAATCTTGTAAACTCAAAGACCGGCTTTAAGATGTTCGAGCGAATCAACAAGTTTGTTTTGATTACAAAAGATTTTGAGGTTGGTGTTGAACTTTCAGCAAAACAGGAAATCATGCGCTTCCGAATCAATGATATTTACAAGAAAGAAATTGAAAGCATGTTCCCTGAGGAAGATTAATCATCCATTCTAGCCATATTTGACAATCTAGCTATATCCTCGAAATAACCACTACTCCATTTTATATTGCCTATATGGATTTTAGAAAAAAGCTGGAACGTGAAAAGCTTACAGAAGCGGAATGGAAAGAATCTTTTGATATTGAACGTAGAAAAAGTATTCCTCGTCATCCTGAGGATTTTGAATAAGGATTGAAGGGGAATAACAAATGCAGTCAATTTATTTACTTGATATAAATATTATTTCTGAACTCACAAAACCTGTTCAAAATCAAACGGTTGTTCAAAAAATATTCGAAACACAAAAAACTTCGGTTCTTTCATCAATCACGTGGGGAGAAGCTCTTTTTGGTTTGAAGAAAAATAAAGCTTCACCTGTCCGATAAAGAGTGATTTTTATCACACATTTCCTGGAAAAACAAACTCGAGCTGTTCTTTTGCAATTTCGACTAGGCGCAATATTGTATCGACTGGTGTGGGTTCGCGGTCTGTTAGCTTGAAGGTTGGGAAAAATCTTGTGATGTGGAGCGGGATTTTTTTCTGATATTGGTTTTCAAGCTTTGCGATCCAGGTGGATAGTTCGCGCATTTCGTCTTCGCTATCGTTTTTTCCGGGGATGATTAAGGTGGTGAGTTCAACGTGGCAGGATTGAACTGCGCCTTCAATAAAAACTTTTACCATTTGAAAATCACCGTCGAGAAAGTTTTTGTAGAAACTGCTGGTGAACGCTTTGAGGTCTATGTTCATTGCGTCTATGTACGGGGCGATTTCGTTCAGCACTTTGAGCGTAGCGGTGCCATTTGTTACCAGGACATTTTCCATGCCAGCTTGCTTTGACAATTTTGCGGTGTCGCGAACAAACTCATAACCTACAAGTGGCTCGTTGTAGGTGAAGGCAATTCCTATGTTACCGCGCGAACGGAGGTCTGAGGCTGCACTTACAATTTCTTCCGGCGAATAATAATCTGCTTTATCTTTATATTCAAATGCTTTTGGTGACCACGAAATGCTTGAGTTTTGACAGAAAGGGCAACGCAGGTTACAGCCATAAGAACCGATTGATAAAACCTTAGAACCAGGTCTGAACATTTTGAGAGGCTTTTTTTCTATTGGGTCTAGTGCGATGGAAGTCAGCTTTCCATAGTTAGCGGCGACTATATTTCCATCGCTGCAAGTACGGGCACCACAAAAGCCAGTTGAGTTTTCTTCTATTTTGCAGTGTCTGAAACATACATCACAAATTGGCATATCAGCCTCTTAGCCTAATAATGACGCACAACTTCAAAGCGGAACAAATCTATTTTTTCGCCCGGAGCAATGCCGCCTTTTCGTCTTGCAATATCAACTTGTTCTTCAACAGTATCTACACCGTCAAGGTCTGGGAGCAGGAGACCGCGTTTGTATCCACTTTGAACGATTACGCCATATTTTTTTACGTCGAGCTCTGCCTGAGATTTTATTGGTTCAGCCTCGCTAAGAACATCTACGTTTATATCAAGATATTGTAATTCATCTTCTTCAACAGGGTCAAAACGAGGATCCTTTGAAACTGCGCTAACGGCATTGTGAATTATTTCCAAGGCAAGATTTTTTTGAGTAGAAGCGATTGTTCCTATGCAGCCGCGCAAAGCTCCAAACTTATGAACAGAAACAAAAGCACCGGCTTTTTTATTTAAAAGCTCTGCTGGTACCCAATCTGGCAACGGCATAATGTCGCCGTTTTTTACAAAGTATTCTGCGGAGGCACGGGCAAGCTTTACGTATGCGTCTGATTTTTGACGTTTCTGATTCAGCTCGTTTTGTACAGCTTCGAGTCGGAGTTTTAGAAAATGTCTCGAATCATCATCATCCTTTGGAATAAAAGAACAAATTCCATAACCTACGCCGGTCACATCCTCGTGTGAATATTGAGTTGCCTCTACAGCCTTGCCGTCGAGTGCGCCCGCCATTATCACAAAGGATTTATGTCCGCACTCCGCAGCCTTATCACAAAAGTTTTCATCAAAATCAAAAAGCTCTCCAAAGCGGGCGCCCGAACACACATCCATTATGCGCTCATCATATATCGGACCTTCCTCCGCAAAACCATAAGGCCCGTAATCCTGCAGCTTATGAGACAAGTCGCCGCTGGCTACAAAAACAACCTTCCGGTCAAGTGTTTCAATCGCGTCCTTAATCATCATGCCATATTCGTAATGCTTCAAAAGGTCATAGCCCGAAAGCCCTGTACGCACAAGCTTAAAGTCCTTATATTTTTTGAGGATAAACCAAAGGGGAACCATTGTTCCGTGATCAAGCTCTGCCTGTTTTTCGCCAAGAGTACCAGCCGGAAAATGAGAAGCCTCGGCATTGGCAACAATTTGGTTCACGAGCTCCTGGTCATAATCAACATCAAAACGAACCTGCGACGCACCAAAATCAGCAAACGAACCGCTCGCTCTCGACCCCGGAGAAATATGGAAATAATCAGAATACATTATGCTGTGAGGACTTGAAATAATAATAGCCTCCGGCTTAAGGGCTGCTATTTCGTCGGCAACCTTTTCATAAGCCTGGATCGTCTTTTCAATCTGTTTTTCACTTCCTCGTCCAACCTCCGGCACAATCATCGGCGGATGCGGCACCATAAAAGTGGCTACAATTGGCATACGGAACCTCCTGGGGGAAAGAATATTCAATGGGGTTTATATTATCATAACATGGTTTTTGGGAAATACAATGGAATCATTTTTTCCAGACTCTCACTTATGAAAGCGCATTGTACAGTTCCTCAAGTTTATTGCGGCACTGAATAAACTTTTTTGTCAGCTCAGGATCAAAATGGCTTCCTCCGGATTCGCTGATAATTTCAAAAGCTTTGGCATATGTAAAACTTTCTTTATAACAGCGTTTACTAACAAGGGCATCAAAAACATCAGCCAATGCCATTACTCGTGCCTCAAAAGGAATCTCTTCTCCTGCAAGATTTTCCGGGTATCCCTGTCCGTTCCATTTTTCGTGATGATAATGCGCAACATTAATTGCAAGCTTTTTAAAATCTTCATCATCTGCTTCTTTTAAAACTTCACCTACAATCCGGGCACCTTCTGCAGAATGCATTTTCATTTTTTCATATTCTTCGTCTGTAAATTTTCCGGGCTTTTGAAGAATTGCATCTGGAACTGCAATTTTCCCAAGATCATGCATTGGAGCAGCTTTTATAATATCATTGCAGAATTTTTCAGAAAGCTCAGAATACTCCGGCTGGGTTTTCAGATAATTAACAAAGATTCTTACACAATCACTTGTTCTTTTAATGTGGCCTCCTGTTGAATTATCACGACTTTCAACCATAGTAGCCATTCCAGTCAAAATCGAATTTTGAACGGCAATCAGTTTTTTGTTATTCAAATCGATTGAAGTAATCATATCGTTAAAAGTATCAGCAAGCTCGCCAAAGGAATCGTTACTTACAATTTGAACATGGTCGGTATAATCACCCTTCTGAACCTTTACTGTTCCTTCCTTCAGTTTTTTTAGAGGAGAAGAATAATACTGCTGAAAGGTAATCAGAATAACAATATCAAGCAAAAGAATTATAATAAAAAAAACAATAAAGCGAATATCCGATTCGTTTATCTTTGAACTGATACTACTAAAATATGCAAAGCTGATAAAACAAATCGGAAATACACTTACGGAAATGTAAAAGACTGTAAACAGAAAAGTATTAGAAGGTTTTATAAGACCTGGGGTTGCAGCAATCTTTCCGTCCGGAAAAAAGCGGGGAAGAAAAATTTTTCGATGCAGAGTTTCCATAATAAAAAATCCGAGAGTAAAACTAAAAAGACACTCAAGAATTATGTACATGCTTGAAACCAGTAATATGTTTTTTATGGTGATATCAAAATATATTTTACTGATAAAAAGAGTTATAGCTTCTGCGAGATAATAATATATCCACCCGCTTATACTGATTGTTGCATAAGCTATTGGAAGATTAATAAAACGCTTTCGGACATTTTTTTCATTTATTGTAAATGCATACAGACAACACAAAAAAATCGGGATTATATAACAAAAAGAGGTAAGAATAAAAACGACAGTCTTGTGCTGAGAAATCAGATTCTGATAGCTGTCAAAATTTTGAGTCTCTAGATTTATTGATGAGGAAACCGGAATTTGCGACCCGATAAAATTTGCAACAAAAACTACTAATCCATATAACAGTGGAATGTACCATGTGTTTTTTCTAGTTAGTTCCATGGAAATATTATAGCATATCTTTGGGGTTATAGAAGGAGGGGAAAGCCTTCCCCTCGCTCCCAAGCAAGTCGCTCCACGAATCGTTCCTGCAAGCAGTTCCGATTCTCTCCGCTTTGTTGCTTGTCCGCTACCCCTTCTCCTAGGGCTCCGCCCTAAAACCCTGTTGAGAAATTGTGCACTAAGGCATATATTGTAAAAGATGAACGAAACAGACATTCATACTTTTCTTAACTCTCTCACAAAAGAACAACTTGTTTCATTTCTTGAAAAAGAAGTTGAACAGAATCCGGCTTTGCTTCAGCACTTGTACACTTTTCTAACGCCACTGTCTCAAATTGAATCCGTACCTCAGGAGTTAAACTTCGCACCCTCTGTTTCTAAACATAGTTCATCCCAAGAAAAAATCTCTCTCTTTCGTTCTCTTTTCTGTTCACGGACAGATGTATTCGCACTCCGATGGGCAAATGAAAAAACAGGAACAAGCGGATATTCTCCGGTGTGTGCGAACAAATGGGTTCAGGGCAAATGTAATATAAAGAAGATTCCATGTGCTAAATGTGCATTTCGTTCTCCTCTTGAGCTTTCAAATGAATACATATTCAAACATCTTGTAGGAAAAGATTCTCTCTGCCGTGATGTAATCGGGATGTATGCCTTACGAAGCGATGATACATGCTGTTTTCTTGCGCTGGATTTTGATGAGGAAACATGGGAATCAGATGTTCAATCTATAAGAAGACTTTGTAGTGAAAACAGGATTCCTGTGGCAGTAGAAATTTCCCGCTCAGGAAATGGAGCTCATCTCTGGTTTTTCTTTGAAGAGCCGATAACTGCAACTCATGCAAGAATTTTTGGTACGTCAATTCTCCAATCTGCAATGTGCGAAAATCATGCACTATCTTTTTCATCTTTTGACAGAATGTTTCCAAATCAAAATACAATGCCAAAGGGTGGGTATGGAAATCTTATTGCACTTCCTCTGCAGGGACAGGCTGTAAAACTTGGTTATTCCGTTTTTGTTGATGAAGAATTTTTGCCATATCAGGATCAGTGGAGTTTTTTATCCTCATGTAAAAAACTTTCGAAAGATGAAGTTTCATCGTTTATCACAAAACTTCATAGAAAATATCATTTTGAAACTGCTGAACAGAGCAATGAAAAAACAGATACTATGATTAGACAAGAAGAAATAAAAACTGCAAAAATAAACAAAAAAGTTTCCCTTGAAAATCTTTCAGAAGCAGACTTTACTGAAAAAGTAAAAATCTCTTTCGACAGCCAGATTCATATACAAAAGCATGGAATCACTGAAAGAGCGCTTGGTGTATTCCGAAGGCTTGCTGTCTTTTCAAATCCAGATTTTTATAAAGCAGAGCGTATGCATCTGCCGGTCTGGAACAAACCCCGTTATATTGATTGTTCAAAAGAGAGTCAGGATGAATTGATTTTACCGCGTGGATGTCTGGAAGAAATAAAATGCTGTCTTGATAATCTTAAAGTCGAATATGTAATCTCTGATAACCGCACAAAAGGGACAATTCAAAACTTCTGTTTTAATGGCACACTCAAAGATAATCAGCCGGAAGCTTTGGAAACTCTTCTTGCACACGACATGGGAGTTCTTTCTGCAGGAACAGGCTTTGGAAAAACCGTAACTTCAACCGCTCTTATTGCAAAACGGAATACAAGCACTTTAATAATTGTTCATACACAGGCACTTTTAGAGCAATGGAAAAAAGCTATCAAACAGTTTCTTGATATTACACCGGGAATAATCGCAGCCGGAAAAGATAAATCGCAGGGTATAATCGACATCGCACTGATTCAGTCACTCATAGATTCTGATAAAGCAACAAAAACATCAGAAATCAAACAACTTACTCATGAATATGGAATGGTTATCGTAGATGAATGCCATCATATTTCTGCATTCACTTTTGAAAGTGTGCTTAAATCAATTCCTGCAAAATATGTTTATGGACTGACGGCAACACCAATCCGTCGCGATGGTCACCAGCCGATTATTTTTATGCAGTGCGGTCCGATTAGATACTCTGTTGATGCCAGACAGATGAATAAGCAGCAGGATTTTTCTCTTTATCTGATACCACGCTTTACAAGCTTCAAGTTACTTTCAAATGAAAAGTCTGTTGAAGAAATGAATATTACTGAAATCTATTCTGAACTTTGTGAAAGCTCATCTCGAAACGAGCAGATAATTGAAGATATAAAAGAAGCTGTTTTAAATGGGCGTACTGCTCTGGTTCTTTCAGAAAGAATATCTCATATTTCTATGCTTGCAGAAAAACTACAGGATACTGCTCAGAATGTGATAATCATAACAGGAAAAGGAACACAAAAAAAGAAACGCGAACTCTTGGAAAAACTTTCTGCTGTTCCTGATGATGAAACTCTGATTGTACTTGCAACCGGAAAATACGCAGGTGAAGGATTTGACTTACCTCGTCTAGATACACTGTTTCTGGCAATGCCTTTTTCATGGAAAGGAACTCTTTCTCAATACTGTGGACGGCTTCATCGTAATTACGAAGGAAAAACTGAAGTTCAGATTTATGACTACATCGATTTTCGTGTCCCAGTTCTGGAAAGAATGTATCATAAAAGATTGAAAGGATATAAGCAGCTTGGCTATTCAATAAAGTCTCAGGAATCTGAAAATGAAGACGACACACAGAAAGGAACTTTGTTTTCTGCATCCGATTATTATGAAACTTTCAAAACTGACTGCCTTTCTGCACAAAAGCAAATATATATCTCTAGTCCATATCTTATAAAATCAGCAGTTCAAAATGCTATGCTTTTTCTTCAACCACTTATTCAAAAGGGGATTAAAGTCTTCGTAGCAACCCGTTTGGAAAAGCCTGTGCAGAAAGATAAAATTGAAAAACAGGCAGCGTTAATAAAGCTTCTTGAACAAGCAGGTATTACAGTTACTCAAACAGAAAATCTTTCTCAAAGAATC
The DNA here is from genome assembly GCA_017619795.1 of Treponema sp. Taxonomy (GTDB): domain Bacteria; phylum Spirochaetota; class Spirochaetia; order Treponematales; family Treponemataceae; genus Treponema_D. The sequence goes on from JAFZRP010000053.1 coordinate 49,199, forward strand.
GCAATTATAGATGACAGAATTCTCTGGTATGGAAGCATAAATCTTCTTGGATTTATTGAAGAGGATGATTGCATTATGAGACTGGAGAATCCAAAGATTGTAGGTGAAGTTCTGGCGGAAATTTAATATATTAGTCTCCACTATTTGGCAGATGTAATTTCAACAATGACAACAATTAATTATCTCGCATCTTTTTCTCTAGGATTTTTTCGAGTTTCTTAAAATCATTACATCGTTTCTTCAACATACTACTACAATTAGGTTTTTGTACTAAATAATAAAGCTTATTTGCCTTTCTAACGATTGCTTCTTGATTCTTCCTACACCACTCAATTTCTTTTATACAAAGTCTTTTATAATTTGCTTGTGCAGGATTATCTTTTGCCATTATTTTCAAATCAACTTTTGTAATGAACCTTTCATCTACAGGAATCATATTGTTAAAATTCAAAACACTTATAAGTTTTTCACCATCAAAAATTCGGGTGAAATCAACATCATTTTTTTGAGATTTATGTTTTTCTTTTGCAGAGTCTAAGGGAATACAATATTTGTGATCATTGCAAACAATTACAATTCCTACAAAAGGACGATTACTTTTATGAATTTGCGGAGATACAGACTGCACACGATCATCTGCTTTATGCAAATCTCGAACATATTTCACATCCATAAAATAAAGATTTAATCGTTCTTGTTTCATATCCATCCTATATAAAAAAAGCCGTGTCAGCGAACTGCACGGCCTTATCAATTCCACTTAACGGTAGGACTCACCGCTTTTAAAGTTCCCACTCACAGTAGGGTACACTGCTTTTAAAGATTCCACTTAGGGTAGGACTCACCACTAATTAGAATATAATATAGTTGCTGGGAGAAGTCAAGTTTTGATTACAATAATATAATCAATTATTTCTTCTTTTTTTCTTATGAATACAAATAAATTATACAAAATAAAAATTCCAAAATAACAAACTCCTTGTATACTCTAACAGCTATACTTATCTTACTCTATTAAACTTTATTAATTAGTCAATCTATTGGTGTAATAGCAATATATTCTAATAGGGTAACTGTTATGGAAGAAATTGAAGTAAGACAGATATTTGCAAAAAATCTTAAACAATTGAGAAAACAAAAAGGTCTCTCACAACTCAGACTTTCTAATGAATTACAGATGGCTTTCACATTCATAAACGATATTGAAAATTGCAAAAAATGGGTATCTCCAGAAACAATAGCAAAATTCGCAACATTCTTTGATGTTCCTGTTTCAACCTTCTTTTCTACAGAGGATGAGAAATCTGATAATTCAAATACAGATTTTATTATAAAAACAATTTCAGATGAAGTTTCTAAAAAAATTCTTGAAATAGGTGAAAGATTTAAAGTATAAAAAACGCCAGCCCAACTTAGAACTAGCGTTTAAGATTGTCGGGTCAAGCCCAATAATGACAACTTCTATTATTTAATCATACTATGGTATTCCTGCAAGCTCTTAACTCCACCTTCACCCCCGTTACCATTCTTAACACTCTGAATACCCTTAACCGCCGCCAGCGCACCAGCCAGTGTTGTAATGTAAGGAACCTTGTATTTCAAGCAGGCCTTACGAATAGTCTTTCGGTCTTCAGCATAGTTGCGCTGAGCTTTAGGAGTGTTGATAACAAGGCAAACATCTTTGTTCATAATCAGGTCAACAACGTCTGGACGGCCGCCGCCAATCTTGTTTACAACGTCGCACTTAATTCCGCAGGCATTGTAGAAGTCGGCTGTGCCCTGAGTTCCAATCAAAGTGAAGCCAAGATCCTTCAAAGTCTTACCGATTGTAATAACCTGGTCCTTCAAGTTTTCCTTGTTGCTCAAAGAAATAAGAACCTTTTTGTTTTCCCAGGCAGCAGGAGCGTGAGGAAGTTCGTCACCGGCAGCTTCTTCAGCCTTGTAGAATGCAAGAGGGAAGTCCTGAGCCAAACCAAGAACCTCACCAGTACTTCGCATTTCAGGTCCAAGGATTGGGTCAACTCCAGGGAATCTTGCCCATGGAAGAACAGCTTCCTTAGCACCAAAGTATGGAATAACCTTGTCCTTAAGACCAAGAGATTTAAGCGATTCACCAAGCATCATTCTTGTAGCAAGACGAGCCATCTGAGTATCGCAGACCTTTGAAACAAGCGGAACAGTTCGGCTGGCACGTGGGTTAGCTTCAATTACATAAACCTTTCCGTCTTCAATAGCATACTGCATGTTCATCAAACCGCAAACGTGCAAAGCCTCCGCAATCTTCTTTGTATATTCCTTAATTGTTTCCTGGCAATTTGCAGGGATAGAAACCGGCGGGATAACACAGGCAGAGTCACCAGAGTGAATACCGGCAAGCTCAACGTGTTCCATAATTGCAGGGATGTAAACATGCTCGCTGTCTGCCAAAGCATCTGACTCGCATTCCAAAGCGTTTTTCAAGAAGCGGTCGATCAACAATGGTCTATCAGGAGTTACACCAACAGCCTTTTCAACGTATTCGCGCAGGTTCTTTTCATCATAAATAACTTCCATACCGCGTCCACCAAGAACAAATGAAGGACGAATCATAATAGGATAGCCAATTTTGTCTGCTATAGCCTTAGCTTCATCAAAATCAACAGCCATTCCGCTTTCCGGCATAGGGATTTCAAGCTTTTCCATCATGTGGCGGAACAAATCGCGGTCTTCTGCAATATCAATGCTGTCGATTGAAGTACCCAAAATGTTTACGCCGTTTTCCTGAAGCTCGCGTGCAATGTTCAATGGAGTCTGTCCACCAAACTGAACAATAACACCAAATGGTTTTTCTTTTTCATAAATCTGAAGAACATCCTCAGTAGTAACAGGTTCAAAGTAAAGCTTGTCAGAAGTATCATAGTCAGTAGAAACAGTTTCTGGGTTACAGTTTACGATGATTGTTTCGTAGCCCATTTCTTTCAACTGCATTGCGGCATGACAGCAGCAGTAGTCAAACTCAATACCCTGACCAATTCTGTTAGGACCACCACCAAGAATCATAATCTTCTTTTTGTTGTCGGTAGCAACAGAAGTGTCTTTTTCTGCGTTATAGGTTGAATAGTAGTAGCAGGCATCTTTAACACCGCTTACAGGAACACGCAGCCAAGCCTCGGTAACGCCAAGTTCTTTTCTGCGGTTACGAATATCTTTTTCAGAAACCTTAAGAATCTTGCTCAAATACTTATCGCTAAAACCATCCTTTTTAGCACGGATAAGCAGATCATCAGCAGGAATACGGCCAGGATTCTTAAGCATTTCCTCTTCCAAATCAACCAGCTCTTTCATCTGCTGCAGGAAGAACTCTTTAACATAAGTGATCTCAGAAAGCTTTGATAAAGGAACACCCTTTCTAATAGCTTCGTAAAGCTGGAAGTAACGCTCAGAACTCTGAACCTTAAGCATTTCGCAAAGCTCATCAGCAGACTTTTTATTAAAGTCCTTAGCAAAACCAAGACCACTACGTCCATTTTCAAGACCACGAATAGCCTTCTGGAAAGTTTCTTTGAAGGTTTTACCAATAGCCATAACCTCGCCAACAGCCTTCATCGAAGTTCCAAGCTCATCCTTAGCACCGCGGAACTTTTCGAAAGCCCAGCGGGCAAACTTAAGAACAACGTAATCACCATCAGGAGCGCCGCCCAAAGTATATTTTTCAAGAGGACCATCACGCCAGTAAGGAATCTCGTCGAGTGTGAGTCCAGAAGCAAGCTTTGCAGAAATAAGTGCAATTGGGAATCCTGTAGCCTTTGAAGCAAGTGCTGACGAACGGCTTGTTCTAGGGTTAATTTCAATAATAACAACACGGCCAGTTTTAGGATTATGCGCAAACTGAACGTTAGTACCGCCAATAACACCGATTTTTTCAACAATCTTAAAGGCCATTTCCTTAAGACGTTTATCCAAATCCTTATCAATAGTCATAAAAGGAGCAGCACAGAAGGAATCACCAGTATGAACACCAACCGC
>JAFZRP010000054.1 GCA_017619795.1 Treponema sp.
CGAAGCTGGTTTGAACGAAGCTCGCAAGCTCTGCCAGGATCGTGGTTTTGATCCATATACAATCTGTCAGGAAACACAGCAGATTTGTTTTGAAGATGCTAAATGGGCATATGTACTTGGTTCAGCAATCGCTATTAAAGAAGCAGAAAAGACTGGAGACAAGACTGGTTCTGCAGCTGCTGCTAACATCGGTAAAGGACTTCAGGCATTCTGTCTTCCAGGTTCTGTAGCTGATGACCGCAAGGTTGGTCTTGGACACGGAAACCTCGGCGCTCGTCTTCTTTCTGAAGAGACACAGTGCTTCGCATTCTTGGCAGGACACGAATCTTTCGCTGCTGCTGAAGGTGCTATCAAAATCGCTGCTAACGCAAACAAGGTTCGCAAGAACAAGCTCCGCGTTATCTTGAACGGTCTTGGAAAAGACGCTGCTCAGATTATCAGCCGAATCAACGGATTCACATACGTTCAGACAAAGTTTGACTATTTCAACGGTGAAGGAACAGACAAGGCTCTTACAGTTGTAAAAGAGATTCCTTATGGTTCTAACCCAGATCGCCTTATCGTTAAGTGTTACGGTGCTGACGATGTTCGCGAAGGTGTTGCAATCATGTGGCACGAGGATGTTGATGTTTCTATCACTGGTAACTCAACAAACCCAACACGTTTCCAGCACCCTGTTGCAGGTACTTACAAGAAAGAGCGCTTGCTCGCTGGTAAGAAATACTTCTCTGTAGCTTCTGGTGGTGGTACTGGTCGTACACTTCACCCTGATAACATGGCTGCAGGTCCAGCTTCTTACGGCTTCACAGATACTCTTGGCCGTATGCACTCAGATGCTCAGTTTGCAGGTTCTTCTTCTGTTCCAGCTCACGTAGAAATGATGGGCTTTATGGGAATGGGAAATAACCCTATGGTTGGATGCACTGTAGCGTGCGCTGTAGCAGTTGCAGGTAGTTTCTAATTTCTAGATCTACATAAAATTATAAGAGAGCTCCGTGAATAAACGGAGCTCTTTTTTTTTTATTTTATTTGTATATAGTTAAACGTTTTACAAGAATATAAATCTATGCTATCATAATTCTATGAAGCTTTTCCTGAAGAAATCACTAAGTTTGCTTTTATTTTTTACTGTTTCTACGGTTAGTGTGATTGCACAATCTAACCTCAGTAAAAAAGCTTCGAATATACAAGCTACACAGGCAGGTAATAAAATGAACAGTACAAAAACCGCTTCTACCAACGTCATTTTTTCTGATTATCCGGACCCGGACATTATCCGCGTGGACGACACTTATTATATGGTTAGCACCACAATGTACTTTATGCCGGGCGGTGTAATTCTGCGCTCGTATAATCTTGTGGATTGGGAGATTGCTTCATATGTTTACGATGAACTGGACGGAACTCCTGCACAGCGCCTTTGGGATAACCGCGGAATCTACGGTCAGGGAATGTGGGCGGCTTCTATTCGGCATCATAACGGACTTTTTTATGTGAGCTTTGTTGCAAACGATACACGTCAGACTTATCTTTATACCTCGGAAAAGATTGAAGGTCCGTGGAAAAAATCTAACATAAGCGGCTTTTACCACGATATGTCAATTCTGTTTGATGATGACGGACGAACTTATATTGTAAGCGGCAACACGAGCATTCATCTTGTAGAAATGGAACCGGACCTGTCTAAGCCTAAGAAGGGCGGAATTGACAAAATCATCATTAAAGACGAGACAGATTTTATTCTTGGTTATGAGGGCTCGCATTTTTATAAAATAAACGGCAAATACTATATCTTCTTTATTCATTGGCCAAAGGGTAAAATGCGTACGGAAGCCTGTTTTGTTTCCGATAAGGTAGATGGTCCATACACTGGTGGCGATGTTCTTTGCTCTGGTCACGGTGGCTGGAACAGTGGAGTTGCGCAGGGCGGAATTGTTCAGACTCCAGACAACGAGTGGTACGGAATGCTCTTCCAGGATCACGGAGCAATGGGCAGGATTCCTGTTCTTGTGCCTGTTCATTGGGAAAATGATTTTCCTGTTTTTGGCGAAAAAGGTGTGGCTCCGGCAAAGGTTACGGTGCATGATCTTCGTCCTGATTATAAATATGAGCCGCTTTACTGTAATTCCTTCCTTGATAAAAATGGAAAGCTTTGTAAGCCGTGGCAATGGAATCATATTCCAGACAAGCGTTATTATTCTTTTTCTGATGATGATGAAGGCAAGCTTACAATAAAAACCGGAAAGGTGGTCCAGAACATTTGTCAGGCAGCGAACACTCTAACTCAGCGGACCTTTACCGAGCATTGCAGTGCCGAGGTAACTCTTAATTTTTCCGGCTTAAATGAAGGCGACTTTGCGGGACTATGTGCTCTTGAAGGAAATTACGGCTTTGTAGGAATCACTAAAAAAGACGGTAAAAATAAGATAGTGATGGTGGAACGTCAGCCGGATGGAAGCCTGAAAAATCCTAACGAGCTTTATGCTGCCAGAATTGTAGAAGCAGTTGATGTTGCAGATAAAAAGCAGAACAAAATCACCTTAAAAATGACCTGCGATTTATCACAGGGAAGAGAAAATGCACAGTTTTTTTATTTTGATTCAAAGTCTAAAAAGTATGTAAAAATCGGTGGAAACAAAAAGCTTCAGTTTATGCTCGACCATTTTACCGGCTGCCGCTTTGCACTGTTTAATTATTCTACAGTAAAAGAGGGTGGAAGCGCGACATTCAGTAATTTTACATATATAATAGAAGAATGAAGCGTGAACCAAAGCTTTCAAGCTTAATAGACAAGGCTGTTTTCGATTACAAGCTCCTCCAGAAAGGCGACCGCATTTTAGTTGGAGCAAGCGGCGGTAAAGATTCTACATCACTTATAGAATATTTTGCAGAACGAAGTCGCCGACCAGATTGTGATTTTGAGTATAAGGCCTTGTTTATAAAAAGTGATTTTTCTCCCGATTTCCCCGAAAATCTTTCTCAGCTTTTTACTCAGTGGAACGTTCCTTTTGAAAAGCTTGAGGTAAATGTTTTAGAGCGTGTAAAGCCCGGACAGAAAATGAGCTGCTACTGGTGTGCTACCCAGCGCCGTACTGAGCTTATCAATTATGCAATAAAAAATGGTTTTAATAAGATTGCGCTTGGTCATCATCTGGATGATATTCTTGAAACGCTGATTATGAATATGACGGAGAAGGGCGAGCTTTCTACAATGAGTCCCCTCTTAAAATATGATAAGTATCCGGTAACAATAATAAGGCCGCTTTACTATGTTGCGGAAGACAGTATAAAGGCGCACTCTGTAGAAAAAGGCTTTGCCGGTTTTACCTGTACTTGCAGCTATCAGGATAATTCTGCCAGAAAGCTTGCACGCCAAAAGCTTGAGTTTCTTACGGACGGCGAGGTTGCAAAAAAATATCATCTGCTGCAAGCAATTAAAAATGTACAGCCACAGTATCTCCCGTGATTTTGTATTTCGCTGATTATTTAATGTTTGCTTCTATAAAGGTTTTCTTCAATTCTTTTAAGTTTTCTGTGAGCGAAACCTTATAAATATGAGGATTCAGAATGCGCTTGTAAGATTCATCAAACGTTTCGAGTTGCTTTTCCATAACGCTGCGGCTTTGCTTAATCTGTTCGCTGGCAGAAAGTCCCTTTGTTATTCGTTTTCCGTTTTCAACACGTTTTTTCAAAAGGTTTTCAACCTTGGACGGAGTAAACGTAAACTGTCTGTAATCAATAAGTGGATGGAAAAATCTCTGTTCAACATTTTCTTTGATTGTATCGTTTTCAAGACCAATTATGTCTGCGCCTGCAATTCCGTTTTCATCATAAAGGCGGAAAACATTTTTTATACCAGGATTAGTCATTTTCTCAGGATTATCAGAAAACTTCATTGTCGGTTGGATGCAGCCGGCCTGTGCATTGTAGCGGCCGCAAAGCTTGTAAACACCGGTAAACGCAGATTCATAGCCGCCTGTAACAAGATTAGTTCCAACACCCCAGCTGTCAATAGGCGCTTTATTTGCAACAAGCGTAGAAATTATTTCTTCGGTAAGATCATTTGAAGCAGAAATTGTTGCCGACTTAAAGCCTGCATTGTCCAGCTCGCGGCGAACCTGTCTTGAAAGATATTCAATATCACCAGAGTCTAGTCGTACACCAAAATTGTGTCCCTGTTCAACAAGCTTTTTTCCTGCCTTAATTGCGTTCTTAATTCCGGAGCCAAGGGTGTCGTAAGTATCAATCAAAAAGACAGAGTTTTCGGGATACAGCTCTGCATATTTTTCAAAGGCTTCAAGCTCGGAATTAAAAGACATTACCCAGGAGTGAGCCATTGTACCCATAACAGGAATACCATAAACTTTAGCTGCCAGCGTGTTTGAGGTTCCTGCAACTCCTCCAATATAAGCGGCACGGGTTGCGCTCATAGCCCCATCCGGTCCCTGCGCGCGCCTTAAGCCAAACTCCATCACCGGAGCCTTTTTAGAACAAAGCCAGATTCTCGCAGTTTTTGTTGCAATCAGACTCTGAAAGTTTATATAATTCAGAACAATTCCTTCTATTATTTGTGCTTCAATCAGTGGGGCCGAAATCCTTATAACAGGCTCCTGAGGAAAAACAACCGAGCCTTCATCCATCATATAAACATCGCCGGAAAAGCGGAAGCCTTTAAGATAGTCTAGAAAGCCGTTATCAAAAAGTCCCTGCTGACGTAAAAAGGCCAGATCATCATCAGAAAAAGAAAAAGAAGTAAGCTCGTCCAAAAGCGGCTCGTTGCCTGCAAGAATAGAAAAGCCGCTGTTAAAAGGATTTTTCCGGAAGAACATATCAAAAACAACCCGGTTATTCATGTTCTGCTTCCAGTAGCCCTGAGCCATTGTAAGTTCGTAAAAATCTGTAAAAAGTCCGCTTGTCATATTATAAATCCGGATTATGTGGTCGCTTGTTGTATTTGTAAGTAAATCTTGCACCGGCAAATCGACCTACAAATCTGCTTGCCGCAGCCTTAAACTGCCATTTGAAGGAATAAATTGCTGTGTATTTACCGTCGAACGCTTTTTTTAAGCAGTGGGCTACAACCTTGTCTGCCGGTAAGCCATTTTTTACTTCTGGTCTTGCTCCGTTGGAAGCTACATTTGCAAACTCTGTAGAAACTGGTCCCGGACATAAAGCGCAGACTTTTATACCTTTATCCTTAAGTTCTGCGGCAAGTGCCATGGAAAAGCTTAAAACGTAGGCTTTTGTGGCGCCGTAAACTGCAAAGTTGCCAAGCGGTAAAAAGGAGGCAAGGCTTGCAGTATTGATGATGATGGAGCCGGCGGTAAGGAAGGGGAGCACAACTCCGCAAAGTCCTGTAAGCGCGGTACAATTTAAGTCAACCATATCCATTTCGCGTGTTACGGAGGTTTCTTCAAAAGGTCCGTACGTTCCAAAGCCTGCATTATTAATGAACATTCCGACAGTAATGCCGTTTCCGTTTTTTGTATCAGGATTTTTATGAATCTCGTTTTCGGTAAGGAAAAACTCTTTAAAGCGCTGTACGCCTTCTTTGCCCGAAATGTCCATCGCAACAGGACGAACTACGTGTTTTTTTATTTCCGAATTGATTTTACCTGCAACGTCTTCAAGTTTTTCTGTGCGGCGGGCAATAATCCATATTTCATCGTAAAGCATTTTTTGTGCGAGCTGACGGGCAAACTCGACGCCCATACCGGAGCTGGCACCAGTGATAATGGCAATGTTCATGGGTAAATTATAACTCATAAAAAAGGCACATTCAATTAGCACGGAAATCAGTTTAGTAAACTTATGCATAAAAAAAATAGCTTCCGGTCAAGGTCCGTCTCTCGAACCGCCGGCTCACCGGCTACACGCTGATGTGCCTTGTAATTATATACGGTTGCCGCTCATGCGGCAGCACATCAGAGTGTTTCGAAAGACGTCCCTTTCCCTTGCGCTATTTTTTTTAATACATTTTGTAAAACTGATTTCCGTGCTCAATCATTGTGCCAGCTCTGTTTTTCTAGTATAATCATACTATGAAGAGAATCTTTATCCAGTTGTTCTTGCTCCTTGTTTTACCGTTGAGCTTGTTTGCGAAAAAATATCCTAATACAAAAGAAAATCTGCTCACTAATGAAAGAGAAAAGAAAACTCATCAGAATGCAAGAGATATATATAGAAGAATTGAGATTATAAGGCAGCAGAAAATCGAGGCGTTTGAAAAATATTTAGAAGAAATGCCGCTGGAAGAAAAAATCTGTCAGCTTTTTATAGAGAATCTGGAAGGGGATACGGTTTTCAGGCCGGTGGAAAAGCTTAGGGATATTTCAGGTAATGAGGAGCTTTCGGAGGATTCTTATATTATTCCGGGCGGTTATCTGTTCTTTTCTTTTAATATTGGAAAAACGCCGGAACAGATAATGGCTTTTACAGATTCTATCCGGGACTATTGTCTTGCTAATGAAAAAACTCCGCCGTTTCTTGCTGTTGATCAGGAGGGTGGATACGTAAACAGGCTTAAGAAAATAAATGGCCCGCTGCCATCGGCAGAGAGAGTTGCACAGACGATTGATACAGAAGCTGCCGGGCAGTTGTATGGCTCGCAGGCTTTGCAGATGAAGCTTCTTGGTTTTAATATGAATCTTGCGCCTGTTGTTGAAGTGTGCACAGAGTCAAATATGGATTTTCTTGCCGAACGAAGCTTTGGAAATGCAGACCAGGTAATTGGTTATGGTTCGGCAGCAATTAAAGCGTTTGAGGATAATGGAGTAGGAACGGTGCTTAAACATTTTCCAGGTAACACAAACACCGATCCTCACACGGGATTACCTGAAATTAAGCTTGACGAAAAAGAACTTTTTGAATCACTGGAGCCTTTTAAGAAGCTCGTTAAACTTTCTCCTTCGGGCATTCTTATGTCGCACGCAAGAACAAAGGCAGTTGACGGACAGGTTCCTTCGTGTCTTTCGCAGGTTTGGGTTACTGAAATCTTGCGCAACGAATATGGCTACGACGGCATTATTTTTTCTGATGATATTTTTATGGGTGCGCTTGCTTCCAATGGTTATGCTCCGGAAAAGGCTGTCGTTATGGCTGTAAATGCCGGAGTAGATTGCATCATGATTTCGGAAAAGAGGATTTTGAAGCCTGCAAAGATTCTTTATAAAAACGCTGTGGAAAATCCTGAGTTTAAAGCTAAAATTGGACAGGCTGTAAGACGTATTCAAAGGTATAAGCTTAACGCAGGTCTGCTTCAGTTGGCGGATGATGGAAAGGGCGGATATGTGATTGAGGCAGTTTGTTTGCTAGATGATTCAGAAGAAAGATTGAATCAGTTCAATAAGGCAAAGCAAAATAACACGGAGTTTTATCAACAGTATTTTGTAAAATAGAAAAATGAAACAGTCTGAACGAAAAAACAATTCAACTTCTCTGCGTGGTAAAGAAGGCTTTGAGTCCTTTTATCAGAATCTCTATGGTGACCGCTGGCTCAAGCTTAAAACTGCTTTTGATCAGCCGAACATGTCTGTTGAATATAAAATCCCGGGTGCAGAAAAATCATATTTTTTAGATGCCGCAAGTGTTTTTGCCGCTTCGTGCCTGCCTCTGGAAGGAGCTGAAAATATCCTTGATTTATGTGCGGCACCTGGTGGAAAAACTGTTGTACTCGCTTCCAGAATGGAGGAGGGGGCAAAGCTTACTGCAAATGAACGCTCTTTTGAACGAAAAAAACGCTTATACACTGTCGTTCAGGAATGCATTCCACCTCAAATAAATGAACGAATAGAAGTTGTTTGCAGCGACGGTGCAACCTGGTGTACAAAAAAAACTGAATGTTTTGACAGAATCCTTTTAGATGCTCCCTGTTCTTCTGAACGCCACGTAATTGCCGATTCAAAATACTTAAATCAATGGTCGCTTTCCAGAATCAAAACCGTAACTACCGAACAATGGGCTCTTCTTTCCAGTGCCTTCAGACTTCTTGTCCCAGGTGGCATTCTTTTATATTCAACGTGTGCTCTCTGTCTTCAAGAAAACGACGGAATTATTGAACGACTTTTCAAAAAGTTCCCCGATTCATTTTCGCTGCTAGAACCATCACCAGATACATCAATAATAGGTCGCTTCGGTTCTTTTGCCTTTCCAGCCTTTGAAAAAACCCAGTATGGTTATATGATTCTCCCGGATACTCAGAATGGAGCAGGGCCAATTTACTTTTCGATTGTTAGAAAGGCATAAAAAAAATATTATTCTAAAAAAACTTGATTTTTTCTATTTGTACAATATATAATTAAATGATTAACGTTATATAAGGGTGCCGTTTTATTGCTATTATGGTGAAAAAAACTACAAACAATAATGAAGACAGATTGCAGCAGATTGTTGAGATAGAGAGACAACTTGGCGAGATTCAGGATGTCGACGTTCTGCTTGAAAGAATCCTCACTGAGACGCGAAGAATTGTAAATGCCGACGCAGGATCAATCTATGTTGTTGAAGGTGACAGGATCCGTATTAAATATGGCCAGAACGATACGCATCTTAGAGAGCTTCCTCCTGGAATGAAGCTTCCTTATACCTCGTTTACTTTCCCTATTAACGAAAAACAGATTTGCGGTTATGTAGCATTAACTTGTCAGCCGTTAAATATTGATGACTGTTATAGTATTCCTGAAGATAAACCGTATAAGTTTAATAAAAACTCAGATCTTATAACTGATTACCGCACAAAATCTATGTATACCATTCCTTTAAAGATGGCGAACGGCAAGCTTCTTGGTATACTTCAGATTATTAATGCGCAGGATGCAAGCGGAAAGATTATTTCGTTCAGTCAGGATGCTGAGCTCTTAATTTCGCATTTTGCTTCAAGTGCGGTTCAGGCTTTACAGCATGCTTACCTTACTAGCGATATGGTTAAGCGAATGCTTAAAATGGCTGAGTTCCGTGATCCTAAAGAAACGTATCCTCATGTTGAACGCGTTTCTTCTTATTCTTTGGAAATCTACGACAGATGGGCCTTTAATCATAATGTTCCGGAAGAGGAGCAGCACAAGTACCGCGATGCCTTAAAGATTGCTTCTAAGTTCCATGATGTTGGTAAGGTTGGTATTTCTGATATTATTCTGAAAAAGGTTACTCCTCGTTTTACAGAAGAAGAGCGTAACATTATGAAGGGTCATACCTGTATTGGTGCTCAGCTGTTTGATCCACCAGAGAGCTTCCTTGATCAGATGTCGCTTGATATTGCACTTCATCATCATGACCGCTGGGATGGCGATATGACAAAAGGCTATCCTGGAAAAGTTAATCTGGAAGATTTCTCTATCCGCGATGGTGTTGTTCCTAAGTGTGAGCCGCTGTCTGGTAAGGATATTCCGCTTGCTGCAAGAATTGTTGCTGTTGCCGATGTTTTTGATGCCTTAAGCCACAAGCGCTGCTACAAGGAGTCGTGGTCTATTGAAGATTCCTTTGCAGAGATTCAGGATAGTGCCGGTAGTCATTTTGACCCGGAGATTGTTCTTGCGTTTATGCAGGTTAAGGATCGAATCTGTTCTATTCAGATTGCTTACCCTGACGAGGAAGAGTAGCCAGCTTCTGGTGAATTATTTTGTCAAAGCAGTTTGCAAATGCAGAAAACTTCTTTTTATCGTAGCCTTCGTTATAATGTTTAACCAGTCCCATTTCTGCTAACTGAAGATTATAGTTTCTTTCTGTTATCATAGGACCAATGTTTTCTTTTGAAAAAACTGTGCCTCTGTCGTTTATTGTGGTGATTTGTTTTTCTACGAGTCTTTGTGCGAAAACTATGTCGCGGGTTATAACAATATCATTCTGCGAAGTGTGGTCAAAAATATAATTGTCTGCGGCGTCTTTTTCTGAAGAACAGATAATCATTTCGAACGGAGCTTTTTCCTTGGTGGAAATCTGCTTGTTGGCTACAAAGGTTACTTTAAGCGAAAGCTTCTGTGAATATCTGATGATATAGTCGCGGACAAGGGAAGGGCAGGAGTCTGCATCTACCCAGATATGAATGTTCTGATTTTGATTGTTGTCCAATTTGCAGCTTCCTACAATACCCGGTTGATTTTATCAATCATGGCAATTGTTCTGCGCTCAAGCTCTTCTCCGTCGGAATTGTTTTCTGGTGGAAGTGCCTGTCCGTCCTTCATTTTAATAAGATTTGTTTTTTCTTTGTAAACTTCATCGCAAAGCATTAAGCCAGCAAGAATTGAAGTCTGTAACGGAGTTTTAATTGAACTTATGTGGGAAACATCTTCGACCATCTGAGTATAATAGCCTAAAAGCTTTTTCAGATATTCTTCATCTTCGTTTGTTTGAATAGTAAATGAAGTGTCTAAGATATTGATATGAAGCTTACCCATTAGAAAATATCGAATCCTAAATTATCTTGGGAATTATCTTCTGCATAGTCACCCGGATATTCTGAATCGAAATCTTCGTCTGCAGGTGCTTCAGAAGCAACTTCTTCTGTTTCGTCTGTTATGTCTGCCTGTTCTGGTGCAGCAACCGGCTTCATTGTTTCAAAGCTCTGTGATGTAACCTTCGGTTCAACTTGTGGGGCAGCCTGTGGGATAACCTGTGGTTCAGCAGGTGCTGGTTTTACAGGTTCCTGTGGGATTGGAGTTACAGCTGCTGGAGCAACCTTTGGCTCGGCTGCAGCAGGAGCTGGAGTCTGAATCTGACCGGCTGCCTTCAGCACAGAGTTCTCTATGGAATTAAGCCGGTCTAAGGCTTTACGTATGCCTAACTCGATCTTGTTCTGATCTGTCTCAAAAGACGAAAGCTGCTCCGATTTAGCCGAAAGCGCATTTGTGAGCTCTGTACATTTACTGCGCAAAGCATCGTTTTCTGCCTCAAGCTGTTGTATTTTTGCAACAGCACTTTCTACCTTCTGTTCTAATAACAAAACTTGATCGAGTGTAATCATATTATCACCTTATGCGTTCAGAGCTTTTTTAGCAGCTTCTACAACTGCTTTGAAAGCTGCAGGATCTTCAATAGCCATATTAGAGAGAGCCTTGCGGTTCAATTTAATACCTGCTTTTGTTACACCATTCATAAACTGTGAATATGTAATTCCTTCTTCACGAACTGCTGCGTTAATACGAGCAATCCAAAGTGAGCGGAACTCATGTTTCTTGTCACGACGATCAACATAAGCATGGCCCAGAGCCTTTGTTACAGCATCTTTTGCTGGTTTATAATTTGATTTTCTGTCGCCACGGAAGCCTTTAGCAAGCTTCAAAATCTTTACACGGCGATTCTTTCTTTTTGTTCCGTCTACTGCTCTTGACATTTCATTCTCCTATTAACCATAAGGAAGCATCTGCTTTCTGATTCGTTTTGCATCGGCTTCTGCTATATAACCAGTAGCGCGAAGATTTCTCTTTCTCTTTGGAGAACGTTTTGTCAAAATATGACGAAGGTTCTGTTTCTTGTGTTTTACTTTGCCAGTGCCAGTTAAAGAATAACGTTTAGCAGCTGACTTTTTTGTCTTCATTTTAGGCATTTTCTAAACCTCTTATTTTGCGGCTTTTGCTGAGATTGTCATTGACATATTTCTTCCATCCATAGCGGCTGGCTTGTCAATGTTGTACGCCGAGGTAAGTCGCTTTAGCACCTCATTCAGAACGTCATACCCCAACTCGGTGTGTGCAAGTTCTCGTCCACGAAAACGAATTGTAACTTTTACCTTGTCACCTTCATCAAGGAACTCCTGAATATGTTTGGCTTTGGTATCAAGGTCGCCAGAACCAATTTTTGGCTGCATTCTGATTTCCTTGAGCTTTAATACCTTCTGATTCTTTTTGGAGTCTCGGAGCTTTTTCTCCTGTTCGAATCGGTATTTACCGTAGTCCAGTATTTTACAAACCGGCGGATTTGCATTTGGCGAAACTTCAACAAGGTCGAGATCCTTTTCCTTTGCCAGTTTAAGAGCTTCCGCAGTAGGAACTATTCCAAGCTGGTTGCCCTCATCATCGATAAGTCGTACCTCACGCACGCGAATATTCTCGTTTATTCGCTGCCCCTTATTGTTATTTTGTGTGTTCGTGTTGTTTGCCAACTATCCTCCTAGTGTTGTAATACACATTGTGTTTAAAAACACTTTGCGTTTTAACACATTATTACATAGCGTGTTCTGTTATTATATATGAAAAAAAGTATAAATGTCTACTAGCGATATAAGAATCCTACAGAAATCAATTTTGTAAAACTTATACAAAAAAAATTAGCTTCCAGTCGAGTTACGTCTTTCAAAACCGCAGGCGCGCCTGCTACACGCCGTTGTGCCTTGTAATTATATACGTTTGCCGCCAAAGCGGCAGCACAACGGAGTGTTTTTGAAAGACGTCCCTCTCCTTTGCGCTAATTTTTTATAAATACGTTTATTATAAATTGATTACTAACGTCCTTATTCTTTCCACTTTACAATATATATGCTATCTACTAAATTGTTGATATGGCGCAATTTGTTTCGACTTTTTTAACTGGATTTCAGGATGTGGTGGCCGAGGATTTGGGACGACGGTTGGAAAAGTTTAAGATACTCAATCTTTTTGACGGACTCATTCATTATCAGTATGACGGTAATTCACGGGATCTGGAAAAAATCACCTATTTTAATAATACCTTTTTTGTACTTAAGACGATGAAAGGGAAGGGGTTGAACTTTAATTCCATGGTGGGTGCTGTAGCAAGCGAGAATAAGTATTATCTTATTAATAAAGGTACTTTTAGGGTTCGTTTTGTAAACGAAAATCAGTTTGCAAAGGTTGAGACAAATATTGCCAGAAAAGCGGAAGATACGGTTTTGCGTAATTCAAAGCTTAAGCTTGACCGTCTTTCTCCTACTACAGAAATCTGGTACAGCATAAGACGGGAAGGTTTTGCCTTTTGCGGGCAGCTAATTTCTAAGCGTGAGTTTACGGAAAAAAATCTTCATAAGGGAGAGCTTAGACCGGAGCTTGCGTATCTGCTATGTTCGTTTGCCGGCTGTACAAAGGATGATGTTGTGTGCGACCCGTTCTGCGGCTACGGCTCAATTCCAGTTCAGCTTTCAAAAAACTTTCCATTCCGCAAGCTTTATGCGTCTGATCTTGATGAAGAAAAGATTGAACTTTTAAAAGAAAACAAACATCTTAAAAAAGACAATATCTGTGTAGCGGTAAAAAATGCACTTGAGCTGGAGCAGCCGGAGGAAGACCGGGTTTCTGTTTTTATAACAGATCCGCCTTGGGGCTGCTACGAAGATGTCGGTGATATTTCTGTTTTTTATAAAAGCTTTTTTAAGGCAGCAAAGCGCGTTTCCTGTGAAGCTGCAAAAATAATAATTCTGACTGCGAGGGTAGAGGAGTTAAAAAAAGTTGCCGCTGAAGAGAGCTTGAACCTGTCCGAAGGTCCTCACACTCTGGTCAACGGCAAAAAAGCAGGTGTATTCATCATCACCCTGTAAAATATTGACTGCCAGAAAATATTATTTTCCGTACATATACATTGGCATAGACATTTGTTTTTCTGCTTTTACAGGCTTAAGGTTAGAAACTGTATACATCATCTGTTCCATAAATGTAAGCTTCTTTTCATATTTATAAGTCTTAACCTTGCACAAAGGAGAGCCGCTTACTTCATAGCTTAAGTCTTTTACCATAGAATCCCAGTCGCTGATGGCATCAATAAGACCATTTTTCAAAGCCTGAGATGCTGTGTAAACACGACCGTCTGCAAGCTTGCGGGCAAAATCGTCTGTCATTTTGCGTTCTTCCTTTACAATGTCGAGGAACTGCTCGTAACATTCATCACAGATTTCCTGCATAATTTCCTGCTGTTCTTCTGTAAACTCTTCGTCAAAAGCACCAAGGTTTTTGTTGTCGCCGGAATAGATTGTTGTAGATTCAATTCCAATATTGTAAAGCAGCTCTGAGAAGTCAAGAACATGGCTTGCAATTACACCGATTGAGCCGGTAAGAGTGTTTCTGTTTGCATAGATTTTGTCTGCGGCACAAGAAATGTAATATCCGCCAGAAGCTGCCAGTGGACCCATATAAACATAGATTTTCTTACCTGTTTTTTTGTAATCCTTGAGGGCAAGGTAAACTTCATCTGCCTGGTAAACTGCTCCACCAGGGGAGTCAATATAAAGTGCAATTCCCAGATTGTTAGGGTCATATTTAAGCTCGCTTATAACAGAAAGAAGCCATTTCTGGTTGTAGGTTGCATTTGCACCTTCGATTGTACCTTCCAGTTGAACAGCTGCCAGATAATTCTTTTTAGAAGCTGCAGGCTCATCATCATAATCATAATTAGAAACTCCGTTTGGGTTTCCTGTGTTTGAATCATTTGTTGCCTTAATTTTGTCTCCGGCTGTAAATGACAGTGTTACAACGAGTGCTGCAACTACCAGCGTGATAATGAAGACTATGAGTCCATTTCTTGATTTACTTCGCATTCCTGTTTTAAGTCCTCCGGGCTTATTTTTCCATTTTCCAATGCTTCTTTTAATAAAGCATGATATACATTAGTCATCGTCATTCTGAAGTATGGCGTGACCCACAAATCTGCAATTCCAAGGGTTATAAAAGACAAAAGGAACCAGCCAATAAAAGAAAGCCAGGCTAATACAATATCAACCTTATGACCGTCTGTAAGCTTTACGCTTAGGGTAAGTGTGTCTTTTATTGAAACATTCTGATATTCAGCTGCAATATACATCATCTGGGAATAGCTGATGCCTTTGATGAAGGCTGGAATCATACCTAAAAACATAAGTATTGTTGTTGTTATAACCGTGGTGTTTGTTGGCGGTGCATAACCTGAAAAAACTGCGAGTATAAAAGCATAAACTACAATAATAGGAATTGTTATAAGAGCCCAAAGAAAAATCCTTAGTGCACAGTAAAATCCTGTAAGAAGTCCACGGCTCCAGTTGCTTAAGCCTTCAAGAAAGGCAGAAAAAGAAACCGGCTCCGGCGAACGCGACATTGTAAGATAAACGCTTATTGCTCCGAAGGTGAGTATAAACTGAATTGCCAGCTGTATTATTGAAAGAAGGATATCTGTTGCGGCATTTCCACTGCTTGGCGTTGGTGCGTTATAAAAATAATCAAGAAGCTGTGAAAAGCTCATACCTTCAAATTGACTTAAGGAATCAAGTGAAAGGTTTTTCATCATCTGAATGTCAGAAGGAAGACTAAGAAGTCTGTTCACTAAAAGAATAATCACAGTAATGATTACCGGTACTTTCCATCTGTTTTCCAGCTGGATTTTTGCAAAGCCTTTATATTTTTTTGTTTCTATCATAACTTTTACTATAGACTTATTCCTTTTTGATTTCAAGATAAAAGCAGCTTATAAAAAAGGGCAAAAAAAAAGTTGAAAAGCCTCACACTCTTTTCAACTTTTTTAATTTTTGCGAACCGGGGGCACACACTTCCCTTGTCCGTCGTTTTAAGTAAACAAAATCAGGCGGTTTTCAGGTGCCTGGATGTCGAATCACCCGTAATCCTGCTGACATTTTTATTATCGGCCTTAGAAAAAAAACTTTAATATTTTTTCACAAAAAACCAACGCATCTGCTAGTTGACAGATAATGAGTTTTTTTAGATTATTAGTGAGTTATGGAAACTGAAAATATTAACAGAGCGTATCTGGAAACTTTATCCTTTTCAGATTTAAGTAAGCTTGCCGATGAGTATGGAGTTGATGTTCCTGAGGATCTGGACCGTCGTTTTTTAATCTGCGAGCTGCTTGATATTGTAGAGGAGTCTAAGCTTTTTAATGAGGATATGGTTATTTCTTCCGACAGGAGCTCTGAAGAAAATACAGTCCTTCCACAGGGCTACAACGAAACTCAGATTTCATGTGTTTTAAGAAATCCTGTATGGGCTTTTGTTTTCTGGAATATAAGCAACAGCGACAACAATAAACTTAAGGAAATGCACGACTGCACTCTTATGCTTAGAGTTTGTTCTTTACCGTCACAGGAAGAGCTTACTCCAAAAGAGTCCTTTGAAATCAAAATTACAGCCGGAAGCCAGGAACAGTATGTTCTTATTCCAGCGGGCGAAAAATATATCAGAATTGAGCTTGTGTATATTTCCGGAGCAACCAGAAATGTTCTTGCTTTTTCTCCGGTTATAGAAATACCACAGGGCTCTGAATCGCTGAACAATATCCAGCCAGGAAAACAGAATGATTATCCGGAAATAATCAAGCTTTCGGGAATTGAAAAGATTCTGCTTAATCAATATAAAAATCACAGGCACTCGTTTTCGGGGTAGGTGAGAGAGACAGGAAATTGGATTATGCACAAAGATTTAGTGTTTATAATTAATACAAATCAGAATTTTATTCGCACAGCGGGAAAGGATTCTGAATCATTTTTACCAGTTCTAAACGATTTTTTTGAATCAGTTTCGGACGTATACATTCCGCTGTTGAACATGCTTGAACGGCTTGAAGAAGAAAATATAAGATGCCGTTTTGGTCTTGTTCTTGCACCAGTGCTTTGTTCTCTTCTGGAAAAAGAAGATATACAGCAGATGTATGTTGAATGGCTTGGTAAAAGAATTGCGCTTGGTCAGAAGCAGCTTTCCTCAGCCGATAAATCTGTAACTAATATAATAGAAAAAACAATAGAAAGAAATAAAAAGCTTCTTGCTGATTTTGAAAAGAAATATGAATGCAATCTGCTTAAGAAGTTTTCGGATTATCATCAGAAGGGTTTTGTTGAACTGCTTGCAACCTGTGGAACCGATATTTTTATTCCGCACTATGCTGATTTACCGGAAGTTATTTCTGCACAGATAGAAACAGGTCTTCAGTCTTACAGAAACAGCTTTGGCGGTTTCCCTGACGGATTCTGGCTTCCAGAACTTGGTTATATGCCTGGCATTGAAAAAATAATCAGAGCGTATGGTTATTCTTATACAGTTCTTGATGCAAGAAGCATGCTTTTGTGCGAAAATCTTCCATCTAAAGGAATCTTCTATCCTGCAAGAACGGAAAACTCTCTGGCCTTGTTTGCAAACTCTCCTGATGTTGAAGAAGAGCTTTTGGGCGAAGAAGGTTTTGCTTCTAATGAAGTATATAGAAATACAAAGAGAGATATTGGTTTTGAGCTTCCTTTAGAAAAGCTTAATTCTGTAATTCCAAAAGGAAGTCCGCGATATGCTACCGGTTACCGTTACTGGAACCGCTGCTTTGAAGGGGAGTGCATTTATAATGAAGAAGCTGCCCTTAAACAGGCTGATGATGATGCAAAGGCTTTCCTTTCTAAAAAAGCAGATTTACTTTCAAAGGCTGCGGAGCTTCTTCCAGATTCTGATTATGTTGTTTCTGTTTGCTCTCTTGATGCTGTTGAGCTTAGAAAGAACTGGTCGGAATGGCTTGTATGGTTTGAGAATATTCTCCGCCATTCAGCTGAATATGAGCTTCAGGTTTCTGAATGCAATGAGCTTTTAGGAAAACAGTTCTCTCTTGAGAAAATCTATCCTTATTATTCTGCAGCTGGCGGTGACGGTTATGGAGAAAGCTTTGTTTCAAGCAAGAACAGCTGGATGATCCGCTATGTAAGAAAGGCAAGCGAAAGAATGATTGACCTTGCAGACAGATTCCCTAATGATACAGGACTCAAAACAAGACTTTTGAATCTTGGTGCAAAGGAGCTGCTGCTGGCTCAGTCTGTTAGTCTTGCAAAAATGATAGAAAATGAAGAGTTTTCTGATTTTGCTGAAAAGCGATTTAAGGATTCTATAAAAGCCTTTACCTCTGTTTTTGATTCATTAGGTTCAAATACAGTTAGTACAGAATGGCTTACAAAAATTGAGGAAAGAGACAATCTTTTCCCTTGGATGAATTACAGAATATTCAGCAAGAAAAAATAAAAAAAAACTAAAAAAAACTTCAAAAAAAGTTAAAGTTACACTTGACAGAAAAGGAAAGAGGGTGTAGTATAACTCTCACCGTCAGCGCACAGGGCTGAAGCACTGAAGCAAAACGGTTTTGGTCTTTGACAGTACAGGGAAGGAAACAACTGACGAAAATAATTTTTTATATGTTTTTTATCAACGAAC
>JAFZRP010000055.1 GCA_017619795.1 Treponema sp.
AGATTCTGCTTCCGTAAATACTGCTCAAATGGGGATTGTTCATTCTGCTTTATCATAAAAGCCTCCAATAAGTATTTTTTTTGCACTTAAAAGTGCCTTATTGGTGAATTTATCTTCTTATTGCAGACCTTATGAGAAGGTAGAGCTTTCAGAAATAGATTGGACTTTACCTAATAATTGGTGCTTCTGTCATTTCGGGGATATAGCAACTGTAATAAATGGGAAGAACCAATCAAAAGTTGAAAACCCAAATGGAAAATATCCTATTTATGGCAGCGGTGGAATAATGGGTAGAGCTGATGACTATATTTGCCCTGAAAACTGTACAATTATTGGAAGAAAGGGTTCAATAAATAATCCAATTTTTGTTGAAGAAAAGTTTTGGAATGTAGATACAGCCTTTGGTTTATCTCCCTCCGAAGCGGTATTGCCTAGGTTCTTGTTTTACTTCTGTGAATATTTTGATTTTACAACATTAGATTCAAGTACAACCTTACCAAGTCTTACAAAAACAAATATTCAACAGATTATTTTTGCTTTACCGCCGATAGAAGAACAGAAACGAATCTTGGATAAAACCAATGAGTTATTTAGAAAATTAGACGCGATTATTTTGAATCTGGTCTAATACTTCATACATATTTTCTATAGCTCTTACAATCCTTTTTTGTTCTGATAATGGAGGAAGAGGAAAATCTACTTGTTTTACTGTATCAGACTTCAGATTTTTTACAGTAGAACCTGCTGCTACATTTGAAAAAGTCTCATAAATATATGCAGAAGATAAAGCATAATAAAGGTAATCTTGCAAAAGGCATTCCTTTATATTTGCAAAAACAAGCCAACCATCGTGAATGCATCCATCAATTTTCAAAATATAGGGTCTTCCAAAACTCATTGAATTAGTTAGCAAGAAATCTCCTGCATGAACAAAACGAGAATGTTTCTTTCCTTCTGGTTTAATTTTTTCTTTTGCAGAAGTTATATATTTGCTTTCTTCTGATGTATCTCCAATTTTAATCCAATTTATACCGTCTTGGTTGTCTGTAATATAATATTGAATCGGTCTAGGTGAACCGCCACGAGCAATTTCAGCTAAATCATTAAGTTTTACCCATTTCCAGGAATCGGGAATCTCAAAAGGTTCCTCATCCACCTTCTCATAAGGTCTGTTATCACTTGTCGCAATACGCTTTAAGAGTTCTTCGGCTGGTTCATCATTAGAGCTTTGTGGGACAAGTTTGCCATGAATAGCGAGGTCAAGAATTTTGGATTTTGTCCGAGTTATCAAATCTTCTAAGTCAACTATATCAATATCGAGATTATTAGTTATAGAAAAAACATTATCTATCTCATTTACAATTTTTTGCTGTTCGTCTAATGGTGGAACTGGAATAATTGTTTTAGAAGCATTAATAAGTGAAAGTTTTGGCATTGCTACCTGATGATATGTACTTTCAAAATAATCTTGAACAAGTTTTGTATTTAGAATTTGCATGAGATACTTTTTACAAATTGAAATATTCGTAAGTTTCAATGCATTTTCTGTTAGATTCATTCCATCAAATATTTCTGGAACTTCTCCCACACGCCCAATAGTTCCTGCTATCGTCAGATATAAATCATCCTTGTTGATAGTATATCTCTGAATTTTTTCAAAAATATCATCTGTAATATAAACTAAATCAGCATCTGAAATAGAGTTATTTTGCATATCTGTAACACGAATATAAATATGATTCGTTTTTTCTTTTGTTGCAGATAAGCCCGCTGGTATTCTTTTCCCACCTTTTAATTCACAGACTTCTTTTAATCTACACCAAGCCCACCCAGCAGGAACTTCAAACGGAATCTCATCTTCAATATCTTTAACTGTTCCATCAGCGAACTGCTCATAATGCCGTTTATGTTTATTTCTACCTTTTGTGAAGATATCGGTAACAATCTAAATGTTTTATAGCATAGTTGTATTAAAGCATAACTTTAATGAAACCTTTTTATTACTGTGGTATATTTATATTTGCCGGGCGAGATTCCGTAAAATCGGATAAGTTGGGTGACGCGGCGTTTAGTTTTAGACGAAGAAAGCAATACTGAGGAAGAAACTAAACGATTCGTTTTGGGGCTAAGAAGCAGCACCCACTTGTTCACGGATACGAGAGTGTTCAGGTTTGTAGCCATATTGTGCGTTTACCGTCTTTATGGTTTCTGCTTCTTCCCCTTTTTTCAAACAACGGAAATTAGTATTGAATCTTTATTTAACCAGTGACCTACACGTAGATCACTATGTGGAAAACAGAACTGAGCTTTCCTCTTTTATAGACCGTATGCTTCCAGTTTGTGATGTTCTTTGTGTTGCTGGAGATACCGCTGACAATCCAAAAATCTTTATAGACTTTTACAGACTTGCTTCTCAAAGATATAAACAGATTTTTCTGACTTTTGGAAATCATGATTTGACAGTGAAGCATGATAACTTTTTTCTTCAGAATCCTTTTACACAAACCTTAGAAAAATTAGGCTGGATAAAAGAAAAACTATCCGAACTTCCTAATGTCACTCTGCTTGATGGTACAACAGCAAAAATCGGCAAACTCAGAATCGGTGGATGCATGGGTTTTAATGATTTTTCTGTGGGGTCAAAAACATGGCCGCAACCCAAACAATGGCTGCTTAAACAATGGCAATACTGGTACGATAATGTCCACTGGCGGTATATGAACAACAATCCTGATGTAATTCTTAAAGATGAAATGCAAAAACTTGAAACTGTAGTCTCCCAGAAACCTGATATAATAATGACACATTTTATTCCTACAGCTTTTGGTATTCCCCGTAAATACGAAGATGAGTTTTCAAATGCATTTTTCTATTTTGATGCTGATAAATATTTAACCAGAATGAAGAATAAATCTATTTGGCTTGCCGGACACACTCACGATACAGGAAAAAAAGTTATTAATATCAATACGAAAAAAATCACTATGCTGATAAATCCTGTTGGATATCCAATGGAAATTCACGGCAGGTATAATTTAGAAGAACGAAAAAAAGCTGCTTTGATTAGTTTTTAATCACTCACTCATTCTCCTTCTTAAAATCCTTGCCTTTCTGAGTTAATCTATATTTCTGTGTTGGGCTAGTAGGAGAATCTGGTTGTGTCATTTCGATAAGACCTTGTTCAAGAGCTGGTTGAATGTAATTATCTCTAACTGAGCGTATAATACATGCTTCGTTGCATAAACGACCTCCTGCATTTCATGCCTTCAAAAAATATTATCCAGTCAGTGCTGTAAGTCTGTAATTAAAGTTTTGCTTTAATAAATCAAACCTGCTTTCGGACAACAATTTCAAGAATATCAACTTTAAAAATTTGAGAAAGGAGCATCAGATTTTCGATTGTAGGAAAAGTCTTTCCGGCTTCCCAAAGATAAATTGCCTGAGGATATTCAAAATCCAATAATATCTGCAAATCGTGAACTGAAAGTCCTTTGAGAATTCTTAACTGTTTGATTTTTTCACCAGTAGCCTGTAAATCGATAACAGGCTTTGAAAGGGGCTCGATCTTAATTTCCATTGGTTAAGGTACCTTCATAAAAACTGAACGATTCGTTTTGGGGCTAAGAAGCAGCACCACCTGTTCGCGGATATAAGAGTGTTTAGGTTTGTAGCAATAATGTGCGATTACCGTCTTTATGGTTTCTGCTTCATCCCCTTTTTAAGCAAAAAGCAATTAGATCTAAAGCTTCTTCGTAACAACTTTACCATCCTTATCCTTAAAAGAATAAGATTCTGGCTTTCCTTTGTCGTTGAAGAATATTTCGTTTTCAGATGAAATAGAACCCGTTTCTTCTGCATAATCAATTGATGATACGGAATTATTATTAAACAGGATAAAACACGGCTTAATAAAATTGAAACTAGGAGCATAGAAAGATTTTCCGTAATCTTTTGAATGATAGCCAAGTGCAGCTAAACGCTTGCCATCTTTTGAAAAGTACAACCTTATTGCCGTAAACTTTTCTATGCCAGGTCCAACAGTAGCATCCTTCAGTTCAATCTTTTCCAGTTTCTTGGATGATATTTCAAACTGAGTCCTATTGCCAAAAACTGCACAG
>JAFZRP010000056.1 GCA_017619795.1 Treponema sp.
ACTAGCGAAATTGAGGTGAAAATCAGTCTATTTAATCAATTGTGTTAGAGCTTCGTTGAGTTTGCGTGTTGTGGAGTCATTAGGATTTATGGCAACTACCTGGCGCAGATAATACTGAGCCTTGCGGTAATCTTCTTT
The DNA here is from genome assembly GCA_017619795.1 of Treponema sp. GTDB lineage: Bacteria > Spirochaetota > Spirochaetia > Treponematales > Treponemataceae > Treponema_D. The sequence continues at coordinate 139 of JAFZRP010000056.1, forward strand.
AGAATAGTAGATTTCGTACATGCGGAAAAGAGCGTCGCTGTTACGAGGATTAGCTATAAGGCTGGCACGAAGATCGGCAAGTTCATTATCACCGGAACGCTGCAAAAAGCTTCTGCGGTAATATAGATAGCTTTTCATTTTTGAGGATGATGAATTTAACAGTGAGTTTATGAGAGACAAGGAAGCTTCTCTGTCGTTTACCTCGGAAAAAGCGTAAACATATGCCTGAATTATAGTTTCATCCTGGGAATTAAGGCTGTATGCTCTTGTTGCAAAATCAAGTGCTTCGTTTTTCTTGTTTAAGGCGATACAAACCGTTACGTGCTGCATAATTACATCAGGATTAGAAGCATTTTGTTCATCCCTTATAAGCTGACTGCTGATTACGTAAGCTTCCTGCCAGTTTTCGCGCTGAACAAGACCTTCAAGAGCATAAACAAGAGCTTCCTTATTATCAGGATTCTTTTCCAGAACCATTGCGGAAAGCTCATCCGCATATTTACCTGCTACAGGTGAATCGGTCATTGAAGAGATTCTTGTGGCAAGCATAAGGGCATCTTCGTTTGAAGGATAAAGTCTAAGCGCTTTTTCAATTGTTTCGGCAGCAGCCGTTGTGTTTTTACTCCAGTCAAGCTGAACACGGGTTCTCAGAATAAGATATTCAATATTTGTGTCGTTTTGCCTTGCGTACATATCAAGCAGAGAACCGGCGTGAATATAATCATTCTTTTCTATAAATATTTTGGCACGGAAAAGCAGGAACTCAAGATCATTAGGAGTCTGCTGCAAAACCTTTGCTACATAATTTTCCGCAGAAGAATATTCCTTGTTAGCAAACGCAATGTAAGCATTCTGTTTTAAAACCCTTATATCATCAGGATTTGTAAAGTTAAGCCGGGAAATAACATTTTTTGCTTCAAGGCTCTGCTTATTTGCAACAAGTACACCTGTATAAGCAAGCACTATTTCCATACTGTTGCCTGCTTTTTCGTAAGCATTCCTAAAATAATCCTGCGCTTTAAGATTGTTTTCGTTCTTTTCAAAATAAACACCTGCCAGATAGTTTGCGAGTACAGAATCAGGATTCTTTTCCAGTGCAGTAGCAATTGAATCTACACACTGCGCATAAACATTCTGGTTTGTATTTGGAACAAGCATTACCAGCGCTGGAAGAATTGTTGCAAGGAAATCTACATTACCGGTAATTGAATCGAAAACACCGTTTTTAGCAGATTTTACAGCGCCCGAATATGGATTATCCTCAGGTGCCTCTACCCTTTCCCAGGTGATTTTTTCTGAAGGCCAGACAATTTCCATTATTGAAGTAGCAATAAAAATAAGGACCTTTTCATTATCCTGATAGTCGCCGTCTGTCTTTTTTATTCTGGAAACAGCATTTCTTATTGAATCAGGAGAACCGTTTTCTACCCCGGCAATTATATCTTCTTCTATTTTATAGAAGAACGTTCTTGGCTTTGAGCTGGAAGGAAGTTTTACGCCCTCCTCCTCTGTCGGCTGAACAGCTGTTTCTTCGGTAGTTTGAGTTTGTTCGGTGTTTTTTGATTTTTTGTTTTTCTTTTCCTTGTTCTTTGCTGAAAAAACAGAATTATTCCCTGCTAAAACAAGGAACGAAACGAGAAACAATAGCTTACCAGCGAAACTTCTGCTTTTTTTCAACTTCGTGTACCGGAATCGAATAACATATTAGTCATCCTCAAAGGAATCGGGCTCATCATCTTCTATTACAAGATTCTTGTTTTTCTGCTGCAAAAGGAAGAATGCAAACAAGAAAACCATTACAAAAATCATAAACAACGGACCACCAATCAAGGCAACCTGACTGAATGGAACTTTTACGATTTTGAATGAGAAAAGCATAAACCAGCATCCCATAAGGAAGATGGTCAGGGCAGGAATTGCAAAACCAACGGTAATGCGCCTGTATTTATATATTCCTGTAACAAAAAGGATGAGTCCTACTGCAATGCCTAAAAAAGGCCACCACTGATAAATTGTATGCTGAAGATAGCCGCGAACAAGCAGGAAAACAAAGCTGCCGGCTACCATAAGGAAAAGTCCCATAAAGAAATGATACGCCTTGTGAGAAACTGCAAGAGTAAATACAAGTGTCATAATGCCCAGAATTACGGCAAAAACAGGAAGAAGGTCAATAATCATCGTATGCTGCTTTTCCGCAACAACGAGTGCCAGAATAAAAGCAGAAACAAAAATCAAGGAGCCGATATAAGTAAGAAAATCGAGAAGCAGAGCACTAATTTTTTTCATAGCCATCACCTTTTTACGTCTTAGAGCGAAATACGGACAATTCTACCATTATCCTATCTTATCTATATTATCTGCAAAATTTAATCTTTACAATAACAAATCATCGTGTTAGATTAAAAAAATGAAAATCGTGAAAAAGTTCAAATCTATATACATTCATTTTTTACTGCTTTGCGCTCTCTGCTGTACTATTTTACTGTCTTCCTGCCAGAAAGAACCCGAACCGGGCTCTAAGGAAAAAACACAGGAAGAGCTAAAAGAGATTCTTCTTACTCAACAGCTGGAACCTAAGCAGCGTTACACAATCATAAATCAGATGGCGAATGCGCTTTTGTCTGAACAGGATTATCAGGGAGTTATTCTTCTGCTCACAAACTGGGTTGAAGAGAATCCTGATGATATGTACAACTCGTACTGGCTTTTAATGACTGCGTATGCGTATCTTTCGCTTAATGCTGAACCGGTAGCTGAATATTATTTTGACAGAATCCTGCAGACGTGCCCTGACCTTTTAGTAAAAGGCAGCTCCATTCACTTTATGTGTCTTCAGAACCTTATTCAGATTTCTAAAACCCCAAGCCACAGAATTAAGTATTTTAACGAACTTATAAACAGATTCCCTGATAATGTTAATACAACAGAGCTTTATCTGCGTCTTTCAATTGAATATCAGAAGGATAATCAATGGGATCAGGCACTTAAAACCTGTGAATTGTTCCTTCAGCAGCCGGATGCTACTACAATTCAGATTCCTGGTGAACCGGATGCCTATAAAAATGCCCGCCATTTAATTGATTTTAACAAATCTTCTAAGGACTGGACTTTTGAGAGTCTTTCTGCACTTGAATCAGCTGTTAAGCGTGCAATCAGAAATTACGACTGGAAATCTCTTGATAAATACAAGGCTAAGGTAAACTTTTTCTCTATGTCGTGGAAGCAGGACGAAATGGATGCGAACTCGCAGGAATCTTTCTCTATGAAAGACTGGATGCGTGGTGGTAACAGAATCCGTTACAGCGACACTCTTGATGAAACCTCAAACCCTAACGAGGCTTATTTAAGAACCTGGGGATGGAACACTTATGTTTCTGTCTGGTATTTGTATTTTAGAAAAATTGATTTCCCTATGGATCCTGATATAAACGGAAACTGGGAATGGGCCGGAATCTACATCGGTAATAAACTGTAACTGGTATTGGAATAAACTGTGATTAAAAAAATCTTTTTCCTGCTGATAATATCTTTTTCTTTTTCATATGCGTTTGCTGCAGAAGAAGCGCAAACTGTATCAGAAGAAAAAACAGAAACTTTTTCAGGCACGGAAACTGAATCAGACAAAAACACAGTTTTAGACACACAAACGGAATCGGGCACAGAAACAGGCAACAATTCTGTACAAATTACACAACCCGCACAGTCTGAACAAAACGAAAAACTTGAACAAACCGAGCTACAGAATCAGACCACACAGACCAAACAGCTTGTGCAAACCGAGCAAACAGAATCGCTCACACAAACAGAACAGTCTGAACAATCCGAACAACTTGCACAAACTGAACAGGAAGCCCCAAAAAAAGAACGTCTTCCCCTTTCCATAGATGGCTGCGATAGAGCCGAAGTTGAAGTTTTCCGTCAGCACTATCTTACTCCGCGCGGCGAAAAGCAGCTTACAGACGCACTTGAAAATGCAATCTCCTACAGACTGTATGTACGAAAATCAATTCTAGAGCAGGGACTTCCACCAGAGCTTGAATACCTTCCTGTTGTTGAATCAAATTATAAAACACACGCAAAATCAAAATCAGGAGCGATTGGAGTCTGGCAGTTTATGGAAAACAGCGTTAAGCCTTTCCTTGTGCTGAACGAATACGTTGACGAGCGTTATGACCCGTGGAAATCTACAGATGCCGCTTTAAGAAAGCTTACAGACAATTATAATTACTTTAAGGACTGGCCTATTGCAATAGCTGCCTATAACTGCGGAACAGGTGCTATGATTCGGGCACTCGCAAAATCTCCGGAAAAAGATTTCTGGTATATGGTTGAGCATAATTATCTTCCGTCACAAACCGCTTCTTATGTTCCAAAGCTGCTTGCAATTGCGGACCTTGTTATAAATCACGAATATTACGATTTGGACATTCCATCTCACGACAAGGAATACGAGGTTTTATACAACGAAAAAAATGCCCTTTTTGATTATGTTTCTGTAAAAAAAGCGTATTCCCTGAACCAGCTTGCACAGGAAATGAGGATTTCGCCGGAAATTATAAAGGAGCTGAATCCGTCTTTTGTAAGGGGCTACACTCATCCTTCGCTGGAGTCAAACATAAGGCTGCCGCTTGGAACAGAAGAAACTGCAAAGAACGCGTTGAAAAAAATTAAACCGATAGATTTCCCGGTAAAGTATAAGGTTGTAGCGGGAGATTCGCTCTGGTCTATTTCAAGGCGCTATGGAACTACAGTAAAAGCAATCTGCGAGTTAAACGGAATAAACGAAAACGACATCCTTAAAATAGGAAAAATTCTTTATATTCCTTCAAAATAACCCGATAATGAACTAATGAAAAAAAATCTGTGTATAATTTTAGCAGCTGCATTCTCATTTTCTTTTGGACTGTTTGCTTCAGAGCCTTCAATTGAATCTGTAAGCAGAATAGACTGGGTTTCCGGCAAATTCGTTTCGAATATTTCTATGGATACAGAAAAAGCCGATATTCAGATGCCATCCGGCAAAAAGAAAGCTTCTGCATCCATTAAAACAAAAATGCCTCAGCTTATTCAACCACCGCTGCTCTCTCTCTACACAGATTCAAACGACACACTTTCCGACAACGTTATCTACGAAAATCTTACCTTTGACGATATCTATCACTTTATAATGAACGGCTACAAAACTCCCGATGTTTTTTCGAGTGATATTAAAACACTGAATACAACAAACACTCTTAACGTAAAGGAAATCGGAAGTCTTCTTGTAAACCACAAATATCCATATTCGCCGGAAGAACCAATTGATACAGTACCTTCCCGCCCATATTCAGGAATAATCATAGACGCAAGAGGACAGCTGCCAGTTCACGGTGAATACGTAAAAAGCACAGTTTCTGCCTGTTTTTTCCCGACTCTCTGGGATGACAGCATGAACATTATTTTTGAAAAAAGCATGGAAAATCCGGAAGTGATTATGAACTCCGGAATGATTGCATACGATTATTCAGATGCAACAGACCGCTATGAAAGTCGAATTGGTTCTGATCCGCTTTATATTCGTGCAACACAGGTTTTCGGAAGAAACAGAACAGATCCTGTTATTAAACGACGTGACGCCCTCAAAATCCTTACCGTTCCGGAAAACGTTGCCCTGCTTCGCGAAGGAAAGGTAGTTTTCCTGCTTGATAAAGATAACCTCATTTACGATATTGCAGCTCCAGAAAAGACAGAAACCTATTACGTACAATATGAAGAAATCAAACGTCATTTCTATCAGAATAAAGTAAATGATATTGAAATAACTGATTCTATAGACGGCATCCGCTTCTCTGTAATTCTGAACTTCTACCCTGATTCACCGGAGCTTCTTCCAGGCGAATCTGAGAGAATCGGTTACATTGCATCTGAGCTTAAAAATCTTCTGCTTGATGACGGCTACACAATTCTTATTGAAGGTCATACTGCAGATGTTGGAAAGCCTGTTGGTCAGTTGAACCTTTCTATTGAACGAACAATGACTGTAAAGAACGCGCTTGTTTCTGAAGGCTTGAACGAAAATCTGTTTACGTGGAAGGGCTACGGTGGAACTCAGCCGGTAGCAGAAAACACAACAGAAGAAGGCCGCGCAAAGAACCGCCGTGTAGATATCATTGCCCGTCCAAGAGCTACATATATTCAAAGAGACTGGTAGCAGCTAAAACTTGTATCGTTTTTATTTTTTTGATTTCTTTTCTTCGTACAGCTCGGTGTCGGCGATGGACATGAGCATATTTAAGTCGTAATTGCCTTCGTATGGGAACTCTACACTGCCCATGCTGATGGAAAGCAGGAATAGAGAATTAGTTTTTGTAGTCCATTCAATACAGCGTTCCTGAATCTTCTGTTTAATGCCGTCGAACATTTCTTTTGAAAGTCCATTGCTTATTATAATGAACTCATCGCCGCTGACTCTGGCAACAAAATCTGTACTGCGGAAGCTTGATTTTAAGATGGAAGCAGCCGCTATAATAGCCCTGTCTCCCGACTCGTGACCAAAGTTATCGTTTATGCTCTTAAGCCCGTCAAGATCACCATAAATAACAAGACCCTTCTGCTGCATTGACTGAGCAAGCTCCAGCGCCTTCTGACCAAAATCATAAAGGCCGCGCCTGTTCATAAGCCCCGTAAGCTCGTCGGTATGAGCAATTCTGTCGAGCATTGCGTATCTTTCTTTTATAAGATTTTCATCAACATCAGGATTCTTAAAGTTCTGAACGGAAGTAAGAAGCAGAGAAACTGTATTTCGCAAGGTGTCAAAAACAGCAATATCAAAGTCAGTTTTTTCTATAAGCATATATCCATACTGAAGCTTACCGTTGAACAGTGTCATAACAATTACAGGATTTTCAGATTTAGGAAGCAGATCCTGTGGAACCATAACTTCATTAGGATCAAAATAATACTTTGGAGAATAAGTGTTTATTACAACACCCTGCTTTTCATCATAACAGCATAATACGGAAGCCTCGTGTGGAAGATGGAAATAATCAAAAGGACCGTCTGTTTCAACCGGCTCATTGTAAGCAGCAACAAAAAGGTATGGAATGCCAAGCGACTTTATATTGTACGTCAGATGATTTATCATCTCCTCTTCGGTAATGTCTGCCTGCATTTCCATATACAACTTAGATACAGAATAAACCTGTGTTCTCTTATGATACCATTCCGACGCAGAAAAACTGTTGCTTATATCTGCCAGGGCAACCCTGTCTATTTCTATAAAATTGTTGTTTCGAACCTTATTAAAATAGTCAGCCGCACCGGTTGAGCTTCGCAGAATTGCCTTTGCATCTATAGTCTGATAAGTAGGAACATCCTTGCCAGTTATTTTGTCGTACAAGGTTCTGGCGGCAATGTATCCCTGCTGGAAAATCATCTGGTTTACAGTTGAAAGCGAAGGTTCGGAAAAAGAAGCCTTTCTTAAATTATCAAAACCAGTTATAACAATCTGATCTGGAACAGAAAGTCCTTTCTGCTTTGCAAAATCTATACAGGCAATTGCCATATCATCATTAAGAGAAATAATTGCGTCAAAATCAAACGGAACATCAGACTTTGCATAATTTGTAAGCTCATATATAGCGGTTGTATAACTAAACTTTGCCTTCCATACAGTAACGGCATTAAAAGGGATTCCGTATTCCTTCATTACCTGCCAGAAAATCTTTTCCCTGAGTACAACCTCTTCCGACTTGCTGTCTACAGACATAAGTCCAATTTTCTTTACACCAATATCCCTTACAACATGCTCGACAAGTGCCCGGAACGCTTCTTCGTAATTTACATCTACAGAAGGAATGCCCGGTATCATGCAGCCTATATTTACAATTGGAAGCGGATAATAGGAATTGAGGTAAGAAACATACGAATCAAAATCCATATAATGGGTTTGAGTTGTAGAACAGAAAATAAGTCCGTCTATGTTATTGCTTGAAAGAAAAGCTGTACTGGCTACATACTGATAATTAAAGTTCTGTGAGCGGTCCTGAAGCACACCCATCTGGAAAATATAGAGGTCAGCACCTACTTTATCACAGCAGGCCTTAACACCATCAATAAGAAACTCTGAATATTCTGAGACAAGATAATCTACGAGTAAACCAATCCGAATTTTATTTCCCATATCAGCGGAGCCTTCTGTTTTTTTCTTCCTGTGCTTTTTCTGCTTTTTTTCTTCTTTTTTCTACGTACAAAGAAGAATCCGCATCTGCCAGCAATTGGGTAAGATTAAAGCCAATGTCTTCATCAGGATATGAAATATATCCCATACTTATAGAAAGCGCATAAGGAGATTTATTCTCTTCTGTCCATTTTACACAGTCGTTCATAATCTTTTCTTTTATGTGCTTAAAATCTTCTTCTTTAAGGTTAGGACTAATAATACAGAACTCATCACCGCCAATTCGTCCTACAATGTCGTTTGAACGGAAATTATTTCTGAGGATATTGCCCTGTGCTATAATTGCCTTATCTCCGGCCTCGTGACCATAATTGTCGTTTATCTTTTTAAGACCGTCCATGTCGCAGTAAATTACAAGACCACTCTGCCCTATTGTTTCTGCAAAGTTCATTGTTGCCTGTCCAAGCTCCATAAAACCGCGTCTGTTCTTAAGGCCTGTAAGTTCATCGGTATGAGCAATTACATCGAGCTTTCGGAACCGGTCTGAAATTGCAGAGCGCTCCTTTACCATCTGAGTGTAGGTAGAGCTTGAAGCCAGCTGATTCGCAATTGCCTTTGCTATAAGGTCATAAACACCTAAATCATAATCGCTATGCTTTACAATTAAATAACCATACTGGATTGTATTATGATAAACAGCAAGGACAACAGTACCGTCTCCGGTAAACTGCATGTATCCTTCAGGAATTATGCATTCGTTAGGATTAAACTCAATATCTATGCTTTTTTCTGCAAAATTAAAGCCGGTGGTACTATCGTAGCCGCTTATTAAATAGGCTTTTTGCGGAAGGTTAAAATATTCATAAGGATAAAGCTGTTCTATAGGATTCTCATAAACAACAATTGCAAAAGACTCAAAGCCGAACTGAATAAGCTCTGTTGTTAAAAGCTTTCCAACGCGTGTAACATCAATATCATAATGCATACCGGAATAGAACTGAGCCGCATGATAAATCTGAGTTCTTCTGTTATACCATTCCGTTACTGCATAGCGTGAATCCAGCTCTGTTTCAAACTTAAGCAGCTTTGTATTTACTTCTTCTGATTTTATTCTATTTGAAGATTGCCTAATAACAGCTTCTGCATTTACAATCTGGAGCATAGGCACCTTTTTCTTATCAATAAGCTTAGATAAGGTTTCGGCAGCCTTCATTCCCTGGTATTCAACATGCTGATTTATAGTTGTAAGCGACGGCGTAAAGAAAGAAGCTCTGTTAATATCGTCAAAGCCGGTGATGATGATATCCTCAGGTACCTTCAAGCCAAGCTGCTTCTGACAGAAATCCATGCAGGCAAACGCCATATTATCATTAAGAGCAACAATTGCATCAAAATCAAACGGTTTACCCTTTCGGTGATAATCCTGCAGAATCTGATAAGTCCGCTCATATTCAAAATTAGATTTCCAGAAAACTGTATTTTTAATGGAGATATCGTTTTTTCTGAGTACTTCCTTAAAGATTCTTGTTCTTGTCTTAACATCGTACGATTTACTGTCTACACCCATAAGGGCAAACCTGCGGCATTTCTGTTCAGTAATAAGATATTGAATCATTGAACTGAAGGCCTGAGTACAGTCTACGATGATGGAAGGGATTTCCGGCAGCTCCATTGAAATATTTACAATCGGGAGCGATTTATAGGAACGCAGATAAGAAAGGAACTCCTTCTGCGACATTGTGTGAATCTGCGTTCCGGAAACAATTACAAAGCCGTCTACATTTGCTTCCCTGATATGAGCTGTTGTTGCAACGTACTGATAGTTATAGGTTTTAGGTGCGGAAGAATAAATCTCTCCGATAACGAACAGCAGTAATTCTATATCGTTATCCTTACAATAAGCCGAGATTCCATCTACGAGATTTTCGCAATACTCAGAAACGAGATAGTCTATAAGAAGTCCTATTCTCTTTTTCCTAACACCCATAGTATACTATTATAAATCCAAATATGGGATTTGTCACCAAACATTTATTAAAAAATGAGGGGGGGTAAAAACTAAGTAAATCTAAAGATAAAATCGTCCTAACACACTTACTTTTTTTTAATTCATATATTTGCTATTATCAGTGTATTGCAAAAGATAAATATTACCAATAATGGAATCACCTGTTATGTAATATTCATAATCATAAATATTTTCAAATTTCGTAAATGAATAAGGAAGAATAGAATGAATTTCATTACAATCACAACAAGACAATTCATTACATATAAAAATAGGTTCAAGAGTTAATGGGTCGACCTTTGAAAAATCTAATATTTCGCTTATTCTATTATTGAATAAAGTATTACAAAACTGCTTAAAAAGCACATCTGTCGGTACACCATACTCACTACCAATTGAAAGCCAAGCATCTTCCTTGGAATTGGCGATTCTACGTAAATAAGATATTTCTCCGTTATCCTTCAATAAAAAATAATCTTCATCCCATTCTAATTTCCATTTTTGATTAATAAGATAATATAAAAATAAGGTAATTGCCCCTCTTATTCCAACACTATCAGTTTCACCATATAAATCCTTACCATTAAAAGAAAAAGCATTGCTATTTGACAGAAAATAATTAACAAAATCCATATTTCCACCAGAAACCCCGAAACCAACAAGACTCTCTGTTAAATGACTTAAACCTTCATCTAAAAAGACATCCAATTCATTATCTCTGAATGAATAATTTATTAGATGTGCAAATTCGTGCGCTATGGTTGCACATATACTGCTTACTGAATATGATTTGTTTTCAATTTCTGGAACAGCTATATAAAGAATATCCATTTCATTTGAATACGGGTTATACGATTTTGATTTTAAATCAATTTCATTCTTGTAAAAATCATTTTGATTAAAAAAACCAATAGCAACACTTTCCTCATTAATAGTAGATGTAAACAGAAGTGTTATTTTTCCATCTTTATCAATATCATCCCAACTTCCCCAAATATTTGTTACACGCGGAAATATAGTTTTTTCTACATTTTTAATACAATCGGTTATAAGATTATAATCATTAACTGATTCATCAACATACACACTTACATATTCGCCTTTATGAACAAGATTCGCTTTTACTACTGCTGCCTCAACTTGATTTTTTGTATTTACAACGAAAAATGAACGCTCCTGTGATAAATTTGTCAAAAGATTTTGATTCCTACTTGAATGGATTTTCTTTTTATTCTCATTTGCTTTTATAACTTTATCCATCAATAAATTATTTCCATACTCTTCATTAGTTTCTTTTGAATAACAAATATTTATATTTTTTATACTTCCATTTAGTGAAAAAAGAGCATTTTCAGATTTTTCATTTATTGTAACAGGTAAACAAGTTAGCAAACGTGTAGAAAAAGACTTCTTCATTGACATATTAACATTTATTGAAATCATTCTACTTGTTTCAGTTGATTTCTGAAGTAAAGTTATAAAATGACGTCCTTCACTTAACTTTATTAAAATTTGTGGGCCATAACCAATAGTACCGTCTATTGAAGATATCCATTCAAGTTCTGAATCATCAATATTTGCTGAAAACAAAATATCTGTATTGTCATCATATATCCAATTTGCTTTTGGACTAACTATTTGAAGATCATTATTCTGATTTTGGTTATGTTTACAATTTATGAAGAGTAATAGCAAAATAAAAAAAAATATAAAATAAACTATTTCTCTTTTAACTACCATAGAAACTAATGGACGTACTTTGAATTTGTGATACAGAATAATAATCAAACTCGACAAAATTTGGGTCTCCATAAATCTTCTGACACTTTATTGTCAAATACATAATACTATCTTTTGGCAATACATTTTCTTTAATCAACGTATTACAAGCTGTTGTTGATGTTGTATACAGTAATTTTGAATTTGTTCTTATACTGACAGTATACACGACATCTGGCATACAAGATGTCCAAGCTAATTGAATTTCTTTTGAAACATCTATATCACTTCCTTGTAGTACATTATTCCCACAAGAATCCATAAAAACTGTAATTTCTGGTTTTTTCACAACTTGACTATGAGGTATTTTATATTGTTCAAGCTTACCTAACAAAAGAGAATTTATGCAAACAAAAAAATAATCATCTTGAATCTCAGATATTGTACCCTCGTAACATTGGATCATATTATTAAATTGTAAATAAGTAATCACATTTTTAGAATCTTTTACAAATACAGATGCACCATTAATAATATTACCATATGAATTCTCTGGATAAACACATACTTTAATTTCATTATCTATTTCAGACACCGCTGAAACTCTTACACGATATGATTCTGATTTATTATTACAACCGACAGTTAAAATACAAAATATAATCAAATAGTAAATTCTCTTCATACTCATGCCTATGGTTTTATTACTGTTAATATATTGTTATCAAAATAAATTACTTGCCCATTCCATACAGCATTATTATCCATTCCACCACTCATAACATTTAAATCACACCCCAATACTTTTCCACTCTTTCTGTTAAAAACCCATAAACCATCAAACATCGTAAGAACAAACACCTTATTATCGACTACTATTGGACGAGTACTCAACGAACCACAATCTTTTGGCATATATGACCAAATATGTTTTCCTGTAGTAGCGTTTATACATTTAATATTTGTACATAATGATTCGTCACAACCAAAAGTTGCTGCCGTAGAACTCCCTTCGTTTGTCGTATAATAAATGCAATTATCATAAAAAAAAATACCTGCATAGTTATATATTAAACCACCAAGGCAAATTTCTTTTCGTAAGTCATCTTCGGTTTGATGATGTTCCCAGATAGGTTTGCCTGTAGATAAATCATAACAACCGATTTCATATTCCATAGAATAAAGCCTATCATTCTGTACAAATAATGCATTACATCCTTTCCCAAGCATTTCTTCTGATTCATAAATCCATTTTACAGAACCACTTTCTATATCAACTGCAACAAATTTACTTTTATAATTATTCCAACTACGGTATGTCTGAAAATAAATCACTCCATCTTTTATTATCGGCCATGTATACACATGCTCATCTTGATCATCTATATCAATTCCTATCCAAACAAGTTCAGGATTTACAACAAGAGTCTCTTTGTTCATTGACTTAAAGTCTATATTAGATATATTTATTCTTACAATTCCTTCATCGTTTATTTTATTGTCATTCCAAGTTGACCAAAGAAGATATTTCTCTTTGTAATTAATAGTCGTACAATTATAAGGGCGGTTCTTATTTATTTCTTCAGGATTATTTCCAAAGACAAGACTACAATATAATTTTCCTGATTCCTTGTCATAGCATTCTAGTGATGCTTCTGTATCTATAAAAACATAATTATCTGTTAATAAAATCTTATCCTCACATAATTTACTATAAAATTCAGATTGCCACTTATAACTACGTAAATTCAAATCAACGCAAACCAATCTATACAAAGAACAACCATCTATTATTTTTGATTCGTAAAAATACAAATTATCATCACTGACTTCACATATCATAGCACCAAGAATACCTCGATTAATTTTCATCGACCATTGAATATCGGGAATATATTCTGGAATATTGCTTACAACATTATTCTTGCAACTAACAAAGATCAGAGAAAAAAACAATAATATAAAAAGTTTTCGCATAACTAATTCAATTCTTTGATTAATTCCTTTACTTGACGATTAATAACATTGAAACATAAATTAATATCATCATTATCAAAAGTCTTTAAAGGTACACCATTAACAGGAGATTCATAATAAACAGGTTCAGTTTCCAAATGATTATAATTCTTATACTCTATATATCCTTTTGGATTTTTTCCTAAAACTTTCGTATGCACAGTATATTTATTACCAGCCAAATCAGTTTGTGTCATTGGTATATATTGACTCTCCTTTGCTACAAGACCATCATTTTCAGTGGAATTTTTATACCTATTCAAATGATCATCTAGATTAATGCACAAGTCTGTAGCTGCCGTACATTTTGCAAAATCTACAGTATGAGACACTCCAGCTATAACATTCAATGAAGCATATCCGATTATAGCTTCCGCCATATTTGCTGCAGCACCTATACCAAATCCAACTGTAAGTCCTGTTTGGACATTCCTTACTTTCTTACTTGCTTCATTAGTCATTTTTCCTGTTGCTTTATCTATTGAAAAAGCATCTATTAATCTTATTGAATCATTATTTGTTCCTACAATATATCCCACGGGTAAATTCATATCAAATTTAGGTTTATCAACTTCATAAGTATATGTTTTATATACAGGGACGGTTCTGTAGGTTAAATAATAAATTTTTATCCAACCTATCTTCTTATAAGTCCAATAATATTCTTTCTTTGTACCAGATTTATATTTAACAGTTTTCTGTTCTACATCGCTCACATAATTCTTTATGAATTTACTTTTTGGCATCATGTCATATATTTGCTGGATTTCTTTTTCTGGTGCCCCTGCCCATGCTTTAGCTAAATATAAATCAGGATTAATATCACCAATACAAGAACAAATAAATTCAAAAATAACATTTGTGAGGACTGATGTTACTAGTATATTTTTTCCTTCCTTAAAGAAAAGTTTTCCTATTTCGCCCCCGACAGCTGTTTTCAAACCTATAAAATCAAATGCACCAACACACCCTGCAATTCCATTGGCTAATATATCAATATCACAAATAACTTTATTCTTGAATGGCAAAATTCCGCCATCAAGAGCTTTTATACCTTTATCAATTCCAGAACATGTAATAACAGCTTTCAGTTGATTGTAATCATACTTATTAGGATTATTTTTTGATAATTGCTTAAGCATTGTTGCATAAGCCAAAGCTCTTGGACCTCCTTGACTATGACCTACTACTACATAGTTCTTATTATAATCGTCAAAAGCAGAAACTTTATTTATCTCATTTTTTACAAGTTGCTCTAGTCCTGGATCATTTGTAGGTGAATAATTTGAGAAATCAAATCCCTGAGCAAGCCAATAACCTCCGTCTTTGTAGTATGAAATTTTACAATCTGGAGTCGGGGTATCTAAAATATACTCATTAGAATATATACACAAATTAAAAATAGAGAAAATAATAAATATCAAAAGATTTTTTTTAATCATAGTTTTTCTCCTATTAAAAGTTTGAATACAGAATTATCAACTTCATTAAGTTCGACAGTCTCATAAACTTCTACAATAGTTTGTACATTACTCAAATCAGAGGGATCTCCTAAAACAATTCCTGGATTTTCATAAATATTTCCAGATTCCTGCAATGAATTAAACTGTTCATCTGATATTTCAGGAATCTCATCAATATTATTAAAAATTTCCATATCTCCGAGTTCTCCCTCCATTATATTTGGATTTTGGGTATCAATAGTTGTAATTGTACCTATTTTTACCAATTCATCATCACATTCTTGGTAAACATTTATACTTGTAGAGGTTGTTACTATACCTTCTTGATTCATCGTAATAATTTCAACTTCATTAAGAGTTTCTGTTGATGTATCTAAGGTTATTTTTGCAGACAAATATTTCTCTGTCTCTTTTGTTGGTAATAAAGATGCTGGAATTGTTATTATCATACCTCGTTCATCTTCATCCTCTGTAACATCAAGCTTTAATCTCTTAGCCTCTGTTCTAATTTCATCAATATTTACCCTACCTGTTATTGGAGAGGCTGTCAAAAAATCTAAGGCAGGGGATTCGTTTTTTGGTACTTTTATTCTGGATTCTATCTTATTAGTATCACCATCAACTATAATCATATCCGTACCATCAGTTATTACCGTTCGTAAAACTCCACCTGCATAATTTTTATCCAAATCCACACGAGAATACGACACTCCACCTATTTTTTTAAATGCAATCCTATATTTACTAGTTTGCCTAAACCCCTCTGTTATACGATTATTCATAGTATAAACATTTACACTTGCTGAAAAACTTTCAACATCCGAAGCTGAACCGTTCCATGTTATTGTAGAGGGATTCGTTTCAAATAATTTTTGCACAGGAGAAATGTTGTTTTGATTTTTACATGACACAAAGAAAACAATTATAAGACCTAAGAACAATGTTTTAAAAAATAACTTATACATATTCTTTTCCTTTTTTTTATTTTATTATATCATAATTACACTAATAATCAATTTTTTTATGCGATATTTCTAATCATAAGAAGCAAAAGCGGCTTAATCCTTCACAATCAGCAGCGAATGGCTCTGATATTCGGGCAAAAACGCTTTTTTGCCGCTGTTTTCAAAGGTGACGGTGATTTTGTACTCTTCGTTTGCAAGCTCACAGGAAGAAATTACGCCGTAACCGTAATCATCATGGAATACTTTAACACCTTTTTTCCATTTTTCAGCAATTTCGGATTTTGAGCCCCACTTTCCTTCAGAGCTTGATGAGCCAAAGCTGCCATAAGCACCATAGCCCGCACCATAAGCACCGTATCCACTAAATCTGCTGCCACCGCCACCGAATCCACTAGCACCAAATCTGCTGCCACCGCCACCGAATCCGCTACCGCCGTGACTGCCAAATCCGTAAGGCTTGTTTCCTATGATTTTAAAGGCAGAAGCCGCTTCGTTCAAAAAAGGGCTTGGTCGCATAAACTGTAAGGCCCCGTACATTACTCTTTGCGCGGCGGAAGTTACATATAATTCGTTTCTGGCACGAGTGATTCCAACATAAAAAAGTCGGCGTTCTTCTTCCAGGTCGGCACCGGCTTTATCTCCACGCGGAAAAACACCTTCTTCCAACCCGGTGATTATTACGCGGTTGTATTCCAAACCTTTTGTGTTATGCAGGGTGATTAAGGTAACTGCATCGTTTGCCTTTTCTTCGTTCTGAAGCTCGAGTGAGCGGTCAAGATTGATTGCATCCAGGAATGCAATGAGTCCTTCCAGTGAGCAGCTGTAAGAAAGGGCACTGTTTTCAAGCTCCTGCAGGTTGTAGGTTCGCTGAGTTCCTTCAATTTCATCGCCTGCCTTATGGTAGTCGTATAAGCCGGAATCCATTACTACAAGCTTGATAAAATCAGAAAGCTTTTTGCCGTCAGACTGTTCCTCTGCCCCAAAGAAGGCTGTAAACTTTTCGTACAATTTAAGGAAAGCGTCTGCCCCTTCCCTTGCCTTTTTAGAAAGCTCTGGCAACAGTTTTTCAAGACTTTCTATCATTGTAAGATTATTCTGCACGGCATATTCGTGGATTTTATCCTGAGTTTTATCTCCAATTCCACGCACAGGCTTATTCACAATCCTTCTAAAGGCAATTTCATCCTTACTGTTGGCACACAGGGCAAGATAAGCAAGTGTATCTTTAATTTCTTCGCGCTCATAAAACTTAAGGGAACCCACTACAACGTACGGTATTCGTTTATGAAGAAAATCCTTTTCAAAACCTAAGGATTGAGCATTCGTGCGGTACAAAATTGCCCAGTCAGAATACTTACCACCAGCTTCCACCGCTTTTTCAATCAAACTGCTGCAAAAAGAAGCTTCTTCA
Organism: Treponema sp.; assembly: GCA_017619795.1. Lineage (GTDB taxonomy): Bacteria > Spirochaetota > Spirochaetia > Treponematales > Treponemataceae > Treponema_D. The sequence goes on from JAFZRP010000056.1 coordinate 17,879, forward strand.
TTCTGGTCACCTACAAAAGCAAGAACAGGCATTCCACCGTCGCCCCTGGTCGCTATAAGATTTTTTCCAAGCCTGTCCTGATTATTGCTTACAACAAGTGAGGCAGCTTTCAGGATATGTGTTGTAGAACGGTAGTTTTTTTCCAGTCTGATAATGTCAGTACCCTTAAACTTTTCTGGAAAAGAAAGAATGTTTTGAACCTCGGCACCCCTAAAATGATAGATTGACTGATCATCATCACCGACAACACAAACATAAGAGTCGTTCCCCTCTGCTGCTCCTGAAACTGTCTGCAAAAGCTTGTACTGCGCAATGTTAGAGTCCTGATACTCGTCTACCATTATCACCTTAAAGCGGTCGTGAATTGCCTGAGCCGCAACCGGGTTTGACTGCATAACTCTTACAGGCAGCATAATAAGGTCGCCGAAATCTACATTTCCTGTAGAACGAAGACGGTTTTCATAGCGTGTATAAATATCGTTTAAGTCAAATTGGCTGCCGATGAAGGTTAAATCATCACCGGGTAAAAGACAGTAATCCTTAGCAAGCGAAATCTCGCGAGCCGCTGCCTGTGCTTCTTTTTTCGAAAGAGCTGGAACTGCCTTTTTTACAAGAATCGCCATATCATCATCATCATAAACTGTAAACGACGGAACTACACCAGCTTCTTCTGCATATTTACGCAAAAACCAGGAACCAAACGAATGGAAGGTTCTTATCTGTGAATAAGCTGCCCGTTCATCCATGGCAACTGCACGAGTGCGCATTTCGTCGGCGGCTTTTTTAGTAAACGTTACTGAAAGAATAGAATACGGGTTTACGTTTTTCTGATTTATGAGATAAGCAATTTTTGTAGTAATTACGCGGGTTTTTCCGGAGCCGGCTCCAGCCAGAATGAGCAGTGGATTTCCTTCGTGAGTAACTGCGGCAAGCTG
>JAFZRP010000007.1 GCA_017619795.1 Treponema sp.
GTTCCAATCCAAATAGCAATTTTCTTAATCACTTCCAAAACTTTCTTCATCGTTCTTCTTTCTCCCTGAAAGCTGGAACCTGTCACCCAAAACTTTCTGCGCCTCACGTCCAGCAATCACAGCCATTGCAACAGTTAGCCATTCAGCATTACCAATTACACCAACACATCTGAGTACCGTAGCCACAATAAAAATCACAAACTTAATGCTCAGCATTTTTTCTACAAGCCTTTGTGCACGCCAGCTTATCATCCGCGCGCTCCGTCAATTGCTTCTCTAATCTGTTCAAACTGATAATCAGCTCCAAACAAATCAACGTTGTCATCACTTGCTTTCTGTAGTGCCTCACGGTCCAAACCTCTAACAACAATTCTGTAATCGTTTGCCTGATAGTAAGGCTTCATGTCATTCAAACTTCTAAGCTCTGAATAAGGCTCTACACAGTTCAGAACAACATCCTTACCGCAGACACCGGCCACATGGCAAACTTCATTTTCCTTATAAACTCTTGAACCAAGTTTTCTGTCATACAGAGTTATAAAGAAAGCTGCCTGAATATCGTTCTTGTCCGGATTCTTCTTTGTAAAATACTTACGGTAAAGGCTGTCGGCTGTAACACGAATTGCACAACCAGTCGAAAGCAAAAGAGCAAGACAAACAGAGCCTGAACAGTCAGAGCTTGTCAGATTTTCTTTTCCGCTTTCATATTTCAAAAACTGCATACGTCCTAAGAAATATCTGTAGCGTTCAGTTTCTGTCAGTCCTTCAACAATTTCTTTTTCAGCTTCAAGCATTAGTCTCATTCTTAAATTATGGTTATCCATCATATCCCCCGAACCACAAGAGTTATTACTGTAACTGCCACATTAAAGCAGGAAATAACGCAGGCAATTACAGCCATGTTTCTTCCGGCTTTTCCATTGTCCGCCTTGATGTGTTCCTCAAGCCGTCTGGCAGTCGCACACACATTCGGATTGTACTGACACGCCGTACTTCTCGTATCAAGACAATCCATCCTTTTTTCAACAGCTTTCTTAAATTCTTTCATTTCAGATCTGAATCCAGAAAGCTCAATTTGTAAGCCGTTCATAGACTTAACCAGCAATTCAATGTCCTCGATATAAATCCTCCCTAAACAGTTTTTACAAAGAACTCAGAGCTGAATTCTTCATCTTTTTTATAGCGGAAAGTCAGCTGCTCAATTCTCACTTTTTTAATATTTCCATTTTCCTTTAATCGCATATCCATACAGGCATCTACTCTGGCATGAATTAAAGGAAGAAAGGTTGTAACGTAATAGCCCTTAGTGTCCTTCTTACTTTCTGCAAGATAATCTCTTGCTCTTCTTTCATAAAAAGGAAGACCGTCAAACTCATCATCACTTAAATATTTTGAAGTAACGTTTTTAGAAATCTGTCCGTGTTCTGCAATTTCATTTTCATCTTTTACAAATACACAGAAGTTTGTTTCACTGATAATTGCTTTACCGTAAATAGAGGCTTTATAAAGTCCAATCAGATTGTCGTTTCTGTTCAGCTGGATAACCGCTCTGTCGCGGTAAGTTGTAGTGTCGTACTGAACAAGAGAAAAAACGTTCTCGCCATCTACAACCATATCGCGAAGAAATTCTTCTGCAGTCGTAACTTCTTCTGCATAAACAACATTGCGGCTTTTTCCTTCACTGTTTTTTGCGGTGTAGATTGCCTGATAATCATTGTCTTTTATGATTTCCCTTGTATCTCCGGTAAATGGATAATAAGGATTCATGTTTTCGTCATACCACACAGGAGCATCAGAATAAGTCCAGAGCTCCTGTCTTTCGGTCTCAACATATCGTGTATATTTTAGACGGATGTTATTCGCATAACTTTCATTGTTATTAAAGAATCTGTAGTGAGTAATATTTTTCTCATTTAAAAAGAATCCGGAATCTTCACTAAATTCATTTTCCAAATCATAAGGACTTTCAATAAAGCTCAGAGTTTGATCTTTACCGCATTCCACGCAGGCGTTATAAGCACGTGCCAATGCACACAATTCTTTCCATGCAGTATTTTCAATTACAACATAAGCAATATTAAAAGGTAGCTCACCACAGTTTATGTCACGAGCTTCAATACCAGCTCTTTTTGCGATTATATGAACAAGTGATTTTTCAGGCTGAGTTTTATCGCATACAACCAAATGAACTGCCACCTCACTGTCAGTCCAGTTTTTCTGTAAGCTTGCGTTATCCATTTTTACAGAAAGGTCCACAAGTTTGATAGTTGTAATCTTTTCATTAAAGCCTGTTTCCTGTATCTGAAAGCCGTTCTTGTCTACAAACAGATTAAAGCGAAGATAGCAGTTTTCAGAGTTTCCGAACGCATACCAGATTAAAACATTCAAGTCTGTTGTGTATTCACTGTCAGCCTCAATCGAATACAAGCCTTTAGAGTTATCAAGAATAATTTCGCCACCGTTGATTATTCCACCTTCAGAACTTTTATAAGAGGTAATCACACAAGAGAGAATGTCAGAATCTTTTACATAAACTTCTGTTCCGTCAGCTTTCAAAAAGCATACACGTGCAAAAGGTCTTGTACCTGTATCTTCAATAACAGTAGAGATTGCCGGCGGCAGCGCGTAGAATTTCACAAAACCACCTCCAGCTTTTCTTTTTCATTACGGATATTCAAAACCATAATCGAAGTCACGTTGAACTTCTGAAAGCATAAAACTGTATCAGCGCAGTTGATGTCACATAAATCATCAAGAGGCTCTAAGTCATAAAGATCAAGGCTTACGCCGTCTTCTGTATCAAGAGGGATTGTGAGTCTGTCTATCTTTTTATTTGAAGGATAAAACTCTGCACTCATAGGAAAGTACAAAGTAATCTGATATTTAGAATCGTTTGTATAATTACCTGTAAGCTCAAACTTATAAATCAATGGCAGCACTTTAAAATCAGCTGTAACGTTGTGTCCGTTATAATGATAAGTACGGCCACGCTCCCAGGAAAGTGCTGGCATATTGCCAGGCCAGCTGTCTTCATAAGTATCTTCCGAGCCTCTCAAATCAAATCGGAACTTAAAGGCATCTCCGTTTGTTGCACGAAGCTCAAAGCTTCTTACAAGTACGTTTTTATAAACCTTCTTTTCAAAAACTCTGTCAGTGTAAATATCAAAAGCCTGGTCATTATAGAAAAGCAAAAGGAACAGAGCTGAAACATTCAGAGCTTCAAGCCGTGTTACAAAGCAGCCTGTAATCTCTTTCTTAGTTTCAATTCGTTTTTCTCTGTTCCTTCCACCAATTACGCAAGGCAAAGCATAGCCTTTGGACGCAGTTCTTACAGTTTCCTCGCTGTATGGTAATGGAATAAAGTCACCGTCTTTTGCCACCGTCAGTGTGCAGTCTCTACCTTGAATCTTCATGATTCAATATTAAGGGCAAAATACAGTGCGGGAAGGTATATGTTTTCTAGACCTATAGGTATAGGTTTTCTAGACTTTTCCGCACTATTTGAGAGGTAAATAAACTTTAGTAACGCTTTTGTCGTGTACTTCTGTAATTTTAAATAATATAATCTCACACATGGAACAGATTAACGAAATTAAACAATTTACTTTGATTCTTATGGATATACTCGGTAAAGGGTTTTGTGATGTTGTAGAACTTAGCTCTGAGAATTATCGTAAATATCGATTTGAAATTATAAATGCAAATGATTTAAAACCGATTAAAAGATTCTTAAATCTGGCAGCACAGCAGATTCAGAAATTTGCTAAAACTCAAAACATTCCAGATGATAACGAAATATATTGTCGTAATACTGGTTCAGATAAATTGTTAGTTCCTTTTTATTTTATCGATGAATATATTCACTTGTTGAATCGAGTGATAGAAGGATTAGAACTTTCAAATCTAAAAGAGTTTATTAATATTTGTATAGCGTTTTGTAATTCTCAAGATGATAGTGCATTGCAAGCACCAGATGAAGCTACAGAACGATTATTCAAACAAGGTCTCTATCCTGAAAAAGAGTACAAAGCTTTTTGTGAATTTAAAAGAAGGAGTTTTAGAAAAGAATATTATTCAGTTTGTCGAGATGTTATTAATAACCGTAGCGAAGAATCATCCTTCTTTGATTGGCCATTACGTGAAATTTCTAATACTATAAATTCATTGTATTGGAACGATGATGAAGAGTTAGTTAGTTCCAGAACGATTGATAGAATGAAAGGCGAAAAAGGTACCCACCTTTGGAACAGTATAAGTAATATAATTTCTATTGCAGCTTGCGACAGATACCACAAAGATGAAAGCATCTTGAAAGAATTTGAAATTTTCCAAGCAAGAATTTTGATGGCTTATTTCTTTGAGAATTTTGTTTATTCTAAAACCTTGCTGCAGGAATTCAAACAGGCTGATTTATATCAGATGTTGAAGGAAGGTTTGGTTTATAAATTACATAGCCATGTACAAAATTAATTTAAAAGTCTTTTCTATGAGCAATAATATAATTTACAATACCAAAAAATATAGTTAAACAAATACCACCAACTTTTTTATCTTATTATACCATAGAAAGAGTGTCAAAGAACGACACTGTTAAATTGTTAATTTCTCATTTTAGGCTTATAATATATTTATGGGTTTATTTCGCGAACTAATTAATACTATTTCAATGTTCAAAATTTCTGACCAATATGGCCTAGGTGCAGGTTTTCTTTTTGCTGATGCTGCAAGCGCTCATACATCTAACCAACAATTGGAAGAAATGAAAGGTAAAATTATTTCATCTATTTCTCATTATAAAATTGAAAATAAACAATATTTAAGTCCTTCTCTTGAATCTAAATTAGATGATTATTGTCGAAATATTCAACAAAGCACAAGAAGCACATTCAATATATACAAGGATGAATTATCAAATTATCTTAACAGAGATTTATCATTTCATGTACAAACAAATATCATTGGTAATAATATAATAAAGGCGATTGATTCAATAAATGATTCCTCATTTACCGATACTTTTAATGAAACAAGAAAGAAAGTTCGTGAATACCAAAATTGTCTTTATCCAGATGATAAACGTGCACTCTTAAAATCAATTATAAACTATCTTGAAGATAAAGGTATTCAAAGTTCTGATTATAATAATTTACTCGCTAAGTTTGATATTATTAAGAGTGAAACTTTAGGTTAATTCTTTTTCTCATAAATAAGTAAGTTTTTCAAACAGTCTTCTAATTCTGGATGCCTAATTAAAATAACACCTGTGTCTTTAGCACCTTGTTTTGCCGCTTGTGAAAAATGACTATTAGTAATTACAATAGCATAATCGGCTTTATTAATAGTCTTCGCTGTAAATACTTCTTTTACTGCTTCAAATCCAACACTGCCTTTCCATTTCTTACATTGAACAACAATTTTAATACCATCTTTAGTAGCGATAACATCTGCTCCAAAATCTCCGGACTTTTTCGTTGCTTTTGCATTCCAATTAAAATATTTAAAAAGATCGGCACAATACTGTTCGTATTCATAGCCAGTCATATCATCACGATAACCATGTTGATATTCTTTTCTAAGTCGTTCACGCTCACGCTCTTCTGCTTCTTTTTTTCTTCTTTCATCTGCACGTCTTTCTTCTTCAACTCGCCTTAAAGCTTCAAGGCGTGCTTTTTCACGTCTAATTCTATCTTCTTCATCAAGCTTCTTATAAAACTCTTCTTTTTCTTTTTTTATTTTTTTGCAATGTTTTACTATCAATGTAATTATAATTATTAATAAAACTAAACATCCTGCTGATACATAAATAAGAGGCATTCTTGTTTCAGGTTCTTTCCATAAGGAAATTAAAAAATCAATAAATGTTTGTATTGTTTCTCCGACTAATGAAAGAAACTGAATAATGCCATATCCTAATGCTACAATTGCACCAACAATAATGAGAATACCATAACCATAAATATCATTCTTTGTTATTTTTTTTCGTCTGCCCATTATTGTTCTTCTAGTGTCTTCGCCACACCATTTACAATAGTTTCATGTACAAAAACTATCTGTCCTTTTTTATTCTTATAAAAATCACTACTTAATCGTTTAAAATAACCACGACGGAAGTGTGGAATCACAACACCTGCAGCCGCTTTCTCAGTTACATCTATAACTTTCTCAGATATATTTAAGTAATGATTGTTCTCAGTCTTTACATCATGCGGAGCACCATCTACAAGACAATCAGGAAAACAATAAATGTACGAAAGTAGATTAATAGCAAGTTTTGTAATCTCATTCATTTCCTGGTCTGTATAAACTATTGATTTCTTATTTTCAATTTCATTACTTGAAATATGGTACTGCTCCATTCCATGATTTACAAATATTCTTAATTCATTTGAAATATCATAAAGTGAATAAGCGAAAACAAATCCCTGGCTTTTTCGTGGAATATGTAAACAGATTCCAAAGTTAATTCCGGTAGTAAGATTTTCCAACTGGTCATCATTATTAAGAATTACACTCTGTCCATTATCTTTTATGTAGGTTTTAATTCCTTCCAGGTCTCTGATTTCTACTGTCTTAAAGAAGTCTATGAGGTTTTCATCTTTAAGATAAATATGAGTAAGCTCGTGATTCAGATCCCGAAGAAAAAGCTGGCAGCAGGTTGCATCATCCATAGAAGATACAAAGTTAGAAATAAACCATTGTCGAAACATTTCAGGTGTTTCTGAATTAGGTTTTCCATCCGGAGAATTCTCCCTGCAGAACTTTCTGTAAGCATCATAAAAGAGACCAAATGTTTTTCCGTATTGTATGTGTTTACTCATATTATTTATTCAGATTTTTTTTATCTTCCTCAATCATTTTTAAAACCATAGGTTTTATAAATTCTGCAACAGCATGGAATAACGGAACTACAACAGAGTTTCCAAACTGTTTATATGCTCTTGTATCAGAAACTGGAATAATATAATCATCAGGGTAGCCCATTAATCTTGCACATTCTCTTGGAGTCAATCTTCTTGGATTCTTATTTTCACCTTGGTAAATTAAGATTTCAGAGCCGTCTTTGTAATATCTTGCAGAAAGAGTTCGTGCAACATCATCAGGTTTTACTAAACCATAGCCGAAACCATTTCCCATTGAACGATGTTTCTGCGCATAAGCCTGCAAATATGCCCAGAGATTATCTGTCAGTGTATATTTATCAAGAACTTTATTGTTTTCAAAGTCAAAGTATTTATCACCATCTTGAATTAATCTTGGTTCAGTACCATCAGTTTTGTGTAAGATGCTAGAAAGTTTAACTTCACCCTTTGTTGGCAAATCCATATCTTGTAATTTAAAATCAATTTTATCTCTAAAACCGACAATTACAATTCGCTCTCTGTGTTGAGGAACCCAACACTGTCCATCAAAAATATGATAATCACATGTATATCCAAGTTCTTTAGTTAGGGTTTCCCAGATAACTTCGAAAGTTCTTCCTTTGTCATGTGATTTTAAATTCTTTACATTTTCAAGCACAAATGCTTTTGGTTTCTTTTCTTGAATAATGCGTGCAACATCAAAAAATAAAGTACCTTGAGTTTTATCTTCAAAACCTGTAGGTCTTCCTAAGGATTTCTTTTTAGAAACTCCAGCAATTGAGAAAGGCTGACATGGAAAGCCTGCTAACAAAACGTCATGATCAGGAATATCAGCAGCATTTACTTTTGTAATATCGCCATTGATGGCATGTTCTGAGGGGTAATTGTTACTATATGTTTTCTGTGCATACTCATCCCATTCTGATGTATATAAACATTTTCCGCCTGCTTGTTCAAATCCTTTTCTTATTCCTCCGATTCCGGCAAATAAATCAATAAAAGTGAAATCACCTGTCTTTTCATCGTTTTCTTTTGCTGAAATCTTTCGAGTAAGCATATTAAACAATCTATCAGCAACAAAACTTTTTGGTTCAACAGTTCCATTAATCCAACGGTGTATTGTACTTTGATTTACCTGAAATTCAGTCGCAATATCAGCAATAGAATATAATTTTGTGACTTGTGAAAGTAGTTCAGAAATTGAACCTTGATAGTATGATTCTGCCATTATTCCCCCACCCAAACAACGGGATTTATAATTGCATTATGCAATATTTATTCCCCATTGTCAATTAAATAAAATTTTCAATTTTTTTCTTCCGATAATAAATATAAGGAATAATAAATGGGATTTTCAAATCATAAAGAATTAAGCGATTTTTTTATTAGATTAGGTGTTACTCAATCATTTTATAAAATGTTGGCTGAAAATGATAATTCAAAACAACAACTATATTTAGGTGGTAGTTTTGATGTTTTACAACAATTGCCGTTTGGAGAAATAACAGTTTATCCTGATAATAAAGAGCCAAATTATAAAGCTCCAATGGATTTTTATTGGATTAATGATTCTTTAAATTATGAAAAGGCTCCAAACACACAGTTAATACTTTATCCTAAATATCCTGAGGTGAGATTATCAGGCTTTTTAAAAGGTTGTCCTACAGCTCCAAGTAAAGATATGCAACCCATTCCAAAAGAACAAAGAAGTACAAATAATAGTAAAGATGGTCGTGTTTTAATTCTAGGTATAACTCCTGAACGTAAAGTATTTGGTTATTTGGCACCTAAACACTCTTCACTTTCAAAAGATATAGAAAATAGTTTATATAATGTTATTCCTCTTAATGAAAGAAAAGTATTAAATGAATTTCCTTTAGAAACAAATAATATCGCAGATAAACATGCTTTAATTATTAAACTTAGAGAGTTAGTAAATAAAGATTGGACTCCATCTGTAAGAATGTATCCTGATGGTATTATAAGACCTTACACTGCACCTAACGGTGGTGGTTATACAATGGAAGCAAATTTTGGGATTATTCCCAATGGTGATGCTGAGCCAGATTATAAAGGTTGGGAATTAAAAGCTTATAGTAAAACAACACTTACTTTAATGACACCAGAACCTGATAAAGGTTTATATCATGATGTGGGTGCAAAAGAATTCGCAATTAAATATGGCCATATAGTTTCTGATAATGAGAGGTATTTTACAGGTCCATTTGTTGTAAATAAACCATGTAAGATTTCAGACTTACGAATGGTATTAAATGGTTTTAATGAAACGACCGGTAAATTAGAAAATATTTCTGGTGGTATCATGTTGATTGATACTAATAATGAACCAGTAGCAATATGGTCTTTTTCAGGTTTATTAAAGCATTGGTGTAATAAACATCAACATGCTTGTTATATGAGATATGATTCAAAAAAAGAAAACGAAAATATTTTTTATAAATATAAACCAATTGTTCATTTGGGAGAAGGTACAGAGTTTCCTTTATTTTTACAAGCTATGTCAAAAGGACTCGTAAGATATGATCCAGCTATTAAAGTAATATATGATGAACGTGGTAATAGTAAAGGAAAAGCTCGTAGTCAATTTAGAATTACGGTAAATAATCTTACGAATCTTTATTATTCATTCAAGAAAATTGATATTTTTAATAATGATTTTTAGGTATTTAACCACTTTTCTTCCAAATCCCAAAACTCACAGCCCAAAGCCTTAGCCGTCTTTATTGCTCCACGTACAAGGTAAAAATCATTATTCACATTATCCGTAGTAATCAGTCTGTCTGTAACAAACAACTGCTTAATTCTTGCATACCATAAAATAATGTATGCTCTAATGTATGTTGAAAGTGCAATAAGAAAGCTTTCACTTTCCCAGAGTATGTAGTTTTTATCGCTGATAAGAAACCAGTTTGTATTACAGTGTCTTATCATTCGTTTGTGTTCTTCGTCAGTTGGAACAACATCATAATAAGCGCAGATTTCACTTAAGATATAGTGTCTGTCATAAACATTAAAATCTTTCCACTTGTAATTTCGTTTATCTGCGTTATCAATAATTTCAGTAATCTTTTCATAGTATTTAGGGTTTTCAAGCTGTCTTGCATACTTTGCAAGTTGTTTATCATAGTTTCTCATAATTATTCCTCACAGGTAATTTTCAGGCAGATTATATTTTCTTTTACGCCTGTTACTTCAAGATAAATCCAGTTCTTTCCATCATATTCATCAATCAATCTTTCAATGGCTTTTTCATATCGCCAAAGTTCAATAGTTTTGTTTTCATAATCCTTTTCAAGATTGATTTCTATCCCCACCGCAAAAACTGTATTCTCAATAATTCTGTCCTTCTCGTCGTATTCAGCCTCATTCATTTTAAAAGAAAAAGAAGGGTACCTTTTACAGTCTTCGTTTAATTTTGTGTTGCAAAATTCCTTTAATATAATTCCGTCGTTTATCTCCTTATTGATTTTCTGTATATAAGCTGGAAGTCCTTTTATGAACATCTCTTCCAGTTCCCGGTAAACATCTTCAAAGTTTTTCATTTATAAACTTTTCCTTTTGTAGATATCCAGAACATTCTGAATATCTTTTGGAATATAGGATTCAGAATCGTTTGTTTCGTAGTTTATCTTTTTGTAGAAGTCATTTTTCTTTATCAGGAAGATCTTAATTAAAGCTTCTTTCAAATCCGCAGGTAATGTGTCAGGAGTAAAGCCTGCATTATAGTTTAAGAAGAGCACATGTCCTTCATATTCTGGAGAAATAAAGAATATGGTTCTTCCATTTATTACACAGTTAGGCACTTTCTGCTTTGTGTTCATATCAATAATGTTCACCATTTCTGTTATGTTGTCTTGTTTTGTTAACACCTTATTGTCTACAACAGTTTGCAGCTCGTTGTAGTTTTTGTCTTTAAGTTCAAAGCCGAGTATATTTTCAACAAAGGTAATAGTTGAATTAAAGATAAGTTCGTCTGTTGCTATTTCTGTTGCCTTGAGTTCAAGTATTTTCTGTAATTCTTCAAAGGTAAATGGATTCATTCGTCCTCGCATTAAGAAAAGCGGGGTTCAGGCAAGTATAACCTTCGTTCAGTCAAATACAAGGCCAAGCCCTTCGGGTTGCTTCGCAAGCCTTGCATTTGCCTTCACTTCGGTTATTTGGTTTTCGCCCCCGCTTTCCAAAGGCAAATATATATTTGCTTTTGGAAGTCAGTTTCTTATCTCAAGCCTTATGCATTAAGCAGTGGCGGTCTTGAGAAGAACCATATTTTTCTTTGGTCTTGTCACGAGGAAGCCGTCGCGCTTTCTGAAGCGCATAAAGAGTTCACCGTATTCAAGGCCTTCGGTTGTTTCATCGAAACGCTTGATTTCAATTCCCTTGCGGTTGCCGTGGATGATTCTTTTTGGATTCATGAAGATAGCAATTACTTTGTCAGCTTCAAGGTCTGCAAGCTGTGGAAGAAGGCGGCTTTCTACAACGTCGTAGCCGTCAATGCGTCCTGGCATTGAGTCGCCTGGCTTTCTCCAGATTGGGTTTCCGTTGTCGTCCTGAATGTTTGCAATGTGGTTAAGAACTGTTTCGTTCAAGAACCATTTGCAATACTTTCTTTCTTCCGGCTCTACTTTGAGCTCGGCAGCTCTGAAGTCGAGGTATGTAAGTTTTGATTCATCGGTGCTTTGAATCCTTGCAACTTCTGCTTCATCCATATTCATTGCGCCTGTGAATGGGTCATCGTCTGCGATAAGACACTGGCGGTCAAATTCCTGTCCGTAAGCTTCTGTGAAGTCTTCGAGGAACATCTTTCCAAGGTCAACGTAAACGTCTTCGCCGAATTCATCAAAGAATGGAACATAGCCTGCAAGTGTGTAAGCCTTGAGCTCTGTTCTTGTCGGCATGTTTGATTTTGTGGCATCAATCTTCTGGCCGTATGAAGTAAGCCATTTAAGTTCGATTCCACCGCGGTCACGCTCCGGAATGAAAATAGATGGGCCGTTCATTGGTCTGTGGGTTACGAGGTTCATCATCATTGACTGCTTTTCAGCTTCCTGCATGATGGTCTCTTCGTAAATCGGATTGATAAGATACTGGTCATTGTTTGCAAGGTTTCCGATTGGTTCGCCAAGAACAGCTTTTGAAGGAACAAAGCCTTTTCCGGTTTCCCAAGAAAAGTCTTTCGGATTGTTCCATTTTTCGGCTCTGATGTTCGGACAGAACTTGAGTTTTCCTAAAACTTCCTGGTCCTTGTTCCAGGCAGCGCACAAAGCTTTACCAAGATTGTATTCCACATCACGCAAAGAAAGCTGCTCCATCTTTGTGTCAGCCTGTTTCATTGCTTCGCGGAAGTTCTTGATTGCATCCTTACAGCCAAGAATTTCAGATGTTGTTGCATCCTCAGTGTCGCCAAGAATCTTCAACATCTGTTCGGTGATTTCCTGCTGTTCCAGGAAATACTTGTTGATCTGTTCAACAGTTGCAGCTTCACTTGGAAGATTAGCTTTCATATTGTCCAATCTCTTGTGAAGAGCTAAAATAACTTCGTTCAAGTTATCCCTCCTTAAGATAATTTGAATAACAGAGCTGCGCATAGATGTTCCTTTAACTAAACTCAGCTCTGTTTTTTTTTGCACCTCTAAGCTCGTGCCAAGCCCATCCGTAATTTATCGTAAAATGAACATTCTTCATTTTGGATAACTCTTTCAATCTCAAGTTTTTTAGTCGGCTGGTTCAATGCAAATGGATTTGCCGGAACACAACAGATAGAAAATTCCAGAAGCTCCTGTTTACGGAAAATGCAGTCGCAGTCTCGGTCTTTCGCTTCAAGGAACTCAAGTTCATCTACACGAAAGCCAACAGAACCACAACGCAAAACTCCGGCTTTTACTCTCTGGCCAATGCTCCATCCAAACTCGTCAAACTCCTTATCATTGAAAACAATGTCGCCTTCGAGCTGCTTTTCAGCACTTACATTTTTCGCAATGCCGATTGCAGGAATTGTGTAGTCATGGCTCCATAGCACAACAGGATTCATAAGATAGTTTTTCAAATCCCAGCCACTCTGGTCTACTTTTTCAAAGTCGCGGTCAGTATCAAAAGTAGACATCACCCAATGGAAGCTGTCTTTTTCCACATCCACAGACTTGAATACTTCAACCTGCGCCGCAACTTTTCCGGAATGAGTATTGTCTTTTAAGAAAGACAAAAACAGATTCTTGTTTTTAGAAAACTCTTTGTTTTCAACGCCGTCAATTTTTACTAACAATTCCAGCTCCTGTAATTTATTTTTTCAAGCTGCCTGTTAAGGACAGCAAAATCATTCATAGTTTCACAACCGATTTTGTATTTGATCCGGTTGATATGAGTTCTTAATGTATCTAATTCAATATCAAGTAAGTCACCAATTTCTTTTGGTGCTTTTCCTTCACCCAGATACATTCCAATCGCAAGTTCAAGTTCTGTGATTTCAGAACAATACTTACGGTTTCTAAGATGCTCATTGCTATCCAGAGCTTTCAGAACATCTTCAGGAAAGTATGTTTTTCCACTCAGGATATTTCTCAAAATCTTTATAAACTCATTGTAGTTTTCAATGTTGCTTATAAAGCCATCGACCTTAAGGTCATAAATGCGAAGTCCAAAGAACTGAGAACAGACAGCCTTCTGTTCTACAAAAAAAATACGCAGCTTACGGTTATAAACTCTTAAAGCTTTAATTTTGAACTTCAATACATAGCTGAGAAAGTATTTATCAAAAAATACAATATCATCTTCAGCACTCTTCAAATGATATAAAATGTCTCTATCATTTGAACCATCTACAATCTGCAGCGCAGGGTTTGCTGCATGAACACAATGTCTAATAATCTCCTTTGTGACTTCATCACATGTCGCAATAATCACTTTAGTCATAGTTTTTTATCTCTCTTACTTAAACTTTTTCAGTAGAAGATTTATCCACAGGTATCAGAGTTGAAGGCCTAAACCAGATATCCCCCCACGGTTTTTCTTTTTCGCCTCTTGCTCTCAAAACATCGTTTATTGTCTTGAGGCCTGCGTTAATCTCCGCGATGTCTCTATTGCTTTGAGCATCCTCGCTCTCTTGCAATTCCGGTATAGAATTAAGATTAAAAATACCTTCGTAAGGTAAATTAAATCTCCTGAAAAACTGTACTTCCAGAATCTGTTCAAAGTTTCTTAGAAGTGGAATCAAAGTAAAGTTCCAGAAAGCCCGGTGCTGACTGTCAGTGTCAGTACCGCTTAAAGAACTTTTGGAATCCTGAATATTTGCAACTCTTGGTGGAATTCCATATTTTGCAAGCAAAGTATAAAGGTTCCATTTTTTCATATCGTAAAGCTTCAGAACATCAGGGCTGAAAGTCAGCGGCTGATATTCTGTACCTTTACCCAGCACGGCAACACGGTTTTTCATTCCGTGGCCATATTTGGAATCCCAGGTTCTTGCAAGTAATTCAGCTTCAGTCTCTGTTAATACCTGGTCTGTTTTTAATAAACCTTTTGGAACACCTCCTTCTTTAAGCAGTCCTGTATTCTGCCTTGAGGCTAACAGGTCCTGTTCCACTTCAAGCCCAAGACTTACAAGTGGGCTGACACCTCTGAATTCATTCCATGGGTTCCAGTCCTTAAAATGAATCAGCTCATCAGGAAGAATAAAAACAGGCTTTCCGCTTCCACCTTCCGTGTACACCCATTTTGTTATCTTGCCGTCAGAAACTACATGCTGCATGTTTCTTGGATTTAAGATGTAAATAGTCTTTGGAAGTCCGCAGACATAATCCTCACCAAACCACCAGAAAGCTTCGCCGTCTAAGTTCCACCATGCACAAGTCTGTTTCCATAAATCAAAGCGGCTCATAGATTTATTCGGAAAGCGGAAGAGTTTTGAAACCTCGCAATCCGTTACAGCCTGGCCGCCTTTTCTTATTTCAAACTCTGCTCTTGCCACATTCCGGGCAAGTATATCGATACATACCGAAGCCCAGGAATGTTCAAGATAAGGATCTGAACAGGCTTTCTTTTCAGGCACCGCAAAATCTTCAGAAACATTGGCGTTGTTTACTTCGTTCATGCTTCTGAGCTTTTTCCCCCTGAACAAGAAAGACTTTATTTTCATAACAAAATCCCCATATATATAATTGTTTTCGTTGTGCGATTTTAGGCAGTGTTTTTAAAAGAATTTTTCATTTTTTTGAAAATTCTTAAAAATAATCACTATACAGAACCCTATACAATGATTTTCGGCCTTATTTCATCACAATACCGCCCATACACGGACTAAAAATTGCATAACGCATTGCGTCCATGTAATGGTCATTTACTTTTACAATCTGGTTGTTTTCGTCACGCGAATAATCCCAGATTTCACCAAGAACACCGGTACAATCTTTGCAAACAAAGAACTGCCCGCGCTCAATTTTTGCAATAATAAAATCAATTCCTGCATCCACGCTGTTGTTTGCTTTTACGCCTCCCGGAACTTCCTGTATTCGTTCACCGCCTGCAGGGTCGCAGTAGGTAACAAAGCTTTCGTTATACCAGCCTTTAGCAGTCTGATTTTCCACGCTTGTTTTTGTCGTTATATTAAAGCCGCCAAAGTCAGCAATAACATAAACTGTTTCTCCAACCCAGCCGATTTTCACAGCTGCAATATGAAGTCCAAAATCCTGTCCGCCAGTGTAGCGGTCAAACTTTTCTGGAAGCTCTTCACGAGGTATGATCATAGATTCTTCAAACTTCTCGTAAACACTTCCTTCCGGCTTTACCCAAAGACCGTCACGGAATCTCGCTTTCTGTTTTTCCGGCATGTTATCCAGAATGTCAGAAATGTAATCCGCGTCTAAGTTTTCAGCATTATCCGCAGGGTTCAAAACCGCAGAAGCATAAAGATCAGGCTTGTTCAGCAGCTCGTCAGTTCTCGGCTCAATCTTTCGGATAAACACCTTGTAAGCCCAATGCATAGGGCTACACGGGTTGCAGTCATAGAAAAACTTATTCTTGCAGCCTTCAACCTTCATCGCTAATCGCGAGTAGGCAGTAGTAATTGCAGAATAAGAAATCTGGCTTACTTCGTTAAAGTAAATCGTCACATATTCGTGACCCAAAATCCTATCAACCTGTTCTTTGTCGCCAAGTCCGCCAATCCATATTTCAGAACCATTCCAGAGTTTTATAACTCCGTCGTGTACATTGGCTTTGTAATTTGCTGCCCCGATTGTTTTATTCAGCCATGGAAGTAAAGTCTCATGAAGTACAGAGCTTCTGGCATCCTTCGCACGAAAGCGGCAAATTAAATGACGGCTTCCAGGATAAGCACACGCACGGAAAATAATTGCCATTACAAGAACGGTAGTTTTTCCCGAACGCGAACCGCCAAAAAGCAGAATATGCTTTGCAGAACTTTTCAAAAGTTCCAGAGCTTTTTTCTGTACTTCCGTCGGCTTAAAAACTTCTTTCGTCATACGCCCTTAAACGAATCAACGAAGCTTATAGCAAGTTCACCTTGTACAGGTGCTTTGCCAGCTTCTTTGTCCGCTCCGGTTATAAACGAATCCAGCTTTGCGGAACGCTCAAGCAAATCCATTGCGCTATCCGCATCCAGCTTTTCAGGTTCAAGAGTTTTAATACGTTTAGCCACAAGCTCGTCAAACCCATTCAGCATTTCCATCTGTCTTTTGCGGCGCTCAACGCGTTCCGCTAAAAGCTCTCTTTCTGTCTCCTTTGCGATGTACTCATCATAAGCAGCGGCTCTCTCATTCCAACGATAAAGCCGTGCATAGCGTGACCAGGAACCATATTTTTTCGGGTCTACGCCGTTCAATTCCATACAAGTCTTAATACTTCGCTTGTATCCCATAGCACGAAATAAACAGAAAGCCTTAAAAGCCTTGGGAGGCTCATCTTCCAAACGTCTCTCCCAAGACTGCAAAGCTTCTGTTTTCACAGGCTCACTGCAATTGTTTTCAACAGTGTCCTTTTCTCCCACGCCTTAAACCTCCTTTTGCCTGATTACTTGTTAACGACAAACTGGTTTGGCTCAACCATTGTTCCAAGCCAGTTATATAAATCTGTTTTTCTGAAAATAATGTGCCTGCCATAATTTATATGCGGAATCTTTTTCGCACGTGCAAGCATGTAGACATAGTTAGTGCTGAACTTCAAATAAGCCGCAGCTTCTTCAACCGAAAGTAAATCCAAGTTTTCTTTTTCGTTTTCTGCCATAACTGCCTCCTGAAGCTTTTTCTGCCAGCGGACGATTCAGGCATAAAAAAAAGCCACAACATTTTCTGTTATGGCTTTATGATACAATCAAAATAAAGTGCGGGAAGGTATATGTTTTCTAGACCTATAGGTATAGGTTTTCTAGACTTTTCCGCACTTTTTATGCGGTAAGATATTTCTCCCATACTCCAGATATAACATTTCGCATGTTTTCAAACTTCTCCTGTGTCTTATGGTCTGCGTAATGGTCAGTCATATCAGGGGTCTTATGTCCCATAATTGCCATTACGGTTTCTTTATCAGCTCTCTGTTTCAAAATCGTAGCGCAGAAATGGCGCAGGCTGTGGAATACAATATTGCGGTCTTTACGTTCTGCTTCGCTAACTCCAATCTGCTCTAAGGCTTTATAAAAGCAGTCTCCGTAATAGCCTGGTGTAATAGGCTTTGAATAATCCTTTACAGACCAGAATACATAACTCAAATCATTAAAACCCGGGTTTTCTTTTGCATGGCTCAAAAGCTGCAAGGCTAAAGAATGCTCAAGAGGCAGTTCACGGCATTCTTTGTTCTTGGTAGTTTTCAAACCATCCACTTCGCTGTAACTGTGTCTTACATAAAGCATATTAGCAACGTCATCAATATCGCAGACACGTAAGCCGCTAATCTCTCCGGCACGAAGACCGTAGAAGGCTGCAACCTTAAAGGCAAGCTTTGCAGAATCATTATCCCAGGTATGGTTCAAAAGTTCCCTTACTTCCTGTTCTGTCGGAATATCTCGCTTTTCATTATCAGTCTTAAAACGCTCAATTCCCTCAAGAGGGTTGGCCTTAATTTTTCTCAAAGATAAAAGAGTCTTAAAACACTTATTTGCCATATTTATATTTTTATTTACAGTTTCATTTGCAAGTTCCTTTTCGTCATGCAAAAAGAAAAAGAAATCGTCCAGTTCTTCGAGCGTCAAATCTTCAATGCAAACTTCATCGCCAAAATATGGCTGCCAGTAATTGCGCACATAAGCACGCATACAAAAGGCATGTTTTGAAGTCATAGAATGGCCGTGCTCCATTGACCGCCTGAGATATTCTGAATTATCAAAATCCCAATAGCTATCCAAAGTCTCACAAAGCAAATGTTTCTTTTCAGCCGGTAGTGCAGAAGGTACCTGTACAGTCTTTTTCTTCACAACAAATACTTTTTTAGGTCTTGGAGTTTCAACAGCTTTTTCAACTGTTGCGGGCACAGTTTTTGGAGTTTCAACAACTTCTGTTGTAGAGGCGGAAGAGAAGTCTAAATTAAATTTCTTGGAAATTATTTCAACAACTTTTAAGGCATCACTTTCTGTAAGGTTGTCAATAAAGCTAATCAGCTTTGCCGAAGTTGTCGGAGCTTCCTGGTTTTGAAAAGCTCTTGAGTTACCGCGTGCTTCCGGTGCGCCGTTTGTCAGCCAGGAAGTAGCAATCATCGTTGCTTCTACACGGTCTTTAGAATGTGTACTTTTGCCGTGGCCTTGAACACCAGTTACAGGATCAACAAAATGCACCCTGTAATAACCACAAGAATTCTTTGAAAGGTAAAACTGTCGCATAAAAACCTCCTAGGAAGAAAGTGATTATACGAACTTGCTGAGCTTTTTATTCCAAACGTCTAGACAATCTTCTAGTCAAATATCTAGACAATCGACCCTAAAAAGCCCCATATATGCGGTTTTTCAGTCTTATTTCCAGCCATTTATAAGGCTACACAACAAGAAAAAGACCACATATACGCTATCTAAATCCTTATAACATAAAGATTTAAATAAAAAAAAGCTCGTCATTGGAAGACGAGCTTTATAAGAGCGGATGAAGGGAGTCGAACCCTCGTCATCAGCTTGGAAGGCTGAGATAATAAGCCGTTATATGACATCCGCAAAGATGTTTATACTATAACCAAGTTACAAAAAAATGTCAAGAGATTGCCTAATTTTATGGTAATTCACTATGGAAATTCCCCACAATATTCATTATAATGTATTGAAATAAATTTTTTTGGAAAGATGTCCGAGCGGTTTAAGGTACATCCTTGGAAGGGATGCGTAGCAGAAATGCTACCGGGAGTTCGAATCTCCCTCTTTCCGAAGATTTTTTTTAAGTATAGAATACAAAAAAGGTAAACCTAAAAATTGCTTTCGCAATTTTTTTAACGGTTTGCTATTAATCACCGCCCGCCAGCGGGCTTACTCAGGAGATAATAATGTCAAACAAAATCACTATCATTGGTGCAGGTCAGGTTGGTTCAACAATTGCATTTGCACTGACAATCAAGCAGCTCGCTTCAGAAATCGTAATGATTGATATAGCTAAAGACAGAGCAATGGGCGAAGCTATGGATATCCGCCAGGGTACACCTTTTGTAGGCCCTGTTTCCATCCATGATGGTGATTATTCTGATGCAAAGGATTCTGACATCGTAGTTGTAACCTCCGGTGTTGCACGCAAGCCTGGTCAGTCACGTCTTGATCTTGCTCAGATAAACGTTGACATAACAAAAACAATCATACCTGAAATTACAAAGGTTGCTCCAAACGCACTTTATGTAATCGTAGCAAATCCTGTTGATATTCTTACTTATCAGTTTGTAAAAACTTCGGGCATTCCTGCAGACCACATTTTTGGTACCGGAACCATGCTTGATACAGCACGCTTCCGCGCACGCATTGCAGAAACCTACAAGGTAGCTCAGGAAAATGTTCACGGTTATGTATTTGGTGAACATGGAGACTCTTCTTTCGTTCCTTGGTCTTTGGCAAATATCGGTTCTGTACCGGTTGAAAAATATGCAGCCGCACTCGAAGGAATTAAGGCTCCTGAACTCAACAAGGATGATGTAGAAGATTATATCCGCAAGTCAGGCGGTATCATCATTGCTGCTAAAAAATGTACAAACTATGCAATCGGTATTACAACAAGCCACCTTTGCGAAGCTTTGAACTATACAACAGACTCTGTTCTTACAGTTTCTACAATGCTCACAGGCGAATATGGAATTGATGATGTATGTCTTTCAATCCCTGCAGTTATCGGTCGCAAAGGAATCACAGGCCGCGTAGTTGCACCACTTTTGGATTCAGAAGTTGCATCACTCCGCCACAGTGCAGATTGTCTCAAAGACGTAATTAAGCAGATTAAATTCTAATTCAATGCGGTGGTTGAGCTTGTCGAAACCACTTATAAGAATTCATTAAGGTGGTTTCGACAGGCTCAACCACCACTAATGGGATATAAAAATGCAATACAAGATCGAACACGACTCAATGGGTGAAGTAAAAGTTCCTGCAGATAAATACTGGGGAGCTCAGACTGAACGAAGCCACGAAAATTTCGAAATTGGTGTAGGTATTGAAACAATGCCTCGCGAAATTACAAAGGCTTTCGGTTATCTTAAAAAGGCAGCTGCAATGGCAAACAACGCGCTCAAGCCACAGAAGATGACTAAAGAAAAGCTTAGCGCAATCAAAAAGGCCTGCGACGAAGTTATTGCCGGAAAGCTCAATGATCATTTCCCTCTTGTAGTATGGCAGACAGGCTCAGGTACACAGAGCAACATGAACGCAAACGAAGTTATTGCAAACCGCGCAAATGAAATTGCAGGTAAAAAGCTCTGTCATCCTAACGACGACATCAACATGAGTCAGTCAAGTAACGACACCTTCCCTACTGCCCTTCACATTTCTGCAGTTTTTGCTATCGAAGATAAATTATTCCCTGCAATCGACACATTGGTTGCTACCTTCAAAAAGCTTGAAAAAGAAAACATGAAGCTTGTAAAGAGCGGACGTACTCACCTTCAGGATGCTGTACCTATTT
Source organism: Treponema sp. (assembly GCA_017619795.1). Classification (GTDB taxonomy): domain Bacteria; phylum Spirochaetota; class Spirochaetia; order Treponematales; family Treponemataceae; genus Treponema_D. The sequence continues at coordinate 20,960 of JAFZRP010000007.1, forward strand.
CTTTTGGACAGGAAATCAGCGGCTGGAGAACCTCTCTTGAGCAGGACAAAAAAATGCTCCAGGCTTCACTTCCTTTCTTAAAGCAGCTGGCCCTTGGTGGAACTGCCGTTGGAACAGGCTTGAACGCACCAAAAGGCTTTGACAAAAAAGTTGCAGAATGCGTTTCTGAACTCACAGGAAAGAAATTCGTAACTGCACCAAATAAATTCCACGCCCTTACAAGCAAGGATGAACTTGTATATGCCCACGGAGCAATCAAGGCTCTTGCCGCAGACATGATGAAAATTGCTAACGACGTACGCTGGCTCGCTAGTGGTCCACGCGACGGTCTTGGCGAAATCCATATTCCGGAAAACGAACCTGGTTCTTCAATCATGCCTGGAAAAGTAAATCCAACCCAGTGCGAAGCCGTAACAATGGTTGCAGTTCAGGTAATGGGTAACGATGCCGCAATCGGTTTTGCAGCAAGCCAGGGTAACTTTGAATTAAACGTATTCATGCCTGTTATTGCTTATAACTTTATCCAGAGCGCACGTCTCCTTGCAGAAGCCATGATGAGCTTTAACAAGAACTGCACCGTAGGAATCAAAGCAAACAAAGACAAAATGCATCACAATCTTTACAATTCGCTGATGCTCGTTACTGCTTTGAACCCATACATCGGTTACGAAAATGCCGCCAAAACCGCCCACAAAGCCTTTGCCGAAAACATCTCTCTCAAAGAAGCCTGTGTTGGTCTTGGTTTCTTAACTGCCGAAAAGTTTGATGAAGTGTTCAAGCCAGAAGCAATGGCATTTCCTAAATAATCAGTTGAAGGGGGCGCTGCCCCTCGGCCGCACTTCGTTGCGTCCTACCCCCTCGCCTAGGGGCTCCGCCCCTAAAACCCCTGATGTATTTCTAATCCCCAGCCTCATCCTTTACTAATTCAAAAACTTCTGGAGTAATATAAAAACCATTTTCATGTATTCCTTTAAACTATTTTTAATTTGCTGACATGCATAATCATTTTTTTTACTGTAACCTCATCATAAACTGCTTGTTGAATATAAAAATCTTTATATACTAAATTATTTTCTTTATATACTAATTTTTTTTTCTTGACATATAATAAATATAGTATATCATTAAATTATCAAAAACTAAAAGGAGTGTATTTATGAAAAAGGTAAATCGAAAATGCTTGTTATTACTTTGCTTAATGTCACTTGCTAGTTTTGTTCCTTGCCTTGGTTTGTTAGTTCCGCCAGTTGCGGGTGCTGTAATTCTAGGTGTTTCATCTGGCTATGGTGCACTTGCTCTTGCATGTGGAGCCTCTGGTCCGGTCGGATGGGGGCTTTTCGGAATGATAACAGTTTGGAGTGCTTAAAAAATTGTACATCCATATTTTTTAAAATTTGGATGGACAAAATATTGCAAAAAAAAAATATCAGGTTATTCTTTTTATTCAGCATTTGGATTGGCATTATTAGTTTGGCTTTCCTTTGTGTTAAAAAAGATTTTACACCAACTAATTATCTTACAATAAAAAGTGTTATCTCGATATTTATAAATAATTCTATTGTTTTTTCCATTCTTTTTTTTGGATATGAGTTTTATGGAATTACAACTCTAATTGTGACTATTTCCAATAGCATTTTTATAGGGTCAAAGATTATTCCTGCATATATTTATTTTACTTCAATTTATCCTAAAATTTGGATTTTTGTTGTACTTGAAATTCTTCCGTATCTATTCGGGAGTTATGTTGGATTTTCAGATGGTAAAGTAAAACATAAGAAATGTATATATATGATTTGTTTACTTTCTTTACTAGTTTCTGCTTTTTTTGAGAATATAGCATTAAAAAATATTAATAATATATTATATGAAATTATTTAGATTTATAATCTTGTTAATAACATCCATATTACAGGCTGTTTTATTAACAATTAATTTTTTTATTTTTCCAGCTAATAAGAAATTTACCTTTGTAAATAATTATCTTTTTAGAATTTTCATGATTGCCTGCGCATTCTTTTCTATTTTAATTCTAATAAAATTGATCTCTCATGCTTTCTTTTATTTTTTTGATGAAGATGAAGATAATTCTGTACAAGTTATGGAAAATTGTATTTGTGAATCATTTTTCATATTGTTAATATATAATTGCATTTGTTTAATACTTCATTTCCAATATCCTGCAAAATATGAAGAACTAATACTTGGATATTCTACAACAGGGGAAGGAGCATTGAATTATATTTTTTTAGGAATTGTCGCAATTATCCAGTCTGTTTATTGTAATATATCATATATAATAAAATTAAAGGTACAACTTTTGGTAAGAGAAATTTTATTGCGACAGATAATAATATCTCTCTTAATGATATTGCCATATATAAAGAATTTCCTTTCATACTTTGGAAGATTATAATATGATAAATATTCAAAACATAACAAAAAGAATAAAAAATAAAATTGTATTTGAAGATATTTCTCTCCAAATTAAAAAGCAAGAGACTTATGTTTTAGTGGGTCCAAATGGAATAGGTAAAACATCTCTTCTTAAAAGTATTTTAGGATTATATTTAACTGATACGGGTTCTATTACGGTTTTGGGACAGAAAGTTTCTAACTCTTATACAATAAATTCAAATATTGGAGTATTTTTAGATACAGCAAAAATGCTTCCTCATTCAAAACTGAATAATTCTCTAGAGTTTTTTACTTCTTTATACAATAAATCTATCGAAGATATACAATACCTTATTGATTATCTTCATTTAGAAAATGAATTAGACAAGACTTATATTTCTTTATCATCGGGAAATAAAAGAAAAGTCGGTCTTCTCATTTCATTGATTAATAATCCAGAACTACTAATTTGGGATGAACCTTTTGCAACTTTAGACCCTGAAATGTGTAAAGAACTGGTTGATTTCATTATTTTTTTAAAACAATCAAAAAAAACAATTTTAATAACCACGAATGATTTATTTTATGTGAATAATCTATTCGATAGAATTGGTTTTTTCGTAAATTCAAATACCATTATTGAAAAAAGCAATCTCGAACTTATTACTCTATTCCCTGATAAAAACATAAATGAAATTTACTTTCTTATAAAACAAACAATTTGAAAGGGGAAAATATGAGACAAAACACAAAACTTTTCTTTCATGATTTGGGTAATATTCTTAATGATAAAAAAACACTTTTATTACTTCTTTTTTTAACACTATTAACACTAATTATAGGTATGTCAATCTGTTTTACTATACAAACTGATAGTGAAAATTTATTGAAACAATTAAAGATAGTTTCAAATATTGATAGTATAGAGATTTTTTCATCGTATATAATTTATATTTTTTCATTCATAATTTTTTCATCATATCCTTTTATTTTAGGAATCTTAATTATTAGTTATATGAAAGAATTTGGCGAATTAGAATTGATGATGTTATTTCCACTTAATCGTAAACATTTTTTTATTGAAAAAATTTTTTGTATTTTTATAGTTTCTTTAATCTTTAGTTGGATAAGTGTTTTGATAAACTTTCTAATTCAGATAGTAATCTTTAATATCTCTCTCTATTTTGACTTTTATATATTATTCTATACAACAATTTCTTTACCTGTATGGCTTTTGGGGTTAAGTTATTTAACTATATTTATTTCATCACAATCCAAAGATTCAAAAGAAGCAAATCAAAAATCTTTAATATTCGCGTTTATGTTGTATGGTATTATACAGATTTTATTTATATTTAAAATTAATATTTTTTCTTCAAAAATAGTATTTGTACCCTTTCTTTTAGGAATTGTTATATTTATAGTTCTTTTTAACTTTTTTAATAAAAAAATTACTATAGAAAAAATATTATATAATAAAATGTGAATTCATAATAAAACATTTAACAAAACCGAATTTCTTACTGTACTATCATGCCTGTTATTGCTTACAACTTTATCCAGAGCGCCCGCCTCCTTGCCGAAGCAATGTTGAGCTTTAACAAGAACTGTGCTGTAGGAATTAAGGCAAACAAAGAAAAGATGCATCACAACCTTTACAACTCATTGATGCTCGTAACAGCCTTGAACCCATACATCGGCTACGAAAATGCAGCTAAGACTGCCCACAAAGCCTTTGACGAAAACATCTCTCTCAAAGAAGCCTGCGTTGGCCTTGGTTTCTTAACTGCCGAAAAGTTTGACGAAGTATTCAAGCCAGAGGCAATGGCTTTTCCTAAATAATTAAAATGTATAAGCCCACTGCACTGTAATACCATCAAAATACCATTCACGGCCGGAGGCCCTTTTTGTTATACAGGAGTCGGTGGGCTCATATTTTTCTGTAAATGCTCTGACGCCGTTGCAGGCAGCTGATATAGCAAGCTGGTTATTGTCATCAAACTGGAGCATTGCCTGAAGACAGGCAAATAAATTTTTAAAACTGCCGTTAAAGTTACTGTCATATATACCATAGTCTTTGCCAGACAAATGTCCCTGCCATCCTAATCCCAGTCCTATTAATCTGAAAACTTTTTCGGGGAACATGTAGCCAAGCAAAGCACTTCCTGCCTGCTGGAAACCGTTTACATTATCAACAGAACCAGACCATTCCCATGGCTGGAATTTTTTAGCGGCGGTATTTCCTTCGTAGTAAAGCTGCTCTGCTGCCTGAATTACAATGTGAGTCCAATCTCCTGGAATTAATATTCCAAAATCAAACTGGAATTTTGTCTGAAAAATAAAATCATATTTCCATACAGTAAAAGGAGTACTTTGTTCATATTTATTTGTTGAAAAATTGTAAAGACCTATTCCATGACTCGGACCTATAGCCCATCCGGTTCCTGCTGTTGCAGCCAGACCAAAATTAATTATTGGACTTGGTGTGAAAATAATTCCCGCCTGAGTATCAATGCCTACAGGAGTGATGGTTGGACCTGCAACTAACTGAATATTTGCGCCTGAAAAAATAATGTTATCGCCAAAATCAAGCGGGATTATATATATTGCAACAAACTGTCCGTAAGGAACAGGAATATTTATTCCCTTAATTGGTGCAAAGTGATTTCCACCATTACCATCATCCGGCTGGTTTTCAATAACCGGGCTCAACTTTAAGCTTAGCGCAGACATAAAGCTCCAGCCTTTTTCTACGGTAAAATCTTCTGTTGATGTAGTATTCTGCTCGCTCTCCTGGGCATAAATAAAAGCTGAATTAATCATTATGAGGCTGCAAATAAGCATGAAGGATTTTTTACAATTAGACTTTAACATAACTTCTCCTCTTATTTTGCTTCTTCAAAAATTTCCGGAAGCATTAAAACAATTTCAAATTCATTTTCTGTGATGTTTACGAATAAATCTCCGCACAGTTTTTTGGCTGTCAATTTTGCTTCGTAAAGTCCAATACCCTGACCTTCTGTTTTTGCAGCATTTGAGCCGCGCCAGAAGCTGTTGAAAATATATGGGATTTCCTTTTGCTGAATTGTACTGCCTTTGTTTTTAATTGAAAAATATATGCCGTCTGACTGTCGTTCAAGCTTTATATTGATACCTGAGCCATCGCCGTATTTGATTGCATTGTCCAAAAGCTGAAAAAGTATTTTTATTACTGCATTTTTGTCGCTTGTTAAAATGGGGTTTTCTGCCATGATAATTTGGTAAGGGATTTTTTTCATCTTTAAGGTGTTGTCAAATTCCTTTATTATGACCTCTTTAATTTCTTCAAGATAAAAGCTTGAGATCTGCGGTTCAAATTCAAAAATAGATTTTGTATTTGTATCAAGAAGGCTTGTGACAAGCTTCTGGATATCATCTGCATTCTTTTCAATTTTGTCTGCAATCTCAACCGTCTTGTCATTTTCGTTCTGGGTATACAGGCCGGACTGAATTGCGTTTGAATAAAGCTTTATGTTTGTAACAGGCGTTTTTATTCCATGGGCAAAGGCGCTGGTCAGCACAAGCTTATCCTTTATGAGCTTAAGATTTTTTTTACGCTCATTTTCGAGTACGTCGTTTAGCATGTTCATACCCCAGATATATTTGCCGAAAAACTTATTTTTAGATTCCGTAAGATTCTGGATTTTTTGCCCGCGGGACAGACGCTCCGGATATTGGCTTAATTCTTCAAACGGTTTGATTATGTTTTTGTAAATATACAGAGCGCAACATAAAATAAAAATAATCACTGCAAGCAAGACAAGGTTAGTTATAGCTAACAGCTTTTTATAAGAATTATTCTTATATTCAAAAATTAAAAAACCCCGGGCCTCATTCTGCACATCCATTACAGGGAAAATATAGGTCTGAAGATTTTCATTTGAATTATGCAAAGCGTTAAGCTCCAGCTGGTCTACAGAATAAAAGACAATACTCTGTGGCAGGCTGCTCTTTTTTACCACGTCTTTATATTGTGTCTGAATTGCTTCAAGGCTAAGCAGCATGCCTGGATCACTTTTATATTCCTGCCAGATTCTGTTCATGACAAGATTTTTTTCATTATCGCTTTGATTTTTACATACGATCAGAATAAGGTTTGCAGCAAGAGCAATTAAGAGAAAGATAGAAACAAATAAAATAATTATCCGCTTAAAGCTTTTCATTCCTTGTCCCCGCCAAATTTATAACCTGCCTTCCAGATTGTATGAATGAGAGTCGGCTCATTTGGATTATCTTCCAGCTTTTCTCTTATCCATCTTATGTGAACGTTCAGTGAAGATAACTCGCTGTAGCAGTCCTGACCCCATACCGCATTAAAAAGCGTTTCCTTGTCTACAACGCGTCCTTCGTTTTTCATAAGGTAAACCAGGATATCAAATTCCTTGCCGCGTAATAAAACAGGATTTCCGTTTTTCGTAACTGTCCTGCTGCTTATATCAACTGTGATATTATGACTTTGTATAACAGTCTTATCCTGCTCAACAGAATAACTTCGTCTTATAAGCGCTTTTATTTTTGAAGACAGAACGGGTATAGAAAAAGGCTTATCAATATAATCATCTGCGCCAATTTCCATTCCAAGAATTTTACTCTGATCATCTGTCTGGGCGCTCATCATCAAAACAGGCAGGGACATTATCTTTCTGATTTCTTCAAGAGCTTCAAAGCCGTTTTTTCCCGGCAGGCAAACATCAAGCAGCAAAAGCTTATACACTTCGTTTTTCAAAAGTTCAATACCCTCTTCTGCAGTTTCTACGTGCATTACGGTAAAGCCTTCTTTCACGAGAAAGTCCCTTATCAAACCGCCGAGCTCCTGGTTGTCTTCAATAATCAGAATATCTTTCATAGCTTAATTATACCATTGCCTTTAATAGTGTCCAATGCTAATAAATTCAGGCTTGTCTCTTACGCCGTTATTGTCGGTAAAGGCAATCTGAATATCCCCGCTTTCATAATCAACTATAACAGTATGAAAAACATTTTTACTGTGAATATTACAGACATTATTCTGGTCTACTACTTCGCTTGTAAGTAAATCCTTTATCTGTGCAAGCGTAAGTTGCTGCTTGTCCTTAAACAGATTGTTGAACTTATAAAGCCTTACAAGATTTGATTCGTTATCAGAAAAATTATCAAGATTATTTTGTGCGGCAAAGCTGTTCAAGACAAAAAGTGAATCCTGTACTTTCCACTCCAACCCTTCAAACAAAGGAGTTTTTTCATCCCGCAAAACTGAATAGCCCTTTCCCGATTCCTGCAGCGACAAAACTGCATCTTCGGCACAAAGGCTTACTTCGTTATCTGCAAGTGCTATGTTGTGACTATAGGTAAAGTAAGCGCTCTGTTCAACCATATATTGGCCCGTTTCTTTTGCAGAGCTGAACTCCTCCAAGGCCTGACGCAGTTCAAAGGTATAACATTTCTTTCCTTCGTATTCAAATTTTTGTCCGTCACTTCCAACATCTAAAATTGCGGCAAAAACTCCGTCGTCATTTATTGCAGTAAGAATGCCTGAAAGTCCAAGAATGTTTATGCTGGTAAAGCTTTTGTCGTGATTCTTAAAATGTACAACTGCGTGGTAAGAACAAAGCTGCTTTTCGCTTCCCAAAAGCCATTCAAGATTGCGGCAGATTACATTTTTTCCACTTGCAGTTTTTGAACCCCACAAGGATAAGGCAGAACAGGCAGTTCCACGCAAGGCATCGGGTACAAGCTGCATAAGGATTGCTTCTTCATAGCTGAGCTTTTCGTCCTGAACAAAGCCTTCGCTCCCCTTACTGATTTCTTTTGCAAAGCTGTCCAGCTCCTGCTGATATTTTTCCGGTAAGGATGCAAACAAAGCCTGCATACGCTCGGTAAGACCTTCATAGTTTCCGTTACTTTTTCCAAGAGCAAGATTTATATTTTCGAATAAATAAGGTTCAAGAACTTTTTCATAATCGGGAACTGCCTGAAGCAAAGCCTTGGCATAAGCCTTGCCAATCTGAGACGTTCCGCCGCTCTGATAATCCAACCAGACCTCATAATAGGATTTTCTTTTTTGAATTACGCAAAGCTTGTCTTCCGATGCAAAGCTCTGTTCAACTTCTTGTGTAATTCCTCTGTCGGTATAAGTCCCAGTCTGCAAAAGATTAAGCGAGCCTGTTTGTTTCATCCCCTCAGAAATCACAAGGCTTTGTTTTTGCTCCGACCCACAAGCGCATAAGCAAACGCAGAGCCCACAGCAAATTAAAACGAGGAGCAATACATTTTTACAAAAAATCTTACCCTTCATTTTACCATCCCATTTCATCAAGCCAGTTATTAATCTTTCGTTCGCGGGAATTAAGCTCCTGGTAATCCTTAATCTTACCAAGCTTAAGCTCTCCTTTAATTGTTCCGTCCACAAGATAAACAACCCTTTCGCTCACGGCTGCAACCTTCTGACTGTGAGTTACAGTCAGAATTGCAGTTCCGTTTTCGTTAGCTTTTAAAAGCTCTTTTATAACCTCTTCCGATGCCCTTGAATTGAGGGAGCCCGTTGGTTCATCTGCAAAAATAATTTTTGGATTATTTATAAGGGCGCGGCAAATACAAGCCCTCTGCAGCTGACCACCGGAAACCTCTGTAATTTCATGGTCTGCTATATCAATAATGTTGAGTCTTCGCATCAAATCCTGACCGTGCTGAATAACCTCGTTACGGCTCATAAGCTTTGCTTCAAAACCGGGAAGTAAAATATTATCCATGATTGAAAGCTTTTTGAGCATGTACATCTGCTGAAAAACAAAGCCCATCTTTTTAAGGCGAAAATCATTGATTTCCTTTTCCTTCATTTGGCTTATATCTACACCATCAATTTTTACAGAGCCTGCAGTTATCTGATCCATGCCGCTTATACAATAAAGCAAGGTAGATTTTCCCGAACCGCTTGGTCCCATGACAGTAACGAATTCATTTTCGTCCATGGAAAAATTAATATTCTGAAGAACATTAGTACTGTATTTATTTACAATAAAGGTTTTGCAAAGGCAATTAACATCTAAAATGGGATTACTCATCTTTAATCCTCCAGATAAAAATATTTTTTATGTTTTTGGAACTTAAATAAAATACAAAGGATAAAATTGCAATAAGACAAAGCGGCAGCAGAACATATTCACTCAAAATATTCGGAATGAGCTTAAAGCCCGAAGCATACATTATTACATTCATTGCAAGATCAAGCACGACATTGCCAACAGCATAAGTAAGCACTGCGCCAAGCACAAAGCCTGCTGCCACCAGAATGATTATCCTTAAATAATGCCAGAGCCTTATCTTATTAAAAGTAAATCCAAGCGACTTGAGCATTGCAATATCAGAGGCTTCTTCTTCTATAAATACTTTTTCATACAAGGCAGTATTCAAAATCATTACGATAAGCACAAGCAAGGTAAGAATCCATTTTAAAGTCAAAAATATAGCTTCATTAGGCTTTATCAAAAGTTCATTTAAATATTCTTCGCCGGTCATTACATTTTCTCTTCCATAAAGCCGGCAGATTTTTTCAAAATAATAGGGCTTCTGTTCTTCTGGAACTAAAAGCCTGCTTGAAACAAGTCTGCCTGAATCAGTTTGAACAGAAGTTACCTGAATCGGCGCAAAGTCAGTCTTGTCCGGGCTCATTACTAATAAGCAGGCATTTGAACAGGTATCTGTAAAGCCGGTAATAATAAAATCTTCTGTCAGTTCAATATATCCAAGCTTGTCTGCTTTCTGGTATTTTACAGTAATCAGGTCTCCTTTTTTTAAACCAAATTTCTTTGCAGGAACATAATTTATTGTAACTTCATTCGGATTCTGAGGCGGAAGGCTCCCTTTTCTAAAGGTGACATTATTTAATTCTTTAATACCGAATACTATCCCGGCTAAATATTCTTTTCCGTCTATTATGGCATTTCCCTTTGAATAACAGGCGGTTTCAATAGAAGCGGGAATACCATTTTTATTTAATTCTTTACTAATTAAATCATTTACTCCTTTCACAGTTCCGTCCGATTTGTAATAATATTTTTCCAGCTCCTCCTGCGGCAGCTGTATATAAAAATCTATAGGACCCATCATCTGATTTTTATATAAAAAATCCCAGCTTAAAACAGTGTCCTTTAATTGAAAAGCAATTAAAATGATTGCAAAACCAAAAATATAGGAAAAAGCCAGAAATATATAACGTTTAAATCTTCCAAGAATATCTGTCAGGGCAAGGAACAAAGGAACTTTAATATGTCTGCACTTTGAAAGCTCAAGCCCAGGAATTTTCTTAAAACGTTCACTTTTGTTATCACCCCTGATTGCATTTATTATGCTTATTTTATTGATTTTTCTAAGCAGTAGGCAGATAAACAAAATTATCAAAGCAGTAAAGAGAATACCCGAAATTATTCCTATGGCAGTTTCCATACCGGCAGAAGGCTTAATTATATTTATCATTACAGAATCTAAGAGAATGTTGGCAAGCGGAATACCGGCAAATATGGCAAAGGCACCGCTTATAAGTGAAAAGAATACAAATTTTGCAGTAAGTAAAAGCTTAAAGGCTAAAGAATTAACTCCTATTGCTTTGAAAATACCAAGACTTCTTTCTTCCCTTTTGATTATTGAAGTAAGCGTAAAGCGCAGCATCATATAAACAAGCAGAATCAAAAATACAGCAATGGCAGTACAAAAAATTGACACAATTGAAGTCATAAGCTTACTGCCTTCAAAAGGAATTGAGGCATAGTAAGTATTAAGCTTTTCCAGCCCCTGTGCATTTTCAAGATCTGAAAACAACTCATTTATGATTTCTGAATCACCGAAAGACCTTGTCTTTATTTCCCAATTATTCCAAATTAAAGGAGATTCTGAAGCAATTTTTTGATAATCATTATCCGATAAAAGAAGCCTGAAAAACATATAAATTGAAGTATCTTTATAAACAGTGCTTACTGTAAATTCATAAGTGTTTCCTACTTGGGTAATAAGCTTTAATTTGTCGCCCGCTTTGATTTTATAATTTGTATTCATCCAATGCGGAATTGCAATAGCTCCCTTCTGAACACTAAAAGGCTTATCATCCATGTCAAATGCAAGATTTGTTTTATCAGGCATTTTTGAAATGTAAAATGGAGTTGAAGAAACAAATGGCTGCGCAGTTATGCTTATATCATTTATATAAATATTTTCCGGACTGATGCTGATTACGTCTGTACAGTTATAAAACTCAATTTCTTCCCGACTCGCAAGCCAGTTTTCAGTTGCCTTATGCTTTTGTTCATAATTACTTACGCTTTTGGCAGTTATAATAAAGCCGTCTGTGGAATTTGCAAGATTATAAGAATTATTAAAGCCCACAAGCGTTGCATAAAGCAGGATTGCACCGGTTACAACAAGGATTGAGCTTACAATCATAGAAATAAAAATGCAGAAATTGAGACCGGGACTTTCTTTTAAATCTTTTTTTAAGATTTTGAAAAACATTCTTACCTCTATTTTGCCGGAATATCAAGCTTAATGCGTACTTCTTCGGTTTTTGCCTTTACAAAGCTTTCCCATTCTGCCTTTGTATACTGCTTTTTTTCCTTAAGCTCTATCAAAGTGTTTTCAAAAACTGTTCCGCTCATGTGAATTTCAGTTTTTACAAGATTATAATTTGAATCTGACCTGTCAAACCAGAAAATCTGCTTTTCTTTTTTAGGATTTCCCTTTTTATCAAGAACTACTGCCTCCCACTTGTCGCAGCTTTTGCCATTTACGTTTTCTACTCCCGCATAAGTTACCTTCTGGCTCTGTGCCTTTAATACAGTATATATACCGACAGTAAATTCCTTTATTCCGCTCTTTAAAAACCTCATGGAAAACCATAAATCCGTCTGCCCGCCCGAAATTTCATAGGAAGGAAGGCTCAGCAATTCAACATTTCCCGAAATTGAAGCCTCTTTTTTCAAAAGATTTATATAAGTCATAGTTCCATGGAGCTTTTTGGCTTTTATATCAAGAGTTCCTTCAGTTGTTCCATTAGAATTTCTTATTTTTGCATAAGTATAAGGGTTTGTATTGTAAAAATAATCATAACAAAAGCATTCACTGTTATAGGTCTGCTTGCCTACCTGAATCAAGGGGGCCAGGCTGCTCAAATCATATAAGCTCAAAAAGGTATTTTCGTCTTCCTGATAGATATAAAACTCGTAAGACTGATCCTTATCCATGTTCGAAGCCTTATAAACAAAGCAGGTCCCGGTCTGAGCAGCGGCTTTTTGCTTATCATAAGAAAAAGGAAGCTCTGAATTCTGTGCAAAAACCCCTGAAAAACCAAAAACTAACATAAAAACAATGATTATTTTTCTTTTCATAGTATTTCCTTAAGTTTAGGATACACCACTTTTTAGGATAAAACATTAAAAAATTGTTAAACTTTTTAGATTTTTCAATACAAAAAAGGGGCGCCTGCCCCTCGTCCGCACTTCGTTGCGTCCTACCCCCTCGCCTAGGGGCTCCCGCCCCTAAAACCCCGATTATTTAATTTCTTTCATAAGCATTCTTCTTTCAACATTTTCAAGAACTTTCATTTGCTGAATTGCTATTTTATTTAATCTTTCAAGACGTTCACGTTGCGAAACTCCGTCGTTAATAAAAACAGCATTCAAATTTTCCATATTGCTAAGACAGATAAGTTGATTAATAGTCGCATAATCACGGATATTTCCATTTAATTCTGGATTTAATTCACGCCATTGTTTTGCTGTCATTCCAAACATTGCAACATTTAATAAATCTGCTTCATCCGAATAAACAAAAGATTTTTGTTGTTGTGTTAGTTCTGGTGGAATAAGATTATTTTTTATTGCATCTGTATGTATATGATAATTTATTTTTGCAAGTTCTCGTTTGGCACTCCAACCAATCTGCTTTTGCTCTTCTTCTTTTAGTCTCTGATATTCACGAATTAGATAATATTTAAATTCCGGACTTAACCATGAACCGAATTCAAATGCAATATCTTTATGTGCATAGGTTCCACCATATCGACCAGCACTTGAAATTATTCCTATTGCATTTGTTTTCTCAATCCATTGTTTAGCAGAAAGAATATAACCGTTACTTCCTGCATTAAATCTAATGTTACTGAATTCCGTAACATTAAAATTAGGATTATTGATTTGTTCCCATATTCCAAGAAAATCAATTGCAAATCTAGTACTAAGCCAATGAGATATTACAAGTCCTGTAGATTCTGCATTTTTAAATTTTGCCATATCTGTTAGACATACATAATCCTCATTCAGATTTTTAATAATTGAAATTATACTTCCTTCAACTTCCATTTTATTAATTTTTGACATAAAACATACCTCTTTATTAAGTTATAATCAGGTTAACAACCCGATGAGAGAATAAATTCCCCCACTATATATATGTCAAAAAAAATGGATTTTTTACAAAAATTTTGAAAGAATTTTAAAAATTTTATAAAAAAATGATCGATAAATCTCTTAAGCCACCCCTCCAAAAATCTTCCCAAAACTACATTATTATAGTATAATGTTTTGACTAATTTTCTAGTATTTTAATGGGAGCAAGTATGACATATTCTTATTTTCCGGGGTGTACGCTTAAAAACAAGGCCGTTGACCTTGACGTTTATGCGCGCAAATCTGCGGAAACATTAGGATTCACACTTGAAGAAATTCCTGAATGGCAGTGCTGCGGCGGAGAATATCCGATGGGCAAGGACGAATTTGCTACAAAGCTTTCGTCTATTCGTGCTCTTGCCGATGCACATAAGGCCGGTCATGAATTGGTAACACTTTGTTCTGCCTGCTACAACGTAATTAAACAGGTTAATAACGATGTACAGACAGACGAACTTGTTGACTTTAAGGTGAATAACTACCTCAAACAAGATGAGATTGAGTATCACGGCGAAACAAAGGTTCTTCACTACCTTGAAGTTCTTCGTGATGTAGTTGGCTGGGACAACGTAAAAGCTGCTGTAAAGAATCCTTTCACCGGTAAAAAAATCGGTGCTTATTATGGTTGTCTTCTTCTTCGTCCGGGAAAAGTTCTTGGACTTGACGATCCTGAAAATCCAAAGATTCTTGAGGATTTTATTAAGGCTATCGGCGGAACACCTGTAATTTATGCTCAGCGTAATGAATGCTGCGGCGCTTACACAATGTTCGAAGATGAAAACATTCCAAAGACACGTGCTGCTAAGATTCTTGGCAATGCACAGGATATGGGTGCAGACCTTCTGGTAACAAGCTGCCCTCTTTGCCGCTACAACCTTCTTAAAAACAAGGGCGAAAGCAACGTTCAGATTATTTACTTTACAGAACTGCTTGCACAGGCTCTGGGCTTAAAGGAGGCTGAATAATGCTTGCTAAAGAAATAGAACAAATCAAGGAAATAATCCTTTTAAAATCAGGTGTAAATCCTAA
>JAFZRP010000057.1 GCA_017619795.1 Treponema sp.
CATTTAGGCCTCCTGAAAGTTAGAAGCCGTTGCAGCCGGACAAAAGATTTTGCAGAAAAGAATCTGACAATATCAAGGAATTAAAATGTAAAACTACAACTGACTTCCAGTATAAAATCTCGAATGAGAAATGAATGTGGAAATCTAATTTGTAGTTACATGGGCTTTGTCTCCTTATGATTGCTAGTTTATTTTAGCGGATGAATAAATGAGTTGTCAATTGGGGAATTATATACAGACGCCCTCTGCCAGCGATGTGAAGCCCCGGCAGTCCACCGCAGGCGACGGGGACGGAGCCGAGGAGGATGAGCGCCAGCGAAGGGCGGAACGTAGCGTCCGGCAGCCTATTTATACCACCCGTTTATTGTATCCAGAACAAAATCTTCCGGACCGGAAATGATTACGCGAACATTTTTGCCATGCTTTTCGAACTTAAACTCGGCGCCGGAAATAGTTGCCATGGCGGTGCAGAAATATTCAGAAAGCTCGGAGGCTTCATCATCATCCATTATAAGATCCAGGATAGAACAGATTTTGTTGGTTTTCTTTTCGGTGTCTGCCATAAAATCGTAAACAACAGCGTTTGTCTTAGATTTAATGCCAGGTGCAACATTCGGGTTCGAAAGGAATGCATCAATATCTTCCGGGGTAAACTGCCAGATTCCATCAATTTTTTCTCCCTTAAGATGACCCATTGTAATAAAGTTCCTTAAAGAACGGGTTGTAAAACCAGAAATAAGTGCCAGTTCGTTGATTGTGTAATAATTCTTTGTCATAGTGATTCTCCTGTGTTCCACGCTTTGCGCGGGAAAGTTTTTGTTCCGGAACTATGTTTAGTATAGTTTAGGATGATGAGGGAATCAATTTGAAAAATGACGAGTTTTTCATATTGTGATATAATGGATTATAATTTGGAGGATAATATGTCATCATTTAAAACAGCTGCTTTTGCAATCCTTTTAGGACTTCCTTTTTTGTTTTCTGCCTGTAAATCGCGGGGAGGACAGCCTTATGCTACCCAAAAAGATAATACCTGGTCCGCCAATGCGTGCGGGGCTTTTTCTATGGCGTATTATCTTGCCGAAACAGGACAAATTAAAGGTAATCAGGTAGAAAATACTGCCCGCCAGCTTTACAAAGAGATTAAGTTTGACCCTCAGGCTGGCTTTGGTGAATACAGCGACCCATTTAAAATAGTAAAGGAAATTACTCCTTATGCCAGTTCAGTTCGCTTTGGGATGAATGCTTCAAATCCTCAGACAGACGGCGAAAAGCTTATGGCGCTTTTAGCTACGGCAACAGGTGCTTATGGAATGACAGAGATAACAGATATTGCTTCTGACTTACAGAAGGATGAATATGTAATTGAAATACTTGTTCCAAATCCTTATGTAAATCTGCAGAATCCTATGCGAAATCCGCTTCATTATGTGCTTACTTATTGGAAAGGAAACACACTTTATACGCTGGATCCAGGCCGCGGTAAAGAAGAGCCAAGGCAAAGCTTTATTGACGGTACACTGAAAAAGTGGAGCTTTTGTAACAGTGGAATATTTATAAAGGCAAAATAAAAAATGAAGGCAGAAGAGGAAATATTTTTCGCTTGCCATCAGTCAAAATTGCTTTTATTATTATATAGTAAATACTTTTATAAAAGAGATATGTCTATGAAAAAGAACACTTGTAAATCAATCTCATTATCATCTTTATTGGGAGTCGCACTCATCCTAACCGCCTCACTTTTTGTTTCTTGTGCTTCAAAGCCAAAGGTTATTTCCTCAAAATCGTCAAAACACGTAACTGTACAGCAGACGGCACAGGGTGTTTATATAGATGTTCATAAGGATAAAAGCGAAGATATAACAGACGTTATTCTGGTTGATGAACCAAACGGAAACGGTGCATCTGTAGCTTTTGGAAACGCAACTTCAGTTAATTTCCTTTGGCCTTATGCAGATTCAGGCGAAACTTATACAATTTATGCAAACCTTTACTCAGGAAGCAAGTTCAAAGCTGAGGAAAAGGTTACCTTTACAACAGAAGGTGTTAGCAAAAACATCGTAGATTACACAACAGATTACACAGATTCACGTCTGGTACTCGTTGCAGCAAAAAATACCCGAACAGTAATGCTCAAAACTACAAAAGAAGCTCTTCTTTCAATCCTTGGACCTACAACAACCCTCAATGCAAAGGTTAATGTAGACATTTTCTCAGGAAAACACGCAGCAGATGCAACTCCAAACGACAGCGAATACATCGGTTCGTTCACAAAAGACCTTTTGAATGCTGCAGATCTTAAAAAGCTTCTCGACGGCTACGACATTATTTCTCTGGCAGGTTCTTTTGGCTACACTCCATCAGAGTTGAACAAAAAGCTTTCTTCAAATAAAACTTATTTTGCCCGTGCCTGCGTAATTTACAATCTTACAGATAAAGACAACGCTGCTGTAAAATATATGACAAAATATATTTACACAAACGATACAATTTATACACCAATTGCCGAAGCAGATTTGCCGGCTCCTGTTATAACAACAAACGATTCTGCAAAATAGCTTTCATTGCCGCATTTGATGCGGCAATTTTTATATAACAATGAAAAAACCAAGTAAGAAGTTAATTTTTGTCCGTATCCTCTGTTATTTTACTGTCGCTTTTGTAATGCTGTGCAGTTTCCTTATTGTGCGCCACAAAAATCAGGTTTTGGAAACAAAAAACCTTCCGTTTTACAACACTTCCATAGATTCTGTTGCTGACGGTGTTTATCATGGCAAAACTTATACAAGCTTTATGCATCTTCAGCTGGAGGTTACCGTTAAGGATCATCAGCTTACCAATATCAGAGTAATAGAAAATAAGGGTTCTCGCGGACAAAAAGCCGAAGCTATCCTTCAGGATATGATTATTAAAAATAAAATAGTTGTTCCTGCAATAGAAGGCGATGAACTTGGAAGTCTGGTATTCATTTCGTGTGTAGATACCGCTTTGCACGGTGAGTAAAATGCCGCAATCAATCTATCAAAAACAGCTGGACGAGCTCCTCTCAACACTTTCACCTCAGAAAAAGCCTAAGCTTCTTCTTCACGCCTGCTGCGGGCCTTGTTCTTCGTATGTATTGGAGTACCTTTTCCGATATTTTGAAATAACTGTGTACTATTATAATCCTAATATTTACCCTCAGCAGGAATATGAGCGCCGCCGTGACGAGTTAAAGACCTTTTATACCCGTTTTGCACCTGCCGAAGGAGTTAAAGTAATAGAAGAAACTTACAATCCCGAAGATTTTTACACCGCAGTCCAGACCCGCGAGCACCCGGAGCTTGCTAAAGAACCCGAAAAAGGTGAACGTTGCCGTCTCTGCTACAAGCTTCGTCTTCAAAAAACGTACGAATACGCTGTTGCACACAAATTTGACTACTTTTGCACCACACTTTCAATCAGTCCGTTTAAGGATGCCGAAAAAATAAACGTTCTTGGCACAGAAATTGCTAAGAACCCAGAGGAAAGTGCACTTTCTGCCGGTTCAACATCCGATTCTTCCCCAAAATGGCTTCCTTCTGACTTTAAGAAAAAGGGCGGCTTTAAACGCAGCCTGGAACTAAGTGCAGAATACGGGCTTTATAGACAGCAGTATTGTGGGTGTATATATTCATTGAACGGAAAACCCGACAAATAAGACTGATAAAAATCTACATATAACACTTTTTTATTGCATTATTAAAATTTTGTGTTATCCTCATACTGCAGGGTTTATCTTTATTTAAGAATATTATTCTTACCCAAAATTTACATATATAAACGTCAAAAAAGTCCAAAAAATCTTTCTTATAAAAAAGTAAACCAAATAAACCGATAATACAAAATGGAATAGTATATATTGAGCTTAGGTGAAATATATTTGCACAAATGACTTGTTAATACACTTTGTTTTAGAGAGGTGCGTATATGAAGTTTGGTAGATTTGTAAAGAAAGCTGGTTTTATTTCTGTTATTTTATCAGCACTTATTATTTCTTTTTCTTCTTGTGATGTTGAAATTGGACTTGGATCTTCTGTAGATACCCGACCTCCAGAGTTAGCAATCAACTATCCTCCTGCAGGTGCCGTAATAAGGGATGTATTTACCATAAGCGGTACTTGTTCCGATGATGGTGTAATTGCAGGAGTTTCTGTAGACCTTAAGCAGACAGACAATACTGCGCTCAGCTATACAATGCAGGGTGTTTTTAACCAGAAAGAAGGTGTATGGTCTTGCGAAATTAACCCTCTTGATACCAAAACTCCTATTCCAGACGGTTCTTACGAAATAACCGTAACCATAAAAGACTCTGTTGACCGAGAAACAATCCGTACACGACAGTATACAATAGATAATACTGCACCAGTAATTGCCATTACACGTCCTTCAGCTGTTATTCCAACAGGTTCGGACCCAGAAAAATACACAACTTCTAACGAATTTGACTCTTTCGGACAGGATTTTGTTGTAGAAGGTCACGTTGCCGACACTTGTGAACGAAGATACATCTCTGTAGACATTTACGACCTGAATGGAAACCTCAAGTATTCAACTCTTAATGCAAAGGATGAAGCTCAGAAACGTATAAAAATTGATTCAGACTTCAGTACAACAATAGCTTCCTTTGGCGACGAAGCTTATACCGCTATTTATGGTGATGA
Source organism: Treponema sp. (assembly GCA_017619795.1). Classification (GTDB taxonomy): domain Bacteria; phylum Spirochaetota; class Spirochaetia; order Treponematales; family Treponemataceae; genus Treponema_D. The sequence continues at coordinate 4,683 of JAFZRP010000057.1, forward strand.
TGATGAAGCCGGAACCCAAAAGTTCTTCTGCGAAATCACTGTTTACGATAATGCAAGAAAATACCCTGTAGATGGAAAAAATATAACTGCAGACGATTTAGTTGGAAACAAAGCAGAATACTTCTATATGTACGAAGGCGAGCTGTATAATCGTGTTTTCGACTCTTATGGTATGACAAACGCCTATAAGCTTCTGAACGGTTCTTATGAAGATGATGGTTCAAGAAGTGAAAATGAATCTATTTCCCCAGATGATGCTAAAAAAGACCTCGAAAACAAAGCTTATAAAGAAACAAGAGGCTTCCTGTCTTTAAATCCTAAGAACAATCCTTATTTCAAGGTTTCTGGTCATGAGGCTTTGGATAAGGAAGAGATGGAAAACGGAACAGTTTTCGATGATGATAACAATAAAATAACAAACAACTCGACCGTAGTTGTAGAAGTTTACCCTGGTCTTGACCAGACACCGCTTATTCAGGACAACCTTGGTCTCTATCTTTTACAGGCAGATTTCGAAGGAAATCCAATAGATTCAAACGGAAATGTAGTAAAAGCTGACGAAGCAGAAAAAATCTGGCTTGTACGTCCGTTAACAGATAAAGACGGCTCAGCAATCCTTTCAGAAGAAGATAATGCAGAAGAAATTGCCGCAAGAAAGAACCTTATTTCAAAAATAGGTTCTACTTACAAGTTTACCGTTTACCTCACCACAAAAGAACCTACAGCAAACAACAAAGAACTGGCTGCCAACAATTATTACCTTTTTGGTGTACAGGGTTGGGATAAAAAAGCCGTTCCTGTAAAGAATGCCGATTCAATTCTTGGATTCATGCTCGTAGAAAGCGGAACAGCGCCATCTCTTACAATTAAGACAATTACTCCAGAATGGATTACAACAAACGTAAATACTACAGAAGCACCTGATTTAGTAGACGAAAATGCAGTAAAAACATTTTCTGTAGAAATGGCATTTGCAGGAGATGCACCTTACAGACTTTCAAGAATAGTTAATGATGGTGAACCAGTTGATGTATTAAAAATCAGCGATGATCACAGACTCTCAGACTATACCGATAAGTATACACCGGAAACTGGAGCTGTTTCTGGAACAATAAAATATATTCTTACAGGAAGCAACAATCTTACAAGTACAAAAGAAATCAACTTTAAGGTAGATAATGAACGCCCAACAGTAGGCGAAATTGAAGTTCCAAACGTAAATGTAACAGAAAAGAGCTCATTTACCTTCAAAGGTACAGTTTCTGCTGGCGATTCAGCTACAAACTCAGAAATTGCAGATGTTCAGATGAAGCTTTCTTACGTTGCAGGCGAAAATACTGTTGATTCCGGCTGGATTTCTGTAGGTAACACAAGCAACTGGGAACACACTGTAGTTTTTCAGGAAGATGAAGCATTAAAGACAATATTTGCAAAAGAAGGCTCAAAGAAAATAGAAGTACGCTCAATTGATAAAGCAGGAAACATAAGCGAAGTTAAGCAGAGTTCTTTTGTTTATGATACAGGTCGCCCAGAACTTACAGTACAAAGCTATAAGATGGGTGACAATGCAGCTCAGCAAATAAAGAGCGAGTTCTTTATAAGCGAAGCTTTTGCAATTTCCGGTAAAGCAACAGACACCTACGGAATAGATGCTGCTTCTCTGAAATTAACACAAGTTAAAGGTGTAGGAGAAGATGCAGTAACAATCGAAATCCCTATTGAAAATATTAATGATAAAGGCGAATGGACAGTTGGTAACCTTCCACGCAATACACAAGCTGGTAGCACTAACGAAGCTCTTGTAGCAACAGATGATTACACCTTTACAATCTCTGTAACCGACTTGACCGGTGTAAAAAAAGAAACTTCTGCAGCTTATAAGGTTTCAATTGACCTTGAAGCTCCAGTTGTAGCAATTACAAGTCCTTCTGCAGACGAAATTGTAAGCGGAGACACAACCCGTATTACAGGTACTTTGAATGATGGAAATGGAACCGGTATTAGCGGTTATTCATATAAGTTTGTAAAAGCTGGCGAAAATGCCGCTAATGTAGCCTGGACAGACGTTGCATCAAAAGCATCTAACTTTAGCTTCTACAAAGATCTTACCTCTGGAAATACTATTGCAGCAAACTCTACAGCCCTTTGCGAAGGAAGCTGGAACCTGTATTTAAAAGCAAAAGACGAAGCCGGAAACGAATCTGACGTAGTTGTACAGAACTTTAAAGTAGATATGAATGATCCTGCTTTAACATCTGCAATTACTACAAGCAGTACTTGTATTTCACAGTCAGGCCTTTATTACTTTAAGGGCGACCTTTCAGGTACAGCGTCAGCAACCGATACAAATGAACCGGAAAAAATTAAAATAGAGTTCAAGCTTGGTTCAGAAGTTATTCAGCCAACAATTACTGGCAATACTTGGACAATTCCTGCTTCAAGCTTTACAGCAAACACACCAACAACACTTGCAATTACAGCTTATGATGCAGTTGGAAATCAGACAAAAAAAGAATATCAGGTTTATTATGATGTAACAGCTCCTTCTGTAAATGTTGCAGCTTCAGCACTCCAAAATGGAGCTGTTGTAAACAGCTTCCCACTTACAATTTATGGAACAGCTGATGACGGCACAGGAATTGGTGCAACTTCAATTTATTATTCTCTCGATGGCAGTGAACCGGCAACAGAACTTGTAGCAGCCAGTTCAAGCTGGACAAAAGAAATAACCGGTACAGGCTTAACAGAAGGAAGTAAAACTCTCAAGCTTAAGATTAAAGACGCTCTTAATAACGAATCTGCAGTAACACAAATTACTTTCAATTATGACAGAAGCGATCCAACTCTTACAGAAACAGGAATTGGCGAATCAGGTGCAACTGTAAATACAAATATAACTTTACAGGGAACTGCTGGCGATACAAACGGAATTGATTCTATTGAAATTACCGACAGTGCAAATGAAGAATCAAGATGGACAATTGCCAGTTCAGATATGACTGAATCAGAAGACACATTGACCTGGTCAAAGACTATATCACTTGGATCAGAAGTAAATACTCTTGCAGACGGAAGACACAACTTTACAATTATTGTAAAAGACTTAGCAGGAAAACAGACAAAGCTTACACGTTCTGTATTAGTAGATACAACAGCTCCAGAGGTTCTCACAATAACAACACCTGCAACAGATGAACAGGCTACAGGTACTAATGCTATATCTAATGCTACATATAAGTTTATTGGAACAGCACAGGACAATGGTTCTGGAATTGCAAGCTACAGCTATGTATTTACACACAGTTCAACAGCTCCTGCTTCCGGCTGGACAAATGAAAATGCCGAAAACGGTGAATGGGAAATTACAAAAACCTTAACTGCTGCTTCAGAAACAAATTGTCTGGAACAGGGTGAATGGTATCTGTTTGTTAAGGCAACAGATAAAGCTGGTAACACAGTTACAGCTCCAGTTTCAAGACATTTCTGGATAGATATGGGTGCACCTTCAGTTACAGATGTAAATATTGCGGGTGAAACTTATTATTTCAGTACAAATACTCTCACAATCACAGGTAAATCAATTGATACACACGGATTAAAAGAAACCGGTGCAGTTGTAATTAAGAAAACTGCTGTTGGCGATACAGCTGCAAATGAAGTACTTGCTTCTATAAATGCTTCAGCTGTAAGCTCAAACGGTTCCTGGAGTGCAACACTTGCCGAAGATGCTATTCCAAGCGATGGTACTCCTGTAACACTTACAATTGAATCAACTGATATTGTAGGAAAAACAAGCGGTGTAAACACATATACAGTTTGTAAGGATATGGTAGCTCCTGTTGTAACAGTTTCTCCTGCTTCGAATGCAGCAATGGCTTACCAGAGCAGCGTAAATATCCAGTTTAGCGGAACTGCAGTAGATGCAAACCTTGATGAAGTAAAAGCAGAACTTTATAAGAACAATGAAACAACAGCAACTTCAACAACTACTCTTTCTCCAGACCGTACAACCGGTGCATGGACCTGGAAAGTATACGACTTAGGCCAGGCTTCATATAAATTAAAGGTAATTGCAAAAGATAAAGCTGGAAATACATCAAACTATACAAGTGGTTCTGTTACAGTAGATACAACAGCTCCAAAGACAACCGTAAACGGAACATCTTTGTATGAAGCTAATGGAACTGCTGCTGAAGCAGTTTTGTCTAATGGTACAGTTGAAGAAATAGAAAAGAAATATGCTCTATCTTCTTATACTTTAAGCGGAACAATTACAGATGCTAACTTTGAAAGCTTAGTTCTTAAAGAAAACGGCACAACAAAAACAGTAACCCTCACAGGTTCAGACTGGACATATACACCTGCAGCCTTTACAACAGGTACAGAAGTAACAAATAATTACACAATTACAGTAAAAGATAAAGCAGAAAACATAACTTCTTACAGTCTTACAGTTGCTTACGATACAAAGGCTCCGGAAATTGTAATTTCATCTCCGGAAGATACTTATTATCCAACAGTTCCAGATGCAAACGGAACAGTAAGAGACTCTGGTATTGGTATTGCAGAAGTAAAATATTCTATAGATAACACTACCTGGGCTGATACAAACTGGACAAGCGGAATGAACTGGAGTGTTGATATTGCAACAATGGTAACTGAGGAAGGACCGGTAACGCTTTACTTAAAGGCAAAAGATAAGTTTGGAAACGAATCAAATCCTCCGGTTTCTGTTTCATTCTCATACGACTCTGCTGCTCCTGGACTTGAAGAAACAGATACAGTTACCGGACCAACAGGAAACAATGTATCATTTACTCTTACAGGTAAAGCCTGGGATAATAATGGACTTTCCAGAATAGAAATTGAAGACCAAACTAAAAATAAAACTTACAGCTATAAGATTAGCGGAACAACAGATACAACTCCTTGGAATGATAACTGGAAAACAGGTGACTTTATTTCTCTTACAGCACATACAGCACAAAATGCTCCTGATACCGATAACTGGAGTGCAACCTTTGTTGCAGGAAATGATAACTCTACTGAAGCTAACTACTTTGAAGACGGAACACATCAGCTTGTAATTAGGGCTTATGATGTTGCCGGCCGTGCTTCTACAGCAATTTACAAATCTGTATTCGTAGACCTTAATGACCCTGTTGTAACAATCACAACACCATCAGCTGCTGCTTCTACAAATCAGACAACATATTTGTTCAGGGGAACTATTCAGGAAGCAAATCTTGATAAGGCAACATTGTGGGTTTACAGAGTTAAACAGGGTACCGAAACAGAGGATGTCCGCATAAGCAATGCAGCCGGAGAAACTTTATCTCCAAGCTATAATTCAGGCACAGGAAAATATGACTGGTCTTACACAGGCTTTGATTTTGAAAATGACAGCGAATACTATGTAAAGGTTACTGCTTTAGACCGTGCAGGAAGAACAAATACAAAAACTAGTAGCAGAGTATTTGTAGATAATCAGGCTCCAACAACAAGTCTTACAGGAAGTGGATTATATGCATCAGGTGCTTCTGGACTTACTTCAATAACAACTCTTGCTAACCAGGAAACTTACTATGCCCGTGGTGCATATACTTTAAGTGGTACCGTAACAGAAAATAAAGCAATGGGTAGCGTACAGGTTAAGGTTGATAATAATGCTACAGACACCTTAACACTTTCTTCAAACGCATGGACTAAAACTGGTGTAACAACAGATGGAAATCACAAGTATGCAATTACCGTAAAAGACGCTGCCGGTAATTCAAGCATGTATTCTATAAATGTTGTTTATGATGCAACAAATCCTGAAGTATTAAGTGCAACAGTTCCAACAACAAGTTCTACAGAAGGCGTTTCATACAAGTTCACAGGAACAGCACAGGATTCTGGTTCAGGATTAAAGAAGATTGAAGTACAGATTGTAAATAACGGGGCAACTCCATCGGAAACTGGCTGGACTGAAGCACTCGGTCTTACAAGCTGGAACTCAACAATCGTATTCAGCGAATATAATGTATTTAGTACAGAAGGAATTAAGACTCTCTGTGTACGTGCAACCGATGAAGTTGGAAATGTAAGTACAGTATTTACTAAGAAGTTTGTTTACGATAAGGCTGAACCGACATTGGAAGATAATACAAATCCTGTTAAATATACTCCTGCCGGAGGTTCTGCTGTTAGTTTAAGTACAACAACAAGTGAACCTGTATTTAATGTAAATGGACAGTTTAAATTAAGTGGAAAAGCATACGATAGTAACGGTGTAAAAGAAATTGTTATTACGCAGAAAATTAACAATGGCTCAGAAGTAGAAATAGAAAGAATAACTGGTATAGATGCTCAGACAAGACTCTGGGAAACAGCTGTTGCTCTTCCACGTGATCCTGGTAATATAGATTCAGTAACAGGACTTGCAAGTACAACTCTTTCAGATATTGGTTCAGGTGAATACATCTACAAAATAACTGTAACCGATATTGCTGGTAATGATACAAGCATCACAGAGGCTTCTGCTAAGTCTGTAACAAAGACCTTCAAGGCAACAATTGATAAGTCTGCTCCTCAAATTACAGGAATTACAAGTCCAAGCTCACCTAGCTCTAATACTGGCTTGAACGCAATTAGTGTAGTAAGCTTCAGATTTGCTGGAACAGCCGAAGATAATGCAAATGGATACACAGGAGTTTCTTCTGTTTGGTATAAGATTATTGGTCAGAATGAATCAAACCCAGCTGCTCCAACAGCAAATACAACTTTCGACAGCGCTTGGACAGGTGAAGGTTTTGATAAGGCTTCTGGTGATTATAACTGGTTCTTCTCACAGGCATTCAAGCCTAAGGGGGCTACAGGTGATGGACGTGAAGAAGGTCAGTATAAGGTTGTAGTTTACGCAGTAGATGCCGCAGGTAACGTTTCAAGTGCAGCTTCTCAGATATTCGATGTAGATATGGCTGCACCGGAAATTGAGACAGTTCTTGATAGTGATATTCTTGAAGAAAGTATGACTCAGACTAAGACTCGTGCATACGAGTTTAAGTATAAAGTAACTGAATCTTACGGACTTGCAGCTAATAACCCTGTTGTAACAATACGTAAGGATAATGAAGCTTTGACTTCTGGAACGGACTTTACCGAAGCTGTAGATGGTGATTACAAAGTTATAACAATCACTAACCACACAGATGGTCTCTACGAATACACAATCTCTGCAACCGACCTGGTAGGCAAGAACAGTACAATCAGACGTAACATCCTGCTTGATACAACGCCTCCAACACTTGCAATAACATCTCCTGATTTATCAGGTTACCAGAACACAACAAGCGTTAAGGTAAACGGTTCTTCAGAAGATAAGTCTGGAACACATGCGGTATGGTATTCATTTGGTGCCGCAGACATGCCTAGTTTACCAGAAGGTGACAAAAAGGCTAATTGGAGTGCAGAGAGTAAATGGACTGATGATACTTGGACAGGATGGAAAAAGGCAGACGGTACAACAAGCTGGAGCTTCACAGTAAACGGTGAAGAAGGAACAGACAAGAACCTCTACATTGCCGCAGTTGATACAAACGGTGCGGTAACTACAAGCGGTACAATTTCGGCTGTTGTAAAGGTTGATGTAAACAACCCAGTACTCACAGAAACAGGTATTGGTACAGGTACTCAATCTAAGAATGCAAACTTTACATTTAGTGGAAGTGCAAGTGATGCAGGCTCTGGACTTGCAGCAACAAATCCTGTAACAATTACCGGTGGGGCAACTCCTTTGTATCCTACTGTTGCAGAAGATGGTAGTTGGTCATATGAAATAAATATTTCTTTTCTTGATGAAGGTGATTATGAATACACAATCACTGCAACAGATAAGGTTGGCAAGGTAAGCACAATCAGACGTAATATCGTTGTAGATAAGTCTGCTCCTGTGCTCAAAATAACATCTCCTGATTTGTCAGAATATCAGAACGCACTCAACGTTAAGATAAATGGTACTTCTGAAGATAGAACGGGAACACATGCGGTATGGTATTCATTTGGTGCTGCAAGTATGCCAGCTATACCAACAAGTGCAACAACAACAGATTCTTCTTGGACAGGTTCAGATGCAGAACATCCAATTTGGAGAAAGGCAAGTGGTACAGCAAGCTGGAACTTCACAGTAAACGGTGAAGAAGGAACAGACAAGAACCTCTACATTGCCGCAGTTGATACAAATGGTACGGTAACTACAAGTGCAATTCATCGAGTTGTTAAGGTTGACGTAAACAGCCCAACACTAAAAGAAACAGGTATTGATGTTGGAACACAGTATAAGAATGCAGCCTTCACATTAACCGGAGAAGCTAGTGATGGTGGTTCAGGACTTGCAACAACAAATCCTGTAACAATTTCAGACGGAACAAATACTTATCATCCAACTGTAAACGTTAGTACAAGTGCTTGGTCAGAAACTATAACTCTTGCTTCTGATGGAACTGATGATGATACATATACATATACAATTACTGCAAAAGATAATTCAGGAAAAGAATCAACATTGAGCAGAACCGTTGTATATGATACCCAGAAACCTAGTGTTTCTACAAAGGTAATAGGAACAGTTGCAGCTAGCCTCAAGCAGACAATCAACAACGTAGACTGGTATAAGACAACTCAGATTCCTGTCACAATATCTGGTTCAGATGCAACTGCAGGTGTACAGACAATTGAATGTTCTACAGACCATTCTAACTGGAATACTCTCAGTAAGAGCGGAGATACCTTTACGGGTACAATCTCTTGTACATCACAGGGTGCAAACACAATCTATATCCAAGTAACAGATAAGGCAGGTAACAAGAATACAGATGATGTAGATTGGAATAACGTAACTGATTCTTGGTTGACAAATAATACACTCACAGTTCACGTAGATACAACAGCACCAGAATTGACTGCTACAAGCTACAGTTATGATGGTGGAACTACAGCCTCAATTACAGATAGTGTTCATGTCAATGGTTCAAAGACACTCACAGTTTCAGGTTCTTATTCAGATGCAGGTGCTGGTGTTGATTCTCTTACATTCAAAGTTGGTAGCACATCAATTACTCCTGAAGTTACTTATTCTGAAAATACCTGGACAACGACATTTACACCGAAAGTTGGTGGACAACTGTCTATAAAGGGTAAAGACAAGCTTAATAATGCTTCACAGGAAGTAACTCCATTTACTATTATATATGATAATACTGCACCAACAATAAGTAACATTTCCTTGAATGGAGCATATAAACCTTCTGCATCATCAGAAACTTATTACACAAACAATACAAATACTGAGTTCAAGCTTACGGGTGTTGCAGCTGATAATACTGGAGTTGAAACTGTATCTGTTGTAATTAAGAACTCTGCCGGTACAGCAACTACAATAGCTCCTGTTATTAATGCAGGTGGAAATGGAAGTTTGAACAACTGGAACTTTACACTCGCGGATGATACAAACAAAAATGCTTGGAAAGCTTTAGCTACAAGTGCTACAGCAGTAGTAACTGTAACAGACAAGGCAAAGAATGTAGCAACACAAACAGTTACAATTAATTTCGACGTAGAAGCTCCTTCTGCAAAACATGAGCTTGATGCAAGTTCTAAGGATTTGTATTTCCGTGTAGGTAATCAGAATAGAGATGATGGAGCACCTGCTAGTGGAACTGTTTGGATTCCTGTTTGGATTCCTGCTCTTGATGAGGGTGTTGGAGGAAAATATTCTGCTGGTACTTTTGGAAACGAAACTTCTATAGATATTCGAGGTAGATTTGATGATCCTGTAATAAGGGATGGCATAACAGGTAGTGGTGTAAAAATAATCTATTATAAGATATTCTCTAAACTGGCAGAAGCAACAGCAGCTACTGCGGCTTCTGTTCGAAGTGGTTCCGATGGCAGTTTCTCATTAAAGAGTGAAGAATCAAAGCGTGTATTCTTCACAAAATCCAGTACAATGCCAGCTAATGATACAACACCAGATACAGATAGTATTAATATTGGAACAGAAGAAACTCCTATTTATAAGTATTACAAGAGTATTTCTACAAACTTTAGCGAAAAACTTACAGGTTTCAATGAAGGCTCGAACTATCTTGTTCTTGCGGTAGAGGATAATGTTGGAAATATAGCTATTGATAGTGTTCAGAGTTACTCATTGAATGTAGACCGAACAGCCCCAACTTTGACATCTAATACAACAGAAACCTTGTATACAAATGCTGCTTCTGGAACAACTATAAACTTAAGTGGTTCAGTTTCTGATGATGATGGAGGCGCTGGTGTAGCTAAGGTTGTAATTATTGATCCAACAGTAACTAAAGAAACAGAGCTTGGTAGAGCAAATGTAAGTGAAAGTACCTGGTCATATCCTCTTGATGCAACAATACTTGCAAATAAAACTGGAACTACATCAATTTATGCAAAAGCTTACGATAAGGCCGGTTCTGGTAACTGGACAAAGGTTGAGGTTGCAAGGGTAGTAGTAGATACAACAGCTCCAACAATTGAACTGGATGATCCTGATGATGCTGATAATGCAGAAGGAACTCAGATTAACGGAACCATTAAACTTACAGGAAAAGCTTCTGATAAGATTGGAGAAACACTTAGCAACAAGTTTGAAGTAACCAAGATTGAATATAGGATGACTAAGGATGCTCAAGGAGACGCAGTTACCTATACAGAAGAAAATCCAGACGGCTGGGCTGAAATAACAATAACCCTCATGCCAGACTTTAAAATTGCCAGTAGCGAAAGCTTTGTTGTAAGCGGCTTTGATACTACAAATCTTACAGATAAAGCAACTTACGAACTCCGTGCTGTTGTAGAAGATTCTGCAGGTAACACAACCGAATCTGAACCTATTGAGGTTGTTGTAGACCAGGATACAGATCGTCCTGTAATTACTTTGTCTAACATTGCATTACCGGCAAGTGGAATTCCATATCTTAAGAGTACAAAAACACTGTATCTTTCAGCTTCTGATGATGATGGAGTTAGTGAAGTTAAATATAAAGTTGATAATGCAACAAATTGGACACAACTTACAGGTTCTTCAATTACAGTAAATGGAAATGATGGTGAACATACAATTAATTTCCAGATTACAGACAAGAAGAATACTACATTTAATTCAACAGGAACTTCAATTGAAGGCTTAACAGTAAAAACTCCAAAAATAACGGATGGAACGACAGGTCGTTCTGGTACGCTTAGTATAAATATTGTAACTCAAAAACCAGCTGTATCAAATATTCAGTACTCTGTTTATGATGCACAGAAAGTGCCTCTGGCAAATCAAACTGATGCTGACAGATGGAGTGCATTTACTAATGATGTAAGAACATTAAGTTCATTAAGATATAATAAGTTTAAGATTAGCCTTAGTGCTTCTTCTGTACAGGGAATTAATTCTGCTGCAGTTACAACTACGGCACTTAACGGAGTCACTACAGCTGTTAATTTTACTTGTGCAGATAATAGTCATAATGATGCTGACTCACATGTTTGGACATCTGACGAAATTGAAATTGTAAACGCAATTAATGGTGAAGCAGTTAATGGTATAAAAGAAATTAGTTTGAGCGTAGAAGATGATGCTGAAATGGTATATGAGCAGACTCTTTCTATAAATGTAGATAACATAAGTCCTAAAATTTCAATTTCACAGCCTTCTAATCTTATTGGCCAGGAAGAAACCCTCCGTGGTGATATAACAGGCGAAAATCATGTTACATTATACTATGCAGTTTCAAGATACTGTAAGATGAAATCAGAAGGTGAAAATAAACCACAGATACCAGATGAAGAAAACCTTTATTCTGTTAATCCAGAAGATACGATTAATGTAATTCCTGGTGATGAAATCAAAAAAGATTCTGATGGAACAACAGTTCTTGCAACAAAGTGGACAAAGCTTGAACAGGAAGATACAGGTCTTAAGTGGTATGTATATTTTGATGAAAAAGACGGTGAAGATCATACTGATAAACTCGGTACTTATCTTACAGAGTCATACCTTGGAATTACAACAGCTGATGCAATTGCAGATACTTCTAATCCGTATGAAGCACGTACACCTGTTTACTTCTGGATTAAGGCTGTAGATGATTTTGGTAACGAAGCTGTTGCAAAACAGAAACTCAACATTGACCCACAGGGCGAGCGACCAATTGTAGAAATATCTTATCCTACAAATACTGTAGGTGTTGACGAGCAAAGTAACCCGACATCTACACCTCCTATCCTTAGTGGTACAATCCGAATGACTGGTACTGCAACAGATAATAATGCAGCTAAGTATGTTTGGATTCAGATACACAAGGGCGAAAACGGAAGCTTTAATGCAACAGATTTGGCATTCCTCAATACTGCCGATGAAAGTGACAGTTCAAAGAGAAAGTATAACTACAAACTTGGTCATATAAAGAGTAATACAGAGAAAACAATTGATGAGATTGCTTCCGTAATAGAAAACGAAGAAGAAAACATTACTGACTACGGTATTATGGTAGAAGTAAAGGGTTCTGGTTGGAGCCAGACAATCAACAGTAAGAGTGAATTCAATGCAACTGGTAATGATAAAACTGCAACCTTAAACATTACTGTATATGCAACTGATGGAGATTCTACACCACATAAGAGTCTTCCTGCAACGCAAACAATAATCATAGACTCAAGAAAGCCTTATGTAGAGCAGTCTAGCCTTGAGCTTGTTCAGTATGATTCTTCTGGTAATATTTCTGCACGAAAACCTTACAGTCAGGATGTTAAAATTTCTGATATCTGGTATTTGATTGGAAATATCAAGGATGATGATTCTGGTATTGCTCTTATTGAACATAACGGAAAAGATGGAATAAAGAATACTTCAAGTTCAAATGGTAAAGAGTTTACTGATAATACAGATACAAATTACTGGTTTAAGAAAAACGGAGAAGTTGTAACACAAAATGGTACAAATTACAACTATAAGTTCAGTGTTCCTCTCGGAAGCAAAGCTGAGAATTCTGTAGGTACAAGTACAATAAAATTCAAAATCAAAGAATTAACAGATACAGGATTGGAGTCAGAACCTAGTTACTCTGTAACTTACGATAATAAGGCTCCAGTTCTTAAAACTGAAGGTGATTCTCTCATAAGGCTTGAAAGAAATGTTCAGAACTCTAATGGCTTCTATACCTTTGGTGCAATTGCTAAAGAGGAAAGTGTAGAGGTTGAAGATGAATCAGGAGTAACAGAGGTTATTCAATCAGGTGTAAAGCGTATTGCTTTCTATTTTACCCGTGATTTGAGTTATGGATTAAAAGAATTAGATAGTTCAACCTATAGTAAACATGCTACAGGAGATAATGCTGTTACACGCGATTTGTTCGATGTAATGATTTATCACAAGAATAATGATATAGATGATACTAATTCTGGAAATATGATTGTTGATTATACTTCATTGACAAAAGAAGACGGTTTGTACTGGCATTCAATTAGAGGAAATCTTTCTAATAAAACTTTTACATATAATGCTTCAACTACAGCAATTCAAACAGCCACAAAAAATATTCATAAGAAAGGACTTGCAAAGATTAATGGAGCTATTTATCTGATAGATGATGTTACAGTAGATAATGTTACAGAAAGCAATGAAACAGTTACTGTTACTTTGAACGAAGCACCAGGTGATGGTGAAAATGTTGACGCTCTGTTTGCTGTCTGCAATGTAATAGATAGTGGAGATAAAAATGCTGGTTTAACAAGTTCTGAGCAGGGTTATGGCTATGGCTATTATGGTAGCCGTGTTTCAGATGATGGAGATCTTATTACAGAATCTTTTAGTAAGCAGGGAACAAACTGGAATTTCGATGCCTCTATCAATTCAAAGAACCTGCCTGATGGTCCAATAACATTACATTTGGTAGCATTTGACGAAGCTGGTAATTATTCAGAATGGGCTTCTCCTTCAACAGAGGAACAGACAGATTTAGAACAGACAGACAAGTCTTTTGTAGTTTCAAATAATGCGCCTAGAATTGCCGGTATGAGAATTGGAACAGATGAAAACGGTGACGGTAGTGTAGGAAATGAAGAGTTTACTGCTGAGAATGAACTTTATTCAAACATTTATGCACTGGGTTACGATAAATCTGGTTTTGAAGTTACAAATGTAACCTTACCTGTACAAAATACAGATAATCCAATTTCTGCACTTACAGTAAAGGGGCTTACAGAAGTTAAGCCAGAGCTTGTTGGTGGTAATGGAAAAATCTATTATACCTACAAGGTTTATAAGCACACTAGTGGTCAGAACTGGGAGACAACTGCAGAATATACAAAATCAGCTCCAGTCGAAATCACAACAGGAACAACAGATGCTGTTGCTACGCTTACACATAATATTAGTCTTCCTGTTTCAGACTTCATTGGAAAAACAGATGGAGAAGATTTGGGGGCTGTTGGTAAAACGGGCGGTATCCACGATGGTACATCCAAGAAGTTTGAATTCAGCTTTAGCGACTCAACTCCTGGTAAGACAGCAGAAGAAGGGACAAGTAATAATGCAACTCTCAATGTAATAATGGATATTGCTCTGCGCGAAACAAACAAAGCTAAGAACTATATTTTGCCGTTCTATTGGAACAGTAAAACTGACAACAGCCTCTTTGGTCAGAGCAAGGATAACGGTCATATTGAGCTTGCAAAGGATTGGGTAACTACAACATCATATTCTGGAACAACTGGTACGTATGATGCTGATCCTAAGGTTTCCGGTAAGATAAAGATAGAAGGTATTGCTCAAGACGATACTTTACTTAGAGCAATAAATGTTCAGTTTGGAAAATCTATGGGTGGACTTGGAAAGATAGACACATCAATTGCAACTTATAATACAGCTAATGGAACATGGACAGTAACAGCTCTCAATAATGATGGCTCAATTAATTCAACAACTGGTTGGGCATCTGCTGTAAAACAGGCAACTTTTGGCGAACTTGTAAAAACAGGATTGTTCTCAGACCTGCCTGCTAAAGTTACAGATAATGTAGAAGAATTAGGTAAAACTGTTGGAGGTAATAAAAAAGAATATCTTTCTACTCAATCAGTACCGTATACTTCTCAAGAGTTTGGTCATGTTGTTCACTGGATTTTGTATATCGATACAGAAAAGGTTACCGATACAAATGCAGAAAATATTACTGTAACTGCAAATGATGTTGAAATCACGGCAACCGCTACAGACCGTGGTACACCAAAGTGGAATAATACGTCTAGTTCAGCTATTTATACTGCAAATGAAGCAGCAGTTACCGGTACAGGCTATTCTGGTGCAGTAACAAAGACGGGTACTGCTCCAAACATTACTGTAACGGAAGGAGTTCTTACAGGTAATTATCGCATGGATATTGTTCCATATATCTCAGGACTTGACCGTCCAGATGCTAAGACAAAAACTCATCGTTCACGCAGAGGAAAGTATCAGGTTGTAATTTACTCAGGTACAAATGGAATAGTGGGAGAAGACCTAGTAATTACAGGCTTCAATTTACCAGGTACTGCAACATCAACAACTGATACAACTAAAGGAATAAAACTGCAAACAACAGCAGCTCAAGATGGTTCAACGAATGGAACTGGTATTACAACAAAAACAAGAACTAATTATACAAATAATAGTAATACAATGGTTTTTGCTGCTCCAACAACTTCCGGTTACATTAAAGTTGTTACCAATAGTATTTCTTCTATAAATAACTTTAATGCTGACAGCGATTACAACAAAATGGAAAGCGACTACTCTGGCGATGAATGGTACGACGATGTTTATTTGAATACTTGGAAGAATGATGAGTATTTCTACTATTCAAATGACCCTATTTCTCCGTCTATGGATAAAGTTCCAAATGCTGGTAAAAAACAACATAGATTATATGGAGGATGGGGAACTCAGGGTTCTAGAACATATGCTAGTTATGCAAATACAACTGGTACCGGAAGTTCTGGAAATGCTCCAAACCCTACAAGTGGCGAAAATGCTCCAACCGAAACAAGTTGTCAAAACACCACCGGAAATAACAATGGATATGGAGACCCTATTTCATATTATGATGTTGCTACAGACTCA
Source organism: Treponema sp. (assembly GCA_017619795.1). Taxonomy (GTDB): domain Bacteria; phylum Spirochaetota; class Spirochaetia; order Treponematales; family Treponemataceae; genus Treponema_D. The sequence goes on from JAFZRP010000057.1 coordinate 20,833, forward strand.
GATGGTAACAGATATAATGTAATAGTTGACTGTTGGCAAGGTTCCGGAGGAGGATGGGGACGTAACTTCGTTATTAACAAAAATGGACATTCTTCATTCAATGGACAAAGTGGTTCTTCAAATCCTAATAGTAGTGAAACTAGTATGAAATATGTAATTGAACGAATGGGTGCAGGAGGTACAAACCCTGATTCTGCAAATTCAAGTGATGGATTTGATGAAATGTTTAATCAATTCCTTAATGTGAGAATTGCAGTATCTTCTGCAGGTGAAGCCTATATTACATATTATGACCGTTATGCAAAGTGTCTGAAATGGGCCATGGCTGGTAATTACAATGGTAATAATCCTCGAACTAAATATGCGACAGAAGGTATTAGATTGAATGGTAATTATTCAGGAACTACAGGTGTAAAATCTCCATACTACAAGAATGGTGGTTTTGTTGTAGCTGGATATGATACTTTGCAGACTGGAGGAACTTATTCAAATCTTAATGTAGGTCTCTGGTCTGATATTGCTATTGAATCTTCAGCAAACGGAGGTTCTGGTAAACCAGTAATTGCTTATTACGATACAACAAACAGACGTCTTATGCTTGCAACATCTGCAATTGCAAATTGGAGTACAACAAATCCAGTAAATACTAATACACCAGTTCTTGAAGAGCCTGCAGAAGGACAACCATATCCAACTTCTACAACAGAAGGAAATGCATGGACTCGTATAGCCGTTACTAATGACAATGAACTTAAGGAACTCCGCCTTGGTGAATATGTAAGTCTTGTTCTTGATGGTGGCAATAACATTCATATTGCATGTAAGGATTCTAAAAATAGCGCATTATATTATATTTATGGTGCCCGTAGTTCTTATGGTTCATATACATTCACAGGTGTTTGTGTAGACAACAACGGTAGCCCAGGAACCTGGACAGACATAAAACTTACAACTCCAACAGCAAGTGGAGCTGCTGCAGGTCCTGTAATTTCTTACTACGATCCTACAAATGACTCTACCGAGGATGCAATTAAGGTTGCGTACTATGAAGCTCCTGCTGGAACAGTCACAAATCCACATCTTCAGTCATCAAACTGGGATACTATGACAGTTCCATGTAATACTCCTGCAACTGCAAATCGCATCACTCTTGCTATGGATGTAACAGATGGTGCAACCTATACCGATAACGGTACAACTAACAACAGCAAGCTTGCAATCGGTTACGTGAGCAGCCGCTTCGACTGTGTATACCTCCGCAAGGAGTAGGAAGAGATTGTCGGGTCTCGCCCGACAATGATATAACATCAAAAAGAGCACCTTGTCATCCAGGCTAGGTGCTCTTTTGTTTTATGTCCAAAAACGATCCTTAAAAATGTTTTCTACATCGTGAATTTGCTAAGTATTCTACGGAGTTTTAATTATTTAATTTCTTCTGCCAGTTTTTGGACTTCTTCTAGAGGCAAATCGGTGCCCTGTGCAATCTGTTCGTGCGATAATATGTTCATCCTTAAAAAGTTTTTTGCATTTTCAACAGCATTTTTGTGTGCACCATCCAGTTTGCCTTCTTCATTGTCTTTAGATTATTTAGACTTCTACAAAAATACCCTTTTTCAGTTCCAGCACTTTTTCCAATGGAAGCTTTATACATTCAGCAATTGTTTCAGGAGGGATTTTTTTCTCTATCAACGCAATTGCATCTTCTATGGCTTTAGCTTCCTTTCCATTTTCAAAATCATAGGTTCTTTGCCTTTCCCATTCCATATATTGCCGCCTCCATTGGGTATTGTGTTTGGCTTCTTCGGTCAGTTCCTCAATTCGTCTGGTAAAATTGTCGCTTGCTTTCTGGCCAAGGACAAGCTGTAAAAAGGCTTTCTGCTTTTCGTTTAATATTTTATCACAGTTTTTGGCAATAAAAAAGTATTTAAAGGCACGATCATTAAGACGAATGCTGGAGTCTTCACGGCACAGATTTTCAAAGCTATAGCAGGCAAGCCCTTTTTCAAAAAGATCCAGAATGCATATAAATATTACATATGAATCTTTGAGTTCCTTGTATTTCTCGCCTGCATCTCCAAATTAAAGGCCTGTGTCGCATTCTTTGCGTAAACATCAAGCCGAATCCCCTTGCTACCAAAATCAATTTCCACGGTTTCCTCTCCACGCATTTCAATGTGGTCAATTTCCATTTCCAGAAGGATTTCAAGAAGCTCCTTGCAGACATCAGGATTGTGACGCATAACCTTGTAGAAGATGAAGTTGTTGGCGATGGTTGCCTTTTCCCATTTTTCCTCCGGGGTGAGGGTGTGATTTGAATCAGAAGAGTTTGACATATTTATGTCCTCCAATATTTTGCTGCGGAACGGGCAGACATACAGTTTGCTCAATGTGTCCCTAAACTAAAAATGGAGTCCCTTTGTGAAAAAACGGAAAATTAAGTGCAAGAATATGCATATATAATATAGTCAAAACTTAAAGAAAAACCGCAATATTTTTGAAAAAAACTAAGAAATCTCTTATTTCCTTATTTCTTGCATTTTTATAAAAAAGTGTTATAATCATATAATGGGCTTTTGGGAGATTAGAAAAATAGGTTTATTCGACCAGAAGCCCGTTTGTTTTGATAGTTAGTAAATAAAAATATTCATTAAAAACGCATTTCCACATACATCCTGCTTTGTGGAACATTTGAAAAACGTACAAATAAATAATCTCACAATCAAAGAAAGTTAGAAAAGCTGAAATTTCTTAAAGGGAATAACTTTAAATTTATAGTTATAGGGGTATAAACTATGAAGAAGGGTAAACTTTTTGCTGTTTTAACGGCTGTTATTAGTATTTTTTGGGCTTCATGTGAAGTGGAAATTGGTCTTGGTGCTGCAGTAGATACAGAGGCGCCGAAGCTTAAGGTATATGAAGCATCTAACGATCCTGCTGATCCGAATTATAAGCCTGTTCCTAAGGCCGGTGATGTTGTTAGAAGCTACTTTATGCTCGCCGGACAGGCTACTGATGATAAGGAAATCAAATCTCTCACTATCACTTTTAAAAACCTCAGGGATACAAATGCCGGAGAAATTGATTTTAGTGTTACACCGGATGCTCTGACTGGCGAATGGGCTATTATTATTGACCCGACCCAGGAAATTGCAGCGGCATTAAGTGATGAAGATAATACAAATGATCCTAAACTGCCAGAGGGAATGAAGGCCGAAACAAAGAAAATCCCAGACGGCGAATATCAGGTAACCTTTACCGTAGTAGATAACGTCAGCCACGAAACAATAGTAACCCGTCAGTTTACAATAGATAATACCCCACCTGTAATTGTAATTGACCGCCCTTCTTCAAAAGACGATGCAGACCAAAACGAAATTGACTCTTACGGACAGTCGTTTACCCTCGAAGGTCAGGCAGCAGACGATAATGATGTTGCCCGCATAGATGTAATGGTTTTCGATGTTGATGATGATGACCCAGACGCTACCCCAAAAATCACTATAACAAAAGAAAATATCCCTTCCCGAATCAATATGGATATTGCAACCTTCTCAGAAGGTGTCCAGAACGATTATTCAAAAATATACGGTTCAGATACAACAGAAGGTGCAAAAACAAATTATTTCAATTTTAAGCTTGCTGCCTATGATGGCGCCGTTAAATACCCCGTTGAAGGCGTCCCATCAGAAGAAGATAAACTTGGAAACAAAACAAATACCTATTATCTTTACGAAGACATCTCTACAATCTTTGCCGATTATGGAATTAAAATTACAGATGTTTACCACATGTTCAACGGCTCTTATAACACAGAATCCACAGATTCTTCAGAAACCTCAGAAAGAGCACAGGAAACAGTAGAAGAAATCAAAGGTTTTTTGCAAAAAGACGAAATCCAGAAAGGTATTTTCTCCCTTAATCCGGAAAACAGCCCAACGTTTACAGTAACTGGAAGAAAGCAGCTGGAAGTAAAGGGTGTTGATAAAGATGATGATGGTAAAATAGATTTTTCTGCATATTTTGGTGATGAAGCTGTATTTGAAGAGACCCATATTACAAACGGCTCATCATTAACAATAGAAGTTACCCCAGGTCTTGATGCAATCGCTTTGCTTTCAGAAAAAGACTGCGAAGAATACATTGCCTATGGAGAAAGCTATCAGGATGATCCGGTTGGAAACAAGAGCTACTCGCGCTATAACAAATATCTTTCAGAAAAATACGCAAAACTGAACGAAGAAACAAACAGATACGAATCAATTTATCTGTTCAGGCCGTACTTTATAGAAATTGAAGAAGTAACCGATGCAGAAGGCAATATTTCATTCAAAGAAATAGGCGAAAGAATCTATCCTTTACAGACAACAGAACCTAATAAAGCAAACTATCTTGATTCTTCTATTAAAAAGAGCGGTTCAAACTACAAGTTTACAGTTCAGATTCTTAAGGATGATGGTTTCCAGTTTAGAAAAAATTACAAGGTTGGCGTAGAAGGTTACGACCGCTCCGGGAATAAAATAATGGATACTGGAAAAGGCTATGGCTTCCGCTTTGTTTCTGGTGGAGCTGCACCAACTATTGTAGTTCAATATCCTTTAGAGACACTCACCAGAGTTAAAAAAGGTGACGGTATTCTTTTACAGGGTGTTATTTCTACAGAAGATGGCAGCCCGGTTGTTACAGTCTTAAAACAGGGCGAAGATGACGAAAAAGAAATCGAAATTACAACGTGGGAGTACGAAGAGGGTGAAGGTGTTGAAAATAAGATTTCGGGCTTATATGACTTTACTTACGAATACCGTATTCCGGAAACCTGGTTCAGCCAGGCAAAGAGCCAGCAGTACAAAATCATTCTCAGGGCAACAAATGGAAAACGTGCCTCAGAAGATGAAAAAACTGTTCTTTACGATGTTGATGGACCGGAAATCAGCCTTACAGAAGTAAAACCTGTTATAGAAAAAGCCGGCAAAGATTGTATAAATAAAAAGTTCTCAGTAAAGGGTTCTATAAACGATAAGTTCGATAACGTAAGTAGTGCAAAATGGGAGCTTGTTGAAAAGGGTGAAGGAGAA
>JAFZRP010000058.1 GCA_017619795.1 Treponema sp.
ATGAGGAAAGATATAAAGTAAGCAGTAAAAAACTATTCAATTAATAAGCAGAATACTTTTTTGGGAATGCGGCGTATTCACCGACAATGATTGGTGCGCCATATTCCTTTGCTTTTTTAGAGAGCAAACCAATTTCATTCTTTAAAACAGAACCGTGTGTTTTTTCGTCCCAGATTGCAGTCATTTTTGTCCAGGTGGCATTTGACCAGGTAAAAGCATGTGGACTGTAATTGTGAACCTCTATAATAAGGTGATTTTGAGCTGTGTCTGTTGGTAGCTTAAAGCCGTTATCAAAAACTGTTGCCCCACCGTCACCGGAATAAGTCATAACAATAAGATTTCTGGTAGCATTGTTTCCACCGGTTGCACGCACAGAATCAACAAAAAGCTGATTCCATTTGTTTATATAAACATTTGCATTTTTTGCAACGGTTGCATTCGGGTTCCAGGTGGAGTTTTCATCAAGAACCTCGTTCATGCTTTCAAAAATAAGCCGCTCATCATAATCCTTAAACGTATTTGCAAGCTGCGTCCAAATATTACCAAATCTGCCTTGATACTGCTTCCAGCTAGATTCGCAGGCTTTAATCCAACCATCCGCTCCACCGTCGTGATGAAGGTTTATAATACAGTACATATCATTTGCAATTACATAATCAACACATTCCTTTACACGAGCCAGCCATTCAGCATCTATTGTCCCATCAGCTTGAATATGCTCACCCCAGGTTATCGGCATTCGAACTGCATCAAAACCAAGACTTTTTACAAGAGCTATAATTTCGTTTGTAGTTTTAGGCTGTTGCCAACCAGTTTCCCAGGTGATTATGCCACTATTCCATTTGACCATCCAGCCTTTTTCTTCATCATCAGAGCTTGCCCAGTTATCGTACCACTTGTTGTTTTCTTTATCCCAAATTGCCTTATAGCTTGTTGAATCAAGCGTATTGCCAAGATTCCAGCCAGTCTTCATGTTTTTTACGGCAGTTTGAGCTGATTCTTCAATGTAAGCTTCGCCCTGCTTGTGGTAAGTCGGTTTTCCTTCATAGCTTTTCATAATCCCTTGGATTACATTCGGCTGTGCCTTTAATTCCTTTCTAAAAACAATATCGGAGCAATCCCACCAAAAGCCCGCAAGGTTATCGTCTGAAGCAAAAAGATTGTTGATGAAGGTTGCATATTTTGCAATTTCGGCGTAATTATATTCATCAGAAGGTGTATTTTGCGACGAAGAAGTGCATGAAAAAAAGTTTATACAATAAATTATAAGAATAATTAAAAAACAATAAATGGTTTTGTGTTTGTTTTCGTTCATGCTTTTATGATAAAAAAGATTTTTTGAGTTTGTCAAGAATTATTATTAATGTCAAAAAAATAGGGCGAAAACGGATTTTTAAGACAATATCTATAATAAGTGTTATAATAATAAAATATTTATATGGAGACTGCTAAATGGACAACAATCAACAGTTATATCAAAAACTTGTAATTTTAAGAGATAAATTAAAGGTTAAAGAAAAAACTGCAACCGGAAGAATGCCTGTAATTTGCAACGATGAATCCTTGCTGGAAATTGCTAAATATCATCCAAAGGTATTAAAGGATTTTGAAGGCATTCATGGAGTTGGCAAAACTTTTATAGATAAATACGGTCAGATTTTTCTGGATGAAGTTGCAAAGTTTGATGATAAGGATGTTGCAGCTCCTCTTTCTGCCGAGGTTACTAAAACTTTAAAAGAGCTTGAAAAAAATCTTATAACACTTAATAAACGAAACCGACTTTTATATGCAGGAACTCTAAGAACAAAAGAGGGCTGCGATCTTTCTGAAGAAAATCCACAGGACATTTTAGATCTTCTTTTTGGACGAAAAAACAAAATTGTAATCAAGAATGATGAAATTGCCGGCATTCCGCAAAAGGGCAATGCATTATCAACCTATAAAAAAATTGTTCAACTTCTCCGCGAAACAAATAAAGATTTACGCGATAAAGGTCAGAATAATTTGTATATTGCCTATCCGTATGTAATGGGTAAGCTTGCTAAGGGTGATTTTGATGTTCGCGCACCGCTTTTCTTTTTCCCGATTAAAGCAGAAAAAACTTCCGCACAGATTACTCTCATGCGCGACTCTTCAAGAGACGGTATTTTCAATAACGCACTCATTCTTGCAAACGACAAGTTCAACAACGTAAGAAAACCGCTCCCAAATCCAGAACCGGAAGAAGATTTTAAATCTGAACAGCAGGTTATAGACGGCTGTATCAGCTTTTATAAAGAAAATGATTTAGAACTCCAGCAGCCTGAAGTTGAGAAAATAATTAAATTCTTTAATTACACACAGAAGGATTTTCCAAAATACAATAAAGGTGAGCTTACTATCGTAAAGAATCTTGTAATCGGTAAATATCAGATTTGCGACAGTACAATTCAAAAGGATTATGATGAACTGCTTGAAAAGAAAATGAGCACAAAGCAGATAAATGATCTTTTATCATCCTTTTCTACAGTAAACGAAAGCAGCGATTTTGGAGAAAAAGAAAGTCAGGCAAACGAGCAGGAAATTACTGATATTTCTGAAAAAAATCTTTTATATATCAACAGCTTGAACAGCTCTCAGGAACAGGTTATTGATGCAATAAACAAAATGGATCAGCTTGTAATTCAGGGACCACCGGGTACTGGAAAATCTCAGACAATCACAAGCCTTATTTCTCACTTTGTATTACAAGACAAAACTGTCCTTATGGTTTCCGAAAAGAAAACTGCGCTCGATGTTGTTTATTCCCGACTTGGAACACTTTCTCGTTATGCACTTTTAATTGATGATGTTGGAAACAAGGATGATTTTTATAAACAGGTTTCCGGTATGCTTGCAAGTGCTTCCGATGCTTCAAAACGTGCAAGCGAGCTTGTTACAGTTTCCAACAAAATTGATAATGATGTAAGTGCACTTAATGTTATTGCAGATAAGCTTTACATGCCTAATAATCTTGGTGTTGAACCATACGTACTCTATGAAAACTCTCATAAGGTAGATCCAAAAAATCAGAATGCAGTAAAAGCCCTTATGAAGCTTCAGAACAGCTCGAATCCAAAATTATTTGAACTTACCTTTGAAGAGCTTGAAGCTGCACGTTCAGCTTTCCTTGATGAAGATTTATGCTCAAAGCTTGCCTTTTATATTACAACAAATGAGTCTTCTCCTTGGATTGATTTCTTCAAAACAGATTTAACTGAATATCAGGCAGCAGAACTTAATGTTTTCCTTGAAGACAAAAAAACTCAGCTTGAAGAAGCAGATAAGCTTTCTTTGTTTAAGAAGGGAGCAGAAAAGCGAAAGGTAAAAAAAGAGCTTAAAAACTTCCTTAAAGAATATGTGGATAAGAAAATCGGTAAGATTGTAAAGTGTTATTTTAAGGAAACTCAAAAAACAATTGATACTGTAAAAGAGCTTCCACTTTATCTGGAATCTAAAGAGCTTTATGGCGGTAAAAATGAAAAGGAAATAATTTACTTTAAGTCTCTTATGATTTTACAGGGTTTGCTTACAGATCTTTCTTATGTTCAGGCAGATAATGAACTCTTTAATTACATTCTGAACATTCATATTTCTAAGTTTGAAGCCGAAAACAAAGATGCTGTCCTCAAAATCAAATCCTTCGACAATATTGTTAAGGGCATAGACACAAGCCGCGACAAAAAAACAAAGGATACAATCAAAAATACAGAAATCAAGCTTGCTCAGTATATGCTGAACCTTACAAAATCAAAGCGACAGAACGAAATAAAACGTGCACTTGAAACCTCAAGAAAAATGAGCGTAAGCCGCTTTATCACAAAATATAAGCTGGAGCTTTTTGACAGTATAAAAGTCTGGATGATGACTCCAGAAGTTGTTTCAGAAATCATTCCGCTTCAGCACGGTATTTTTGACATTGTTATTTTTGATGAGGCTTCGCAGATGTTTGTAGAAAAGGGTATTCCTTCAATCTACCGCGCAAACAAAGTTGTAATTGCCGGTGATACAAAGCAGCTGCGTCCAACAAAGCTGTTCACCGGTCGTTTTGAAGAAAATCCTGATGAGCTTGCTGAAGATGAAGATACAAACGAAGCTCTTGAAGAACCAAGTCTGCTTGACCTTGCAAAATACAAATACAAGGATGTTATGCTTCAGTATCACTATCGTTCAAAATACGAAGAGCTTATCGCTTTCTCTAACCATGCGTTCTACGACGGAAAGCTTCTTGTTTCTCCAAATGTTTCTACGCCTGAAACCTCACCAATTGAAGTTCATAAAGTAGAGGATGGAATGTGGATAAATACCGCAAACCGAAAGGAAGCTGAATACTGTGTTAAGCTTATCAAACAGATTTTTGCAGAAAGAAAGAAAAACGAAACAATTGGTGTAATTACGTTTAACTCACATCAGCACGACATGGTTGAAGACTGCATTGATGAAGAGTGTGCAAAAGACAAAAACTTTGAACTTATGGTTGCAAACGAGCGTGTAAGAAAAGAAGATGGCGAAGACAAGAGCCTGTTTGTAAAGAATATTGAAAATGTTCAGGGAGATGAACGCGACATCATCATCTTCTCTGTAGGCTTTGCAAAAAACGAGCAGGGTAAGATTTTCAGAAACTTCGGCTGGCTCAACAACGAAGGCGGCGAAAACAGACTTAATGTTGCAATCAGCCGTGCCAAGAAAAAGATTCACATTGTTACTTCAATTCAACCATCTGAGCTTGATGTTTCAGGACTAAAAAATCAGGGGCCAGCATATTTGAAAAAATATCTTGAATACTGCTTTGCCGTAAGCGATGGAAATGTAGAGCTTACAAGAACAATTCTTGACAGTCTTTCTGAAAACGTTCACCTCAGCGATTCATACGGAAACGATACTCCATTTGAAGAAGAAGTTTTTGCAAAGCTTAAGGAGAAAGGTCTTGATGTTTATGCCAATGTCGGAATCGGTGGCTACTGCATAGATTTTGCAATCAAAAAGAACGGCGCCTATGTTCTCGGAATTGAATGCGACTGCAATCTCTACAAGGATTCTTCATCCGCCCGCGAACGCGACTACCACCGCCAGAAATACCTTGAATCCCGCGGCTGGAAGGTTTATCGTCTTTGGAGTTCTGAATGGTGGAAGAATCCAGATGCTGAAGTCGAGAAGATTTTGAAACTGTGTGGAGCATAATATAAGTTGTAAAATACTCAAAAAATTGTTATTATATGTCTCAAAATCAGATTTTTTCAGAGGCATTATATGAATAGACGACTTATTACCGCTGCATTACCTTACGTAAACAACATCCCACACTTAGGAAATATCATTCAATCTCTTTCCGGCGATGTTTTTGCTAGATTCTGCCGCAACCGTGGTTACGAAACCCTTTATATCTGCGGTGTTGATGAATACGGAACAGCTACAGAAACAAAGGCCATAGAAGAAAAAAAGGATCCTCGTTCAATCTGTAATCATTATTATCAGGAACATACAAAAATCTATAAATGGTTCAACATCAACTTTGATAAGTTTGGCCGTACTTCCAACGAACAGTGTACAGAAATTACTCAGTCTCTGTTCAACGACCTGGATAAGGCTGGCTTTATTAATGAGCATGTAAACAAGCAGCTTTACTGTCCACACTGTAATATGTTCCTTGCTGACCGATATGTTGACGGAACTTGTCCTCACTGCGGTTCAACAAAGGCAAGAGGCGACCAGTGTGATGATTGTGGAACTCTTCTTGATCCAATCGAACTTAAGGATCCTAAATGTCACACTTGTGGAGCAACTCCAGAGGTTCGCGAAACAAAGCATCTTTATATAAATCTTCCTGCTCTTGCAAACAAGCTTGAAAAATGGATGTCTACCGCAAGCATTGAAGGTAAATGGGCTGATAATGCTGTAAATATCACAAAAGCCTGGCTTAGAGACGGTCTTAATGAACGTGCAATTACCCGCGACTTAAAGTGGGGTATTCCTGTTCCAAAGGACGGCTATGAAAATAAAGTTTTCTACGTTTGGTTCAATGCTCCAATCGGTTACCTTTCTATTACAAAGCAGCTTGCTGATGAGCTTATAAAATCTGGACGCGAAAGCTTCGACTGGAAATCCTGGTGGCTTCCAGAGGAATCTGAAGAAGGTAAGAATAAGCCAAAGGTTGATTTGTTCCAGTTTATTGGTAAAGACAATATTCCTTTCCATACAGTTATTTTCCCTTGTACTTTGCTTGGTTCACCACATAACTGGACAAAGCTTTATCATATGTCTTCAACAGAATATATGAATTACGAGGATGGAAAGTTCTCTAAGAGCCGCGGTGTTGGTGTATTTGGCAGCGATGCAATTGAATCAGGAATTCCTGCAGATGCATGGCGCTTCTACATCTTCTATAACCGCCCAGAAAAACAGGATTTCCAGTTTACCTGGAAGGACTTTATGGAGAAGATGAACTCCGAGCTTATCGGTAATCTTGGAAACCTTGTAAACAGAACACTTCTTTTTGTAAACAAATATTACGATGGAATTATTCCAGATGCTCCTGTTGATGAAGAGCTTTGGGCAGATATTAAGGCAAGAGAAGCTAAGATTACAGAGCTGCTTGAATGGGCAGATTTAAAGGAAGCGTTCCACGAAATCTTTGCAATTGCAGATATCTGTAATAAAAAGTTCCAGGCAGCAGAGCCTTGGAAAACTCGTGTTTCTGATCCACCGGCTGCAGCAAAGCTTATTCATAATCTCTGCTATGCTGTAAAGGATTTGATGATTATGATGAATCCTTATATGCCTCAGTATACTCAGCTGATTATGTCTTACTTTGGTAAGTCAATTCAGGAAAGCAAGGTTGGCATGGAAACAAAGCCTGGTTATACCTGGGATAATCTTGGTGTTACAGAAGGTCTTGATAAGGTTGGACCTACTGAAGTTTACTTTAAGCCACTCGACCAGAAAACAATGCTTGCCTTTAAGGAAAAGTTCAGCGGTAAACAGAAAAAGGTTGAAGAAAAAGCTGCAGCAAAAGCTCAGAAAGAGAAGGCTAAGGCAAAAGAACCAGAGGCTCTTCCAGTTGAAAAGCAGGCTGATTTCTTTAATGCAAATATTGAGCTTACTGTTGCTAAAATTATAGACATAAAGCCTAATCCTGACGGAGATAAGCTTTACATAGAAACTCTTGATGATGGAAGCGGAACTCCAAGAACAATTCAATCTGGCTTGAGAAAATATCTTCGAGAGGATGAACTGCTTGGAAAGAGCGTTATTATTGCTTCAAATCTTGCACCAAGACTTATGCGCGGTATTGAAAGTAAAGGTATGCTTCTTGCCGGTGACTATAAGGATGCTGACGGTAAAGATTGTGTTGAAGTTCTTGATGCCGGATGGGCTAAACCTGGAACAAAGGTTGTGCTTGAGGGGGCAGATGCAAACGCTCAGAAGAAGGCAGAAATTAATATCGACGATTTCTTTGCAGTAAAGATTTATGCTAAAGACGGCAGCGTACAGATTGCCGGTAAAAAGCTTCTTGCTGACGGAAAAGAGATTAAAGCTGAAAAAGCTGTCAACTCAGATATTCACTAATTATGTTTGACATAAAAATTAAAGAAATTACTTCAACAACTCACACTAACGACGGAACATTTTTACAAACTCCGTTTTGGTGTGAGTTTAAATCTCGTCACGGCTGGAAATACAAACGCTTTGAGCTAACTGTCAATTTCCCTAAAAATGATGAAGATATTGATACTCAGATAATGGAAGTTTCTGTATTAACCAGAAGCTTCGCTCATAATCTTTTTTCAATTGCATATATTCCGCTTTTCCCAAAACTGCTTTTTGAAAACATGACTGCAGAAGAGCAGACACCAGAGCTTGCGGCTTTTATTTATGAACTTGCAAAGGGAATGAAAGAGTATCTGCCTAATAATGTAATTGCAATCCGTTTTGATCCGTATATTGATTTTGAATCGCTTGAAGACCGCAAAATCTTTAATGTTGGAATGAAAACTGTTTGCTTTGCAGACAGACTTAAGCTTTATAAAAATAAAGTTGATATTCAGCCGCCAGATACTGCTTTAGTTGATTTGACAGCTTCTGAAGAGGATATTCTTGCAAGAATGCACTCAAAATGGCGATATAATATTCGTTTGAGCGAGCGCAAGGGCGTAACAGTTCAAAGATACTTAGGAAATAGTAATAACTTGTCTGAAATTATAGACAAATTCTACGAATTAACTAAGGAAACTAACGCCAGAGACGGAAATTCAAGCCATGCTAAAACTTATTATGAGGATTTAATCCGATCTTCTGCAGCAGAAATTGAACAGAAAAAGGATGTACCTGTTGTAAGTCTTTATATTGCAGAGCATGAAGGCGAACAGATTGCCGCAATAATGACCTTATTCAGTCACGATGAAGCAATTTATCTTTATGGTGCAAGCAGCAATAACAAACGAAATCTTATGCCGAATCATCTTTTGCAATGGACTGCAATGAAGGATGCTAAAGCATATGGAAGCCGTTTTTACGATTTATACGGTATGCCGCCAGAGGGTGAAGATGAAAATCACCCGATGCACGGACTTTATATGTTTAAGGCAAACTTCGGTGGTACACTTATTCACAGACCAGGCAGCTATGATATTCCGATAAAGCCATTTATATATAGGTTTTACCGGGCCGCTGAAAATGTAAGGGCTTTCTGGTTCAAAAAAGTGATGAAAAAGGTTCGCGGACGTTAAAGATATTGACTCGTTAAGACCATCAATCAAAAAACTTTATCATTGCTTAATCATTTTTTTAGCGGTCTCAAAAAACTGCGGTTCAATTATTTCAGGAAAATCTTTTTCAAGCTGTGATAAAGTTTCTAATAAACCTTGTTTTGTTTCATTACAGATTATTACTTCGCAATAACCAGTTTCTCGTTCCTGACGTGCAGCTTTATCTTCTGTCTGACAGATAAAGCTTATTCCTTTTTGTTTTGAAAGCCTTTCAATATCAGCAGGAGATAAAAGTGGAAACTTTATGTTTAGTGTGTTGTTGAAGCTTGGTGAGTCTGACGCTGAATTGAAAGGAATTGCTGGTTCAGAAATAACTGATAGCATGCACAAAATGAAATCATAAAAATTTATCATTTTATACGCACACCAATAGGCAGTTGTCATTCCGCTTAATCTTGGATTTATTTCTATAACAAACCATTTGTCGCCGTCAAAAACTAAATCAACTTGAGCTGCACCGCAAAGATTAAGCTTTTCGGCAAGTACAGAAAGCATTTCGTATAAATCCTTCAGCTTATAATCATCATAATCCTTTTGAGTACAGAACGGACCGAGTTTAACACTTTGTTTTGGACTTGTAATGCCATATTGATTTACAGAAAACATAAAAGGCGGAAGTATAATGCATTTACCGTTATTTCTGTAGATTTCGCAGCCAAATTGAGTACCGGTAATATATTCTTCAATAAGTCTGTCGCTGTTATTTTTGCGTGAATTAAGGTAAGCCCTGGTTTCACCGATTGTATTTACAACCTGCATTCCATAAGAGCTTAAACCAAGCGGATCCTTTATTATAAGTGGAAGAGTCATTTTGGTAAGCTCTTTCAATACCGCTTCCTTGTACACGTTATAGCGAACTTCCTTTTTACTGTCAGCAGAAAAATACAAATCGTGATTTACAAAAAGAGCTTTTGCACAGTTTATGCCTGCTTGTTCTAAAAAATTGTGGGTATCGTATTTATTAAAACATGTCATAGTTGCTTCAAGTGGATGGCAAATAACTTTTATGCCAAGTTCCTGTAGTCTCTGTCCAATCAAAGAATCCTTTACAGGAAGCCAGTCATACGGAACAGTCCAGAAAGAAAGGGCAATTGCAATATCAGGATTAAGTTTTTTAATGATTGAAACAATTTCTTCAGTATCATCACTTTCATAATAAATAACATTAGATGATGAAGAAGGAAGAAACATTCCAGGCTTTTGAGTTACAGCGTAAAATGTATGTTCAGGATGATTTTTCTGCAGCTGTTCTAACTGTTCGCCCCACGTGGGAATAGTATTAATAAAAAAAGTTGAAGAATCAAAATAATTTGAATTATTGCTGTAAAAAACTATATTCATATTGCTTCCCGAAATCTAAATCAAATTACTCCATGCTGATTATTACAGTAACTGCATTTTTATATTCCGCTTCTTCTGAAGCTGTAAGCAAAGTTTCCGAATAAAGAGATTTTTCAAAAAGTCTGCCGGTAAGAAGAACTGTATCTACATTTGCAGCTTCTGCATTTGAACGAAGATAATCTGCAATTTTAATAGAGTATTCCATTGGTGCAAGGTTGCTTGAATAAACAATTGCGTGCTTTTCGCCCCAGACAATCACCTTCATAAAAAGAGTTGCGAGACGGTCAAGCTCAGCCTTTTTTTCCTTAGATTTTTTTGAAGATTTTAAAAAGTTTTCAATATTTTTTTTCAAAAGCTCTGCATCTGTTTTTGCGTATGCTTCCTTTTTTCGGTTTCTATGGAAAATATTGCTGAGCATTTCTTTAAAATTAGTCACAAACTCACGGAAATATTCTTTAATTCTATGCTCCCGCATATATGAAAAAAAGCTGCCCGAAACAAAAGGTTTTGTAAGGAAAAGCAGGAAGCCTAAAGCTATAAGGGTAATTCCAAGAATCTCGAGAACCTTAAAAATAATTTCCAGATGAGGCATAGGCTTTTGTTCACCGAACATTCCTTCTAAATCAATCTGTTCAATTGGCTCTGTATATGGAATTGGCTGCTGTTTATATTGCTTTGGCGGTCTATTTTCAATGAAAATAACTTTGCTTTGTTTAAAGTCGATTTTGATAAGAGCTTTATTTGAAGCAAGAAGTGTACTTGTAAAAATACAGATTGCCAGAATAATAACCGAAGCCTTTAGGATATTTGGTCTGTGATTCCACTGGCTTTCAAAGCCCATAAACGCGTAATAAACTTCTTTTTTATAAATTGTAAGAAGGAAGATAGCGTAGAACGAACTTATATAAAAAAGGATTGCAAAAATATAAGTAAGAATTGATTTACTGTACGTTATAAAAGGAAGTGCGCATAAAAATACAAGTGTAAAAATCTGAATCACAATAAAGAGAAAAACTGTTGATTTTTGATGTTGAAGGAAATCCTCGCCGATAAACTTATCCTTATATAAATCTTTGGCAATTTTTTCGCCGGACTTTCCCGTACACTGTTCCTCAAAATCACTATAGTAATAAAACGGAGGAAAGATTACTGAATAAAGGAAAAACTCTGCAATTGAAACAAGAATAAGTGCAACAGGATTTACAAAGCCTCTTAAAAATACACAACCCACACCTACAAAAAGCATACTGAAAATAAATAGCCTGAAATGATTTGCAGATTTAGATTTTGAATCGAAAAAATTATTAAATATGAGGAAGAAGATTAAACTTAAAATTGCTGCGGCAGCGTACAAAATTAAAACAGCACCGTTAAAAACCTGTCTACTTTTTACAGTGAGATTTGTAAAAACCGAAATTACAGTAAAGAGCAGGGAAGTTACAGAGGTAAATACTACAGAACGTTCAAAAAATACGTTTGAAAACTTTACTTCCATATTGACCTCGTAATTCCAAGATTATCAGTACTCATATCAGTTTTTTCAGCAGCAGCCTTATCGTTGTAAAAATCAACCTCTGCCGGACCAATAACAAAAAGCTGAGTTCCAAATGGCAGCTGACTTTTAAACTTTTCTTCAGGATTGTAATCTAAAGAGCCTTTTTCCATACCGATTGTAGAAATTATATCGAGAATAAAATCTGTCTGATTATTAGCAGGCTTTAGATACGGAAAACCTGTACCGTAAGCCGCAAAACCGCATCTTTGTTTAAGCATTGCGGCTCTTTCTACAATATGTGCAGCCAGTTCGAGCGCACGTTCAATAAGTAAAAGCCTCTGGTCAAAGCGGTAATCATCCTCAGCAAGATTAACAAAAACAAAAAATGGAACATCAAACGTATCCTGATACTCGTTTGTAAAAAGTGAACCATATTTAGCGCTTGCACGCCAGTTGATTCGTTTAAGCTCGTCACCGTTTCGGTATTCCCTTAGAGAACGCCTCATTGTAACATCTTCGTAGCAGATATTCTTAATACTAATATTTCCCTGAGGAAGCCCCGGAACAGGCTCTGTAATAAGAGTGATTTTTGCAGGGCGGACATAAAGTTTAAGCTTTGTATCTATTTCCTTAGTTACTTCAAAAAGATTAAGCGGATCAGAAAACTTTACAGTTACAGGACCGGCATAAAACTCACCGCGCTGCTGAACATGAATCCTGTAAGTAATTTTTTTTACTTCTTTAGAGCGAAGAAGAATTAGATTACGGTTTTTATTGTCATAAACATAAATGTACGAAACATCATCATAAACATAGCAGACAAAAACAGGAAGCCTTGAATAATTCATAATTGAAAAGCTGATTTCTGCCTGTTCTCCGCTGTGCAGCCTCATAGTCATAAGATTACGCTCTATTTCAAGCTTTTTTGAAACAGTCACCGCATATAAAAGAGAAAGAATAACTGCAAAAACAACAGTGAGACAAATTATCTGTACAAGTCTGTAGGGTACAGTTAGAAAAAGTATGAGACTTATAATTGGAATAATCTTTACTCTTAAGGATGACTTAATCATTATCGTACATTCTTACATAAATTGATTTATCGGATTAAGCTAAGCTCACACGTGCGCCTTAAACGAAGGAACCGGCACCTGGTTCACCAGCTCCTTTATAATACCGTCCGTCGAATAACCCTTTACAAGACTTTCGCCGCGCAAAATCAATCTTTTTCTGAATACCGGCAAAGCAAGCAGCTTAATATCTTCAGGCGTAACATAATCCCTGCCTTGAATAGCGGCGAAAGCCTGTGCCGCCTTGTACAGCGCAATTGAACCTCGTGGAGAAACACCTGCAAGTATTCGCGAGTCGTTTCTTGTTTTTGCAACTATGTTCAAAAGGTAAACTACAACAGCTTCATCAACATAAATGGAAACTGCTTCTTCCATACATTCAAGGATTTCATCCTTTGTTGTTACAGATTGAACCTTTTCAACCGGGTGAACAGTGCTTCTCTGAGCAGTTATAATCTGAGCCTCTTCAAGCTCGTTTGGATAGCCTACAGACAAGGTGAGCATAAAGCGGTCTTTCTGTGCTTCCGGTAAAGGGAAGGTACCTTCTGATTCAACCGGGTTTTCGGTGGCAATTACAAAAAATGGTTTTTCCAGTTTATGAATCTTACCGTCAACACTAACCTGATTTTCTGCCATTGCTTCAAGAAGAGCTGACTGTGTTCTTGGAGTTGCACGGTTTAATTCATCTACTAATACAATCTGTGATAAAACAGGACCAGGTCTGAACTCAAACTGCTGTTTAGAAGGAATCCAAACAGAACTACCAGTAACATCCGAAGGCATTAAGTCCGGCGTACACTGAATCCTGGAAAAATCCAGTCCCATTGCCTTTGCAATTGATTTTGCTAAAACTGTTTTTCCTGTTCCCGGCACATCTTCCAAAAGTACATGTCCGCCGGCAAAAACAGACGCCAGAATCATCTCTACAATTTCCTGCTTTCCCTTAAAAACTTCCGCAGTTGCTTTAATAACTTTTTCTGAAACAAGCTTAATTTTACTCATAGATTCATTTTACATTTTTTTATGATTTAATAAAAGGTTGCCAGGATAATATTTTATTATTTGCTCACTTTCATCGAAATCACTATAATACCCGTATGACCAAGAATGATTTATATTTTATGATCTCGACCAAAAAGGAACATGAGTTTGTGTATAAGGGTAAAACCTATAACCTTACTTATGGCAAAGATGAAAAAGGCGATTACATTCAATTTGGTTTATTGTACGAAGGAAAACGCTTTTACTCTTACGGCGAGTTTATGAACGAGGCAAAA
Source organism: Treponema sp. (assembly GCA_017619795.1). Lineage (GTDB taxonomy): Bacteria > Spirochaetota > Spirochaetia > Treponematales > Treponemataceae > Treponema_D. Next base: position 13,967 of record JAFZRP010000058.1, read on the forward strand.
ATAGATAATCATTTTTTCCGTGAAATGCTTGAGGAGTTTTAAGACAGTTGAAGAACACTCAGATAAACATGACAGAGGGACCGATTTTTTCCAAGCTTCTTAAGTTTTCGGTTCCGCTAATCTTTTCAAGCCTTTTACAGCTTCTTTTTAATGCGGCTGATGTTGTTGTTGTTGGACGTTTTGCAGGCGATAATTCTCTTGCGGCAGTCGGTTCCACAGGCTCGCTCGTCAATCTGCTTATAAATCTTTTTATGGGACTTTCAATCGGTACAAATGTTGTTGCGGCCCATTATTTTGGAGCAGGCAAGCATAAAAGTGTACAGGATACAGTTCATACGGCAATCCTTCTTTCGGTAATAAGCGGAATTATTCTTACGGCAGTTGGTGTACTTCTTACAAAACCGATTTTGATTTTGATGCAGGCACCAACCGAGGTTTTGAATCTTGCTGCAATTTACTTGAGGATTTATTTTGGCGGAATTACTGCTACGATGGTTTACAACTTTGGAAGTGCCTTACTCCGTGCTAAAGGCGACACCCAGAGGCCTCTGATTATCCTTTTTATTTCCGGTATTATCAACGTCATACTGAACATTATTTTTGTAATCTGCTTTAAGCTTGATGTTGCAGGAGTAGGCTGGGCAACTGTAATTTCTCAGTGTATTTCGGCAGTTTTAGTAATTATACTTCTTGTTAGAGAGACTGATGATTTCCACCTTGATTTCCGCCGCTTAAAGCTTGATTCCCACATTTTTGCCCGCATAGTAAAGATTGGACTTCCAGCCGGCTTCCAGGGAATTATGTTCTCTTTTTCAAATGTTATAATTCAGTCTTCGGTAAACTCTTTTGGTGCTACCTTAATTGCCGGAAACGCCGCTGCCTGCAACCTTGAAGGCTTTGTTTACACTGCAATGAACGGTTTTTCCCAGGGTGCCCTTACTTTCTGTTCCCAGAACGCCGGTGCCAAAAAGCCTGACCGCATTAAAAAAGTAGTTTGGATTTCTCAAATCTCAATAATCGTAATCGGTGCCGTACTTGGCGGTCTCTTCCTTCTTTTTGGTCACCAATTGTTAGGAATCTACTCAAAGAGCGAAGATGTAATTGCCTGCGGAATGAGCCGAATGCTCATAATTTATACAACATACTATCTCTGCGGTATGATGGACGGCCTCTCCAACGCCATCCGCGGAATCGGCCACTCTCTAATGCCAGTTATTTCTTCTTTACTAGGTGCCTGCCTTTTCCGCATAATCTGGCTTGCTACTGTATTCCAGCTCCCTCAATTCCACACCCCAGTTACAATCTTCTTATCATATCCAATAAGTTGGACACTTACGTTTGTGGTGAATCTTATCTGGTATAATAAGTATATTCGTAAAATGATTAAAACAAGTGAACCAACAGTAAACTAAACAATAAATACAAGTATAGAAAAATACGTAGCAAAGGTTCGGGTTTTGTGGAGCGTTGGTAGCTGTCATTTTTCTTGGTGGCAAAAAAGACTTATGCTTTTTACTATGCCTTACCCACAGCTTCCATGGCGGAACAAAATCCGGTTCTTTGCGGGAGTATTTTTCTAACTTAAATTAATTTTTTTGTATATTTACTGCTATTCTAATTTTTTTCATTTTACAGTAATATCTTATGCATGAATATGGAAGCCTTTGTTTTAGGATGTGGCGGTATGATGCCTTTACCTTACCGTCATCTTACATCTGTTTTGTTACGCCGTGACGGTGATTTATTTCTTTTTGACGGTGGAGAAGGCACCCAGGTTTCACTAAGACGGCTTAATCTAAAATGGAAAAAAATAGATGCAATATTTGTTTCTCATACACATGCTGACCACGTAACAGGCTTACCTGGAATCCTTATGCTTTCTGCTCAGGTAGAAAGAACGGAACCGCTTTACATTTACGGTCCTCCGAAAATCAAAGAATATATTGAGACAAGCAGAAAAGTCCTTGATATGTATATAAATTACCCGATTATCGTAAAGGAAATTACAGCGCCTTGTGTTGTTCATTCGGGAAAGGATTATTACATCAGGGCATTTCCGCTGGAGCATACAAAAACTTGCGTTGGATATACACTCGAAGAGCTCGACAGACCTGGTGAGTTTAATCCGGAAAAGGCAGAAGCCTTAAAAGTTCCACGCGGTCCGCTATGGTCTCAGCTTCAGTCTGGTTTTGAAGTAACAGCAGAGGACGGAACAATTGTAAAGCCGGAACAGGTGCTTGGTCCAAAAAGAAGTGGCCGTAAGTTCAGCTTTGTTACAGACACTCTTTTTAAGCCTTCAATTATCGATGAAGTCCGCGGTTCAGATCTTCTTATCTGCGAATGTATGTTTGAAAATGCTCTTATTGATCAGGCTAAAGAAAAGAAGCATATGATTGCAAGTCAGGCCGCTACAATTGCAAAGGAAGCAAATGTAAGAAGAATGTGCATGATTCACTACAGTCCGCGCTACAATGATAAAGAGCTTCAGATTCTTCTTGATGAAGCACAGGCTGTATGGCCAAAGGCTGAGCTTTCAAGAGACAGAATGCACATTGAGATTCCATATGTGGACTAAGTGTCAAACACGAAAATGACAGTGTTATGATTGAGATAAAAGACTTCTGCAAGGATTATTCATCATTTCCTCATAAAAAAAGTGGTTTTTCGGTAAAAGATATTTCTATGGAAATTAGACCTGGAAGAATCACTGCATTGCTTGGTCCTAATGGTTCTGGTAAAACAACTATAATGAAGGCTGTATGCGGTTTTCATTATCCCAGCGCAGGACAGATTTTTCTTTCTGATAATGATGGAAACAGAATAAACGTTGCAGAAAAACCTGAGTGTGTAGCCGACTTTATTGGTTATGTGCCGGAGCAGTCTGTACTGCCGCCTGAGATGAAGGTTATTGAGTTTTTACGATATGCAGGTGAGCTTCACAGGTTAAGCGGAGATAAGCTTACGGCTTCTATTGAGGCTGTAGTGGAAAAGTGTTCTCTTGGCGATGTACTTGATAAAAAGATAAAAAAGCTTTCAAAGGGTTATCAGCAGAGAGTTTCTTTTGCACAGGCAGTAATTCATAATCCTCCAAACCTTATCCTGGACGAAGCAATTACAGGTCTTGATCCGGCGCAGATTTTACAGATGCGTGAAATCATCATCAACCTTTCTAAAACATGCTCAATCCTTATGTCAACGCATATTTTGCAGGAAGTAGATTCGTTGTGCAGTGAAATATTTATTATCAAAAACGGACAGATTGTAATTTCAGGAACAGAGGAAAGCATTACAAAAGAAAAAAATACAGAAACTCTTGAACAGGCATTTTTCAAAATCATAAGCGATGGAGAAACTGATAATGAAAAATAAAACTTATCTAAAGTATCAGTTGATTTTTTCGTTTACGCATCCGCTTTTTTATATTCTTGCAGTACTTTTCTGTATTTATATAAACTTCAACTTTTTTATTAAGAATCAGTTCTTTACAACAGGCACTTCAGATTTGCTCCTGCTTTTTTCTTCTGTACCATATGTAAGCATTCTTCTTATACCGGCCATTTGTTTTAGAAAAAGTGAAGCAATTTACGACAGCTTTGTTCCGCTTTCAAGACTTAACAAGCTTCTTGCAAACTTACTTAGTGCACTTATCCAATACGCGGCAATTCTTTTAATTTTGCTTCCGTCAGCACTTGTAGTTGGTCGCTTTTGTGATGTTGATTTCGGACAGTTTACAGCAGGAATAATCTGTCTTTTGTTTTATGGAATGACTGTAATTTCTGTGTGCATTTTTATGCAGGAGCTTATAAACTCAAAAATTGCAGCCCTCATTATCTCTGCTGTAATACTTATAATAATAAACAGTGCACATCTTCTGGCTGTTTATGTTTCTCTCGGAAACTTTCTCACTTCAATTCTAAAGAAAATAAGTTTTGCCTGGCATTTTGATGCAGCCGGAAAAGGAATATTAGATACCCGCGATATAATTTATTTTGCTTCAATAAGCGCAATATTTTTCCTGCTGACGGTGATGCTTTGTGAGTACAAGGACGGGAAAAAGCTGGCGGTAAAGGAGAAGCTTTATAAAGGCTCGCTTTTTGTAATTGCAATTCTTGTGCTTTTAAACGGACAAAAATATTACAAGCGTTTTGATTTTTCCAAAAACAAGCTTTATTCATTATCAACCTATACAGAACAGCTGCTTTCCAAAATTGATGAAAATATAAAGATTACTTACTGCAGGTCAACAGAGCTTTCCAGACTTTATCCGCAAGTTCGCGATGTTAACGATTTCTTGAACGATTATTGCGCAAGGAATAAAAAACTTTCGCTCATTATAAGAGATCCTTCGGTTGATGAAGGAATTGCACAGAATCTTGATTCACTTGGAATTACAGGCCAGCAGCTTAAGACAACAAACAGAAACTCTACGGAATACATAAATGTTTATTCAGCAATTATTATTGAGGGAAAAGGGCAGACTGCTGCAATTCCTTTTGTTCTTTCGGCAGAAACTCTAGAATATGACCTGGACAGTAAGCTAAAACAGCTTTTGACAGGTACCTTGCGTGTTGTAAATATTGTCTGCGGTAATGAGCTTTCTTTTTACGATGATTACAGCTATGTTATGCCGTGGCTTAATTCTCAGGGCTTTGTCTGCAATGTTCTTTATGCTGCTGATGATGATTTTGTACAGGAGCTTGAAGATACCTCAGGCGTACTTTTTGTGCTTGGTGACAGTCAGATAAACATTGACAGTGCAATTGCAATAGAAAACTATATTCTTTCAGAAAAAGGAAACGCTTTTTTTGCTGTTAGTCCGTATAATGTAAGCATAGATACAGACTGGTCTATAAAGGCAAATAAACGGACAAATGTTGTAGAAATGCTTGAAAACTGGGGAGTTGTTTTCCTTCCTGAAATTGCGGCTGATATTTCGTGTTCAAGAATTACAATGTACAGCGGAGAAGAGGATAACAGCCTTTTACAAAGCAGTACATATACAAAAATCATAAATTATCCTTTGTGGATAAATATTATGCCGCAGGAAAAATGTAGCTCAGGAATGACTGTTTTCTGGGCAACTCCGCTTGAGCTTTCAGATAATGCTGTGCCATATCTTGTAACTTCACCATATGCTTATTCCTACGAAACAGACAGGAACAGTCCTGAAAGGCTTATAGAAACTAATCCAATGCTGCTTGAAGAAGCAGATATTTCTGATAAAGAAAAAAAGCAGCTTGTCCTTTGCGCTGAAATCAGCGGTAGAATTACAGGCCTGTACAATCTGGCAGCCAGTGAAAACTCCCACATTATAGTTTTACCCGATCCATATTTTGTAAACACTCTTATGACAGGCTACAATGGCGGCGAATACGGTGACTACAGAAACTTCGGTTTTATGACAAATACTTTATTAAAGCTGAACAACGAAGAAGAGCTTGCCGAATTGCAGGGAAGAAGCTTAAAAGATAATTCCTTGTATAAAATAAATGATTCAGAATCTTTTCTAAGGACAAGCCGTAGCTCACTTATTTTACTTTTCGCACTTATTCCGCTGCTTGTCCTTTGCTGCGGTGTCTTAATAAAGGTTCTCCGTCACTTAAGCTTAAAAAAGCTTTCTGCTGAAATTACAGCAAAGAAGGCCAGCTGATGAAAAAACTCATTATCACTTCCTGCATAATTTTTGTTTTACTCGTAACTTACGCTGCTTCTTTTTTTAAGACAACAGACAAGCGCAAAAAAATGAATACTGCACTTGTAAATACAAAATATTTACCTTCAATTACGGAAATAGATCTTTCGCAAAATGGAGAAGAATTAAGGCTTATCAAACAAAATGAGATCTGGTTTTTAGATGCTGGTTCAGGAACAAATCCAGAGACAAACCTTGAATTAATTCCAGTTGAACAAAAACGCGTTGATAATTTTTTACAGGAGCTTTCAAAAACAAGAACAGCCTATAAAATCTCAGATAAAATCGAGAAGAATAATGCTTACGGTCTAACAGACGGCTCTGAGCTTGTTTTAAGATATTATTATTCATCCTCAGAAAGCTATTATGAGCTTATTTTCGGTAATAATGACTTTTCTCAAACGTCCCGTTATTTTATGACAGGAAAAACTGCAGCAGTTTACGAAATTGATTCTTCACTTAATAATTATCTTTCCTTATCACTACAGCTCTGGTATGACCCGTATATTATTTCAAAAGCGTTGCAGAAAAATCTTTCGTACAAGGATATTCAGCGCATAAAGGTTGATTATGAAGGAAAGCCTTCTGTAATTACAACAAAAGCTGACGGTTTTGTGGATAAGGTTTCAAAGCTTATAGATCTTCGTCATGGCGGTAAAACTGAATATAAAAGCATTGGTTCTCCAGAACTTACGCTTACGCTTGAAAAGGGAGATAAAAGCGAAATCACTATCAGCATTTTTGCAACTGAAAATCAGTCGGAATATAACGTTGAAACAATTCATTCTGAAACTGGAATAAAGGTAAATACAAAAATCAGTCTCTGGACTTACAACAAAATCAAAGAGATAATGTTGTAAATAAAATGAGCTGCCCAGCAGGCAACAATATCCTCACGTTTTCTGTAAAAAAGCCTTAAAATAATATGAGCCACAGCTGCATTTATTACAGATAAAACTCCAAGATAAAGATGTGCAAACGAGAAGGCGAGTAATGCAATAATTTCTGCAATAACTATGGTTGCAATACGTAATTTTTCGTTTTCCTGTACTTTTTTAATTTTTCCTAAAAGTGAAATCGCCGCATTTGGAAAATATGCCCTGTAAATGACTTCTTCGTAAAAAGAAGCAAACAGAAAATTAAAGATAATGAATAACCATTCTACAAAAGTCTGTGGCTTTACAATTTCAGCGGCAAGCTCTTCTGAATTATTTTGAACAAAAAAAGAAACTGCTTTCATTATCAGAGAGTTTAAAAATAAGAGACAAAAGCAGAAAACAAATACAAATAAAGTGTGAATATTAACTGAAAAGCGCTTTTTCAATATCACAAAATAGAATATTAGTGTAAAAACGAACAGACTAAGCGATTTCCAGGGAAAAACAGGCTGTGTGAATATAAAAACGTCCTGAGAGGGCGAAATAAAGCATGGAGGAAGCACACAAAACGCTAAAATTAACGAAAAAATCAATATTTCATATAGAAAAGAATGTAATTTCATTAGAATTATGATATTATATTATAGTGAATAAGTGAACATCTAAAAGCTTTTGTTTTTAGATATTTAAAAAGAGGGTATTGTGTACATTCTTGTTGGAATTGTTGTAGCTATAGCTGTTCTCGCTATTCTTGCTGGAATCTATTCTGTTTCAAAGCAGAAGATTGATTTTTATATTACCGGCTTAGATTCAAAGTTCAGCTATTCTGATTTAAACTTATTATGGAAAGTATCTCAAATCTGCGAGCTTGAACAGCCTACAGCTCTTTTCTGGTCAATGCAGGCGCTTACTAAATGTATGGCGCACATTACGTCTCAGGCTGCTAAAAGTGGTGCTGATAATGATCCAAAAACACAGGCACTTATTACTAAACTTTTTGATTATAGAACTAAGCTTCAGAATGAAACCGACGATAAAAAAGGTCTTGAATCAACCTTATATCTTGATAAGGGACAGAGATTAAGAATTATTCTTCCTGGAGAAGGTGTTTTTACTTCTCAGATTATGAATAACGGCAAGGAAATTATAATTTCGGTTCCACGAAAAAATAATATGATTCCTATTACTGCGGAACAGTGGGTTGGAAAGGTAATCAGTGTTTATTTGTGGCGAAAGGGTGATGCACGCTATGTTTTCGATACACGAGTTGTAAATCATGGACTTTTCCTTGGTGAATCCTCAATTTCCATTCAGCATTCAAATAATCTTATGCGTACACAAAAGCGAAAATCTGTACGTGCTAAATGCCAGATTCAGGCCAGCCTTTATGTTGTTACCGCAAATACTGCAAATAACAGCTCTGTAGAAACACAGGAAGGTTACAAATGTATTATCGAAGACATTTCTGAATCGGGAGCTCTTGTTCACATTGCGGGAAAAGGACAGCCGAACATTCAGATTAAGCTTCAGTTCAATATCCAGAATAAGCTTGTAATCATGCTTGGTATTATTAGAACTGTAGAATATAACAGCGAATTAAATGAATCTCTTTTACATTTTGAATGCCTTAAAATTGAACCGGCTATGAAAAATGAGATTCTTGGCTTTGTTTATAATACGCTTCCTTCTGAAGAGCGTGAGGTTTACGAAGCTTTAAGCATGACTGACGAAGATAAAGGTGATGAAGCTTATCAAGAAGCTGAAGATTTGATGAATCAGATTGATGCAGAAGCAAATAAAAAAACAAATGCTGATGTTACAATAAAGACTAAAGCTACAACTTCTGCTTCAGCTGCAAATGATGAACCAGCTCCGGATGAGCTGCCGGTTGTAATAAAAGGCAGTAAGACAGGGAACAGTGATTCTTTAGATTCAGCTTCTCCAGATGCTTCAAGTACTGTACAAAATATGCATCAGGTAACCTTTAATCAGAGAACTACTCTTGATGATTTTGATGATAATAAATAGCAGGTAATTAAAATGAAAAAGCTTTTATTGTGTTTGTTCTTTACATTGAGTTTATCTCCAATTTTTTCACAGAGCTTGCAGAAAAAATTTATTAAGGGAAATATTACAGACAAAACTATTGCTGTAAGGGAAGCTTCCGGTTCTGAGGCTATCTGGCTTACAACTCAGTCTATAGGTTTTATTTTAAGTAATAAGGACTATCTTGTTTCAGACAGGGATTTTGACGGCTTTGCGCTTGCTACAATCCTTTCAATAAACAACGAATTCATAAATTCTAAATTTGATAATGAAAGACTAGATCTTTTGAATCAGCTTATAGAAATCTTCAACATTTTTAGTGAAAGCAGCACTGTACAGATTGCAGTTCTTTCTAAGGTTGAACAGTTAAACAGTTATATTTCTACTGCCAGCTTTACTTCTTTGCTGAACAAATATGTGCAGGAAACAAATATTCAGAATGTAAATCCGGAAACCTTCAGGGCAATTATTGGAACACTTGGTGTAATTGGAAACAATGTTTCTTTTACAATTCTTTACAACAAGCTCAACGACAAAAGATATAATAACTACAGGAACGATCTTGAAAAAGCAATTATAGACTTGTCTCCAATTGCCATGAACGAAGTCCTTCAGATTGTACATTCCAAAGATATTTACCAGATTAATCAGATTTTCACATTAATTCAAAAAAATACAAAAAATTCTCAAAAATTTTTGTCTGAGATTGCAGAAAATGTATTAAATGAAACTATATTATTAATACGCAATTCTTCAGATAAAAATTCTGTTGTTGATCTTCAGATTTATTCCCTCAGGATTTTGAGCGAGAATAAATGGACAAGAGCATCTGCAAGCGTAATTTCATTTTTTGATTCTGCAAAATATGAGTACGCTGAAAAGATTTTGAATGAAAGCCAGTTTGTAACGGTTATCAATTCTTTAATCAGCATAGCTCCTGTCGATGCTGTAAATCCACTGATTCAGTATCTTGGAGAATTGAATGGTCAGGTAGAGAGAGACGGTACTGTTTCTCAGGAAGTTGCACTGGCCGTAATCAATACTTTAGGTGCTATCGGGGATAAGTCAGCATTTGATTCGCTTCTTTCTGTTACTTATCTTAATTATTCAGAACAGGTTCTGTCTGCTGCCCGAAAAGCACTGGCAGGACTTAAATGGTAAAAGAAAGATTTTGTAATCCGGTCTTTATTGCTGTTTTTATTTTAATCATTTTACTCTATAGCAAAGCTGTAAAAATCAAAGATAGATATCCATATTGTTCAATTATTCCTCAAAAAGATGTTGTTTATTTGAAAGGAAAGCTTTTATCAACTCCTGTAAAAAGCTCAAGCGGAAAAACTTATTCTGCCGTACTTTCATTACATTCTGTCGGCAAAGAACTTCATACAGGCACTTCATCATCATCTCTCATGCAATCTGAAGGAAGCGGCAAAATAAATATTTTAATTCCAGCCGAAATGGTAGAAGCATTTTATCCGGGAAAGTTATTTTCTCCTGCCAAAAGGAAAGGTGCTTTTTTATGGGAAGCAGGCGGTGTTTATACAGTAAAAGGCAAAGCTGTTTCGAATCAGTTTTTAGTGAATGAATGTAAAAATGCTTATTTTCCTGAAAATGCTTACGGAAAAATAGATTTTTTCCGAGCCTTATGCAGACTTCAATTCAAAAGACTTATGTATTCCTGGGGAAATGGAGGAGGGCTATTACTTGCTTTATTATCAGGCTCAAAGGAATATACAGAACCATCAGTAACAGAAGCGTTTAAGAAATCAGGACTTTCTCATATTCTGGCACTTTCTGGAATGCATCTTTCAATGTTTTCAGGTATTGCAATGTTTATTGGTAAAAAGATAAAAAGAAAAAAGCTTTCGTTTATAATCCGTACAGTAGCAGTAATTTTATTCGTCTGGTTTGCAGGCTTTTCACCATCACTTTTAAGAGCCTTTATCTGCAACTTTCTGCTTATTCTTTCTTCATTATCAGACAACGAAAATCCGGACATGCTTTCGATTCTTTGCTTCAGCTTTTTGCTGCAAACTATAATAACGCCTGACAGTCTTTTTAATATAGGTTTTATTCTTTCGTATACGGCGCTTGCAGGAATCCTTATTTTCAACAGGCTATTTACAAGAATATATGTACGCTTTTTACCGTCTTATTTTACAATGTCACTATCATCTTCAACTGCAGCACAGATTTTTACGGCTCCAATATCCTTAAAAGTGTTTGGTAGCTTCTATCCGATAGGAATAATTGCAACATCCATAATTTCACCGTTAATAACCTTTTTTATATATTCAGGGCTTGCTTTAATAATCTTAAGCCTTGTATTTCCTTTTATTTCTACAGCTAGTGGATTTTTTGTAAATATACAGTATAATGTCATAAAATTATTAGTGGGATTTTTTGCAAAATTATAATATGTTAAAGCATCCAGATTACAATTCACCGGCGGAATTAAAGCAGGTTCTCGATATAAACGGTTTTTCCATGCAGAAAAAGTTCGGACAGAACTTTCTTATAAATGCAGATGCAAGAAAAAGACTTGTAGACAGCCTTGACGTTGAAGATAATATGCCTGTATGGGAAATTGGACCAGGGCTTGGTGCAATGACAAACGAACTGCTTGAAAGAAACGTTAATCTAACTGTATTTGAAATAGACAGAGGCTTTGTTTCGCTTATAAGTCAGTTTTTTGAAGCTTATTCCCAGAAAGGTTCATTTGAAATTGTTGAAGGCGATGTTTTGAAAAACTGGAAAAAGCAGTATGAAAAGGCAGGTGTGCCACAGAGACTTTTTGGAAACCTCCCTTATAATATTGCCGCTGCCATAATTGCAGATACAATTGAAAACGACGTGCGCTTTGAGAAATGTGTGTTCACGGTACAGAAAGAGGTTGCGATGAGGATGACGGCACTTCCTGGCAGCGAAGATTATTCTTCTTTTTCCGTTTTATGCCAATGGGCGTATAAAACCTCTTCGATAATGGATCTTGCAGGCGGTAATTTCTGGCCAAAACCAAATGTAGATTCACGTTCTGTTGTAATGACAAAAAATCCTGATTATCCGGGCTGTAAGTCGCCGCAGGAGTTTATAAAAATGCAGAGAGCCTTGTTCAGTTCAAGAAGAAAAACTGTAAGAAACAATCTTTGTGGTTATCTGCATAACAACGATAAGGCAATTGAATATCTGGATAAGGCTGGAATTGATAAGATGAAGAGGGCCGAAGTGCTTTCAATTCCAGAAATGCTCCGACTTTCCGATGTAATTTATGAAGGTAAAAAATGTCAATAAAAGAAAATCTTGCTGAAATCAAAGATAAAATCTCAAAGGCAGAAGCAAAAGCCGGAAGAACTCCTGATTCTGTAAAACTGATGGCTGTAAGCAAGTTTCATACACTTGAAGAAGTGCAGGAAGCGGTAAATTGCGGACAGTTGTTATTTGGAGAAAATCGGATCCAAGAGGCAGAGAAAAAGTTTTCGGCCTTATATGAGCAGAATCCTGACAAAAATATTGAACTTCATATTATCGGACAGCTGCAGACAAACAAAGTAAAGAGTGCAGTAAAGATTGCAAGCTGTATTGAATCTGTTGACAGATATTCTTTGCTTGAAGAAATAGAAAAACAGTGTAGTAAAATAGACAAGGTAATAAATATTCTATTTGAAATTCACACAGGAGAAGAATCAAAATCTGGTTTTACCTCTGAAGAAGAGCTTATAAAAGCATTATCAGCATGCGAAACTGGAATTTTCCCACATATTTGCCCTAAAGGCTTTATGACAATGGCACCTTTTACCGAAGATGAAAAACTCATCCGCAAATCCTTCACAACCTTACGTGAGCTTGCCACAAAGCTTCAAAAGCAGTTTAATAAACTAGATTTATCAGAGCTTTCAATGGGAATGTCTGGCGATTTTGTACTTGCAATAGACGAAGGTTCAACCTTAGTAAGAATAGGAACTTCAATTTTTGGACAGAGAGATTATACGAATAAATGAGAACTAAAACTATAGCCTATATTTTATTATTTTCTCTTTTTATGAATCTTTCGTTCAGTGCTTTTGGTGAAGAAGCCAATGGAAAAACAGACAAAACTGACGAAGTTCCACAAGGCATTCAGGATTTCAGAAGATTTGAAGTTATTTCGCTTGGTGCAATGCCGTTTGTTACCCTCGATGTTACGCTTGGCTATTCTATCATTGACTATGCTAACCAGAAAGCAAAAGGTAAGCAGAATGTTGAGTTTCCAAATCCTTTTAAGGCATCTGCAAACGGTGGCTATAATGATGATGAAATTAAAGGAATCATTTTAACTTCACTTGGAGTCTCTCTTGCTATTGGAATTACCGATTTAGTTGTAAGAATCATAAAAAGAAACAGAGTACAGGTAAAAAAGAATAAAAGTAAGCTTAATATTCTGAATATCGAAGATGATCCTGACGCAATCAAAATTGAAGTCGACAAAGAAAATGATACAGAGGAAAACCAATAATGCCTTTTTTCAGTGCAAAAGTTCCCTCAGATTTTGAAAACTTAGAACGACTCGATAAATATATTGCCTCTTTACCAAACGGTATGAACCGTTCAAAGCTGAAAAGCGGTGTTACAGAAATCCTTGTGAACGGTAAAAAATGCAAGCTTTCACAGAAAGTAAAAGCAGGTGACCAGATAGACATTCAGTGGGAAGACAATATCCCCGATGACATAATCCCGCAGGATATTCCGCTTGAGATTCTTTATGAAGATGATAATGTTACGGTTGTAAATAAAGAGCAGGGCATGGTTACTCATCCTGCCTGCGGAAACTGGGATGGTACGCTTGTAAATGCGCTGCTGTATCACTGGCAAAGGGAATCTGTTCACCTTATAAAAGAGGGCACAGACAGTGAGATTCTTGCTAGAAGACGCCCTGGAATTGTACACCGACTTGATAAAGAAACGTCCGGAATCATAATCACTGCAAAAAACAGAGACAGCGAAGAATGGCTTCAAAATCAATTTAAAGACAAAAGCCTTCAAAAGGAATACATTCTCATAACAACAGGACGCCCGCCAGCTTTTGCCGGAGATATCCGCACACAAATCATCAGGGATCCTAAAAACCGTCATCGCTTTAAGGCTGTTGCAGATACAGACGAAGGAAAATATGCGCGAACAATTTATCACTGTATTGCATGCTACGGAAATTATTCTCTTATTCGCGTTCGCATTAAAACAGGCCGCACTCATCAGATTCGTGTTCATATGAAGTATCTAGGCTGCCCGATTCTTGGAGATGATGTTTACAACAAGCCAGATTCACTTTTCCCAAAAGCAACACTTATGCTTCATTCGTGCAAGCTTAAAATAAGGCTTCCACAGCAAAACAACTACACAACATTCCGAACAAAAACTCCAAAGCGTTTTCTGGAAATAGAAAAAAAACTTAAAGCAAAATATCCTAAAACAATACTTTCACGGTAATTATGGAAACAGAAAAAATAAAGATTATAAGCGAACCATCTCCAGAAAAACCTTTTGCTGTTATATACAAGCCATCTGGTATGCCGTCAGCACCTCTTAAAGCTGATGATGAATATAATGCCTTTTCTTATACCGCCAACCTTTATCCGTCCTTACTTGAAGTTTGTTCTTCTCCTGAACGCAAAACAATAGAACACGGACTTCTTCACAGAATTGATAATGTTACTTCGGGTCTTCTTTTAATTGCAGCTACACAGGATTTTTATGATTCCATGTTTATTGAACAACAAAACGGAAGATTTTACAAAACGTATAAAGCTGAATGTGAAGATTTTTTGCAGAATGCAGAACAGTTAGAAGGATTTCCACAAGTTACTAAAGACATTGATTCTATTCACAATTCACTTGTTTGTGGTGATGAAGTTACTGTGACTTCGTTTTTCAGGAATTACGGAAAGGGTGGTACACAGGTTCGTCCAGTAACAAAAGATTCAAATGCTGCGGCATTAAAAAAGCTTGGAAAACCAGTTGAATACACAACGCAAATTAAAATGCAAGAGAAATATGGAGACTTAATCTCCGTGGAATGCAGAATTAATTCAGGTTACAGACATCAGGTAAGATGTCATCTTGCCTGGCTGGGATTCCCGATAGTAGGGGATAGCCTTTACAATGCGAATTATAGAAACGTTGACGACACAATTATCAACGATACCAATAAAGTGCAAATAAAGTTTTCTGCAACAAAGCTTGAGTTTACGTATAAAGATAAAGATTTTGAGTTTTGTATATAAATAAAGATAGATTTAAAATAAAAAAGCTTCCTTCATTCATGAAGAAAGCCATTATCTACCCGAAAGGAGACTTGAACTCCTACAGGATTGCTCCCACTAGGACCTGAACCTAGCGCGTCTACCAATTCCGCCATCCGGGCTTGAATGAATACATATTACCAAAAATCCGACTTTTGGTCAAATATCACTAAAAATATAAGATTTATTTGCTATAGACAACTATACAAACCAATTACAAGAATAATCAGAACAACAATACAGATAATATATACCCAGATTGGAAGCCCGGAATCTACAAAGCGTCTTCTTTTAAACAAGCTTCCACCGGCACCATAAGAACCGTTATTTAATCCAAGATTACCGTGATGATAATTAGAAACTGCATAACCGCATTTAGGGCAGCCGTGAATAAACTCTTCGGTTTTGCCTGTTTTTCCACATTTAGGGCATCTTACTGAAGAAAAAAACTTTCCGCAGTTTGTGCATACCCTTGCGTTTTGAGGGACTTCGGCACCGCAGCTTTCGCAGTAGAATTTAGCTTTCTCGAACTTTTTACTTTTCTTCATAGAAATCACAAATATCAAGAACTATGAACTTTTGCTCTGAAATATCAAGATATTCATTTACATCGGCAGAAAATGATTTACATTCATTCTTATTATAGAAGGTAACGTATTTAATAAAACAGCTGCTGTCAATTCCACAGAAATCTTCCATGTCATCAACCTTGCAGGTGATTTTTTTGCCGTTATATTCAAGATACTGACCATAAATTGCTTTTCCTGTAACAGGGCTTGATAGCATATAGAAACCAGGACATTCAATATCTTTTTTCTGCGCTTCGCTAACTATCATATCTACAGAGAAAAGACCGTCTTCGTCTGTTTTTGGCTGACGTTTCTTTTCTACCGGTTGAGGCTGAGATACAGGAGCAGGGGTAAGCTCTGTGGTTTCAACTATAAAGTCTTTAATCTTATTACTGATTTTAGCCTTAAAATAATCGCTGAAGGAGCTAACAAAGCTGTTTATGCCAAGTGTTTCTGCTTTCTGTCTTTCATCATCAGGGAAGTTTGTCTGAATCTGAAGGATAAAATAAACTGCTTTTTTAATTACATCGCTTTTTACATAGCGTGCAAGAGTTTTCCAGTGGCGGGGATACTCTACGGTGCTAACGACAATAAAGTCAGGCTTTATCTCTTCAACATTATCCATAGCTTTTAAAAGCCATTTGTATCTTATTACATCGATTCTGTTTTTTTCGAAAATATTTGTATAAAAATCAATAAGCTCTTTGTCTTCAGAAATAATAAGCGCTTTCATAATCCCGCCTTAAACTTTTTTTTTATTCAGTACCAAGATTTACAACAGAATAGTCATAAATTGTCCAGATGCCTTCACGCTGACGTACCTTGTAGGTATAGCTCTTTTTCTCGCTGTAGTTTGGATATTTGAACCATTCAGTAACAATTACAGAGCCTTCTGTAGGAGTGTAAGTTGTTTTTTCAATCTGGAACTTTTCAGGAACAGCAATAATATCGTTTTCAATTCTAGACTGCATTAAATCAGCCTTAAACGAATTGATCATTCTTTCACGTTCTTCAGCAGAAACTGTAATATACTTTTTCTTTAAGTTAGGATTTCTCTTGAGCATTGACTCAACATCCATATAAAGGAAGTACTGATCCCAAAGAGATTTCTGACGAGCAATAATTGTCTGCTCAACAATCTTATCCGGAGCAAGAGCTTCCGGCTTTAAGATTTCTGCAGTTTCAGCACTTACAGGAATATAAGAAGAGCTGGCAGCTGATGGTGAAGGGCGTATTTCCAAAGTAAGTCTGTTTGAATTGATTGAAACAAACTTTGATTTATACAACTCTGGATAAAAGTTCATTTCAAGATAGTAAACAGAAGAATCATCAATCTTTATATAGTCTTTAAGATTTTCAATAAAAGAATATTCTTCGCCCTGTTCAAGTGCGAGCTCACGGAAATAAACCGTTGTATTCGAAGTTCTTTTTTCAATAAGCTTTTCTGTATTCGGTAAACGAGTGTTTTTTACAGTAAAAACATTAAAATCAAGACTGAAAGCCCGGTCATCAGCAAGCTTAAAACGAAGAGTTTCAGTTCCTTCATTTTTAATAGTGATATGAACATTTACCGGATTATCCGCAGAGTTTCCCGGATAGTAAATTGCACGGTTGTGATATTTAATACTTACAGATGCTTTTGAAAAATCATTTGTATTTTGTGCAAACAGTTGTATCTGTCCAAAAAGTGAAAAAATCGTTATAATTGATAAAAGTTTACGGCTTTTCAACATTATCTCCTTGATTTATTGCTGTAAAAGTTATTATCTATAATATTATCGGTTATTTTAAATGAATTCATTATCTTCTTCAATAAAAGATTTGTTACATTCCTGGCCTCAGTTTAATAAAGCCACAAGTAAAATTGTTTCAGAAAATACTGAATATCCGGTTAACGTACAGGGCATTCAGGGCTGTTTGTTCGGATACTTTACAAATGAACTTATAAACAAAATTAAGTTTTCAAAGTTTTCCAGGGATCTTGTAATTGTTACTCTAGGTGAAGCCGAAGCCAATAACCTTTATACCGATTTTTCTACAATTATACCCGAAGCAGAAGTATACATTCTTCCTTCGTGGGGTGTTATTCCATATAGGCCGGCTGCACCTGGTTCTTCAGTGTTCGGGCAACGTGCCGGTGTACTTGCAAAGCTTACTTCTAAAGACAGCTATGATGTATTGAACAAACGTCCGCCAAGAATATTCATCATCACTCAGCGGGCACTTCTAAATCCTTTACCTCCGCCGGAAACAATAAACAATCGTTCAATAACAATAAAGAAAAAAGATTCAATTGATACACTTAAAATTGCAAGCTTACTTACAGAAATAGGTTATACAAGAGTTTCAAAGGTTGGAGTTCGCGGAGAGTTCAGCTTGCGTGGTGAAGTT
Source organism: Treponema sp. (assembly GCA_017619795.1). GTDB lineage: Bacteria > Spirochaetota > Spirochaetia > Treponematales > Treponemataceae > Treponema_D. Next base: position 31,818 of record JAFZRP010000058.1, read on the forward strand.
CTTGATATTTTCCTTCCGCTTGATGAAAATCCTACACGTTTGATTTTTGATTTTGACGAAATTGAATCAATTAAAACGTTTGAAACTGAAAATCAGACAACAATAGATTCAAAAGAAAGTATTTTTATTTATCCTATGAAAGAAGTGCTCTGGAATGATGAGCTTGTTGATACATTGGAACAAAAGCTTAATGAATATCAGGCAGATGCTGTACAAAATGATGATGATGTTGATTATATTACCAGAAACGTAAAAGCGCATCTTCCTTTTACAGAGCAGGCACTTGAGTTCAAAGAAAACCTTATAAGCAACCTCAGAACAAAAAGAAACTCAGAAGGAGAGGAGCTTTTTTACGGACTCATTTTCGACCGTCAATATTCTATTTTAGATTACATTTCAGAAAATACTTTTGTTCTTCTTTATGATTATGACAGGCTTGAAAATGCCCCAATGCTCATAAACAGGGAATATATCAACAGCTATAGAAAGGCAAGAGATACACTTTCAATCCTTCCGCCGTATTTAGTAAAGTTTGAATATGATGAATTGTTAGAAAATCACTTAACTTGTATAAATATTAAGACACTAAAGACTGCAGATACATCAGTTGAAGCAGAAAATGAAGAAAATGAACAGATAAATGAAGAAGAAACTGAGCTGACAAAGCCTTCAGATAGTAAAACTGTTATTTCTCTTGATGTTGAACCAGGCAGAAGCTTCTTTGGAAACATTGTTTTTATGAAGGAAGAGCTTACAAAGCTTCAGAATGATAACTGGAATCTATTCATTTTTACAAACAGTGAAAACCAGCAGGTTAGAATCCGGGAAATCTTTAAGGAGTTTACGGATAAAGAATTAAAGAAACCATTGCAGCTTATTCCGCAGGCAATATCACAAGGCTTTGTAATTCCTGAGCTTAAGCTTCTTGTAATCCAGGAAAACGAGATTTTCGGAAGAAGAAAGTACATACCAAAATCACTTTCAAAAGCAAAGAGTAAACCAATTGACACCTTTGTTGACCTCAATCCTGGTGATTATGTAGTTCACGTAAACTGGGGTATTGGTCTTTTCCATGGAATTGAACGTGTAAAATCCATGGGAAATGAGCGTGACTACATTAAGCTTGAATATGCTGATGAAGAATACGCTTTTGTTCCAATCGAACAGGTAAATCTTGTTCAGCGCTACATTGGTAATGAAGGTAACACACCAAGGCTAGATCGCATTGGAAGCAAGGCCTGGGAAAACCGAAAGAACAAGGTTCAGCAATCGGTAGAAGAGCTTGCCAATAAGCTTATAGATTTGTATTCAAGGCGAAAGACCTCTGTTGGCTTTGCATTCCCTAAGGAAACTGAATGGCAGACTACTTTTGAAGCTGCGTTCCCGTACGAAGATACTCCGGATCAGATAACGGTAACAGAAGAAGTCAAAAAGGATATGGAAAAACCGGTTCCAATGGATCGTCTTGTCTGTGGTGATGTAGGTTATGGAAAAACAGAAATTGCCATGCGCGCGGCGTTTAAGGCTGTAATGGGCGGAAAACAGGTTGCTTTCCTTGCACCAACAACAATTCTTGCAGAACAGCATTACGACACTTGTGTAGAGCGTTTCAAAAACTTCCCAGTAAAAATTGCCAGGCTTTCAAGATTTGTACCTCCTGCAGAGCAGAAATCAATCCTTAAAAAACTTGTTCTAGGCGAAGTAGACATTCTTGTTGGTACACACCGAATAATTCAAAAGGATGTTATTTTTAAGCAGCTCGGACTTATGATTATTGACGAAGAGCAGCGCTTTGGCGTAAAGGATAAGGAAAAGCTCAAGGAAATTAAAAACAACATTGACTGTCTTACAATGTCTGCAACTCCTATCCCAAGAACACTTCATATGAGCCTTTTGAAAATCCGTGATATGAGTCTTTTGACAACACCGCCGCAGAACAGGCAGGCAATTGAAACTTATGTTGATGAATATTCAAACCAGAAGGTTATTGAAGCAATCAGAAACGAAATAGAGCGGGGCGGACAGATTTTCTATCTTCATAATCGCATTGAAGATTTGTATGAAGTTAAACGAAAAATTGAACAGCTCGTACCGGAAGTTCTGGTTGATATTGCCCACGGAAAAATGTCCAGCAGCGAGCTTGATGATATTTTCCACCGCTTTAAGATGGGAGGCTTCCACGTTCTTATTTCAACTACAATCATAGAAAACGGAATTGATATTCCAAACGTTAATACAATTATCATAGACCGTGCAGACATGTACGGCGTTTCCCAGCTTTATCAGCTGAGGGGACGTGTAGGGCGAAGCGACAGAAAAGCATACGCCTATCTGCTTTATCCGGAAAACAAAGCTCTTAAAGAAGATGCAATGAAGAGGCTTCAGGTAATCAGCGACTTTACGGAACTTGGTAGCGGCTTTAAGATTGCAATGAAGGATATGGAAATCCGTGGAGCTGGAAATCTTCTTGGAAAAGATCAGCACGGCGATGTTTATGCAGTTGGTTTTGATTTGTATGTACGACTTTTGAACGAGGCTGTAAACAAGCTTTTGCACCAGAAGGATTATAAGCCTCAGACAGAAGTTCTTATGGAGCTTGAATACACAGGCTATATTCCAGACAGCTACGTAACAAATCAGCAGATTAAAATGGAAATCTACAAAAAAATTGCAGCCGTTTCTTCTGTTCCTGAATTTGAAAGCGTACTTTCTGAGCTTAACGACAGATTTGGACCAATCCCTGAAGAAGTTTCAAGCCTTCTTGCACTTGCTGAAATCAGAATCATTTGTAAAAAGCTTTCTATTTCTTCAATCAAGGAACGAATGGGCGAAGTTAAAATTACTTTTGATTCAGTTTCGAACATCCAGATTGATCGCATCCTCAAGCTTATAAAAGATAATCCTGGAACAATCCGAATAAATCCAGCCGGCGAACAGGCAATCTACATCAAGCTTGGAAAGATTGGTTTGAAAGAAAAATCTGAGTTTATACGCGAAAAGCTTTCGCAGCTGCTGTAAAGGTGAAAAAATGATTATCAAAGAACTTGACTACAACGAATACAAGGGAAAAAAGTATCAGGCAGAAATCCTTTCGGACAGGTATCTTTCTATTGAGACGGAAGAGGAAAGCGAAGGCTTTGACATAAAGTGGGTAATGAGCAGCGAGCCTCTCAGAATGACTATAAACGAAGATTTATTATCTGACTGGCTTGATGAACCTGTTGCTTACGGTGCTTTTGAAGGAGAAAAGCTTATCGGTATGGTTGAAGGTTTCCTGGAAAAATGGAACAACCGTTTTAGAATTGCAAATATCTGTGTGTTTGATAATGAAAACAGAAGATGTGGAATAGGCACAGAATTGATGAATACCATCCTGAAAGATGCTGTAAAAAGCGGTGCCCGAATGGCAGTGCTCGAAACACAAACCTTCAACTTCAAGGCAATTTCTTTTTATAAAAAGCATGGCTTTGAACTCATCGGTTTTGACAGATACGCTTATTCAAACACTGGTCCCGAAGAGCATAACATGCGCGTTGAAATGGGCAAGAAACTTTAACAGGAGAGATTAAAGATGAAGTTTTCTGAACTTGATGATATTTGGAAAAGAATATTTGAGATGGAATGGGAATCTGTCTGTAATAAAAGTAAAGCGATTGCTGCAGTTATTGTTGATGAAAGCGGAAAAATTATTTCGGTTGGAAGAAATAAAATAGGGGAGACAGAGATTCCAAATCCTCGTGTTTCTCATGCAGAGGTTGAAGCTGTAAGAAATCTTGATATAAATAAATATCCGAATGTAAAGGCTTATACTCTTTATGCGGCGCTTGAACCGTGTCCAATGTGTTTAGGAACGCTTGTTATGGGCGGTATCAGAAAACTAATTATTGGTGCACACGATGATCATGGAGGCGCAGTTGAGCTTTTAGATAAAAGTAATTTTCTTTCGTCCAAACATGTTGAAGTTATCTGGATGCCGTCATTGTATGGTGAAGTTCAGAGAGGCTTACAGGCTATAAAAGAGCTTTTATATAACGAAGATAAAGAAAAACTTGAAAGAATGCTGATTGATTTTTCTGTATATAATGCACGCGGGGTAAATGCTACGAAAAAACTGTTTGAAGACGGTTGGTTTGAAAACAAAACTCCCGACCAGTATTCGATAGAATGCATTTTTAATGAATTAAGCATATTGATTGAAAATAACTGAAAATAATAAGGTGGATTTTTATGAAGAAATGGTATGATGAAGAATATGAGTTTACAGTTGAAGTAACAGGCTTTTTGCACGGTGATCACACAGAACACTATTGCCGTAACGGTGAAGAACCAGGCGATAAATATACCTGTACCTACGGTTGTCCTGTGAACAAGGATGGCTACGGAATCTGTTCTAAAACAATGATGATGCTTTATCCTTTGATGGAAGCTATACGCAGCGGCGGTGATTTAGAAAACCTTGGTGGCGAAAGCAAATATTCTAAAACAGTTGTTTGTCCTGATGGCTGTATAATATTCAAATTAACAGCAAGACCGCTTGGAAATGAAAACTTTCATAAAGGTGGTTTCTGGACTTATCCAGATGAAACTGTAAAGTAGAGTAAATCACCACTTTATATATGCCTACTACCTAAAGCTTTAGGTTTTATACTTATTGGTAGACGGAATACACATTATGAACAGCATTATAGCGAAGATAGTAAAAGTTTTAATAAATAATTCAGCAATAACTTCGCTAGCTATTTATATTCACCACGGCGGTTATTTACGCTTTGAAGCAGTCCTATACATATCATAGCGGTCAATAACGAAGAACCACCATAAGACAGGAATAACAAAGGAATACCAGTAATAGGCATAATACCCATAACCATACCAATATTTATAAAGAAATGGAAAATAAACATTCCAAAAATACCTGCACAAATATACGTACCATAACGGTTAGGACATTTTCTGATAATTGAAAGAATGCGCAGGAAAATAAACAGATACAAACCAAAAACAATTATACCGCCGACAAAGCCTAATTCTTCAGAAAGAATACTGAAGATAAAGTCTGTACTCTGCTGCGGTAAGAAACGGTAATGGCTCTGTGTACCATTCAGATATCCCTGTCCAATAATACCACCGGCACCAATTGCAATTTTTGACTGAATAATATTCCAGCCGGAACCAAGAGGATCGGTATTAGGATCCAGGAAAACTATAAGACGCTTAATCTGATAATACTTCAAAACCTTGCTCAAAAGAATTGAAGAAATTAAGGATAGTGTGATAATTGAAAAAATATAGGCTATCCAGGAGGTATATTTTGGAGCATGGAAATATTTTCTTAAAATAACACCAACTAGAGCAATCAAACCTGTTGTACATATAAGGATTGATAAAAGCTTTGTATTTGTAAGAATTGAGATAATTTTATAAGGAGTTTTTAAGATTTCATTGTTCCATACAGGCAGAATTGTAAACAAAATTGTAAGAAGACCAAAAGATAAAATATACAAAAGATATTTATAAGGAATACCTGCAAAAAAGCACATTAAAAGGAAAATAGGGATGTATACACTAGCCGTTCCCATATCCGGCTGAATCAATATCAAACCCATTGGGAGCATAAGAATAAGTGCAGAGATAATAAACCTTTTTAGCGGAAGTTCATTAGTGCTGTTATCAAGATATCTGGCTAAAAACAAAATAAAGAAAACCTTTCCTATTTCCGAAGGCTGAATACCTAAATCACCAATACCAATCCAGCTGCGGGCACCATTTACATATCTTCCGAATATTCTGGTATAAATCAATATCAATATCAGAGCGACATAAAGCCACATAGCAATACCTTCAGTTTTACGGTAATCATAAAGGGTTACTAAAACCATCATCACAATACCGATTGAAGCCCAGATAATCTGCTTTATATGCTCGTTAATAACTGAAACACCTTCAGAATTGACGCTGGAAGAATATATAAAAAGGATTCCCATTGTTACAAGAAGAAGGACAACGAGAATTAAAAGAAAGTCAAACATATTTAAAATTTTATTTTTCATTGCCCTACTCCATCCTGGCCCTTGATTTTGTAAGATATTCAAAGCCAAGCTCTTTAATTGCTTCTGAATATGTCTGATTAGCAAAAATACCCTGGATGATTATGTTTGTTGCATATGGAGCCCACCATTCCCAAACGTTGCACGCTTCTACAATTGTGGCTACACACACTCTATCTTCAGGCGGCGCATCATACGGAGCATAAGCAACAAGCCAGGAATGCCAGCTGTCCTTATAACCGTCAACCTCCGCAGTTCCTGTCTTACAGGCAATCTGTACCCGTTTATTGTGCATCGGATACTGTGGAGTTCCGTCCGTTACCGTGTACCTTAAAGCCTCCTGGAGTTCTTTCCAAACTTCGTTATTGATTGTAGATTCAGTAAGGATTGATGGTTTATATGTTTCTATAACTTCATTTGTAACAGGATCGCGGACTTCCTTTAATAAATGCGGCTTATAGATTTTGCCTTCGTTGGAAACCATTGCAATCATATTTGCAAGCTGCAACGGAGTTGCTTCCATAAAGCCCTGTCCGATAGAACAAGACATTGTATCTCCACCAACCCATTTTTCGTGGTACTTTTTCTCCTTCCATTCAGCGGTCGGTACAAGACCGGCAACCTGGCTCGGCAAATCAATCTGAGAGCTTTTTCCAAGTCCAAACTCTTTTGCATACGAAGCAATTTTTTCAATACCAAGATAATCGCGTCCAATTGTCCAGTAATAAACGTCACACGATTGTGCAAGAGCATTCTTTAAGTCAAGATAACCGTGTCCGCTGTGAACGTGACAATGGAATACACGGCCACCGTATAAAAGCTCACCCTTACATTCAATTTTTTTATTTGAAGGGAAAGCCTTTTCCTGAAGCATTGCCGCAGACATTACAATTTTAAACGTAGAAGCCGGCGGATAAGAAAGTTGAACAGCTCTGTTAATAAGCGGCTTTGACGTATCATTTAAAAGCTTTGCATACTGATTTGCAGAATCATCAGAATTAAAGATGTTTGAATCGTAGTACGGATAAGAAACCATAGCGAGCACTTCTCCGGTAGCAGGTTTTAAAACTACAGCTGCCCCTACTCTGTTTCCAAGTGCCTCTTCAACAAGCTTCTGAATATCTGAATCAATAGTAAGTACAAGATTCTTACCCATCTGTGGAGCGACAACAATAGGTGTATCAGAAATAATTCTTCCGTGAACATCAACAGTAAGCATTTCTGAACCAGATTTTCCCTGCAAAAGCGAATCGTACTGCTTTTCAATACCGGTTTTTCCGATGATACTATTTTTGTTGTAGCCCTTATTGTAAAGAACGGTCATTTCGTCCTTGTTGATATCACCAACATAACCAACAATGTGAGATAAAGAACCAGTATGAAGATAATTTCTTACAGGTTTAGATACCCAGCTTACTCCAGGCAAATCGTATTTATTTTCTGCAATATTTGAGATTACCGAAAATGGAACGTTTGTTTTTACCTGAATCTTGTTGTATGAGTTTCTTACAGATTTTGGAATTTTTTTGTCGATTGCTTCTTTGCTTATTCCAAGATAATTTGCAAGTCTTGCGGCAACAGTATCGTATTTTCCGTTTGGGATTTCGCCAGGGATTACTTCTACCGCAAAGCTTTCTGTATTGATTACCATCGGGAGTACGGCATTTCTGTCAAAGATTTCTCCGCGCTGTGCTGGAATTGACTTTACCTGGCTCGAAATCTTTTTTGACTGAGAGCGGTAAGTTTCTCCATTGATAATCTGCATTGAAAAAAGCCTGAAAAAATAAAGAGAAAATGTTATGAACAGAAAAATTATTAACGAGATGACTTTTGTTGTTTTATTTGATCTTGTATTCTGCTCAGGTAACATCATCCACCTCAGGCAATATTATCAACCATTTCCTTTGTATCTTTTATTGAAAGAGTTTTCTTGAAGAAGCTCAGGAACTTGAAAATAACAGGTGCCAGCAGTACGTTTGCTATAAACTCAAACAAGAACTCGTAAGAAATAAAGCCGTAAATATTCAGGTTGATTTTTGGATAAAACAGCGAGATTAAGATAAGCATGAGCCGTTTTCCAATTGTTGCAATTCCAACGGTAAGCATTGGCATTACAATTCCTGTTACTATGATTGACTCAGAGAAAAGTCCAAAAAAGTAACCTATAAGGACTCTGTAAAGGCAGTTCATTCCAAGTGGTGCACCTGTAATAAAGTCGAGAATCAGACCGGAAACTAAACCGTTAGTTTCTCCATAAAGTCTGCCATTCAAAGTAGAAAAATATATACTTGAAATTAAAATTAAATCCGGAACAACAAGAAGAAAAGTTATATTAGACAAAATTGAAGATTCAATAATAGCGGTACAGAAAACGATTAAAGAACTTAATAATAAAGATTTAGCCATTTATCAGTCTCCTTCCTTGTCTTTTCTGTCATTAAGCTCTTTCTGATTTACAACAACGATATTTTCAAGTCTTGAAAAATCAATTATTGGAGTAAGCTCTATATTAAGCGAGGAGTTATAATCTATGACGGTGATTTTCGAAATTGTTCCGATTGGAATATCGCGCATATAATTGTCGTTTTCACCAGAGGTAACAACAACATCACCATAATGAAGCTCGTCCAGAACTCTTTTGCGCACATACTGCATTACAATTGGCTTATCCTGACTTCCCATTCCGTTTACAAGTCCTAAGTCTCTTGTATTCTGGATTCTGCAGGAAACTATATTATCCATATTGTAAATTGGCATTACCTGGCTTGTGAACATTCCAACCTGTACAACCTTACCAACAAGGCCTTCGTTTCCGTGCTGGAAAGCAACAACAGGCATATTCTTTTTAATTCCGTTTACACTACCTTTATCTATTGTCAGATAAGAATAAGCATTATCAAGGTTTCGGGAGATGATTAAAGCAGGAATATTTTTTTCTTCCATGGAAACTGAAAAACCGAGCTGTTCTTTAAGGCGTTCATTTTCCTTTCTAATATCAACGTTTGAACGCTGAAGCTCCTCGTATTTTTCAAGCTTAATTACAAGCTCGTTATAATCCTTTCTTAGCTGATGAAGCTCTTTTACGGCACCTACAGTATCTGCCACACCGTCTACAACATAATGTACAGCTTTTTCTACAGAAGAAACTACGGAAAAACCGATTTTCTTTACATCAAGAATAAATCCGCCTGTATGAAATCCTAAAGAAACACCAGAAAGAATTATAAACCCTATGAGCAGAACCTCTGGGAATCTGATTCGGAAATTGTTATGACTCTTTACCGCCATATTGATTATTTACTCATTAAGGTTGTCGTAAATAGCGCGTTCAGAGTTCATGTTCTTGAACAATCCAAAGGCTTCTCCAGCACCAAGTGCAACACATTCGAGTGGTTTTTCAACAAGAATAACAGGTACACCAGTTTCCTTAGAAATAAGTCTAGGAAGCTCGCGCAGCATAGAACCGCCGCCTGTCATTACAATACCACGTTCAATAATATCTGAAGCAAGCTCTGGAGGAGTTTCGCTGAGAACAGTCTTTATTTCTTCTACAATTCTGTTTACAGGGTCTTTTAAAGCTTCTCGAACTTCTACGCTGTCTATTTCAAGACGACGTGGAAGACCGGTAATAGCATCTGTACCCTTTAATTCCATCTTTTCGATTGTTTTTTCCGGTGCAGCATTACCAATCTGAATCTTAAGTCTTTCTGCTGCAGGCTGTCCGATTATGAGGTTGTGAACGCTTCTAACGTGCTTTACAATTGCTTCGTCAAACTTGTCACCACCGATTCTGATTGAGTGAGTTACAACCATACCGCCAAGTGAGATAACGGAAACTTCAGTTGTACCGCCACCAATATCACAAATCATATGTCCGGCTGGTTCATAAATAGGGATTTTTGCACCGATTGCAGCTGCAAGTGATTCGGCTATAACCTCAACTTCCTTTGCTCCAGATTTAAGGGAAGCTTCAATAAGAGCTCTTCTTTCTACATCTGTAACGCAGGAAGGAATACCAATTTTCATTCTGATTGATTTGAACATCTGGTGTCGAGGGATGATTTTCTGGATAAAGTATTTAATCATCTTCTCGGTGCTGTCAATATCAGCAATAACACCATCTGCAAGTGGTCTGATTGCTATAATGTTTCCAGGAGTTTTATCGAGCATTCGCTTAGCTTCTGAACCTACGGCAACAATTCTTTTTGTTCCTTTTTCTACGGCAATTACAGAAGGCTCGTCAATTACAATGCCCTTGTCTTTTACATATATTAAAGTATTACAAGTACCTAAATCTATTCCAATATCAGTTGAAAAGTTATCAAAAAATCCCATCAAAATCCTCCCAAATTTTTTGTGATGATATATTATACAACTTTTACCAAGAAAAATAAATCAAAAAATATCAGTTATCTGATAATTTTTTTAATGCCCCCTGATGATTTACCTGTATTTTTAAGGTTTTTCGCCATTCGGATCTCGCTTTTATAAGATTATTCTGCTTTTCGTAAATAAGACCGATTCCATAGTGAGCATCTGCACAATTGTCATTTTCTGCAATGATTTCGATATAAAGCTTCATCGCATCGTCATATTTTTCTTTGTCTATGTAAATCTGTCCAAGCAGGATTTTACTTCTGATTACAATATCCTGATTTTCACTGTTAGTAATAACTCTGTAAAGATATTGTTCTGAAGCTCCGTATTCCTGAATCTTGTAATACTGTTCTGCAATCGAAAGTAAAAGTGTATCTGATTCACGGATAAGAAGAGCTTCTGTAAAGGCAGAAATACTTTCCATTGTCATGCCCAGAGCGGCATAGCTTAAACCAAGGTATTCTGCAATATCATCTGCCTTATAGCCGTTTTCCTTTGCAAGATTAAGATATTTTACGGCAAGGTCGGCATAGTAATAAGTTGAGATTGTGTTTTTATAAAAGTAAGCTTTTCCAAGCATATACTGAAGCTGCGGTTTAAGAGTTTTGCTTGCATCGTAAAGCGCGAGACGCATGTTGTTTATACATTCATCAAGATATTCCTGAGCCTGGAAGGTATCGTTCTGGGAAACTGCAAGATAAAAGCATGCATAACTGTAATATGTAAGTGCTGTGTTATTGTATGGATTTTCCTGAAGATAAGTTTTGCCTATTTCGTACAAGCCGAGATAGTCGTACTCATTCCATTTTTCTTTTAAGGTATTTATAGTGATTTTTTTGCTGAAGTGTCTGCTGATAAAAAAATAGGAAAAAAACACAAGAGCTGCTAAGATTACTGCAATTCCGAAAAAAAGAAGGATTTTCCGAATTATGTGGCTCTGTTTTTTTCCAACATTAAGGTTTTCTGTTTTTTCTATTTTATTTTTTTTCATTTTATTTCAAAAAAACAAACGGGACAATAAGCCGGGTTCTGTCTAAAAATAACCATCTATCCGCATTGAATGTTGCCATTCAACTCCAGCGATTTACCCGCAGTATTGCTCGGAAAAACATAACTGCTGCTTAATCTTGCTCCAAATGAGGTTTTCAAGCCGTACCTGTTACCAGTTACGCGGTAGTCTCTTACACTGCCTTTTCACCCTTACCTGCCAGTAAACTGACAGGCGGTAATATTTCTGTTGCACTATCTGTCACGTACTGGGCTATGCAGAACTATAAAAGAACTGCAGCTACCAGTTTGTGCCCGGTCGTTATCCGGCATTTTTTCCGAAGGAGCCCGGACTTTCTCTCATCGTTAAGTCTTATCATTAAGATATAACAACGCGGTTATATCCCGTTTGCTAATAAAATACTACTCTTCTTCCTCTTCTTCGCGCTCGTCAGCATCATCATCGTCGAGGTCTTCATCATCTTCAGAGTCTTCATCGTACTCAGAATCTTCTTCCATATCTTCATCTGAATACTCATCGCCGTAGAGATCTTCTTTCTCTTCATCATCAGCATCATCGTAATCTGAATCATCATCAAGATCTGCAAGGCTTCCAGTTTCTTCGAATCTGAAGTAGCTTTCATCGATATCTTCATCAGCCTCTTCGTAGAACAGGATACGGCTACAGTAAGGACAGAACATAATGCTTTCGCCTTCACGAACTGTGTTTGCAAACTGAGCAGGAAGAATCATATGACAACCTGTACATACACCATTCTTTACGGCAACAATACCCATTGAGTTTCTCTGAATGATTCTCTGGAACTTAAACAGAATCTCCTGGTCAAGATCAGGAACAATTTCGCTTTCTTTTGCTTTAATATCTGTAAGCTCTTTGTTGTATGTATCAAGCTCGTTATTTAAGGATTCTTTATCTGCGGCTAAGTCAGCTTCCTGAGAATTAATCATCTCTTCGCTCATCTTAAGCGATTCTTTGATTTCCTCGTAGCTTTTTTCTTCTTTCTGGAGCTCTTTTCTAATTTCGTTTTCTCTGTCTGTTGCTTCAATAATCTGTTTTTCAAGAGCTTCGTATTCTCTGTGAGTAGAAATGTTATCCATTCCCTTTTCACCGCTCTCTCTTGACTTTACAGCTTCTTCAAGGTCGAGCTTTAATTTTAATACTTTATTCTTTACAGCTTCGTATTCTGTATTTTTTTCAATGAACTCTCTTTTCATTCTGGCAAGCAATTCTTCCTGAGAAGACAAGCGTTTTGGTGTTTCTTCGATTTTTGCTTCCAGTTTGTATTTTTCAACCAGAATATCCTGTAATTTTTTTAATTTTTCAAAAGTATCTGCTGTTGCCATTAATGTTTCCTTAATTAGTTTATCTATAAGAATATATATTAAATGTCAAAAATAGTCTATATACCTACATTTCTATGTAGTCGCGAAGACCATTGGCACGTCTCGGGTGACGGAGTCGGCGCAAGGCTTTTGCTTCAATCTGACGGATACGCTCACGGGTTACGTCGAAGTACAAGCCGACCTCTTCGAGTGTGAGTGAATAACCGTCTTCAAGACCAAAGCGCATCTTGAGAACTTCCTGTTCACGCGGTGGTAAAGTGCCAAGAACGGTTCGGAGCTGTTCCTGAAGCAAAGTAAAGGCTGTCTGTGTTGCTGGATTTTCAACTTCCTTGTCTTCGATGAAGTCTCCGAGTAATGAGTCTTCTTCCTCGCCGATTGGTGTTTCAAGAGAGATTGGCTCACGAGCAACGTTCTTTACAGTTTTAACTCTGCTTATTGGCCAGCCAAGCTGCTGTGCTATTTCTTCGTCTGTTGGTTCACGACCAAGCTTCTGCATAAGCTGACGGCTTTCGCGGACAACCTTGTTTATCTGTTCAATCATATGAACCGGTACACGTATTGTTCGTGCCTGGTCAGAGATTGAACGTGTAATTGCCTGACGAATCCACCAGGTTGCATAAGTTGAGAACTTAAAGCCCTTGCGGTATTCAAACTTTTCAACGGCTTTAATAAGACCAATGTTTCCTTCCTGAACCAGGTCAAAGAAATGAAGGCCTCTGTTTGTATATTTCTTTGCAATTGAAACTACAAGTCGTAAGTTTGCGTTGATAAGTCTGTTTTTTGCCTTCTCCATCATTACGCGGCCAGATTCAATTGCCTCTGCCATTTTAAGGATGTCTTCAACGCTGTTTTCAAACTCATATTCAAGCTTATGAAGCTTTCGGTCAATTTTCTGAATCTGAGTATAAATATCACGGATTTCGTCTGCAGTCATATTAAGCTCTGCTTCAAGCTTAACTGCCTGAGATTTAATTGAGATTTTTCTACCAAGACTTCGAAGCTCCGAAGGATTAGAGATTCTAAGCTCCTTCATCTTTTTTTCCTGCTTCTGATGATATTCATCAATTTTTACAGTTGCATCGCGGTATTTCTGTGTAAACTTATCAAGCTCTTCTGTCTGAATATCAACCTTCTGAAGTTCTGGAAGGATTTTTGCACGTAATTCAACAAGCTGAGGATTTTCGAAAATGTCGCTTGACTGCTCTGCTTCGAAAAGCTGCTTTTTAAGTGCAATATACTGCTTCATTTCTGCAAGTACAGGCTTTATGTGCTCGCCATATGCACTCTTAAGTCTTCGCTTGTCGGCCATTTCTTCATTTATTTCTTTTCTGGTTTTTCCAGCTTCGTGAATGTCTATTCTTGTAAATGCCTTCTGAGCAATCAGGAAGAACTCTGGAATCATAATACCGGAGTTTTTAATAACATTCTTAATGATGTTATTTCCTTCTTCCATTGTTTTTGAAAGCTCAACTTCCTGGTCTGCAGTAAGAAGATTTTCCTTACCAATATCACGAAGATAAAGACGAATCGGGTCATCTACACTGGAATCCTTGTCGCTGTTTACAAGTCTGCTTTTTGAAGAAGCAAGTTTTTCAGCATTTTCAATTTCCTCTACTTCAGAATCCTTCTGTACAATATCGTCATCATCATCCTGCTCAAGAATGATATCGTCTTCATCGTCATCAACATCTACAACATCATCGGAAACTTCATCAGGATCCGGTTCTTCATCCTTATCCGGCAGTAAGTCTGTTTCAATAATCTGAATGCCTTCCTGCTCAAGGATTTTCAGAACATTCTCCATGTCTGGCGAATTAACATAATCCTGCCCCAGAATATCTGCAGCATCATCGAATGTAATAAACGGTTTGTTTTTAGCAAAATCAAGAAGTCGCTTGACAGCTTCGTTATTGCTGATCTCTTCCATATCTCTCAATTCACCTTATTTAGATAATGATTGAACCTGTCTGTCCAACTCAACCTTAAGCTCAAGGAGCTTACTCAGCTGATTTTTATCATCTTCTGTAACGACAATATATTCCCGAATTCGTTTTGTAAGGTTATTTCTCTGTTCTTCGAGCTGGTTTCTCTTTATGAAATTTATTGTGTCGTTTATTACGGCACCTACATTATCATCTTTATAAACTCCAGAAGAAATAACTCCTGTTATGACCTGAACTAAGGCCGGGTCATCGCAATTCGAAAGTATATCCGGTATAGAAAAAGCCTGTTTATTAAAACAGGTTTCCAGCAGTCTGAATAATCGCTTTGCATCGGGGTCTTTGAAATCATTTTCATTAAGCTTTGAACGTAAGATCTTAAACTGATCAGGATAGGCTACTGCGGCAATTACTCCGCTTAATTCTGCATTAAGGGTAATCTGCGCATTTTTTACTTCTTGTTTATTATTTGGCCGGATTGTCGTTACACGTTCGCGGGCTTGTTGTCTTTTCAAAAAATCCCTTTTTACAGCCTCCGGTTTCAGATTGAACGCTTGTCCCAGCTGGTCCAAGCAGGAATCTTTTTGAATGTCTGACTGAAGAGCATCTATGTAGTCAAAAAATTCTAGTGCAGCCTTTGTTTTACCCTCAGGCGTATCAATAGGATACTTTTCGCCTAGCTTATTCAAAAGATATTCGCTATCTAATATAGCGTTATTTACTTGTGCCGTCAAGTTTTCTTTTCCAAAATTAAGCATAATTTCTGCAGGATCCTTTCCGCCTTTAAGCTGAATTACCTTTACAGAAATGTTTTTCCTTCGGCACATAAGTATAGCTTTCATTGTAGCGTTCTGGCCTGCTCCATCCGAGTCGAACGAAAGCAGAACAGTGTCTACAAAGTTATTTATAAGATTTATCTGCTCGTCAGTAAGGGCTGTTCCACATGTTGCAACTGCATAATCAATTCCACACTGATGGTAAGCAATACAATCCATAAAGCCTTCGCAGAATATAACCTTTTTATGTGTTCTTATTGACTGTTTGGCAAAATTAAATGCAAAAAAAGTTTCTCTTTTTTTATAATGTGCAAGTTCCGGGGAATTAAGGTACTTTCTGTCGTTGTCTCCCTGAGGATGAAGAATTCGTCCGCCAAAGGCTACAACCTTTCCATTTCGGTTGAAAATCGGGAACATAAGGCGGTCACTGAAAAAAGAAATATCAGGATAGTTTTTTGAAAAAAGCCCGGAATCCTTTAAGAAATCATCACTGAAGTTCTTTTTTCGTAAAAAGCCTTTAAGCCATCTTCTGTCGGCCGGAGCATATCCGATTTTAAACTTTTCAAGAGTTTCGATTGTAAGACCACGTTTTGTAATGTAATCAAGTGCGAATTTACCCTGCTCTGTTTCCATAAGAAAATAATGGAACATTGAAGCAGTGCGTTCATAAAGCTCTATGTATTCTTCGTTTTTGTTGTCTTTTTTTAAAACTTCTGGAGCTGGACCATCCTCATAACGAATTGGAATGGCAAACTTTTTGGCAAGCGTATCGATTGCTTCAACATACGTTACCTTTTCCATTTCCATAACAAACTTTATTACATCTCCGCTTGCATGGCAGCCGAAGCAGTAATAAAACTTTTTATCATTATCAACATGGAACGAGCCTGTTTTTTCGCTATGAAACGGACAACACCCCCACCAGTCGTTTCCACCCTTCCTGGTAAGTTTTGTATACTCACCTACCACGGAAACGATATCGGCATTATTGTGGATTGAATTAATTGTGTCTTGAGATATTCTTCCAGCCATTTTTTATCCGTTTACTTTATTTTCCAATTATTTTTTCAAATAAAGATTGTGACTCAGCTTGTGTTCATCAAAAGTTGTTGTAAACACATGCCTTCCTTCTTCAGGGTCAACAATCTGGAAAAAATAATATTTTGTTTTGGCAGGATTTGCCGCAGCGTTCAACGAAATTAAGCCTGGATTTGAAATTGGAGTTGGCGGAAGGCCCGCATAAAGATACGTGTTATAAGGGCTGTCAATTCTTGTATCTTCAATCAAAATTCTGTCCGGATGAGGACGTCCAAGCACTTCTGTTAAGATATATTCAATTGTTGCGCAAGAATAAAGCCCGATATTGTATTTAAGTCTGTTTACAAAAACACTTGCAATAACAGGAGCTTCATCTGCAATTCTATATTCGCGTTCAACAATGGAAGCAAGCTTTACTTTTTCATAAAGCTGTTCCGGAGTCATTTCACTTAAGCTTTCAATTGTGGCAATTTTTTCGTAAAAGTTTGAAAGCATCATGTCTATTACAACTTCAGGCTCCATTCCAGGATTAAGAAAATATGTATCCGGGAAAAGAAAACCTTCAAGAGAAGTTCCGGCAATGTTATATTTGTTTACAAAATCCCTGTCGTAGCAAAGGTTTCTGAAATCATTTTTTGTACAGATTCCGTTTTCTTCCAGCAGTTCACCGATTTTAGAAATTGTAAGTCCTTCCGGGATTACAATCTTTATATATTCCTGTCTGCCGGAAGATAAAGTTTCAATAATTTCTGCATAATTCATTGACGGTGTAAGATAATAAATACCGCTTTTCAGCTCTATCTGACTCAGCCCAGCCTGCTGTGGAAAGAAAAAATCAAACAAAACAGGATAATGAACAAAATAATAAAAGAACTTTGCGTTTTTTATGATGTTATTTTCTTCAAGGATTTCTGAGATTCTGTAAACCGAAGTTCCCATTGAGATTTCAATTCTGGTTTTCTGTACTTCTTTTGTAGTATTTGAAGTATTGGAAGCAAGCGGACTTATCTGTGATTTTGTATAAAAATATGCAGAGGCAAAAAGCACGAGTATTAATGAGACAATTACTGCAAATATAATTAAAATTATTTTTACCGGCGACTTTTTGCCCGTAACTTTATTATCCTGTTCTTTCATGAATAAAAGTTCCTAACCTCTTCCAGCGATAACGAATTATAAACAGAGTCTTCCATTGCTTTGTAAAAGTGCTCAAGACCCTCCGGCAGCTTAGTTTGATTTTCGCGTAAATATTTAGCAAGAACAGCTATCTCTTTTGAGGTAAAGCTGTAGGTTAAACTGAAACCGTCTTTATCTTTTTTGTTATCAGAAGAAATCATATGGTAATTTCTAAATCCTCTTTAGCAATGCTGATTGAAATGTCAGAATGATGAATATACTGAGCATACCATCTTGCTGCATTCAATATTGAGTTTATTTTTTTGTCATCGTATGCCGGTTCGTGATGGAATAAGAATATTTTCTTTATGTTCCAGTTTATTGCAAAATCTACCGCATAACAGAAGGCTGAATGTCCCCAGTTCTTTTTTCTGTAAGCCTCATCTACGGTGTACTGAGAATCTATAACAATACAATCAGCATCTTTAAATACAGCTTCGCTTTCCGGAGTTTTCTTGAAGTCTTTTGCACGAAGTTCAATATCTGTAGCGTAAACAAACTTCTTGTCGCCTTCACAAATTGCATAGCTGTATGAATCTCCAGGATGAGACATTTTACAGGTTGTAATCTGGTTTTTACCGATGTTTACTGGTTCTCCCGGAATCATCTTATGGAATACAAGATTTTTTGTAAAACTGTCGAGTGTTACCGGAGAAAAAGGAACCTTCATCTGGTCGGCAAGATACTCTCTTGTTTTGTCAAACGGAGAAAAAATGTCAAAGCGAGCTTTTGGATCATAAGCCGGTTCAAAATAAGGAAGTCCCTGAATATGATCCCAGTGAAAATGTGAGAGGAAAAGATTGTAATGCTTGTCCTGAGGAAGATTTCCAGACTTCCCCATTACTCGAAGTCCTGAGCCTGCATCAAAAACAAACTCATTTCCTTCTGATTTTACTTCCACACAAGCAGTATTTCCGCCTGTAGTTCCAAAAATCCATGAAGGCAGATTAGAAACGAACTTTGCCCTTGAGTCTATAGATTTAATGTCTTCTTCGGTGATTCGCTGCACAACAGCCATAATTTTTGACTGAACCTGCTGCGGTGTTAATGGAGTTGGAAGAGATCCTCGCACTCCCCAGAAATGTACTAGCAAAGTAAACGCCCTCACATTTTATGATTTTTTTAAGAAATAAAATTCTGTGCAAATAATTTAACTCATACATATCTGTTTGTCAAATAGCGAAGGCTAAAACAAACAGACAAAAAAAAAGAGCTAGATTAAATCTAACTCTTGTTCTACTGGGGAGTATAGGACTCGAACCTATGAACTCAAAAGAGGAGGGATTTACAGTCCCTTGCAATTGCCGCTATGCGAACTCCCCGTTTTAGCTGCCTGTAGGATTTGGACCCACGACCCCGAGATTACAAATCACGTGCTCTACCAGCTGAGCTAAGGCAGCATTTCGGGCGAAAATCGTTTCGCTGAACGTGTTATAATATAAATGGATTAGAAGTTTTAGTCAATAGCGCTTTCCAACTTTTTTTAATATTTCTTTAAAAAACGGAAGATATTTGTTTTTTACGACAAAGTTCCACATATAATTCTTGTGAACATATATGGCCGCAGACTTTATCATCTTTTCAATTATCTTAGGATTACTGTTTTTAATCGCTATCACTTCGCTAAGCTTAGCAACAAGAGAACCGCAGTTGTTAACCTCGTACAAAAAGCCGGTCTTTCCATCTACGATTTTGTTAAGACCACCCGTCCTATGCGCTACTGGAATAGTTCCGTAAATCTGCGCAATAAAATCTTCAAGACCGCATGGTTCAAAGAAGCTTGGAAGTACAATAAAGTCACCTGCAACAGTTGTAAGTCTTGCAATCTCCTTGTTATAGCCGTTCAAGAAAACAAGCTTTCCCTTAAACTCTTCTGCAAGCAGCTTGAATACCTCTTCCAAAGCGAGCTCCCCCTGCCCCGTTATTATAAACCTTACATTCTCAAAATTGCCAAGAATATAAGGAATTGCCTCAATCAATACCGACAACCCCTTCTGCGTTGTAAGCCTGCCATGGTACGAAACATAAACACAGTTTTCCCCTGCTTCAATGTAACCGTACCTGCTTATGTCTTCCAGACTGCGCTTTGATTCAAGCATTTTCAAAAGTGCTTTTCTGCATTCGTATTTTCCCTTAAGCCATTCTTTTCCCGATTTTTCAGGATTAAACGCAAAAGGAAGCTTTGAAATCTCAACATCCTCAGGATTATAACGGTCATAATCAATACCGTTTGTAATTCCCTTGATTTTGATTTTTCTTTCTGCAAACACCGCAGACAAGCCTTCCGTTGCATCTGCAAGCTCCGGATTTATAAGCTCCTGTGCATATTGCTCAGAAACAGTTGTTAAAGCCGCTCCCGAATTATATGCAAGCAAAAACGGCTCAATCTTACAGCCAACCGCTGCCTTCAAAAGCTGTCCATCATCAAGCTCCGTATAATAACGTGCTTCGTTTATATCTGAATAATTATGATGATAAGCAGGACCCGCATTGTGAATTGTAACTACCGTTTTTGGAGTAGATTTTTGATTTTGTTTTTTAAGGAAAACAGGAATAAGTGAAGTTGATGCATCCTGACAATGAACAATATCAGGCAGAGCGTTTTCTTCAACGAAATCACAATATCTGGCAACACTTTTTGCAAAGAGCGAGTCCATAAAAAGTGTATCTTTGTGCCCTGTTCCCTTTACATTTTCAGGATTTTCTTTCTGTTCGTTTTTGGTATAAGTATAAACATCTTCCTTTTGCGAAAAAGCCGGATGATTTACAAAAACTACAGAAAAATCGCCGTCAACACATTTACCGAATGAATAGCTTATGTTTTCATCTTTGCCACAATGCTTTATTTGAATATTTCTTATAGCATTATTTTTTAAGCATGTAATAAGATCAAACGAGGTACACTTGTAAATAGGCATAAAAAGTGTTACGTCATTTCCTAAGGCAGAAAACTCCTTACATAACGAAAAAGCTACATTTTTTACACCACCGGCTTCTGCAATGCCGGCACATTCCATACTGCAAATCCAAAGTTTCATATTCTGCCTGAGTAATCTGGTCTAAGTTTTTCAGCTCCATTCAAATAAACATTCTGCTTTGGAATGGATTTTTTCATATAAGCAGTTACCATCAGTCTGATAACGTTTTTCATGCCATTTTCAATTTCCGGTTCAACGCTGCAGAAAAGTGCTGTCTTAGTAACATCGAGCACACAGTTTCCTTTGCGTAAAGCCGTTGCTGGATTAAGCTTTGAAATTTCTTTTGTAAGCGTAAACTGAATTGAAACAATATCTTCTGCCTTCAGCTGATTTTTTTCAAAAACAGCATTACACATATCGCAGACATTTTTAGTTATATCTTCTTCTGTATTTTCAGAGCATACTGCCCCACGGATTGCAACTAATTTTTTCATAGTTCTAGCCCCAGGATATTTGTAGATTTTGAACTGTAATCCTTTGTGTCAGATTCATTATCACTTGTACTTTCCTCAGAGCTTTCAAAAGGTGAAATCATATTTTTCTGCTTGTTGTAAAGATTGTAATTTGGAAGCTTAAAATCGGTAAGTGCAAAGATTGTAACATCAATTTCCGGGAAATCCTTGTAAGAAGCTATAGCTGAAATTAGTTCATCGCGCTTTACTGACTGTGGATTAAACGATGAATCTGCCATTGAGCGGCGCAGATAATAATCGGCTGCCATTTGAGCTAAAGAATCTGCAACGTTTGAAAGATAAGCGTGCAAGTCTTCATCATCAGAAACATAATTTTCCTGAAGCAGGCTTACAACCGCCTCCGGCGTAAACGAAAGTGAAATTGAAAAATTAAAGTAGTAATTCAAATAATCGCTGTAGTTTCCGTTCAGATCGTAAGACTGAAAGTTTCCGCTTATTTTGGTAGTTTTATTTACAGGCTTGCTGTCAAAAACAGTAAGCTTTGCATTTGTAGGAATTAAAAAATCCCAGTTCCAGGAAAACTCACCGGGAATTACAGCCTTCTGGTTAATCCCCCCGATTTTAGATTGAACAACTCCGAATGTACCAGGTTTTATTTTTATCTGAGTCCAGCCTAAGTAAAACACAAAGCCGGCAGCAATCAGCAGGATAAAAAAAGCGATTTTACTCTTCATATTCTTTATTCCACCCGAAAATATAATGTAATCAAAAATAATATAATATATTTTATTAATAAAAACCATATACTTTTTATTCCCATGAAAGATAAAAAAGAACTTAAAGATTTCATAAACTTCAATACTCTCTCAATTTTCAATAAGCTTGTGAAAAATGCTCTTTGGATTCTTTTTGTATTTGATTTAATTATTTTTCTTTTTTACATCTTCGGGAACTATTTTAATTACACAGACAAAACCCTTATCCTTATTCTCAGAATTATGTCCGGAACCTCTGTAATGCTTGGAATTATTTCGGTTGTTGGATTTTTTGAGAATATAGTTTATATTTTTTTTGATAAAAGGCTTTTTCGCAGGATTATTTCAATCATTTTTGCGATAATTACCTTAGCCGTTGCTGTTCTGCTTATTGTTTATTCAACAGTTCTCATGCATTTGGCACTCGGATTAAACTAAAAAATATAACGAAAGGATTGTGATTCAATTGATTATTACACACGAGCTTAAAAAGTTTTACTCAGTTTTCGAAAAATCCGGCTTTAAGGCATACCTTGTCGGAGGAGCCGTGCGCGATCTTTTCCTTAAAAAGCCTGCCTCCGACTGGGATGTTGCAACAAACGCTACCCCGCAGGATGTTATTAAAATGTTTAAGTTCGTTGTGCCTACCGGAATAGAGCACGGCACCGTCACCGTCCACTTTATGGGTCAGGAAATAGAAGTTACAACCTTCCGTACAGAAGCCGGTTATTCAGACGGCAGGCACCCGGACAGCGTAAATTATGCTGCCACAATTGAAGAAGATTTGAGCCGCCGTGATTTTACAATGAATGCCATAGCGGTAAACCTTGCAGACGGTTCAATTGTAGACCCGTTTGACGGCAGAAAAGACATAAAAGCAAAGCTTATCCGAACCGTTGGCTCTGCAAATGAACGCTTTATGGAAGACGGTTTAAGGCCTATAAGAGCAATCCGTTTTGCCTGTAAATTAGGTTTTAGTATAGAAAAACAGACATATTCAGAGCTTTTCAAAGAAGATATACATAAAAAAATAAGCTCTATTTCCATGGAACGTTTCCGCGACGAGTTTATTAAGATTCTTTCCGCAAACAAGCCATCCGAAGGCTTTAAGCTTATGGAAGAAACAGGAATCTTAAAATTGTTTATTCCTGAATTACTCGAAGGCCGCGGATGTGTTCAGTCAGATTACAGAGCATTCCATAAGTTTGATGTATTAGACCACCTCTACTACGCCTGCGACGGTGCCCCTGCTCAAAAGCTTGAAGTAAGGCTTGCCGCTCTTTTTCACGACATCGGCAAACCTGCAGCCAAGCAAATCAAAAAGCAGACAGTTCTTGATGGTTCTAAGAAAAATGGCTCTTCAAAAGAAATTGAAACAATCACCTTTTACAACCACGAAAAAATCGGTGCAGAAATAACAGAAGAAATACTCACAAGGCTTAAGTTCCCGAATGTTACTATAAAAAACGTATGCCACCTTATCAAAGAGCATATGTTCAATTACGAAAGCAGCTGGTCTTCTGCCGCAGTAAGACGTTTTCTTGTCCGCGTAAAGCCCGAATATCTTGAAGATTTATTTGATTTACGCCTTGCAGATATGTACGGCATGTATAATGAACCGGTTGATATTCGTTACAGCCAGTCCGTAGCTTTATTGCTTGAGCTTAAAGAACGGATTAAAGCCGAACAGCAGCTTCACAGCGCACTTACCTTAAAAGACCTTGCAGTAAACGGAAAAGATTTAATTTCAGAAGGAATCCCTTCAGGTAAAATGCTTGGAATAATTTTGAATGAGCTTTTAGAATGCGTGCTTGAGGATCCTGAAATGAATAAAAAGGAAACGCTGCTTAAAACTGCAAAGGCTATTCACGCACGCTTGTCTTAATTGCAAGCTTAAGGAAAAGCGGCATAAACACAAAAATCAGAATATAACCTACAAGCAGGCTGACTATGAGTGAGCTTAAAAGCATTGCTCCATAGCTTATACTTGCGCCGTGAGCAACAGCCTGTCTGTAAGCAATTAAAGTAAGGACAATCGTAATAACAGGAGTATAAATCAAATCTGAAACGAGTGAGTTCAAGAGATTTGCCTTAATACTCCTTGGTTCCAGCTTCAGCTTTGCATCGAGCGAATCGGTAACCTTTTTCATAGGTACCAGAAAGCCGATTACAAGGCTGATTGTAAGGCTTATTAAAAAATTGATAAGAAGTCCCGGAAAGGTAAAATGGCCCGACATTAAAAGTCCTGTAAGCGAAAGGAAAAAACTAAGTGTAATTCCCATCCAGAGGCTCATCTTCATTCCGATTTTTCTTCCAATTTTTTCGTCCATAAACATCTCCTGATATATAATTATATAACCATATTCATTCGCTCACGTACTTCTTCCAGTGTCTTAATACCGATTTCACGGGCACGTTCTGCACCGGTAAGGAGTACTTTTCGGATATATTCCGGGTCAGCTTCGAGGCGGGCACGTTCAGCGCGCAGAGGACGAAGCTTTTCATTCATTGCTTCTGTGAGCTGAGCCTTAAGCATTCCGCCGCCTCCATCGCCAATGCGGGCAGCAATTGCAGTAGGGTCTTCACCGGTACAAAGCGAAATAAGCATAAGAAGGTTTGCAACCTCAGGACGATTTACAGGATCATATGTGATGTTGCGGTCCTGGTCTGTCTTAGCCTTTTTAATAAGCTTTGCAGTTTCATCTTCAGTAGCAGAAAGCATTACGGCATTTCCGCGGCTCTTACTCATCTTCTGGCTTCCGTCAAGACCAAGAATCATTGGAGTTTTAGAAAGCAATGCCTGTGGCTCAGGGAAAACAGGTTCTTTTCCTGCATCAAGACAGAACTTTTTATTAAAGCGGTTTGCAATTGTACGTGTCATTTCAAGATGTGGAAGCTGATCTTTTCCAACAGGAACAACGTTTCCTTTACAGAAAAGAATATCGCATGCCTGGTGAACAGGATATGTATACATTCCGGCATTTACGTTTTTAAGACCGGCAGATTCAATTTCTTCTTTTACAGTCGGGTTGCGGCTGAGCTCAGCGTTAGATACCAGAGTCAGGAACGGAATCATAAGCTGGTTACACTCTGGAACATAGCTGTGAGGATAAATGATTACATCCTGTTTTTCAGGGTTAATTCCGGCAGCAAGATAATCTATTACAAGCTGTTTTGTATTCTGGCTGATTTCCTGATAAGCATCGTGATCTGTAAGAACCTGATAGTCAGCAATCAAAATCATTGTTGGAACGCCCATATTTGCAAGGCGAACACGGTTCTGAAGTGAACCAAAATAATGACCAATATGAAGTCTTCCTGTCGGACGGTCACCTGTAAGAACTCTGTATTTTTTAGGATTTTTAGTTAAGTCCTCTTCAATCTTTTTACTGCGTTCAAGAGCAGCTTCAAAGCTTTTATTAATGTCAGTGTATTGGATTTCGTCACTCATTTTTTTTATATCTCCTGATTTTATAAATCCTCTGTTGTTTTGTTGTGGTATATTATCATAAAATGAAATATAATAAAAGACTGTTGATAAAGGAAATAATATGAATGCAATTGAAGTTTTTCAGGATTGGCTGGACGATTATCTGAACTTTGAACGAAATCCGAAAAAAGATATATTCTGGCTGGACACAATAGACTACTTATGTAAACGCTTCGACAATCCGCAGGATTATGCTCCCTGTATTCATGTTGCCGGTACTAAGGGCAAGGGCTCTGTTTCCAAAATGATTGCCTGTATTCTTGAAGAAGCCGGTTATAACGTAGGTCTTTACTCTTCCCCACATATAATAGATTTCCGCGAGCGTATCAGTAAACCAAACGAGTTCTTTTCAGAGAAAATATACGAAGAAGCCATAAAAGAGATGGTTCCAAACATTGAAGCAATTATCCCGGAAATGCTGCCGGCAGAGCGTCCTATTACCTGGTTTGAGCTTGTTACCCTTTTTGCTTTCCTTTGCTTCAGACGTGCTAAGGTTGACTGGTCTGTGTACGAGGTTGGTTTAGGCGGCAGGCTCGATTCTACAAACGTAATCAGACCGAAAATCTGCTGCATAACTCCAATTGAGCTTGAGCATACTGAGTTTTTGGGAAATACACTTGAAAAAATTGCTGCTGAAAAAGCAGGTATTATTAAAAACTGTACGCCTGTTGTAATTGCTAGGCAGCAGACCGATTCAGTAAAAATTGTTTTCAGGGAAAAGGCCTTTACAAAGCACGCTCCGTATTATTTTGTTGATGAAGTTATAAAAAGTGCTTCGTACTCGCTGAATGAGCGGACAAAGAAGATGAAGGTTGTTCTTGAAAGCGACATGTTCAACAGGACAATCACTACAGAAATGAGTCTACTTGGAAGGATGCAGGCTCAGAATGCGGCTATGGCTGCAATTACCATTAGAAAGATTTTTCCTAACCTTGACGAAGCAATAATTGAAAAAGGACTTGCAAAAGCAAAGCTTCCGGGGCGTTTTGAAATTATAAACAAGGTAAAAAGCTATGAAGGAATCCCTCAGCTTATTCTGGACGGTGCTCACACTTACAGAAGTATCAGCCTGACGCTCGATACATTGAACAAGCTTTACGATAACAAAAAAGCAATCCTTCTTTTTGCATGTGCTGCAGACAAGGATATAAAGGACATCTCAAAGCTGTTTAAGTATAGATTTGAGCATATTTTTGTAACAAAGCCAGGCGACAAAAAACAGTCAGATATTGGTGCCGAAATTGAAGCGTTTACAAACGCCGGAGTAAGCTTTACAGCAGACAGCAATTACAAAAAGCTTATTCAGCAGGCCTTTGAAACTGCCTCAAAAGAAGGTGCAATTCTTTTAGTTACAGGCTCGTTCTACCTGCTTTCTGAAGTCAAAAAGTTCTTGATGACGCACTAGCGACCGCTTCCCCTATTTCGCTAGCGTATTATTCTCTGTACACGTTTACTCAACGAAGTAAGAACTTCATAAGAAATTGTATTTCCTATTTTTGCCAGATCATCTGCAGTATTAAGCGCACCGCTTTCCTTTGGTCCAAAAATAAGAACCTTGTCCCAAAGCTTTACATCCTTATTGTTCTTTCCGATGTTGACCATACACTGGTCCATACAAATGCGCCCGCAAACAGGATAATTTTTGCCATTTATAGTAACTGTCAGGCCAGGAGAAAAACGTCTTAAAAGACCGTCCGCATAACCAACAGGAAGAATGGCAATATCTGTATCTTCTTCGCAAACATATGTTCTGCCGTAAGAAATAGATTTTCCTTTATCAAAATGACGGATTGCTACAACCTTAGTCTCGAAAGCAAGCACCGGTTTTATATCAAGCTTTTTGCCGCGGGAATTAAGGTATTTTTCCGTAATTTCATCAGGATAATAACCATAAACAATAATTCCGGGGCGGATCATATCAAAATGAAGCTCGTCATTATTAAGCAAAGCGGCACTACTTCCGCAAGAACAGATTCCAGGATTAATTCCCTTGCTCTTAACATTATCAATAGCTGTTTTAAAAGCTTCGCCCTGCTCTTTTGTAAAAGCCGCATTATCAACAGCAAGACTATCAGAAACGGCAAGATGAGTACACATTCCGCTAAGCTTAAGATGCTTTGATTTTACAATAAGTTCAGCCTGTTCTCCGGCTTCACAAGGATAGCAACCGATTCTTCCCATTCCCGTATCTACTGCAAGAAAAACACCAAAATCTGTAAGCTCATTATCTTCGCTGTAGGTATCTGCTGCTTCAATTATTGAAGTTATATACTCATTGCCGAACACAAGCGGACTAATTTTATACTCAAACAAATCGTGCATTTCAATTGGAGTACAAACACTAAGAAGAAGGATTTCTGTTGTAATTCCGGCATTTCTAAGCTCAATTCCTTCATCCACCGTAGCTACTGCAAGATACTCAATTCCAATTTCCTCTGCCATTCTTGCCGTAAGGACAGCGTTATGACCGTAGCCGTCTGCTTTTACTGCAACACAGATTTTTGTGCTTGGTTTTACATATTTTTTTATCTGTTCGAGATTATGTTTCAGGTTATCTTTGAAGATTATTGCTCTTGTACAACGATTCATTTTCCCACCTTAAATGACCATATATAATATATTATCGTATGATGTACCGCATTTTTTATCAATATCTTAAGACAATGTTATTGTAAAAAACTACCATTAATACTATTATATACCATTATGAAAATCGGAAAAAAGTTTATCTTTACAGTTGTTATTATTAAATGTTTGAGTTTGGTTTCTTTAGTATCGTGTGCTTCGGCAAGTGGTACTTCTGAAAATGATTACGACCCTTCACTTTCTGAGCCGGTAGTTACCGTTGATGACACCAGTTTAGATGCTGTAGAACCAGAGGTAATTCCTCCATCTCCGGAAGAGCTTTATCTTGAAAAACTTAAAGGCCTTTCTCTTTCCGCAGCTTCTTCTCCAGAAAAAATTATGAAAGGTGTTTCTTTTACAAGTCCGTTTACCGTAAAGGTTTCGGATAAAGAAAACAATCCTTTAGAGGGCGTAACGGTTATTGCTGAATATCCAAGCGGAAAAAAAGACGGCGAGCTTGTTTTTTCTAAATCTGAGCTTGTTTCTAATTCCGAAGGTCTGGTAGAGCTTACCGCAGACAACTGCAGTTTTGCTGCAATGACAAAGGTTAAGTTTTATCCTTCAGACGGCGGTTTTGAAACAGAAGATATTCAGAACGAAATACAGGAGCTTACAGTTTCTGAAGATTTTGTAATTGAGTCTGACCTTATTAATAAAGGTGCCGTACTCTTTATCTGGGATTACAACGAGCTTAACAAACCAACAGGCAATTCTTACCAGATGATTTCATCCCTTCAGAAAAAGCGAATCTACAATGTCGGAAACGCACCTGTCAATGATGTTTCTGATATTGGCAAATCTAAAGAATACCTGTACAAGGCAAATTACGAGATGATTGAAGATATGTTCGGTTATCTTATTTGCGGTACAATTAAGTTTACTTCACCTGTAGAAAAGAAAGGTGATGATTATGAAGCAAATCTTGAAGCAAATATTTATGCTCTTGATATGAAAAACGGAGAAGAGGTTTTCAAGCTTCATTCTACAAACACTGCAACCGGTGCAAACTGGAACAAGGCTGTCGGTAAATGCAAGGAAGAACTTTGCGACAGAATTGCGCAGGAATTAATTTTTGGATTATAAGTTTTTTAATATATTTATTTTACTAAGGAGTATTTGAATGCTTTATACAGATACACGGGACAGTAACGTAAAGGTTGATTTTAAGACAGCTGTAATGGGCGGTATGAACCAGCAGACTGGCGGTCTTTATGTACCTGTTTCTTTTCCAAAAATTGACAAAGCTTTGATCAATAAGGAATCGGCACCATCCTTCAGGGACATTGCCTTTAATATGGCAAAGCCTTATGTTGAAGGCGAGATTCCAGATGTAGATTTGGCAGCAATCATTCAGGATTCATATCCTTTTACACCAAAGGTTGCTCCACTCGATTTTACATCTTATGTGCTTGAGCTTTTCCACGGACCAACCTGTGCCTTCAAGGATTTTGGAGCACGCTTTATGGCCCGAACAATGTCTTACTTCAACAGAAACGAGTCTACACCACTCCACATTCTTGTTGCTACTTCCGGCGATACAGGTTCTGCAGTAGGAAGCGCTTTCCACAATGTTCCAGGCCTTGATGTTACAATCCTTTATCCGGATGGAAAAATCAGTCCGCTTCAGGAAAAACAGCTTTCAACCTTTACAGGAAACGTTCGTGCGTTAAAAGTTAAAGGAACTTTTGATGACTGTCAGAAGCTTGTAAAAACAGCCTTCACAGACACAGAGCTCCGCAGCAAGCTTAGACTTTCTTCTGCAAACTCAATCAACATAGCCCGCCTTCTTCCTCAGAGCTTCTACTATATGTACGCCGCTCTCGTTGTAAGAAGCCGCAGCAAAATAGACAACAAGATTCAAGAACCTGGAATTATAATGATTGTTCCGTCCGGTAACTTTGGAAACCTTACTTCCGGTCTTATTGCTAAGGAAATGGGTGCTCCTATTGCCGGCTTTGTTGCAGCTACAAATACAAACAGAACAATTCCAGACTGGATTGCTACCGGAGACTACAACGCTCGTCCTTCTGTAGAAACTTATGCAAACGCAATGGACGTTGGAGCTCCAAGCAACTACGAAAGAATTAAATACATGTATTCACTCGATAAGGTAAGAAATGACTTTGCTTCTTATTGGCTTGATAACGACGGTATTATGAAGGCAATCAGAGCCTGCAACGACAAAACCGGCTACATTATCGATCCACATGGAGCTATCGGCTGGAAGGCTTGGGAAGACATTAAGACAGGCAAGCTTGCAGACCTTATGAACGGAATCAAAAACGATTATACACAGCCTGGTCTTACACCAAATGTTCCAGACTGGGCAAATACAGTAATCAATAAGACAGCAATCGGAATTATCCTTGAAACTGCCTCTCCTGCTAAGTTCGGTTCAATTGTTGCAGATGCAATCGGACGTGAGCCACCAATGCCAAGCAGACTGGAAGAAGTATTAAGACTTCCAGACAGAGCAATTCCAATGGATAATGATTACAATGTTTTCAAAGACTGGTTAGTTTCTAACCTGCAATAAATAAAATTAGAGGTGAAAGTATGAAAAAAACTATCGTTGCACTTTCTTTAATTGGCTTTACAGCACTTGCTTTCCTGGCTACAGGCTGTACTAAAAAAGAAATCTCTCCTTCATCACCTGTTACAACCGTAACTGAAACTAAACCAGAACCGGTAGTTACAGAAGAAAAGGTTCCGGAGCCTGTAGTTGCAGAACCAGTAAAGGAAGAAACAAAGATGATTCCTGGCGTTATGCTTTGGGATGAAGCTTCTTTCTGGTATGAAAAGCCTGATGGAAAAATGTACTGGAAGTTAACAGTTGATTATGGTACTGCTTTTGAATGCTATCCAAAAGAGTCTGCTGACAGTACAAACAGCCTTGTAGAATCAAAGAATGCTATCCGTGTTATTACTTCTACAAAAGAAGAAGCAAAGAAAGAGTTCACAAAAATCAGATATCAGAACAACGATTACTGGGTACAGACTGCAATTATTGCTATAAATGCAGTTCCAGCTGTTGTAGTAAAAGACAATACTTATATTTATAAAGCTGCCGAAATTGACAAAATCACAAAGGATCAGCTTTCTGTAGGAACAATCCTTGCTCTTTACGAAGAAGATACAATCAATGGTTTCAGCAAGATTTCTGCAAGACCAGGCACAAAGCTTTATGAAGAAGTTTTCATCAAAGAGGATAAGCTCAGTAATAATACTGATGATATCCGTGCTCTTAACATGGTTAAGCTTATTAAGAACACAAAAGAAAAAGCTATGCAGCTTGAGCTTCTTGACAACACAAAGAACCTTAACGTTTCACCAGAAATCCAGGAAGTTCTTGGTTCTGTAGAAGATTCACTTGTAAACGGAACAAACCTTTCAAGTGCAGCTGCAAACTTATTAGGCGAAGCTTCAAGCACTGCAACTAATGCTGCTAATACTGCAAATGATTTTGTAGATGAAATTGTTCAGCAAACAGAAGATTTCACAAGCGTTATCAGACAGGAACCAGCAAGACCAAGAATCATTGATGATGATGCTAAATAAGGTATTATCCAGCTAGAACCTGTTTAACAATGATAATAAACAAAAAAAGCTGTCCAATTAACTGATTTTGGACAGCTTTTTTTTGTTAACGCAGATTTTTTACCGCGGGGTTTTAGGGGCTGCGTAAGCCCCTAGGCGAAGGGGGTGTGGTGAAGACCGCAAAGCGGGCTGAACCCAGGGGGAAGACTTTCCCCCTCCTCTATCACCTATAACCTATCCCCTAACTTCCACTACTTTACTGCTTCAAAAATTATATCAGCAAAGAAGATAACTGCGAGAACCCAAGTAACAACTGGGATTTCTTTAACTTTCTTTCCAGCACACTTAGCAATTACGTAAGCAATAATACCAAACATAATACCCTTAGAAATTGAGTATGCGAAAGGCATTGTCATAATTGTAATGAAAGCTGGGATACCTTCTGTAGGATCATCAAACTGAATATCAACAACAGACTTCATCATCAAATAGCCAACGAAGATTAAAGCTGGAGCTGTAGCAGCAGACGGAATGAGGAAGAACAGAGGGCTGAGGAAAAGAGAAAGAAGGAACAGAACACCAGTAACTACAGAAGCAAGACCTGTGCGTGCACCAGCGGCAACACCAGAAGATGATTCTACAAATGATGTTACAGTTGAAGTACCAAGAGCGGCACCACAAACAGTTCCAACAGCGTCAGAAAGAAGAGCGCCCTTTACATTAAGAACTTCACCGTTCTCGTCTTTAAGGTTACCCTGCTCTGCAACACCAAGAAGAGTTCCGATTGTATCGAACAAATCTGTAAACAGGAATGTAAAGAAGATTACAAAGAACTGTCCAAGAACTGCAAATGAGAACTTACCGGTAGCAGAAGAAATTACAATACCCTTGAAATCAAAAGCGAAAAGATATGGCTTTGATGGCAGAGAGAATGGCTTAAAGCCTTCTGGAATTGTTGTAACGCCAAAAGGAATACCAATGATTGTTGTAATGATAATACCAATAAGAATTGAGCCAGGAACCTTGAGTGTATAAAGTACGATTGTGATTATAAGACCAAGGATAGCTACAATTGCAGTTGCATGCTGCATATTAAAGTTTACAAAGCCAATTGTTGTACCAGTATCTGTTGTACAGATTCCAGCATTAACAAGGC
This sequence comes from Treponema sp., assembly GCA_017619795.1. GTDB lineage: Bacteria > Spirochaetota > Spirochaetia > Treponematales > Treponemataceae > Treponema_D. Next base: position 64,478 of record JAFZRP010000058.1, read on the forward strand.
CGATAATTGCAATGAAAAGACCAATACCTACAGCAACAGCTTTTTTCAAGCCCTCAGGAATTGATCGGATAATAGCTTCACGAACACCACAAAGAGAAAGGATGATGAACAAAACACCTTCAATGAATACAGCAGTAAGAGCAAGCTGCCATGAACAGCCCATTCCAAGAACTACTGTGTAAGTAAAGAATGCATTAAGTCCAAGTCCTGGTGCCAAAGCAACAGGAAGATTTGCAACAAAAGCCATAACAAGTGTTGCAATAGCTGCAGCAATAGCTGTAGCAGTAAATACAGGGCCCCATTCCATGCCAGAGCCAGACAAAATGCTTGGGTTTACAGCTAAAATGTAAGCCATGGCAAGAAAAGTTGTAATACCACCGATAATTTCTTTACTAACGGTAGTCTCCCTTTCCTGAAGTTTAAATAACTTTTCCATAATATGAATCCTCCTTTATGGATAAGAAAAATACAAATAATATTATAGTACCAAATGGAAGAATTTGAAAGGTATTATTTTTTTGTGTTTTTTTTATAATTTTGATTAGTTGATATATTGACTTTTTTTTGCGTTATATATATATTATTAAACATCATTTGCGGCAGTCATATAACGGCTCATTATCTCAGCCTTCCAAGCTGATGACGAGGGTTCGACTCCCTTCTGCCGCTTACTTAGAAACGCTCATCGTCTAGATGGGCGTTTTTTGTTTAAGTTGTTATAATATATGTAATTATGATGACTTAATTATACAAGCTACAGTTTATATGCTTCCCCACCTGCTGGTACGGGCGCAAAAAACTCTTTTGATTGAGCTTGGACAGTGTACCTGACAGTAGTACTGAATGTAGTACTAACTGTATGACGGACAAGGTCTTGCTCATGTTTGATTCAGAACGAATTAGAAAAGGAGGCTTTAATGCGACCGTTCTATCTTTCAAAAAACAAGTATGGTTATTATCGTGTTCACTTTGTTGATCCTGTCACGGGGCTGAAAGGTACTGGTAAAAGTACTCATTCGAAAGACATGTTTGAGGCTACTATGATTGCAACCAGGTGGCTTGAAACTGGTGTTCCTGAAGCTCCTAGTCATTCACGGGCGTTTAATTTACAGCTTCAAAATAAATCGATTCCGGTAGATATTAAGTGTTTTGTTGATAAGCTTTCTGAAGCTGATGCTGCGATTGTAATTGAATTGATTTCACAAAAGTATGGAATATGTTCGGCTTCAGCAAGCGATATTACAACAAACGAGATCAAAAAATCAGAAAACAAAACTTGTATTGAAGGTTCTGATACAGGTAAAAAACATCTCCTTTGCAATACTCTTTATGATTTCTGGGATTATGAAAAATCGGAGTTTATAAGACGTACTCAGGCTCATGGGCATTCAATTTCCATAAAGCATGCGAAATGTATGCAGGCTTATATTAAAAATTATTGGCTGCCTTATTTTGGTAATGAAATGTGCATTGAAGATTTGACGCTTTCAAAGCTGGATGATTTCTTTTTTCATCTTCACGATGAAATTGGGCTTGCGAGCGAAACTGTTAATAAAAATATAAACTGCGCTAACAGATGTTTCAAAAATATGGTGAAGCTTAGGGAACTTAAAATAAATCCTCTTGATGGTATTGAACGATTTAAGTCTGATAATGCAGAGCGTGGGATTCCGACTGAACAGGAAATCATGGATTTACTTGCCTTGGATTGGAATAACTATACTGCAAAGCTTGCCTTTAAGGTTGCGGCTTTTTATGGACTTCGTGCCGGTGAGATTAGCGGCCTGCGTGTTTGTGATGTTGATGTGATTAACGATATTCTTCATGTCCGACACAGCTGGTGTGAAATTGAAAAGCTTAAGACTACCAAAAATAAAGATACAAGAGATATTCCGATTGACCATCAGACAGCTATGCAGCTTGTAAATCTTGCAAGACAAAATCCGAATTATGACGATAAGTGTTTTATTTTCTTTGCACCACATAATCCTTCAGAGCCATTCTATCCGGGTTATTACGGAGATGTATTTTATGAAGCTTTGGAGCAGATTGGTGTTCATGAAGAAGAACGTAAAGAAAGAAATATCGTATTTCATAGTCTGAGACATTTCTGTGCAACCTATTTGAGACAGAGGGCTGATGTTGAAACTGTAAAGAGTATTATGGGACATCGAACTGTAAAAATGAGTGAGCATTATGCTGACCACGAAACCCAGGAAAAGATTGACAACATGAGAAATGTAATTACTGATGCCTGGGCTAAATATATAACTGCATAATTAAATGGGAGGAAGTTATGGAAAAAAAATTATTCGAGTATGAAGAGATGGACAGTAAACTCAAGCAGGCTATTGATGAATTAGCACATGATTTAAAAATCAAAAAGCTGGAAAATGGAGAAATACAGCTTACAGATTTAACTAACAAAAAGTGCTTCTTGAAGGCTTACGGTGATAAAATCCGTTATTGCTATAACTGGAAAAAGTTTCTTATCTGGAACGAAACCTGCTGGGAAATTGATAATTATGGATATGTAGAAAACCTTGTATCTTCTTTCATTCCTCATATGTATCCGGGAGAATTAATTCTGAATGATCCTGTTTTGCGGATGGAGTTTGAAAAGCATTTAATAAGATGTGAAAGTTATCCTCGTATTCAGTATTTATATAATCTATTGAAAATGGCAGGTGAAATAAATGTAAAAGATAAACAGCTGGATTTAGATAAATATCTTTTTAATGCAGAAAAGAAAACTATTAATCTTAAATCTGGTGATGTTTATGAGCCTGATCAGAATGACCTTATCACGAAAAAAAGCTTATTCATTTATGACAAGGATGCAAAATGTCCTGTCTGGGATATGTTTCTTAGGCAGATTTTTAATAATGATATTGATTTAATCCGTTTTGTTCAAAAAGCTATGGGCTACTCTCTTTCTGGTGATACAAGTGAACAATGTATGTTTATACTTTGGGGAACTGGTGCTAATGGTAAATCGACTTTTCTTAATGTATTTCAAAATCTGTTTGGAGATTATGCAACTTCAACAAGAACTGAAACTTTTATGAAAAAGAACTCTGAACAGTCAAACGATTTGGCAAGATTACGAAATACAAGGCTTGTTATTGCAAGTGAAGCTGAAGAAAACAAACCTATGAGTGAAAGTCTTATAAAGCAGATAACCGGCGGTGATAAGATAACTGCCAGATTTTTATACGGAGAGTTTTTTGAGTTTTTACCTACATTCAAAATCTTTATGGCGACAAACCACAAGCCAAAAATATCCGGCGGTGATAATGGGATTTGGCGGAGAATAAAACTGATTCCTTTTACTGTATGCATTCCAGAAGAAAAAAGAGACAGGCATCTTACTGAAAAGCTTATGGCTGAAAACTCCGGCATTTTGAACTGGCTTTTAGAGGGGTACCGCTTATGGGAAAAAGAAGGTTTGGTTTCACCTGATGCTGTACAGGAAGCAAATGAAGAATATCGATATGACATGGATAGTGTTGAAAACTTTATTGCTGAATGCTTAGATTTTGATGCAAGTAAAAAAGACCGGCTTTTGAATGGAGAACTTTACAGTACATATATCAAATGGTGTGAGAAAAATAATGAAAATGTTTTAAGCCATAGAAAGCTTACTTCAAAAATGCGAGAAAAAAGCTTTGAGCAGCTTGCAAGCAACGGTAACCGCTGGTGGATGGGATTGAATGTGAAAAAAGAATGGAAAGCGTGATGGGATGAAAGAACTACGCTGGTAGCAAAAAGCTTACGACGTAGAAATTGGAGAGAGTTTGGAAGCTTTTTTTACTTGCTGGAGTAATGTAATAACGACTAATTTTTTAGAATCTCGTATTTTTTCTTATTTAAAAGACACTCTAAGCTATTGTTTCAAAAATAAAAAAAGACTGTCGAAAGACAGCCTCTGATGAGCAGAATCAAGATTTTATCTTGTTTACCGCCCACTAAATATATATATATCATAATTTTATAATTTGTCAACAAAACGTTTTTATATTTTTTTTTAGGTAAGACTTTAAAAAACAAAAGCACCAATTAAGGTGCTCTGTTTGGTAAGGTTTTTGCTTATGCAAACTCCTCATTTACTATATTAACATATATATCTTTTTCGTCAATAATAATATCAGCATATTTGCTTCATTTTTTTATTAAATCTCATTTTTTCTTATTTACAGTGACGTTCTATGTCACTCAAAGCCACTATAATACACTCAGAAACAGGAGGAAAGCCTATGCTTGTACCAAAACTACGACTTATAACAGTAAAAACGGATGATGGTCAGTCGAAATGCTGTTGCGGCTACTGCGTATGGGATACAGACAAAGAGGAATATGTCGAAACAGTATATTTCACTGAGTATATGAAAAAGGAAGAATGTCAGGAAACAATTGACTTCTTCAACAGCTTTGAAATCGTAAAGGTATCATAAGGAGGAAACTATGAGTTACTTTACAGAAGATATGCGTGATAAAAGCATTGATGAAAGAAAACGGATTGCAGCAGAAAGAGAAAAACAGGCACAGGCAGAATTAAAATCAGGTCACGAAGATGATAAATATGAAGAGGTCTGTCAGAGAAGAAATGCACTTTCCTGGCTGCCACTTTTAATTGGATTTATTATTTCATTGTGCTTCTGGTGTTCAGATTCTCCTGATGGTATTTTTATTGGAATCGGAGTTTTTATGCTGTCACTTTTAATTACTGCAATTTCATCTACAGCCGCTTCTGCCATGAATGTAAACGATGCCAAGTATTATGATCTTACAGCAGCAAGTAACAAGCGTATCAAAAAGGAAACAACAAACCGTAATGCCGGTATTGCCGGCCTTATCGGTGGAACAGCCTCAACAGTACATCACGCTAAGAAAGCTGCAAAAGATTTGGTAAATGTAGATGGTTGGAAAAAATAAATTAAGGAGGAACTTATGGTTTATCAAAGAATTTCACCTGAACTTGAAGAAGAAAGACGACGTGAAAACGAATACAGACAGTATGAAGCAAAGAAAAAGGAGTTTGATAAAAAGGATAGAAAGTTGACTTTTGTGTGCTGGATTCCACTGTTATTATACGGACTTGGTTATATTCCTTATGGATTCTATGCCGCAGGTCCTCTGTCAGAATTCTGGTTGTGTCCTTATACACTTGTAGGAGAAGCTTTACTAGACGCTTATCCGATATGGGCTACACTCGGACTGATATTCTTCTGGCCATTTACAATCAGCATTGTATCAAAAAAGAAGAGTCAAATAGCTGTCAGAGATTACGGTATGTCACAGGACAGTGATTATGTAAAAGCAAATAAAACCGTAAGCATTGTTTCAGGTACAATTGCTGCAGGAGTTGGAGCCGGTATAGCAAAAGAAGCAAAAGATTACTACAAGGAAAGTATGAAACTTAACAAGTAGTTCTATTTTTTGAAGGTTGTTAACCTTTATAAACAAACTTTTCCAGGAGGTAGTTCATGAAACTTTTGATTGCTTTTGTTGGTGTGTTTGCATTACTTATTGTAAACATTATTCTTGATGTTGTTATTCTTCTGAAAATCAAAAATGAGAAAAAATAACATTTTGTGTAAATTATTTTCATGATGAATATGATTTCCTAACTTGCCGCTTATACGGCAAGGAGTTTTTATGAGTTTAATAGTTTTAATTCTAACACTGATTATTATTATCATGTTTGTTTTTGGTATAAAAGGTGATGAATGGTTCAACCAGGGTAAGTCGTCTTACAGAACACGTTACTATTATGATGACGATGATGATTTTAATTCTTTCAGTAATTACCATGAAGAACCAGAGGTCCAAAGCTGTTCAGATGATGGAATGTTTTACGGTGGAATCCCCATGGGTGATAGTACCCTGTATCTAACAGATGATGATGACATCTGCGATGAGTTCGCTGATGAGTTTTGTTAAGATGGAGGTTGTATGATTAAAGCAATTCTTTTTCCTAGTGATGTATTTTCGATTCGTGAGGTAGATTCTAGTTATCAAAATGAATATGAGGCTGTAATTGAATCAGGTGATTTCCAAATCTATCTATATGATTATGAAGAATTTGTAAGAGATGGTATTCTGCGGTTGAATCGTACGCCATCTGAAAAAACTTGTACTCTACTTCGAGGTTGGATGCTAAAAGCAGAACAATATGAACGTTTTTATAATCAACTTTTGGAGCGGAACATTGAACTGATTACGACACCGGAGCAATATTGTACTATGCATCTTTTTCCGAATGTTTATCCTTTGATTGCCGAAGATACACCTCGTATGCTTGTATACCCAGAAAATGAGGATGGACCAGTAGAAGCAAAAATCAATCTTGATGAAATAAAGTCTGAGTTCTCACGCTTTATGGTAAAGGATTTTGTAAAGTCAGAAAAAGGAACTGATTTTCCAAAGTTCTTTGATTCTGCTGCACTAACGGAAAAAGAGTTTTTTAATTGGCTTAGGATTTTCAGACAGTATCGCGATAAATTGTTTACTGGTGGAATCTGTATAAAAGAGTTTGTCGATTTGAAAAAATACGGAGACCGGACAAATGAGTGGCGTGTGTTTTATCTGGGTGGTAATGTTCTTTCTGTGTGCCGCAATTCAGGGCAATTAGATTTTGTTTCCGAAGTTCCAAAATCGCTTGTTGAAAAATATAGAAAGTTGCCAAGTCCTTTTTATACGGTGGATTATGCTGAACTTGCGGATGGCAGTTGGATGATTCTGGAAGCAGGCGACGGACAAGTTAGTGGACTATCGGATGAACAAGATGCGAGTGTATTTTTTCGAGGGATAAAATCAAAGAAAAAAATATTCTAATGTTTTTATTCTGATAAAAAATAAGAATGAAATTTATAAGTCTTTAATGTGAACCAATACTATATTCCACGACTTAAAATATGTTATAATTGAATAATTTATGAAAAATATTCTTTCTGATTCAAATAAAATGTTTTTATCTAACTCATCTATTGAAGAATTACATCTGTCTATACGTTCTTTAAATGTTCTTCGTAATAATAATATTAATACTATAGGTGAACTTGTAGAACTTGTAAAAACAGATCGAAATAAAATTTTGTCATTTAAAAATTTTGGAAAACAATCTGCAGAAGAAATTTTCTCTATTGTAGATAATATTTCTATCATAGAAACAAATAATGATGTTTATTTAGATTATATTAGTAATTATGATTTTTCAAAACGGGCATTAACAGTTTTTGCAAATAAAAATATAAAAACAATTTCTGAGTTAAGAAAGTATACGATTCCAGAAATAAAACAATGGAAAAATATAGGTAAACAAACATTAGATGAAATAATAGATGTTTTATCCTCAATCCCCAATAATCAGAATTATTCTTTAAATAATTTTACTTTTAATGATGAGGTAAAAGATATAGAAAAAAGTAGCATAGAACAAATTCTTAATATTTTAATATTGAAAATTGATAATGAAAAAAAAATCTTGACAACAGAAAAGTCCATAAAAGATTATAATTTCTCTTCCAGAGCTTTGAATATCTTACTTAATAAAAATATTAATACAATTTCAGATTTACGAAAACATTCTTTAAATGAAATAAGATGTTGGCGTAATATGGGAAATAAAACATTTAATGAAATAATTGATGTTTTAAGCCTTAATGAAGAAATTGTTAAAGAAGAAATAAATATTGGTTTTTGTATTTCTGAACTAGAGTATAAATTCTATAAACTATCTATAGTTAAATATAATAAAATTATTAATCAGTTTTATGATAATGAGACACAGTTTATGGAACTTCTTGATAAAGAAAATAAACTGATTTTAAATTCAAAATCTGATATTGATATTCTTCTCGTAAGTAATTCATTCAGAAAATCTAAGATTTTTTCCTTTTGCAAATCATTTGTAGACGATTATAATTTATTCTTCTCTCGCTCAAAACAAACTATTGCAAGTATTCTTATGTGTATCATTAATTGTGTTGAAATATCGAAAATATCAACAGAAGATATTATAAAATATCAATCATCATTTACTAGACTTGTATTTTCAGATGATGATTGTATTCAACAAATTCAATTCACAATTATGAATTATTTAAATAAATGTTTAGAACCTGTTGATGAAAGCGAATTGATAATGATATTCCCAGATTTCATAAAAAAGACAGGTATAGTTTCATATATTTTGATAAATATGAAAAAAGAGGGTTTAATAAAACAGCTGAAAAATACTTATGAATCAGTTCTTCCTTCTGTTACTTCTTTTATTAAGGATATTAAAGAAAAAAAAATAAAAGATATTCTTATTAGAAAAGTAATCAATGGACAAACTTTAGAAGAGATAGGTCAAACTTATGGTGTTAGTCGAGAACGAATAAGACAACTTATTAATAAAAACTTTATTCAACGAATTACTAATCTAGTTTTTGATGAAGATAAATATGCAAATATTTATAAAAAGTATAAATTTACAAAAGAACAAGCTAGAATAATTTTTGGAGAGGTTGCTTCTAACTATTTTCAAATAAAATATACATCTGAAAATATTAATTTAGAAGATTGTTTAGATGATAAAACTATACCTATAAATATTCGTCGAAAAATACGAACCAAAATTATTTATGCAGATTATATATACGTCGGTAATCAATATGTAAAAAAATATCGTCCTGAATTATATCGATATTATATAAAACGTTATTGTAAAGGGGATATAGAAATTGATGTATTTATAAAAAATTATAATGATTTTTGGGAAAAACAAGGTCTTCCAAAAGAGCTTTATGGAATTGATTCGAGAATAATACAAAATCGTGTATCACATATTTCAAACACTCTTTATAAATATCCTCGTTCATTTAGATTCTATGATTTTGAGCAGTACGATTTTACAGAGTTATTAGAAACTTTGAATCTTGAACAGTATGTAGATGTACTTATTTCAACAGCAAAGTTTTTTAAATCTTATCCAAAATTAATGAAAAAGTATGATATTCATGATGAATATGAACTTCATAATTTATTACGCTATTTACTTGAAAAGAAAAATAATATTACATTTCATAGAATGCCAGGAATTGAATTTGGAAAAGCTGATGTTGAAAAACAAGTAATAGAATTATTAAATGAAAATGCACCAATTTCTCCTGAAAAATTATCTCAGCTATATGAGAATAATTATGGTTTTCAAGCTGATTCTGTTAGAGGTTCTTTATTTAATTTCATAAGAAAGTACCTTCACAAAGGAATTTATACAATAGATTTGCCACATCTAGAAGATATTGAATTTAATTTCTTAAAACAACAATTAACAGATGACTTTTATACTATATCAGACGTAAAAGCTATTTTTTTGAGAGATTATAAAAATGTCGAGCATATAAATCCAATGACATTAAAAGAATTAGGTTTTCTTGTAAATGAAAATTATATCATTAAAGCAGAATATGGTTCTGCAGCAAATTATTTTAAATATCTACTAACAAAAGATGAAAAAATTTCATTAAAAGATATAAATATTGAAATCAAATGTTTACAGAATTTTTATGCAGTACTAACTGATTTATTAAATAATTATGATCTTCTGGAATATGAAAAGGGTTCATACATAAACATAAATAAGCTAATGGCTATTGGAATAAACAAAGAAGATTTTGTAGATTTTTGTAAAGGAGTATCTAAACTTGAATTACCTGAATATTTTGCTTTAAAACAAGTAAAAGAATCTGGTTTTTATAATAAACTTTTTGACCTTGGTTTTGAAGATTTGTTTTATGAATGTATTCTTGCAAGAAATGATATTCTTTTCTCAAGTCAACATTTGTCAGGAAAGATTATCTTTTCAAAGGGTAACAAAGATATTACTTGGTTTTCTTTAATTGAAGATATTATATCAGAAAATGGTATGGATATTTACAAGCTTTCAGACAAGTTATATAAAGATTTTGGTATAAAAGCAGACAAATCATATATTCTTTCAAGAATATATGACAGTGATTTATACTATGACAAAATAATGGAAAAAATCTACCGTAGTTATGATGACTACTTTGAGGAGATATAATAATGAATCTTTTAGATGAAGGTGTAAAAAACGGTGCTGTAATAAAAACATCATTAGCAAAAAAATTCTCAATAGATGGAACAACACAAGTTTTCCCTGTTTACCGTATAAGACTGGACTTATTGTATTTTAATAATCAGAATAACCGAATTTCGACATGGCTTAGTCAGTATCGGTCTGAACACAATGGGGAATTACCTTCAATTGAGGATAAAGAAGCCTATAATTCAATTATTGAAGACTATATTATAAAGAGTAATCCAGAAGCTATAAAACGCACCGAAACAAATATTGAATTGGTTGAACAAAGAGAAGCTGGTGTTGTTTTGGCAGATGGTCGTATTATTGATGGAAATAGAAGATTTACCTGTCTTAGACACTTAGCAAAAAAATCAGAAAAATATAATGCATTTGAAGCAATCATCCTTGATAGAGATATTGAAAAAAGTGCAAAACAAATTAAGCTGCTTGAGCTTGCAATTCAACATGGTGAAGAATCAAGAGTTGATTATAACCCTATTGAAGAATTGGTAGGTATCTACCACGATATAGAAGAAACAAAACTTGTTACAGCAGAAGAATATGCCCGTAGTTGTAATATAAATGTAAAAGAAGTTAAACAAAGTTTGGACAATGCAAGACTGCTGAATGAATTCTTGGAATATATTAATGCACCAGGTCAGTATTATATTGCAAGAGATTTGGATATTGTTTCATCACTCGATGCTCTTAATAATCTTCTAAAAAAATCAATGGATGATGAAACAAAAGAAAAAGCAAAAATTTGTGTATTTACAAATATAATAATGCATACAGGTGCAGATTTAAGAGCCTTTGTTCGTAATATAAATAAGGTTGCTAATTCTGAATATTTCGATGAGTATATACAAGAGCAGCTTCCAATCGCAGAAAAAGTTGCAAATTTATTACCGGTTTTCGGTGAAAGTAATACAGAAACAATAACTGAAAATATTCGTTCTCATAGTGATATTCGTGTAGATTTGGAAGATTCCCTAGAAAAAAATCTTTATAAAGCAAAGAAAAAAGAAACACGAAATATTCCAGCAAAGAATATTGCAAAGGCAAAAGAACTTTTAGAAGATATCGATATAAACATCTTAAAGAAATTAGATAGTTTTGAACTGGAAGACATAAAAAAGAGTTGAATAGATTAAAGTTTTATATCTCGGAGTTTGAAAAGAACTTAGATGTTTAATTGTACTTTTTTTTATCAAAGTTTCTTTTTACTCAAAATCAATTCAGAGAATCTTGTTGAATTTCAAAGAACCTTTTTCTATAAGTTGAACATAAAAGTTTATGTTGAAAGTTCTTTTGATAATACAATTGTTTTTCGAAAGGATTTTTCGTATTTGAAATTAAAAAAATTACTTAACGCTTTTGCTGCAAACGCCCAGCGGTATTATATTACATATACACTTGATTCATCTGTTGTAGATTTCTTAAAGGAAAAAGAATTACATATAAATGAAAGATATAAGCTTGGTGCAGAATTAAAGCATCATGATAAAAAATTACTGGAACGCTTTGAAAAGTATCAAGTAATTGTAAATTCATTAATGATAAGACAATTACGTGAAAGACAAATGTGGGATTCATTTTTCATGTTTGCAATGCAAAAATCAGGCAATTTTTCAGTACCAGGTTCTGGAAAAACTGCTTCAGCTTTAGGTGTTTTTGCTTATTTATATAAATCAGAAAAAGTAAAACGCATTGTTGTTATCTGTCCAAAAAATGCTTTTGGTTCTTGGATTGATGAATTTGAATTATGTTTTGGTCCTAATATTCCGCTGCATACTTTTATATTGCATAATCAATCGTATAAAAAAGCACAAGATAAGAAAAATGCAATTCTTTTTGATTCCGGTCATGCAAATCTTATCATATTCAATTACGAATCATTAAAAACTTATATAAATGAAATATGTCAAATTATAGATGATGAAACATTGGTAATTTTTGATGAAGTACATCGAGTTAAACGGATTAATGGAGAATATGCTGTAAATGCTTTAAAAATTGCAGAATATTCAAATTTTACAATTGCAATGACAGGAACCCCTATTCCAAATACATATCTTGATATTTATAATTTCCTACATATTTTATTTCCGAATGAATATGATGACTTCTTTGGTTTCGAAATGAATACCCTTAAAAAGCCAAATCCTGAAATGGTTCAAATAATAAATAAAAAAATCCAACCTTTCTTTTGTCGTACAAACAAAAAACAACTTAATATTCCTATGCCTAATACTGATTTAATTGATTTCTTTAATTGTACAGAAACTGAAAATGGTATTTTTAGCATTATTCTAAAAAAATATAGAAAAAACAAATTAGCATTATTTATTCGAATTCTTAAATTAGAGTCAAATCCAATGTTATTGTTAAAAACTCTAGATTTAAGTGAATTTGCACATATTTTGGATATAGATGAAAATGATATTAACAAAATTGACTTTGTTGATTATTCAGATGAAATTCAAACTTTAATTAAGTCCATCTCTGTTACAACAAAATTTAATCATACAATAAATCAGGTCAAGCAATTAGTAAACGAGAATAAAACAGTTATTATTTGGTGCATTCTCAAAGATTCAATCAGACGTTTAGCAAAAGGTTTAAAGGCAATTGGTATAAATGCAAGATGTATATATGGTGAAGTCGCACTCGAAGAAAGACAAACTTTACTGAATGAATTTAAGAATAATGAGTTTGATGTTTTAATAACAAATCCTCATACATTGGCAGAATCTGTTTCTTTACATTCTGTTTGTCATGATGCTGTTTATTATGAATATAGTTATAATCTAGTACATTTGTTACAATCAAAAGACCGCATTCATCGTCTCGGTTTACCTAAAGATCAATATACACAGTATTGTTTTCTACAACAAAACTATAAAACTCCAGATGGTGATTTTTCAATGGATAAGAAAGTTTATGATAGATTGCAAGAAAAAGAGCAAAATATGTTGAATGCTATCGATAACGAAATTCTAGAAACAATGCCAACAAGTGACGAAGAACTTGAAATGATATTTAAGGAATTTGATGGAGATTAAAACGAATTAAATTAGGAGAAAAATATGGAATTAAAACAATTTAACAATTTACTGCTTAATATAGTCAATGAAATCCAGCCCATTATTCAAACATATTTAACAAATAATAAACTGATTGAGACTTATTATGATTATCCAGAAGTTACTTATGAAAAAGATTTTCCTAAATTCTCTACAAAGTTTTATACAAATTGTCCTGTCAAATATTCATCATTGTTTTTAACAAAGAAATCTGATTTCATAGATATTTATGACTTAGAATCTGTAAAAGAATTAATAAAAATTTTGAAAAATGAATCTTCATTTATTAACAAATTCCTAACAAACAATATAAAACAAGTTTTTGAAGAAGCTTGGGGAGAATTATTAATTTTTCGAATTACACTAGCAGAAATTATTGACAGGGCACTTTTACTATTTGGATTCTCAACTCCGACAGAAAATGAATTCTTGCAAGTTTCTACACCTATTTACAATTATATATTTGCAGAGTCATACACATATGATGTTTATGTGCCTATATTATTCATTAAGTTTGATTTTGAAAATAAAGATTTTGAAAACTATTCAATAACAAGAATGAGCAACGATATTCAATTAGCTCGATGTAACGCTTTAAAATATGTTCCAGGTGTAAATTATTCTTTGGAAGCTTGTGCAACTCACGCATTTGTAATACATGATATACAGAAAAAAAATCCTAATTATTCATTTTTTGAACAAAACACAGAAGATGAATACACGCTACCTCTAAAAGAAATAAAAGCATTCTTTTCAAGTTTAATTGTACATAATAATTGTAAAAGTGGTTTTTCACAAATTATTATAGTTCCTCATGATTATGCTCCAGAATATACGGCTACACTTCAATATATTAGAAGTTTCCGAGTAGAAGACTATCCAAATTATTTCAAAGAGTATTATTGGAACTCAAAGAGTTTTCCTTGTATTGAAGAAAGATTTTCTGAAAATATTTTAAATACAACAAAGAAAATTTAATTACTAGATTTGAAAGATAGATTTAATCGAAAATTTGATATTGCAATAAGCAGATTACGAAGTTCATATCTAAAAACTTCCGAGGAAGATAGTTTTCTAGATTTGGTTATTGGTATTGAAACTTTATTGTCAGATGAGAATAAAGGTGAGTTAACATATAAACTTTCAGTTCGAGTTGCGGTATTATTAAGTGAATTCGCAGATTATAAACCTCTTAATCCTTATGAAATATTTATTTCAATGAAAAATATTTATGATTATCGTTCTGCGATAGTACATGGAAAAGCTGAAAAGGATATAGAAAAATCTAAGAATATTAAGCTTGGTGACAGAAATTACAAAACAAAGAATATGGCAGAGTTTTTCTTACAGAATTTAATAAGTATTGCTTTTGAACATAAAGATTTTTTTTCGACTCCAGGAAAAATTGAGGAATTGCTTTTAAATAATGAATCATAATTGATAAGATAGACTATGAATAAGCATATAAGAGAATTAAAACGATACCATATTCCATATAGATCTCCGAGAGTTTAATTACCAACGTAGTGATTCACAGCAACTATCAAATACGTTCTAGGATTCATGTTATATGAGACTTTGTCTGATTCACTTATTTTATAAGTTTTTTTTGAGAAAATATTTACTGTTTAAAATTTCAAAAGCTTTTAATCATTAATTTTGCTTATGTAGTCTTTGTATATTCCAATCAATTTTCTTTCTTCCTTTATCTGTTTCAAAAGAATAATAAAAGTTGAAATATAATTATCATATATACCTTTATCAAAATCATCCTCCCAATCTTTATTTACGTTATTCAATAAGAATCGAGTTCTATTTAATTGTTCTTCATTAGTTGCTAATTCTAAAATTCTACTTTTTGAATGATAATCCATAGAAACTTTTAAAAAATCAACAAGAATATTTTTCAAATCTATATGATATTCAAAATTTATTTCTTCCAACATTCTTATAACATATTTTCTAAGATTTTCTTCTGCAAAATAATATTTTTCGATAGCAGAATCATTACCATAGTTTGCTATCCTTGTTTCAGAATATATATCACTAAAATCATAAATAGTAAGATTTTCTGGTAGTGGCTCATTTAATCTTTCAGCTCTTTCGTATACAGGAATGAATAACACTTTTACAAAAACTTCATATTCTCTATAATAGCGTTCAAAAACTGTGTGAAACCGTAGAATCTTTTCTTTTTCTAAATCTTGTGCTTTTTTATCTGCAGATTTATCCAAGTATTTTTGAACCAAGACAAAAGTAATAATAATACCTATTACATTAGTTCCAACACCTATAAGACAGTTTATTACAAATTGATTTATTTCTGCCTTATAATAGAAATTGATAATCAATGAAAAACATAATACTACTACAGCAATAATACTTAGTAAACCGACAAGCTCTTTTGAAACAAAAGCTCTATAAGTAGATTTTTTCATAAACATAACCTCCTTTTATAAAAATCTATTTATATTAAAACATAAAAAAATATAGACTTTAAACGATTTTTAATATTATTCAAGTTTTTGTGGAAATAAATGAAATTGAAAAACTTCCCCCCATCCCCCCAAAGTGTGCTGGAGTGCAGAAAGTGTGCTTTGAATCAGCTTCTTGCAACAATAAAGCTTTTTTGAAAACTCAAGCCCCAATCGCTGCAAGAGCAGAATAATGAACTTTTGCACAGAAAAAGAGCATAACTTCTGTAAATTCTGCACTTGTTTTTGAATTACTTTGATTTTTATCTGAATAATTTTGGATAGCATTGAGTTTTTAATTTATTCTATTTTCTTCTTTAGTTCACTATTTTAAGAAAAAAAAGTAGCTAATAATATAAGTATCAAAATCTATGTATATAAAAAGTTTTTAAAAAGTTCTGAACTTATGAACTGTACTTTAAACAATTCTGTAAGCAGATTAAACTTTTTTCTGTTTTTATAACCGTTGCGCGCGCTCCCCCCACAGTTTTTTATAAAGAAGTTAAACAAAAATGGCGAGGAAAAATCCTCGCCGGTAGATTAAACTGAACCTTACGGCCAGTTCAATTAAGCCTGTACAGGCACTTTATCTGCAATTTTTCTGACTTCTTCAACAGAAATATTAAGAAGGTCTGCTATCTGCTGTTCGGTTACCAGTTTTGCATCCAGCATTTTTCTAACAAGTTCTGCCTTTTCTTCATCTCGACCTTTTTGAACAAAGCCCTGAACTATATCACACATAGTAACACCTCCTTTTTTATTAAAGCTACTATTATTATAAATCGTTTCAAAGTATTTGTCACCTGTTAATACTGAAAACATTTTTAACAAAGCATCAACATGTTTAATTTCTTCACCAGTCGGTTTGAAATCGGTGTTCTTCCGTTTTGATTGAAAATATTTTGCAACAAATTTAAAGTCACTTGTAAACTTACTGATAGTTTTATCATCTAGCCAGGCAATTTCAAAGACATTTATTTTGTAATCATTAACAAATGGCTTGAGCTCTTCGGAAACATTAAAACAACTGTAAAGATTCTTTGGTGCGGTCCAGCGCTCTTTGTAACCAAAGTATAATACCAGGGTCGCAACCGGATAATTCTTTTTAAGGTCTTCATCTAGAAGCTGCTTTTTATAAGACGCTCCATCATAGCTGATTACGCGGAGTGGCATTTTATAATCTTGTACAGTTTGATTCTCAAAACCAATAATCGAAATTCTTACTTCACCGTTTTTCCATAGCTTTGAAACATCTCGTTCCTGCTCATGCAGCTGTCCGTCTACCTTGAATTGACTGTCTTTTGTATCAGCTTCAAGCTCATTCTCTTTCATAAGTCTATTACCATTAAACAAGAGAACATTAACAATGTCTGCAAAAACATCATTCAAAGCTTCAAGATGTTTTTCTGCTATGTCTTTTTCACCCATGATTTAAATATAATAGATTTTAGTGCAAATGTATAGAATTATTTGGAGCAGCTTTGCTTTCAGATGTTCTTTCTGCGACATCAGGAGAGAGAATACCGCCTTGTGCGGTGTTCGAACGACTCTGGCGGCTCAACAGAGCCGCCTTGCTGAAGGAGCGCGGGCACTAGCGGTGCCTGGGCGACTGAAGCAACCATTTGTCACATACAAAACGATATCCCAAAAAGCCGCCTCCTAAAATTCAGTGTAGCATCTTAAAACTGCGGGACAACTGGAATGTTGAGTAAAAGGGTGCCCCCTTGCCCCCCAAGAGCGGTTCAATACCATTCCTTATTTTTTACGAAGGGGGAAAAGGGGGATGCCCCGCGGCGGGGGGAAAGGGGGAACGCTTTTGCGTGCCCGC
>JAFZRP010000059.1 GCA_017619795.1 Treponema sp.
CAAACTTCGGGAAAACTTCTTCGCCAAACACATGACCAATCTTAAGCTTCTGCGCGTGATTTGTGATTACAGAACCACCGTTCATTTCACTACCGGTTCCAACCATAGTGAGCACCGAGCCAACCGGAATGATTTTGTCGCCGGCTTTTGGTTCTTCCATATTGAGGTAATACTTTTCCCAAGGATCACCATCATACCAGGCGGCAACAGAAACTCCCTTCGCATAGTCACATACAGAGCCGCCGCCAACTGCAAGGATAAAATCAACATTGTTTTCGCGGGCTATCTTACAGCCTTCAATAAGCTTTTCGCTTGTAGGGTTTGGCATAACTCCAGAATCTTCAAAAATCTCTTTGTCGTTGGCCTTTAGGATTTTTATTACTTCATCATAAATGCCATTCTTTTTGATAGAACCTCCGCCGTAGCTGAGCATGATTCGCTTTCCGTATTTTGGAAGTTCAGTATTTAAAAAGTCCAGAGCCTTGTCACCAAAATAAAGTTTAGTAGGGTTTGAATAAGAAAAGTTTCCGTTCATGTATGTCTCCTGTCGTCATTCCTAACTTGTTTCGTAATCTTTTTTATAAGTTACACAGTGTCACTAATCAAAACTATAACAAACAAAATATCACTTGTCAAGAAAAAGTTTTTGATTTATTATATAAGTATGGCAGACTACAAAAGAGCCCGTTCAGACGAACAGAAGGAAGAAAGAATGTCTCAAATCAAAAAAGCGGCAGATGAGCTTTTTAAATCCATGCCCTATACTGAAATCACTCTTTCTACAATTGCAGAAAAACTGGACTGGTCGCGCGCCAATCTTTACAAGTACGTCACCACAAAAGAAGAAATCTACCTCGAAATTGAACAGGACAGAATGACTGAATATCTGGAGTCGTTGCTTACTGTTTTTCCTGAAGGCTGCAGGTTCACTCCGGAAACAGTTGCCGAAATCTGGACAGCACAGGTTGTAAGCCACGAGGATTACTTCAGATATGTTGCATTCCTTCTTACGATTATTGAGCGCAACGTTACTGTTGAACGCCTGACTGTTTTCAAAAAGACTTATTATGATCATGCCTTTATTTTACAGAAACGACTTTCGTACGCACTTGGAATTACCGAGGAGCAGGCCGACAATCTTTTTCTTGCAATAATGAATTACGGTGCAAGCTATTTTGCAAACTGCCAGACAAATCCGCTGATTATTCAGGCTCTCAAAACTCTCAAGATAAAACCAAAGGAATTAAATCTTGAGCGCGATGTTAAAGATTTTATTCTGATGAATATTGAGTGGATGAAGAAGTAAAAAACTTCATTATCCTTTCTGTTTTCCCGCCATGCCCCAATTTTCAAACGGCGGTTCAGTGATAATTATAAAAACATCCTCAGGGGCAATTGAAAGTGCCGCCACAAGCTTTGCGGTAATAATCTCTATGGCTGCCTTTTTCTGTTCCGTTGTTCTTCCCGGAAAGAGGGTAAGTTCAATAATCATAAAGTTGTCTGACTTTTCGGCAGGAGCTTCAAAATCGGAACGGTCAAACTCAATTATACGCTGAAACCTGTCCCAGTCCGAAATCCCCAGCCCTTCAATAAGCCCCTGGTGAACACAATCAAAAACAGTTTTCTTATATTCCGCAGACTTTCCTTTGAACATATTAATCTTAACTAACGGCATTTTAAATCTCCCTAAATCAGATTACATCCAGGCTGCCTTTCTTCAGGATGAGCCACTTCAAAGCCGCAGTTAGCTTCCAAGTTCAATTCCCGCAACTCCTTTATGCCGTCAATATAAAGCTGGTAATTAATCCCCGTAGATTCATACCCGCAGCCCACATCATATTCATCACCCAAAGAACTCCGAACAATTTCTTCACGCTGTTCCCTGGTTGTATCCTTTATCAAAATGCTTCCCATATTTTTTCCCTTTGTGCATATTGTAGCATAATTATAAAGAATAATAAAATGATGAATAAAATATGATTTTTGAAAAATATGGTATAATAAATCTGTTGGAAAAAAATACCATATAAACGAAATTGTAGAATATAGGATAAATACTATTATTGGGTATTAAAATATGGTATGTTGTAAATTATGAATAAACATCAATTTACCAGAACCGCACTCACATTCGGAAAAGAAAATATGGAAAAACTCTACAATGCCCGTGTTATTGTTTTTGGCATCGGCGGGGTAGGCAGCTATGTTGTTGAGGCATTGGTACGATCCGGAATCGGTGCAATTGATATTGTTGATGATGATAAAATCTGTCTCTCAAATCTTAACCGTCAGCTTTATGCCCTTCATTCTACAATAGGAAAAGATAAGGTTGATGTTGCCGAAGACCGTATTCATGATATAAATCCGGACTGTAAGGTTACTAAATGGAAAACTTTCTACATGCCCGACACTGCCGAGCAGTTTGATTTTTCTCAGTACGATTATATTGTAGATTGCATTGATACTGTGACCGGAAAACTTGAAATCATCACCCGGGCAAAAGCCCTGAAAAAGCCGATTATCAGCTGCATGGGTGCTGGAAACAAAGTTGATCCGACTAAGCTTAAGGTTGCGGATATTACACGCACTTCTGTCTGTCCGCTTGCCCGTGTTATGCGAAACGAGTTAAAGAAACGCCACATCAAAAGATTGAAGGTTGTTTTTTCCACTGAAACTGCAATTTCTCCTAAAGCTGATGATAGCAATGCTGAGTTCAAAGACACTTCCGGTACTACGCCTTTCCGTCAAGGTTCTGCAAAAAAACAGACACCTGGAAGCAACTCCTTTGTTCCTCCTGTTGCAGGAATGATGATTGCCGCAGAGGTTATAAAAGATTTAACACAGTTCCACGTAACTGATTTGTTTAAGGAGTGAAAATGAAAAAATATATATTATTGCTTGCCATAATCGCATTTAATTCAGTTTTATTTGCTTTTACAAAAGATGAACTTATGGAATTACCATATAAGAAAACAGAATTCTATGGCGGAACATTTTCCTCTGAATTATTTGATAAAGTCAGAGACCTGGAAGGAAATCCTGCTGATTTTATTGCTTCTTTTGATGATTGTGATTCTTATAAAAATCATGAATTAACTGAAGATGAAAGAAATCTGTTTTTTGAATATTTTCTTTATCTTCCTGAAAAGATTCAGACATGTGTATTAGATAATGTTTATGCCATTTATTTCATTGACGGAATGGAGTATGGAGGATTAACAGATTTTATTTTTGATAAAAACCAGGGAAAAAAATATTGTGTTTTGTATCTGAATAGTAATACATTTCACACAGACCTAAGTACATGGTTAGAGTTTAGGGATAACACAATTTTCACAGAAACTGATGAATTGAACAAAGTAAGAACTCAATGTAGTGATGATTATAAAGCTTTCCTGCATGTATTAACTCATGAAGCTGTGCATGTATATGACTATATATATGAGGTAACTCCTTATATGGATTTTTTCGATAATCAGGAAAAAACGGATTCTGTTTTCTATCAATACTGGAGAGATAAATATCATCCGGTTAAGAAATATGATAATAAACTTTTATCCAGATTCAGTTATTATCATTTTGGAAATCAAATAAATATAAAAGAAGCAAAGAATCTTATAAAGTATCTTTCGACAACACCTTTCAGTACATTGTATGGAGCTAAGAACTTTCAGGATGATTTTGCAGAAACATTTACTTTTTATTGGTTCAAAAAAAGATTTAATTTAAATTATAAAATCGAATATATCAGTAATGGAAAAGTAAAAGCTGTTTATAGTCTTGAAGATAATTCTAATGTTCACGTCTGGGATTCTTTATGTCAGGATATAGCACAATAAATTCTTCACAGACCAGTTTCAGCTTTTCATCAAACTTCATGTTTATTGTTTCTAACTCTTCCGTAAAAAATCTTTTGTGAACATCTCTCCAAAAATGACTGGGAAAAACTTCTTCCCTGGAATATTGAAATTACTCCATATAAGATTCGTGGAGAATGGATTTAAATTGTGGTATAATTATGTAAACGTAAATTCAATTTGCGGATACTTTTGTACCAGAGAAATCAATACACCCACATTATGCCTCATCCTTTTCTGTATATAATAAAGAATAAAGCGTTTGAATAATCTGAGGAATGTCATAAGGCTTTGCAAGATGTTTATTCATTCCCGCTTTAAGGGCTGCTTCACAGTCTTCTCCAAAAGCATTGGCAGTAACAGCAACAATTGGTACAGAAGCTTTTTCAGGCTCAGGCATAGCGCGAATCCTTCTGGCGGCTTCATAGCCATCCATTTTCGGCATCTGAATATCCATCAGAATTATATCATAGTAGCCGGCTGGATTTGCACTCACTTTTTCTACAGCTTCAAGCCCGTCGTTTGCAACTTCTACAGCAAAGCCAACATTTTCAAGATTTTCAACTGCAATCATCTGATTCATTTCGTTGTCTTCGGCAAGCAGAACACGTTTACCGCTGAAATCTGCCTTAACAGGAGCTTCTTTTACCTGACCGCTCTGTTCAACCTGCTCGTTTTTTTCACTGCTGATTTTGCACGGAATCCTTACAATAAACTCAGAACCCTGACCTTCTTCACTTTGAACTTCGATTGTACCGCCAAGCATATCAACAATCTTTTTTGTAATTGCCATTCCAAGTCCGGTTCCCTGAATGCCGCTTACAGTACTGGTACGTTCGCGCGTAAATGAATCAAAAATAATTTTCTGGAACTCGCGGCTCATTCCAATACCATCATCTTTTATTCTGAACTCATACATAGAAGTCTGCGGCTGCTTATTTTCTGCTGGAACTTCTTCCTCGCTTACTTTAAGAGAAATGTTACCGCGTGCATTTGTAAACTTTACCGCATTGGAAAGAATATTCAAAAGAAGCTGATTAAGACGGAGCTTATCAGTCAGAATTATCTGGTTTTTGATTCCTGAAATATCAACCGTAAAATGCTGAAGCTTTTCCTCAACGGCAGGCTGAATAATAGTTTTCAAATCTTCAATCAGAGAAGAAATATTTATTGTTTCTTCCGCAATCGTAACCATTCCGCTTTCAATGCGGCTCATATCCAGAACATCATTTATAATCGAAAGCATATGCTTGCTTGAAAGCGAGATTTTTGAAAGATAATCCGAGGTCTTTTTTTTGTCATCCACCGAAATCTGTGCAAGTTCCGTAAAGTTTACAATTGCATTCATTGGAGTACGGATATCGTGAGACATATTATTCAAGAAGATTGTTTTTGCGTGATTTGCATTTTCTGCTGCATCAAGAGCTGCCTTATAATGCTTGGAATCCCGAATCAATAGAATCAGGATTATTACAATAACAAAAAGAATAAGGCTTCCAAAAACATACATATGGTCTTTTATAAAATCGCTTATGGAATAATCATAAAGCTGCTGTGAATATTTATAAGAAAGCTCCTGTGCATATTCAGTACCCACAATATTCATGCCTCGGTTAATAAGCCTCAACAAACCTTCATTACCAATTTGTATTCCAAAGCAGCGGTCATCAGAAGTTTTTAACTGATGCATGTGAAGATTGCGGTACCTGCGGTTCTTGAGGATATCGCTTCTGAGTCCGTTGATTGTAGTGTAGTCTGCCCTGTCAGAAAGAACAGCTTCAAGACATTCATCAATTGATGAAAAATAAATAATTCTGGCATTCGGAAAATTATTTATTATATAATAATATTGCATGCGGTTGTTCTTATTTATTGCAAAGGTTTTGCTGCTGATATTTTCGGAGCCGTGTAAAGAAACAAGCTCCGTTATAGATGACGCTACCGCATTAGACTGATATATTCCATTTTCTTCTGAATAATAAAGACCACCGCCAACAGGGAAAATAACATCAACTTCAGAGGCATTCATTGCTGCAATCATTTCATCATAACTGTTGTAGCCTTTGTAAACCGGTTGAATGGTTGTGATTGCAAGTCGTTCCAGCAGCTGAGGAATCAGCTCTTTTATCATTCCGTTTACGTTATTGTCTTCGTCTGTATCACTGTAAGGAAGATAATCATTCAGGTAACCAATTTTAAGCGCAGTGTTTGAAGCAATCCATTCTTTTTCTGCAGAGGTAAAAGCACGGCTAGAAATACTTACCGGATAATATTTTGCACGCAGCGAGCTGATGTAGTTTGGTTCATCGGTCATAAGCTGAGTCTGTGCTGTGTTCAACTGGGTAAGAAGGTCCGGGCGGTGAATGCTTACACACAAAAAATAGTCAGACGCTCCAAACGGATACAAAATCTCTGCACTTTCGCGGCCATAAGCTCCATCACCTTCGGCAGCAAGAACATCAACCTGTTTTGAATCAAAAGCCCGAAAAAGCAGATCGTAATCATCAAACGGTGTTATAATTGCCTTAACATTGTGGGCGCGCAAAAACTTTTCAAGAGTGTCTACCATGGCACTGTTGAGTACACCGATTGTTTTTCCGTTTAAGGTGCTGTAATTTGCACTGATTGAATAATCTGTTTCATGCTTCACAAGACTGAAAGTTTCGCTTCCCATTGCAGCTTCGGGGTAAGCAATAATATCTTTTCGTGATTCCTTCCAGGCAAGACCCGCAAGTAAATCGATTTTTCCTTCCAGAAGCAGGTTGTAAAGATCAGTATAGCTTCCGTAAACATATTCATATTTCCAGCCAGTGTATTCAGAGATTTTACGGTAATATTCGTAGGCATAACCGGTTTTTACTGCGCTGGGTGTTCCACCTTCCTGAAAAACTTCATTTTCATAATAACCCACTTTTACTGTGCTTCCTGTGGATGTACCTGCGAAAAAAGGAAATATAAGAAAGAATGATGCCAGAAGGCAGCAGATGCTTTTTTTCATTTTTATTCCGCCAACCCTTACATTGCCAGCAATTCGGCACGCAAATCCATGATTTTTTTGTATAAACCTGAATAATCTGTATCTGTTTTGGCACGAAGAAGTTCAGTCATTTCGCAGATTTCTTTATAGAGCGGGTCCAGAGAAAGGTTTCCTATTACACCTTTTACTGCATGGCAGAGTTCAAAGGCTTTATCAAAATCTTTTGCATCCAGCGCAGGACCCAATTGTTCAAAACGAGGTTCATTCAGGGCCATACCAACAAGCTTAAGGTAAAAATCTTCCTTATTCATACAGCGGGCAAGGCCACTTTTTGTATCTGCACCAAATGCATTCAGTTTTTCTATCGTTATCATACCTATATTATACATCAAGGTTATGATTTATGCACTTTTTTTGTATCCGCAAATTGAATTTACGTTTACGTCATAACAGAGTTCTCCTAATCTCTAATATAATTAATATGCTTTATCAGAAAATACTTCGTCAGTTTTTCGTCACTGCTCTTTCTTACGTGCTCCACTTCGAAGCCCATTTTCTTATAAAACTCAGGGGCCTGAAAAGCAAATGTTGTTAAATTGATATTCTCAAAATTCCGGCCAGTGAACTCTTGCTCAACCCTTCTTATCAATTCTGTTCCAACGCCTTTGCTCCGGTATTCTTCAATCACGATAAGGTCTGTAATATGAACTTCGTTGTAATACGAGTGACCGACAAGGATTCCTATCACTTTATCATCATCCTTTGCAACAAAACAGAAGTCGTTGTAATCAACGCGTATATTATATTTCCTGGCATATTTGTTGAACTCCTGGTCTATCAATTCGCCCAGATTCTCCTCGCCAAAATCTACTTTTAAAACTTGCATTTTTCTGTCTCCATCTGCCCGCTAAGCATCGTATAAAAACCAAACTTTTCATAAAAGGATTTCAGGCTTTCATCGAATAAAACCGAAATCATGTAAATGTGATTGCCTTTAAGATAATAGGATGTCATTTTCGGATTACTCAGTTCCTTTTCCATCCTATTCCAACCCACAGATTCTCTTAGTGAAGCTAACAAATCCACCGGCACTTTTTCATTTGTTTTGAATATCATTTGTTTACCCCTCTTTAGTATATATCGTTCCCGTTTCTGTCCACTGCGGAATAATTTGCTGTCCACAAATTCTTATTGAACTTTCTCCAAAAAATTGCAGTATCGTAGGAATCCCTTCAACAAAAAATTCTTCCTGTGATTTTGGAAAAAGATGTCTTTGAACTCCCTCCGAATCTTTCATCACATTATCCTTAATTGTAAAAGAGAGCCCATACTCTGCATTTACAAAAGTTCCTTCCATTGCCTTATATGCCGGTATTTCTTCACGATTGATTTTAAGGAGTTCCAGCATTTCATTTTCGTAGGCTTTCCAATTGTTTTTGGAAATCTCAATCTTTCGTTTGTCAATCTTCAGTGTCGCAAATAAATCTTTGGCATAGGTCGCATAATCCTTTAAGAAATCATAAAATGCCATTACATCCTTTTGTTTGTTCTGGTAATACGGTTCTCCCCGGTCCCGCTTCCATATGGATACCAGATCCTGTTCTCCGCGCTGCTCTTTTAAAAAAGCAATGGAATCTTCTGTGTGTTCACGGTACAAATAAATGAGCAAAGGATTCAGCGGTTTTATGCACTCCGTAATTTTTCCAACGAATGACTCAAGCCTTTTGTAAGGTGCCGCCTTGAGTAAATATGTAAAAATCTGATACTGAAAAAAACTGCTGTCTAAAATGAAAACCTTATCTTCATCTTGTACGGCATTCTTTGCAAATGCTTCCCATTTTTCCAAAGCCTGAACTTCATAACGATCCAGTGAGGTAGGGAAGGCGTCATATTGCAGAAGTTCCTGATACCATTCCTGTTTCTGTGCTTCCGGTGACCTTCTGCTAACCATCTCCTGATCAATTCCAACTGTCGTTTTCCGAACCTCTGCCACCTCATCTAAAATCTCTGCAACTTCAGAATATTTTATTTTAAACTTCCGGTACTCTTCTTTTGTCATGCAGCTTTCCGTAAAAAACAAAACCGGATGCGGTTGCGAAACCTCATGAATCCAGCTAACTTTTTTCCCATTGAGTAAAAGCTGTTCATAAAGCTTAAATGAGTTTGTCGATTTACCTGTCCCGGGGAGTCCCTCTAACATAATCAATCTATTTTTCATTTTCGCAAATCAAGATTTATTTTTCTCCAAAAAACTCCACAATAAGCCTGTTCACTTCATCCGCCTTTTCATGATTGATTCCATGTCCGGCGTCTTCCATAAAAATAACCTGCAGCGGATACTGTTTTAGAGCCTCTTCCAATTCTGTTCCACCAAGCATGATAAATGGATCCTTCCTTCCAACTATGCAAAGCAACCTGTCTTTAAGAGAAAAAATCTCCTCTTCTGAAAACCCAATTATCTTGTGATTCATCATCGCGCTTCGTTTAAAACCGGTCATAAGCTGTTTGAAATGACGGAATACAATTTCGTTATCTGTAAATGCCTTGTAATTGCTTCCAGTCATCTTGCGGATAAGCTTCATCACATTCTTATCTGTCGGAAACAAAGCTTCTGGAAGGAATACTTTCATCATGGCTTTCATAGCTGCCTTTTTGCTATTGCCCGATGTCTTCACCGGAACCCCGGCCATGCTGACACCCTTAATCACTCGCTCAGGATGTTTAATCGTATACATTTGCGTCAGATAAGCACCGTTAGACACTCCTGCCAAAAAGACCTTATCCAGATCCATTTTATCCAGAAGCTCACTTATCCAGACTTCATCATCAAAACTTTTATCGTATCCTTCTCCCGGTTCGCTTTTTCCCGGTCCACCGATAGTATCCACCGCAAAAATATGAAAGTGCTTTCCAAGCTCCTTTGCATTGTAAATCCACATAAGTGCTGCATCATCACCCACGCCGTGGAAAAGCACCAGAGGAGGCTTGTTTTTATCTCCTGTCTCTATCACATGAGTAGTACCATACTGTCCGGAAATATCCAGTTCAGTTATGTCTGTTCCCCACAGCTTGAGAAGTTCATCATAACTTTCCCGAATCATTCTGCCTGTTTTTGCATTTTTATAAATTGATGTATTGCCCATAGTTAAATAATTATAAAAAACACTGTCTTTATTTGCAATGTAAATTATGGTATCTTAAAATAATCAAGGAGATTCCTATGGACCAGGGCTCAAAGAAATATAACAAAACACTGCTTGCCTGTTATCTTGGATTTATAACGCAGGCCATTACTGCTAATTTTACGCCGCTTTTATTTTTGATGTTCAACAAAACCTATGAAGTTTCACTTGGAAAAATCGCACTTATCCCGGCAGTATTTTTTATGACGCAGCTTGTTGTTGATATAATTTGTGTTCGGGCTGTAGATAAAATAGGCTATAGAAAAAGCATCATAACTTCCTGTATATGCTCTGCCGCAGGCCTCATCCTTCTTGCATTTCTGCCCAACCTTTTTCCTGATCCCTTTATCGGAATCATTATAAGTGTCGTTGTTTACGCAATAGGAAGCGGTCTTGTCGAAGTTCTTGGCAGCCCGATTGTAGAAGCCTGTCCTTTTGACCACAAGGAAGCAGTCATGAGCCTTCTGCATTCGTTTTACTGCTGGGGCTCTGTGGGTGTAATTGTTATTTCTACGCTTTTCTTTAAGTTCTTTGGAATGGCAAACTGGAAAATCCTTGCATGTATCTGGGCCATAATCCCGGTTTTTAACATCTTTAACTTTGCAACCTGCCCGATAGAACAGCCTAATGGCGGCGAAAAGGGAATGAGTCTTGTTGAACTCTTTAAGCTTCCTCTTTTCTGGGTTGCAATAATCCTTATGATTTGTGCAGGAGCTTCGGAGCTTTCAATGGCACAGTGGGCGTCTGCGTTTGCAGAGTCTGCTCTGGGGCTTTCAAAAAATATCGGTGACCTTGCAGGCCCTTGTCTGTTTGCTGTTGCAATGGGAACAGTCCGTGCAATCTTTGGAAAGGTTGGCCATAAACTGAACCTGATGCGTTTTATGATTTTTTCAGGAGCCCTCTGCGTAGTAAGCTATCTTCTTGCTTCTCTTTCTCCTCTTCCAATGCTCGGACTTTTAGGCTGCATCCTCTGCGGATTTTCGGTAGCAATCATGTGGCCGGGTACAATCAGCATCTGCTCGCCAAGAATCCCTAAAGGAGGAACCGCACTTTTTGCAATGCTTGCTATGTCCGGTGATTTAGGGGGAGCTGCCGGTCCAGCCCTCGTTGGAAACATTTCACAAATCTTTAGCAATAATCTTAAAGCAGGGCTTCTCGTTGGAACAATTTTTCCTGCAGTTTTGATTGTAATGATTCTTTTGATACCGGTTATAACGAAGAAGGACAGGATATAATTTCCTTTACAAACTCTTAAAAATAAAAGATATCTTCAAACTTCTTGTCGAGTGCAACACACAAAATAAGGGCGAGCTTTGCGGTGGGGCAGAACTGTCCTGTTTCTATGGAACTGATTGTATTGCGCGAAACTCCTACAAGTTCGGCAAGCGCACTCTGCGAAAGATTTTTTTCACTCCGGATTTCTTTAAGATGATTTTTTAAAACGAGTGTGTCATTCATTCTAAATCTCCTTAAAGACGACCAGTTAGCTGCAGAATGAATACTGCTGTCAGCAAAATAAAAATCACAAGATAGCCGAGCGCAACAAAAAGCTCATGCAGTTTTTTCATTTTGAAAAACTTTACGCCAAATGCAACTGTGAGCATGCCGAAAAAAATCATCCAGCACTGAACGCCTACACGTTTTGTAAATATCCAGCTGAGGATTGAAACAAAAGTACACAGCCCGAAGGAAGAAAAGAAAGCAGCCCTTGCAGCTGTTTTCTGTACCTCAAGATCAAATATATCTTTGTCGTTGTTTTCCTTTCTGCTCTGTTCAAGGATTTCTTCTTTTGTCATTTTCCGTCACTCCTTATTTATTTGAAATCTTGTAGTTTAAAACTTTCTTTGGACAAGCTGATATACATTCTCCGCAGAGGATACATTCGGCGGTACGTAGTTCATCACGTTTTCCATCGGCAACAAGATTTTTTACATCAAGACTCATAGGACAAATCTTGTTACAGGCACCGCAACCAATGCAGTTATCACGTTTTGTTTTGATCTTCAGTTGTGGCAGATGAAGCAGTCGTCCAAATTGATAGCCCATTATCATAAAAGGAGCCATCCAGCAGATGTAGTGGCAGTTGGCCCGCTTTCCGTGAATGATTGCAGGAATCAGGAACAAAATCACTATTCCATAATAAATAACATAGCTGTAAATATTTGAAATTGAGATGCCATGATCGGTCATAAAAAACGGCTGAATTGTGTAGTCACCTTTTCCCAGCACATGGCAGATAATCACTCCGGAAAGCCAGATCACCCAGATTCCGTATTTGAGATAATTACGCCAGCCTTGCTTCGGATTTTTTGGAGAGAAGCGTTCAAAGCATTCACTCATACCGCCTGTAGGACACAGGAAGCCGCACCATAATCTACCAAAGAACATTCCAAGAAGAAACATCAATGTAAAAACAATAAAGCTTCCGTTTATGATATGCTGCATCGCCGCCATAATTATGAGGTAGGGTGAGAAATAATAAATCGTAATTGGAAAAAGCAGCATTGAGAATGTAATCAAGAATTTGCGGAATGTCTGTAATTTCATAAAATTCCTCCGAAGATGTTTGCCAAGTATACTTTGCAACCTGTTTATTTATATCACTGCCAAGTAAACTTGTCAACCAAAAATTTTATCAGAAGATCAAAAAAAACATGCATTAAACTCTAACTTTAATTACAAATCTTTCAGAGTGTAGTAAAATAAATAGGGAACAAATTTCAAGTTAGTACAGAGGGTAAAATGACAAGAGAGGATAATGTTAACATATTCAGGGACACAGAGAAATTATGCAATACAAATCCGGTTTTATTGGAAGCGTGGAAAGAATCTTCTCAAAAACAGAAGCTGATTCTCGAAGACGGAGTTATTACATGTGAGAAAAAACTTTATGAAAAACCTGTCAGAATCCTTGTGTCTAAAAAAAGAACCTTTGAGGCCGCAACGGGATATGACGGAAAGAAAGTTGCTGTTTTGAATTTTGCTTCGTCCAGTAATCCCGGTGGTGGAGTAGTAGGCGGTTCGTTTGCCCAGGAAGAATGTCTTTGTCGTTGTTCTACGCTTTATTATAATCTTACAGAAGACTATATGTGGAAAAACTTTTACCTTCCGCACAGACATGCCGCAAATCCAATTCATAATGATGATTTAATATATACCCCGGATGTTGTTGTTTTCAAAGCAGATACTGCTTATCCGACACTTCTGCCGGAAAGCGCATGGAAGAAAGTAAATGTCATAACCTGTGCTGCTCCAAATCTCAATGATTATCCGAGTAACTCCTACAATTCCGGTGATGGAAATGAAGCTGTAAATGTTTCCGATATGGAACTGGAACAGATTCACATTAAGAGGGGCAGAAAGATTCTGGAAGCTGCTGCTGCAGATAAAAACGAAGTTGTAATTTTAGGAGCTTTCGGGTGCGGTGCCTTCATGAATGAACCGGAAGTTGTAGCTCAGGCTTATAAGAAGTTAATTCCAGAGTTCCAGAATGCATTCGAAATCATAGAATTTGCCGTTTACTGTTCACCATATGACGATAAAAATTTCAGAGTGTTTGAAAATATATTAAAAGCATAGTAAAATTAATTTTATGAAAATTAGTATTAAAAAAATTATTGGTTTAATCTGTTTATTGGGAGCAGAATCTGCTCTGTTATTTGCAAATCCAAATCCTGTTGATCTTGTTTACACAAATCCGGGAGAAGACTGTTCTCAATCTGTGAGGCTTTCCTGGCACACAACTGAAGAAAAATCCACCGTATATTATTCTAAAGCGTCGGATACTGAATTTAAGCATGCAAAGAAAATTCAGAGTGTAGGGGAAAAGACTCCTGTTGAATTCCACGAAGGTGAGCAGTATTACCGTCATGAAGCAGTCATCAAAGGATTAAAAAAAGATACTTCATATCATTATAAAATTCTTCTTGATTCAGGTTATGAATCAAAAGAGTATTCTTTCAGCACTGCAGACAATGATGGTGAATTCGGATTTTTATGGACGGGTGATGTTCATTCTCATCCTGATATTCCTATCCGCCGTGAATTATCTGAAAAGCTGGCAGAATCTGCTGAAGAAAAGCTTAGAAATGATATGGACCTTGTTATCTCTACCGGTGATGAAGTTTGCTACGGTGCCTATTATGATAACTGGCAGGAATGGCAGGATGGTTATATAAATCGTAAGGTTTGGGCCGGTATTCCTGGAAATCATACTTACTACGATGTATTCCCTAAGAAAGGCCAGGATACAGTAGACAACCGCTGGTGGTGTGCAACTCAGAATCCGCCTGATAACGGACCTGAAGTAATGCGAAGTAATTTCTGGTTCAAATATGATTCAATCCTCTTTATCGGAATTGACAGTATTGATACATCTTACCTGAACGAACAGAAAAAATGGTTTGAAGAAGTTCTGGAAGAAAATAAAGGCACTTATCAGTATCTGATAGTTTACCAGCATTATCCTTATATCAGCGGATTTAATGGCGGACTTCGCGGTACAAACGTTGCTTATTATCTATGGATGAATCTGTTTGATGATTATGGAGTTGATCTTGCACTTTCTGGTGATCATCACGTTTATCTTCAGTCAAATGCCCTCAAAAATAAGAAAACGGCAGAAGACGGAATTTCCGGAACAACATATTTTGTTTGTCCACAGATTGGTGACCGATCACGCGAAATGCAGGGTACAATAGATCCAAGCATTATTAAGAGTCGTATTACAAGTTCAGATTTAGCTTATGAAAGCGGTTTGAGTTATTTCAAGGTTACAAAAGAGGGCATTACACATACCTTGCTCGATGGAAACGGTGATATCGTTGAGACTCACTTTATCCAGGCAAAACGCCCTTATGTTGAACCTAAGAATACGAACTTTGTCCTTATTCTGATTATTGCTGCTGCCGTAATCCTGATTGCCGCAATTGCAACAGTAATCATTGTACGTTCAAAGAAGAATAAATAAGATTATGAGAAAAATACAAAACTTTCCGCAGCAGACGCATTTTATTGGAGTCCTTACCCCAGAGGATATAACCCTTACACTTGAGGACTGCCGCCGTTATATGAATGAGGCTTATGGATGCCGTTCAGGACACGCTACCCCGATTCATGTAACTTTGATTCCTCCGTTCAGGTTACCGGAAGAGTATTCAACTGAAAACCTTGTCAGGGCAATAGAACAGGATGTAATACCGGCTGGCTTAAGCTTCACAGCAAAGATAAATAACTTTGATGCTTTTGGTGACAGGACTCTTTTTGCTAAGGTTGAAAAGGATGAAAAATGGACGGCTCTGCGGGATGCTGTTTATTCTGCAATAATTAAGGCAGCACCCGGCTGTACAAAAAAAGATCAGCGTCCGTTTGCACCTCATCTGACGGTTAGTAACCGTGATATTCCTGCAGGCGTTACAAAGAATGCTCTTGAAGTGATGAACGAATTGAATCTTGTAGAAACATTTCCCGTAAACAACATCACAATCTTTGAACGAAAAGGAAACCGATGGGAAGCTGCAGTTTCGCTGACTCTGCCTTCGTAAAACTTTGATTTTTTAGACTTTACCAAAAGCTCTCAACAACTTTAATTATATCTAAAGCTTCTTCGTAACAACCTTACCATCCTTATCCTTATAAGAATAAGCTTCCGGTTTTCCTTTGTCGTTGAAGAATATTTCGTTTTCAGATGAAATTGAACCCGTTTCTTCTGCATAATCAATTGATGATACGGAATTATTATTAAACAGGATAAAACACGGCTTCATAAAATTGAAACTAGGAGCATAGAAAGATTTTCCGTAATCTTTTGAATGATAGCCAAGTGCAGCTAAACGCTTGCCGTCTTTTGAAAAATACATTCGTACTGCCGTAACTTTTTCTATGCCAGGTCCGACTGTTGCATCCTTCAGTTCAATCTTTTCCAGTTTCTTGGATGATATTTCAAACTGAGTCCTATTGCCAAAAACTGCACAGCTGAGTGAACTGTCCTCGTTCAGAATAAGTTCTTCTACCATCGC
>JAFZRP010000060.1 GCA_017619795.1 Treponema sp.
GTTTTTTGAAGAAATTCGTTCTGCTGTTTCAGCATCTCTATGATTTCTGAATCTGTCATTTTCCCCACCATGGGGAATTCTATCACATCGTTAAAAAAGTTAAAAGTACTTGTTAAGTTTTTTTTAGTGCTGAATAGTTACGAAAGGTTTTATAAATACGAAAGGAGAATTCGTTTTTGACACTCCTTTCTATATCGATCCAGATTGGTTTGGTCCTCGCGCTGAACCAATTCTTCCATATTCATTTAAGGAAGGAGTGGCTGTAATCCAAAATGATAAATTAAAATGGCAGCTTGTTGATAAAAATGGTTCTTGTAAAGATTTTCCTTCTGATATTACACCCGAATCATATCGTTTTAGTAGTGGATTGTTATTAGTCAGTAAAACAATAGATGGTAAGAAAAAATATGGTTTTATAAATAAAAAGTTTGAAATCTTAATACCCTGCACATTTGAAGAAGCAGCATCATTTGATGGTTCGTATGCAAGTGTAAAATTAAATGGAAAAGCTTGCTTGGTTGATAAGAAAGGTATTCTTCATGGAATTAAATTGCCCCGTTAGAGAGGATAGCCCGCAACAACGTGCGGGCGTAAGGGGAGACTTCCCCTTCCTTTAACTTATTTTACCTTAAAGCCTACAAAGAACGAATTGCACAATTCGATTTGCTCAGGTGCAAGCTGCCAGGAGAGTTTTTCGTTATGGGCGGTATCCCTGAAAGAGTAGTCGTTTATACCGAAGAGGTGAACATCTGTGTTGGCTCCAATGGAAACTTCGAGGTGTTTTCCTGCAAGCCAGTTATAGGTTACTCGCATTGCTGGAATGAAGTTATAGTTCTTTGAATGGGATTCTCCAATGTCTTCTGTTGATGAATCTTCTGGGAGTTCAACATAAGTACCATAATAGGTATCCATAACGGATTTCCACAAGAGTTCAACGTCTATGCTAGAATGTGCCTGTTCAAAGCGGAACTCTGTACCAAGACCTGCATAAAGAATGCACTGATATGATTTCCATTCCTTGAAGAAATCTTTCTGCGCTGAAACACCAACTGTGACGAACACATTTTTTGTTCCGCTCTGATAGAAAATATCTGTTGTTCCGTCGGTAAAGTTCCATATAATTCCACCGTGATGCATTCCGTTACCGATAAAATTAAGTACACCGATTGCAACTCCATTGTTTTCTTTTGCAACATTTATTACGCCAAGCTGGAATCCATTTATATTCCCTGTAACGTTTATAACACCGAGCTGAAGTCCATTAACTTTTGATGCAACGTTTATTCCACCTGCAATTTGAATACCGTTTAATTCTGAAACAGTATTAAATCCGCCTGCAACCTGAACGCCAGTAATGTTCTTGTTTCTGTTAAAGCCTCCTGCTACCTGTACACCAAAAGCTTGTTCTGCGTTTGCTATATTGAAACCTCCTGCTACTTGTACACCAAAACCTGATTTTGCAATGTTGAATAAACCGGCAACCTGAATACCTTCAATCTTTCTTGCAATATTAAAGACTCCACCAGTCTGACCACCAAGAATGTCACCGTTCACAATATTAAAAACTCCAGCCGCTTGAGCACCTACAACGTTACTGTTCACAATATTAAACACGCCGGCACCCTGAAAGCCGATAAGTTTTCCACTGTTGATGTTCATTACGCCGGAAGCCTGGAAACCCAACACGCATCTGTCTGTGGTACCAATCATACCAAGAGAAATAAGGCTGCAGTCTGGGGTAAAGCGAATCATTGGCATGCCAGGTACAAAATAGAGATGAAATGGATCGCCCAAAGTAAATGTGTCGTCTGAGGCTTCGGAAGCGTCGTCTTCTGTGTCTTCATCATTTAAGCTTAAACCACCCTTTAAGGTGTTATCCTTCTGCTGGATAACTGCAAGATTGTTCTGGTCGAGCATATAAACACCGTTCTTTGCCAGAGTAAAAGTGCCCTGCAAAGTTGTAAGGTCATTTATACAAACGGCTGTGTAGGTTCCAACTGGTAGTGCCATAAGAATTGGGAGCCCTGCTGTTTTGTTTATTTCAGAAATAAGTTTGCCGTTTGAGTCGCGGATGATGAAGGTGCCTTTTGCTTCTTTTGAAAGAGAAAGCATTGCATCTGCATTTGAAATGTCAGAAAGAATTAAGTCGCCGGAACCAACGAGGGTGATGTTGTAGTTAGGGTGCTGAGGGCCTGCCTTGCTGTATTCTGTTTTGGAAAGAGTTTCGTTGAAGGCATAAGAATAAAGCTCGTTCAGAGTGACTTTGTTGTCGCCTGAAGTATCGGCTGCACCGCGGAGTCCTGTAATCATTGCATTTGTAAAATATGAGGATTCAATATCATCTGATTCCTGAGAGAACTCTCTTGCTGAGCTTGAAGAAAGATAAGCGTGTCCTTTTACAACAGAAGAATCGTCCATTAAGAAAGGCTTTTTCTTCTGTCCACCCTTTGTACGGATAAAGTTGCCGGAATAGCAGGAATCAAGAATTACAATGTGAATGTCACTTGGGATTTCTGTGATTTTGTGCTTGAGGCTTGAGTAATCGTAAGCTGCTTCGCCGAGGAGAAGGCTGTTTTCATCAGAATGACCTGAGTAGTAAAAAATAAACTCTGAACGCTTTGCGTTAGATTTGTTTTTATTAATTTTTGTAGTGATTTTATCAAGGGTGTCGTCAATCTTATCTTTTGAAGGATCTATAAGGATAAAGCTGTTGGAATCCTGTACACCGCCAATTTCTGCCATGATTTTCTGGAAGTTCTGTGCATCGCTTCCTGCATATAAAAGTCGGTCGCGTTCTTTTCCACCATCGTTACATCCGATGTAAATGGCATATCTATCAACACCAGCGGAAAAATCTGTATCTTCAGTCGCAGCAAAAAGTCTAAAAGCTGCAAGAAATGTAAACAAAATAAAAAGTGTCTTTTTCATGATCGTCTTGTCCTTAATTATATCTGTAATTATGTTTTTATTCATTTATGATTTAGTTATTTTCCAAGAACAAAAATTATGCCCTCTGTTTTCTTAGGCAGGTAGGAAAGCCGTCTAAGATAATCGATATCTGTTTTATTTTTGATTTTGTCTTCCAGGTCATCCAGAGTGAACTGTTCCTTTGAGGTTACCATTACAAAGCATTCAAAGTCCGGGGCATTATCGAGCTCGTAAGAAAAATCAAGCGGGGTTTCGTTGTAATTATGAAGAAGTGGTTCTGCCTGCCAGCTGTCTTCCGGGAAATGACGTGTGATGTTACCGTTTCCATCTACGCTGAAGATTACGCCGTAGTTTTTGTTTCCAGCATTGTAGGTAATCTGAATTACATCACCAGATTTTGCAAAAGCACCGTTCTTTAAGCTTGTGATTTTGTCTCCATCCTGGCGGTAAAGGTTGATTTTAGGATTTCTGTTTTCAAAAGCTTTTGCATCTGCGTTTCCTTTTACACGAACAGTTTCTACTGTAGCAGGATTTGTTGCAATTGAAATTGATTTTTCTCTGAGAGTCATAGGAATCATAATTGCACATAAGAGAACTGCAGCGGCTGCAAACTTTATGCAGCGTGCAAAGTCTGGACTGTATTTTGCTTTACTCTTTACAGTCTGATTGTTGTCCTTATTGGCAATCTTTTCCATAACTTTAATACGCATTTGTTCTGGTGTATATTTGTCTAATATTTCCTGATTTGATTCTTTAAGCTTTTTGAGCGAGTCATCAACATCCT
Organism: Treponema sp.; assembly: GCA_017619795.1. Taxonomy (GTDB): domain Bacteria; phylum Spirochaetota; class Spirochaetia; order Treponematales; family Treponemataceae; genus Treponema_D. The sequence continues at coordinate 3,713 of JAFZRP010000060.1, forward strand.
GCTTGCCGTAAGCTGCATAAAAATCGGCAGCGTTCAATTCAGATTGATCTATTTGTTCTAGAATCCTAATTGGAATTGACATACCTTCCTCCACTATATTTCTTTGCACAATCCTTGATTTTACCAAGGCGTTTTCTGACTCCCGAAACGGACAGCTTCATTATTTTTGCGGTTTCTTCCAGGGTATAGCCATCTACATAGTGCAGGATGGCAATCTGTTTATCCTTTGAATCCCGTTCAGAAAAAATGCAGTCCAGAATAACGGAAGTTTCGACTTTTTCTTCTACGGCAGGGTTGGTGTTGTCTTCTATGATTTCGGCAATAACCTCAAAATCTGGACCTGAGCGCAGCTTGTCGGCTTTAAGCTTATTAAGGCAGACATTTGTTGCGGCCGTGTATAAGAAGCTTGAGCAGATCTTAGATATTTTTTCTTTTCTTTCAATCAGCCGAACAAAAACATCCTGCATCGCATCAAGAGCTTTTTCTTCATTTTTAAGAAGTGCCCTGCAACGACGCAGAACCATTGGTCCATATTGGCGGTAAAGACTGTCAAAATCATTAAACGACAAAGTTTTCATTGTACAATTATTTCCTGTCAATACTGTAACAGCTGGCAAGGGTAAAAGTGTCACCATTATTTATAAAAAAAAGGGGATTTTTCCCCTTTTTTTAAAGATTTATTCTTTCAGTGTTGGTACGTTCAATTTTGGGCCATGAACAGAAAACCAGGCTTTAACCTTCTGCCAGCTTGCAGTAAGCCAGCCCGGATATTTTACGTGCAGGAAAATAAGCAGGGCAATGACTAATACCAGGAGAATCCACAAGATAACCTTTGCAATTTTTTCTCTGCGAGGTGAAAACTTATCGAAAGGTGTAAAGTAAGCTCCTGCAGGGCGCGAAGGAAGATGGGTTAGCGAGGTTCCAAGAATTGTTGTAATTTTTACGTTACCATTGATTGCCCAGCCGGAAGCATCCAGAATTGGAGCTATGTTGCGCTGACGAAGCTTGCTCCACGCAATAAATACTGACGGCAGGGAAATACAAAGCATTATTCCTAAAATACCGAGTGGGATCCAATATCCTAAGCCGAGGAACGCATCAAGAATACCGCCAAGAACGGTAGCAATACCGGTGAATGCAACGCTTATCGCAGCAACTGTACCGATATCGGTTTTCTTTTGAGGCATAGCTGTTTTTGGCGATTCAACAGTTTTGGACATTTTATCTATAACGCTGGCTTCTGCGGCCGAGGCTGTCTTTGCTATTTTTTCCTGAATCATACGGATAAGCTTTTTGTATGGACTCCAGAAGGCTTGTCTTAGACTTACAGGATTGTCAATAATTTTTACGATTGTAGCATCCCAGTCTGCACCGTCACGGTCAAAGAAAAGACCGTTTCGTCCAATAATCAGGTTGTCGGTGTTTCCGTTGCTTATTACGGCTGCAATCTGCATTTTTTCTGCTGTACCAACTTTTGTACAGTCACAGTAAATAAGATAGCACTGTGATAAGGCTGCCATTACTCCATGCTTTGCCATATCAAGAACCTTAAAACATAAATCGCAGGAACGGCCGTCTATATAAAGAGTACCGCACTGGAAAATGGCGGCTTTATTCAGACTGTAAAAATCATCGAAGGAGATAAAGTTGTGAAGCAGGGAAACAAAATCGCGGCGGTAGAGAAGCATTTTTCTTAAATCAACTGTGGCAAGCGCAATTGGAGGATGCTTTTCTTCTTCATCAAGATAAGCAGTAATTTTTTCTTCTGCATCGGAATTGAGGATTTCTGTAATTCTGTCCAGACCGAGCTGAGAAACAAAGTTCTGCGGCATTGCCTGTACCCAATTAACATACGGTTCAAAGAAATCTTCAATTTTGCGCCAGTGAGCTTCGGATAATGCTGCAATTTCTTTCTGGAAGATTGGAAGAATTACGTATTTTTTAAATGCGTTTACTGCTTCGAGCCAGGCCGGGTTTACTGTGTTGTCCAGAGGAAGCGGCTTGTTTGCAGAACAGAGTGCAAGCGGAAGCTCGGCAAGTTTTTCTTTGTCGTAAAGGTTGCCTTCTTCATCAAGGAACATTTTTTCGGTCTGTGTTTTGAAAATACCTTCTGCACCATCGTCGTAATTGATGAGTGAACAGCGCAGAAAGTATTCGTTGATTTTATCTTTAAGCTTCATAAAAGCGGTGGCAGCACTGTCGGTTGCTTCTTTAAGGAAGAAGATTTTCGGATCGTTCATTACGGCATCTTCGCGCCATTCCTTGATTGAACGCAGCAGATTGAAAAAATCTACGAATTGGGTTCGGTTTGTTCCTTTTACACCGCTTATGTCGGTTGAGCCGCCTGTGCAGGTAACAATGTCTTTTATTACTGAGGCAACATTTGGTTCTTTTACACATTCAGGTGGGAGAACGCCGTCGCCATTTACAATTCCTGGTGAAAAAAGCTTTTCGTTTACAGAAACGTCAGAAAGGGAGATTTCAGTTGCATCTGGTTTTCCAAGGATTTCCAGAACAGATTTTGCAGAAGCAAGCGGGGAGTGGCCGCAGTCAAACGGTGTGTCGGCAAGCGCATCGAGTGGAATTGAATCGCCCGGTGTCATAATTATTTCCGGCTTTGCAAAATATTTTTTTATGTACGCAACTCCGTCTATAAGCTCGGGTACACGTACTCTTCCGTTTTTATCGGTATCAAGAAGAGCAAGAGTTTCTTCACTGAACTCCAGTCCTTTTACAGGGCAGGCGAGTGCCGTCCAGAGCTTAGGGTCAAGCTTGTCGATGTTCAGTACATCATCAATAGTAGAAAACTGAACCTGAATAAGTCCACCAGCCTGTGTAAAATGCCACTTATGTTCGTTATTGTTAATGTTTAACATAGATAATTCCTCTTTTTGTATTATAGCACAGAATTGGTGGAAATGTGATATAATTGAATTGGTGTGATTTAGATTACACGGGAATTATCGAAAATGAAAAGTGTTGCAGAAATCAAATTAATAAAAGATGAATATGCCGGATTTTATTCGTGCGGGCTTACAATGCTTGGAAGTTCAACAATGCGTCGGTTTACAAATAAGATTGAAGATGATGAATCAATTACTCTTTCATCAGATGATAAACTTATTTTGAAAACTGAAACAAAAAAGAGCTCATATAGCGATGCGTTTGAAGTGCGTACAAGTTTTACAAATAACAGCTCGCAGGAAGTTACACTTGAAATGATAACATCGTTTTGCTTTCCTGACATCAAGGCAGATAAGATTCATCGAATCCTTTCTTTCTGGAGTGCAGAAGGACGAGTTCTTACAAATGATCTATTTGATTTGAATATGGAACAGGCCTGGAATAATATGGCTTATCGTGTTGAAAAGTTTGGTAATGTTGGTTCCATGCCGGTGCGCAAATATTTTCCTTTTGTAGCTTTGGAGGATAGTAAAAATCACAAGTTTTTTGCAGTGCAGTTATATTCTCCATCTTCGTGGCAGATTGAACTGGTTGTTCGTGAAGGTGATATTGTAACTGTTGCCGGTGGAATTGCAGACAGAGATTTTGGTCAGTGGACAAAGTGTGTAAAAGCTGGTGAAGTTTTTGAAGCTCCAAAAGCTGTTGTGGCAACAGGTGATTCTCTGGAAGAGGTTTGCGATAAACTTGTAAAATCACAGCATCCGAAAATCAGCCCGGTTGATAATCAGATGGGTATAACTTTTAATGAGTATTGTACAACCTGGGGAAATCCAACAATTGATAATTTGAAAAAGCTTGCAGATAAAATTACAGGAAAAGGTATTCAGTATCTTGTGATGGATTCTGGATGGTATTCCGATTGTGGAAACTGGTGGGAATATAGAGGCGACTGGAGTATAAACAGAAAACGTTTTCCAAACGGTTTGTCGGAACTAACAGATTATATTCGTGAGCGTGGAATGATTCCGGGAATCTGGTTTGAGTTTGAAACAGTTGCTCCAAAATCAGGGTTGTTTGATAATGCTGAACATTTTATAAAAAAGGATGGTGTGCCGCTGACAATTGGTGGTGCACGGTTCTGGGATATGGAAGATTCCTGGGTTCAGAATTACCTTAAAGAAAATGTTGTAAAGCGTTTAAAAGATGATGGATTCGGATATATAAAAATTGATTACAATGATACACTTGGAATGGGATGCGATGGACCTGAAGGTATTGGTGAAAATCTCAGAAAAAAAGTTCTTGCCACTCAGGATTTTTTCAGAACACTTAGAAAAGAAATCCCGGAGCTTGTAATAGAAAACTGTTCGAGTGGAGGCCACAGGCTTGAGCCTTCGTTTATGGAGCTTGCCTCACAGGCTAGTTTTTCTGATGCGCATGAGATTGTTTCCCTGCCGATTATTGCTGCAAATCTTCACAGAGTAATAAGACCGGAACAGAGTCAAATCTGGGCGGTTATGCGTGCTGCCGATTCTGATGAGAGAATCTTCTATTCTATGTGCGCAACATTCCTGGGGCGTATGGGACTTTCCGGTGATGTATATGACTTGAGTGAACATCAGTGGCAGCTTGTTGATGAAGCAATTGCGTTTTACAAAAAGGCTGCAAAAATAATTAAGAATGGAAAAACGATTCTTAATAAAAATGTTGTAAAAAGTTACAATAAGCCGGAAGGTGGCCAGCTTGTTATTCGGGAATTGAAAAAGGATGAAGAAGCAGATGGAGTACAGGAAAAACGACTGGTTGTTTATCATCGTTTTGAGGATTCAATTAAGTTTGAAGATTTTGTAAAAAAGTGTAATATAGATTTTAAAAATTGGAAAGTTATAGAAAAATATGGTAAAGCAGATAAAGATTTTTCTGCAGTAGCATACATAATGGAGAAAAAATGATTAAGCAGATTTTAGATAAAACTGAAAAACAGAAAATCGCAAGACAAATCCTTGAAGCACTTCCTGAATGGTTTGAAGTTGAGGAAGGTCGCGAAGAATATATTGCCGGTTGCGTTGACTGGATTTTTCTGGCAGATTTCAGTGAGGATGCTCAACCCGCTTATGAAGGAAAAAATGATTGTTGTACCGGTTTTTTGTGTCTCAAGGAAACTGGAAACGCTACCGTTGAAATTGCAGTAATGGGTGTTAGGAAAGACTATCATCGAAAGGGAATTGGAAAACAGCTTGTTGAAAAATCAAAAGAAATTGCACGGGAATCCGGCTATTCTTTTATGCAGGTAAAAACTGTACAGCTTGGAAAATATGAAGATTATGACAGAACAAATCATTTTTACATTGCATGCGGTTTTAAGGAGTTTGAGGTATTTCCGCTGCTCTGGGATGAGGCTAATCCCTGCCAGATTTATGTAATGAGTTTATAGGTGTGGGGATAAAAATGGACATTGCCTACAGAAAGCTAACCGTGGATGATCTTGATGCTTTTATTGATTTGAGAATAAAGCAGTTACGCGAAGAAGGGGCTACAGAAGATTTCGATCTGGTGCCGGCCCTGAAGGATTATTATCATCGTCATCTTAAAGACGGAACTTTTGTTTCCTGGCTGGCGGTTGACAAGGAAGCAGGTGGAGAAAAAATCATTGGAACAAGTGGAATGTCCTTTGTGGAAAAGCCACCGTATTTTGCCTGCCCTAGTGGACGAATAGGCCTTTTGTCGAGTATGTATACAAATCCCGATTACCGAAGAAAAGGAATTGCTCGGGAGCTTTTGAATAGGGTTGTTGAAGAAGCCAGAGCTTATGGCTGCGGTGCGGTCCAAATTACGGCTTCAGATATGGGTGTAAAATTGTATTCGGCTTATGGCTTTGTTCATAACGGAAACTTTATGCAGTTCAAATTGTAGGGGGATAAGAATAATGCGCAAGTTCGAAGTAATCAGTCCTTTTCAGCCGAGTGGTGACCAGGGGCAGGCAATAGACAAATTAAGCGAAGGTTTTCTCCGGGGCGATAAGTTTCAGACTCTCAAAGGTGTAACAGGTTCTGGAAAAACGTTTACAATGGCAAAAATCATTGAGCGGGTTCAAAGACCGACTCTCATCATCAGTCATAACAAAACACTTTCTGCACAGCTTTACCGCGAGTTCAAGGGCTTTTTTCCGAACAATGCGGTTGAATACTTTGTTTCTTATTACGATTATTATCAGCCGGAAGCGTATGTTGCCGCCCGTGACTTATATATAGAAAAAGATTGCGACATCAACCGGGAGATTGACCAGATGCGCCTTAAGGCAACTTACAGTCTTATGGAACGCCGCGATGTTATTGTTGTTGCAACAGTCAGCTGTATTTACGGTCTTGGTATGCCGGATGTTTATAAGGGAATGAGGATTCACGTTGAGGTTGGTCAGACACTCGATGTTAAAAAGTTTGCAGCCTCGTTGATTTCGCTTCAATACAGCAGGAATGATGATGTTTTGGAGCGCGGTAATTTTAGAATTAAGGGTGATGTGATTGAGGTTTTCCCACCTTATATGGAAACCGACGAAGGCTACAGAATTGAGCTTGACTGGGAAGAGGTTGTAAAAATCCGCCGTTTTAATGTGCTTAACCGCGATGTTACCGGTGAGCTTGATGAAACGGTTTTTTATCCGGCAAAACACTTTGTTGTTGAGCACGACAGACTTATTGCAGCAACAGACCGGATTCAGGCAGAAATGGAAGCCCGTGTTGAAGAGCTGCGAAGTGCTGGAAAAATGCTTGAAGCTGAGCGCCTGAAGACCCGCACAACTTATGATATTGAAATGCTCAAGGAAATGGGAACGTGTCCCGGAATTGAAAATTATTCGGGTCCTATTTCTGGTCGTGCACCTGGTGAGCCTCCGGCAACACTTCTTCATTATTTCCCGGATGATTTTTTATGTATGATTGATGAAGCGCATGTTTCTGTGCCGCAGATTGGAGCAATGTATGAAGGAGACCGAAGCCGTAAGCAGAATCTTATTGATTTTGGTTTCCGTCTTCCAAGTGCTTTTGATAACCGTCCGCTCAAAAAGGCTGAGTTCGATGCAAAGATGAATCAGATAATTTATGTTACGGCTACTCCGCGCCCTGAAGAAGTTAAGCAGAGTACTCAGGTTGTTGAACAGCTTATCCGTCCTACCGGCTTGCTTGACCCGATTGTAGAGGTTCGTCCGAGCGAAGGTCAGATGGAAGACATTTATAAGGAAGTTCGTGATCGAATTGACCGTAGCGAACGCTCGCTTATCCTTACGCTTACAAAAAAAATGGCTGAGGATTTGACCGATTATCTTACGGAGCTTGGTCTAAAAGTAAAATACATTCATTCTGAAATTGACACCTTTGAGCGCGTTGAAATACTTAAATCACTGCGAACTGGCGAAATTGACGTTCTTATTGGAATTAACCTTTTGCGAGAAGGAATTGACTTGCCGGAGGTAAGCTTTATTGCCCTGCTCGATGCCGATAAAATTGGATTTTTGCGTTCTGAAACTTCGCTTATTCAGATTATTGGTCGTGCGGCAAGAAATGCAGCCGGTAAGGTCGTAATGTATGCTGACCACATGAGTCCTGCAATGGAAGCCGCCATCCGCGAAACAAAGCACCGCCGCGAGGTTCAGGAAGCGTACAACAAAGAGCACGGAATCACACCTGTTACAATTAAAAAGGCAATTGAAGATATTCTTGAGCACGAGCAGCAGGAAGCCCGTGACGAAGCCACAATGGATCTTGAGGTTTTGAAGCAGGGTGTAAATCTTTTCCGAGCTGCCGACCGTAAAAAGCTTATAAAACGGCTTACTCAGGAAATGTCTGCCTGTGCCGAACGCATGGAATACGAGCAGGCCGCTGTATACCGTGACCAGATTCGCGAGATTGAGGCTCAGTTTGGAAAATAGAGTGTATTTGTGCGAAAAAGTGTGATACAATTGTTTTCATAAATATGAGTGACGCTTATAAAGAGTACATAGAACGAACTTCTAAAATACGGTTTCTTTCCTCGCCATCCTTAAAAGACATAGATAATGCGGATGATTATGCAGATAAGCTCCACAAAAACTTTGAAACAATAGGTAAGCTTGCAAAGGAAAATCGTGATTTTCTGGACAATATTTTCTTTCCAAGTCTTTTAAAACAAGCGTCATTTAAGGAAAATGATATAAATCAGTTATCTTCGTTCAGCGACTCTCTTATAAATCCGGAAGCAGGAGAAAGTCTGGATCTTCCTATAGTTTCAATGATTTCAGACCGTCTTATTTCTCACGCAAAAGACCTTGGAGACATCTATCAGGAAATTAAACAGGAAGATGTTCAGATTGGAGTTATTTATGATTTGATGAATATGACTCTCCGGCTTACTGCTTATCCTGAAATATCAAATTACTATAGGGAATTAGGCTTTAAAATAGGGGAGTTTTATTTTAATCTTCTGAAAAAAGAGAATTTTGAAAGAATTGAAGATGATGAATGCCGTGAAATAATAATTACTAATGCACGCTTCAGTATTGCATTTTATGAAGGAATAGAAAACGAACCGCAGAAAAATAAGGAACAGCTGGAAAAGCTTTTATATATGCTTGATTTAGAAAATGATCCTTTTTATAAAAAAATGCTGCCGAATTATGAATGGCTGTATCATAAATACAGGGTTCTTCAATATTTTTCTATGGCAACTGAAAAACAGAATTCTGCCGGTTTTACAAAAGAACAGATAGAACTAGTTTGCCAGAAGTCGGAAGAGCTTTCTAAGCTGTATTATTCAAATAAAGAATATTACAAGGAATTTTTGCAAAGTGGAGAGACAGAAGCCTTTTGCGATTTTTATCTTGCACATAATCAGTTTCTTTCCGGGAAAATTAATAAAGAAGCTTATGTAAAGCTTATAACGAACATATATAATAATGCAGACAGAAAGGATTATTGTTTTGGAGCTAGTTACATAAATCTTCAGATTCCACTTGAGCTCCTGCTGCTTATAGATAAAAACAATTATACGATGAAAGAGCAGACCTTAATCCAGACTATTTATAAAAATCTGCTGTCTTATGCCTTTCATATGCCGAATGGAGAAAGCATTTCTCCTATGCTGGAATACTATTGCAATATTATTGACGAATTTGTTGAAGAACCAAGTGGCTATACCTGTGAACAGATGATGCTTAATTATTTAGCCGCTTTTCATCCGCCAACTTATGTTCATTCTATTATGGTTGGCTTAATAACAGAATGTCTTTGCCGTCATCTTATTCACAGAAAGCCGGAAATCCTTAAAGGAGTTCTTAACTGTAATTCCGTTGAAGAGGTTCAGGAAAGACATGATGAGATAATAAGCTTTTCATATCATTCTGCAATCTGCCATGACGTTGGAAAAATATCAATCATAGATACAATTTTTGTTTATGGAAGAAAGCTTCTGGATATGGAATTTGATCTGATAAAGACTCATCCAAAGACAGGCTACAATTTATTAAAAAAATATGCCTCTACAAGACCATATGCAGAAGTTGCCCTTGGACATCATAAGTGGTACGACAATTCTCGTGGTTATCCTGAAGATTTTGATACTTCAAAAAGTCCGCTTAAGCCAATTATGGATTTAGTTCTTTGTGCAGACTGCCTTGATGCAGCAACCGACAGCGTTGGCAGAAGCTACAATTCGGGAAAGCATCTTGATGATTTAATCAGGGAACTGAAAGAAGGAAGCGGAACAAGATATGCTCCGTGGCTTGCAGAATTATTTGAACTTCCGGAAGTTTATGCAGATATTGAGTTTATTCTTTCCAATAGCCGCAAGCAGACTTATAGAGATACGTTTTTTCTTTTGCGGGATATGCAGGAAAGCGATATTTAATGCATATATGTGTACTTACTTATCTTCGCTATTGACTTTTTTCCATTCTTCTTGTATATTTCTAAAACTGTCATTTAATTGTGGGAAAATTGTTTTTAAGTGAGGAAATAGAAAATGTCAAGAATGTGCGATATTTGCGGTAAGACAACAATGCATGGAAACAAGGTAAGTAAATCTTATAATCATACTCACAGAACTTGGAGACCAAATCTCCTTAAAGTTAAGGCACAGTTCAACGGAACAACAAGAACAATCACTATCTGTACACGATGCCTTAAAGCAGGTTTTGTGGACAAGAAAGTAAGAGTACCAAAGACAGCAGAAACAGTTGCTACTGCAGAGTAAGATTTGGTAGGCTTTATAATTCTATAAGCTTATTTGAAAGACCGCCTTGTTAATAGGGCGGTTTTTTTATGCCTCAAGCACCAGTCCGTCGTAGGCTGGCTGAACAGATTCGGCAATATTATTAAGATTTTTGAACTTTTCCGGAAAGGTTTCCAGAACATCATCAATATACAAAATTACCTTGCGGTGGCTTGTGGAATGGGTAATATGGGTGAGCCACACGTGCTTTGCCCCGATTTTTTCTGCGGCTTCAAGTGCCTGCATAAAGCTGAAGTGCGTAGAATGATCTTCAATCCTTAGTCCGTCAATTACAAGATGCTCCAGAATCCCGCAATTTTCCTTTATTATTTGAATTGATTCGTCGCTTATAAAGCTGCAGTCCGTAAGATACGCAATTGATTTTCTGTTTTCTGTGAGCAGCCAGCCAACGGTTTCTAAGTGACCATGCAGCATTGGAATCGGCGTAACTGTAATTCCGCAGGTTTCAAACTGGCTCTTTGCGTTTATAAGCTCCACTTTAGCATGACCGCCGCCTTCCCTGCAGTGGCGGAAAAAATAATCAAAGCGCTTTTCAATATCCTTGATTGTATTTTTGTTTGTATAAATTGGAATTGGAGGAGCATCGTATTTTCTTTTGCTTTCGGGCTTTAATTTCTTGTTTTTAAGGTCACTTTCCGACAAATCACAGCTGAAAATGCGTAAATCGTCAATTCCGTGAAGGTGGTCTGCATGGCTGTGCGTAAGAAGAAGGGTATCTACCCGGCTGATGTTGTAGGCCAGCGCCTGAGAACGAAAGTCCGGACCAATATCAATCAGAATATTTTTATCGGAAGCTGTCGTAACATAGGCAGAGCAGCGGAATCTTTTGTCGTGCGGGTCTGAGGATTTGCAAACATCACAATTACACCCAATTACCGGTACTCCGTGGCTTGTTCCGGTTCCCAAAAAAAGTAGCTTCATATAGTCCGCCTTGTTACTCAAACAATGCTATTACCATAGACTGATTAAGATGAATAAAATTAAGCTGCTCGCCGTAGCCGGAAAGTCCAATAAAATCGCCGTAATTACTTTTGAGCGTAGAAATAAAATGATAAAGCTTGTTTTCCTTTTCAAAAAGATTTGTTCTTGAAAGGCAGTTTATAGAGATTGTGAACGATGGTGCCAGAATCTCCTTGTGAACAGTTTCAGCAGTCTCATTCCAGACTTTATCAAAATCTGCCACTTCCAGAAGAACCATTTTTGTATGATTGTAAACTCTTGAAAAATAAGAGATTGAGCCGTCCGGGAAAACCTTGTTGCATTCTGTAATAAAAATCTGGTCATCAACAATTCTTCCCATAGGATGAACAAGCAGCGCTTCCGGTAAGCCTTCCAGATCTACATTCAAAGCCTTTGCAAGCACATCTGCGGCTGGCTGGTCATCGTATTCATAAACGGTTCTTTCTTCGCAGTCAACGTCCGTAGCAATAAACTGGTGCTGAGTGCGCTGGAAAATGTTTTCCCTGAACAAATGGATTTTCCCGTTCTGATTATGAATGAACACAAAGGCGCAGGTATTTGCAAAAATGTCGCCGTTAAGGGCAACAATTCCCTTTTTGTTTGTGTTTGTAATGCCGGAAGAACCACCGAAAAGCGGAATGTCCTTGCCGTCAAAGGCTTCTTTAAAAGTGTCCAGAACAAGCTCTTCGCTGTCGGAAAAAGGTGTTGTAAACTCCATACAGCACGTATTTTCAAGAGAAGAAATCTGACCAAGGGCATTTTTTATATGCATTATGTAGTTTTTAGGATGACGGTTTACTTCGAACAAAAGACCGGCTGCACATTCAATACCGGAATAAATTGCCATTACTGAAAGACCGGAATGAGAAAAGCCTGCAGATGAAAAGTTGATAAACGTAGAAGAACCGATTGAAATTGCCTCGGGGAAGGCTTCGTGAAGATATTTTGCGTAGTACCATAAATCGTCTTCGTCGGCGAAAAAAATGAGCAGTAAAGGCTTCTGGCCTTCATCGACTATTTCCTTACAGCAATGGTCAAAATTAGCTTCTTTATTCTGAGTTGAGCTGCAGGTTACCAGGCATCTTTTCATCATCATCCCCCTTGTAATTATAAATTATACCAATAAAGTTGATAATGAAGCTATACTAACTTGCTGATTTACACTAAAATATTACGGTTATATATTATAGAAAAAAAATTATTTTTACCGGAGGTTAGATTGAATACCGGTTCAATGTTTTTACAACAATTAATAAACGGTTTGTCGCTGGGTAGTATTTATGCCCTCATTGCGCTTGGCTATACAATGGTTTATGGAATTGTAAAGCTTATTAACTTTGCGCACGGCGACGTTATGATGATGGGAGCTTATGCAGGTTATTTTGTACTTTGTGCAATGGGTGCAAACGTCGCAGGAATGGCCTGTGCTTTTCTGGCCGCAATGGTCTTCTGTGCGCTGCTTTCTATTGTAATTGAACGTTTTGCTTACAGACCTTTACGCAATGCACCAAGACTTAATTCACTTATTACTGCAATTGCGGTCGAGCTTATTTTACAGAATGTAATGCGCGTGCTTCCTTTTGTAGGACCAAACCCAAGACAGTTCCCTACAATGCCGCTCAGAAACTTTGCTCTCGGTTCAGTCTCAATTTCAAATCTTCAGATGATAGTAATCTGTTCCTCAGTAGTGCTTATGATTATTCTTAACATAATCGTAAACTATACAAAAACTGGTAAGGCAATGCGCGCCGTAAGCTTTGATATGGGCGCCGCAAGTCTTATGGGAATCAGTGTAAATAAAACAATAGCAATAACCTTTGTAATCGGTTCTGTTCTTGCTGGTGCAGGTGGTGTGCTTTATGCAACTGCTTATCCACAGATTGATCCTACAATGGGTTATATGCCTGGACTTAAAGCCTTTGTTGCTGCCGTACTTGGTGGAATCGGTTCAATTCCAGGTGCTATGGTAGGCGGTGTTCTTCTTGGTGTAGCAGAGACAATGACAAAAGGATTTATTTCATCACAATATGCCGATGCAATATCCTTCTCAATTTTGATTATTATTCTGCTTGTAAAACCTACCGGCATTTTCGGTAAAAAGCGAACAATTAAGGTTTAAGGGGAGGGCAGAATGAAGAACAAGTTTATTAGAAATACAATAATTCTTTCTGTTGTTGCGTGTGCTGTGCTTGTTATTCCGGCACTGCTCATTAAAGCAGGAATTATAAATGCTTATACAGCTCAGATTATCACTCTTTCTGGTGTAAATGCCATAATGGCGTTGAGTGTAAACATTATCTGCGGAATTACTGGTCAGCTTTCTTTGGGACAAGCCGGTTTTATGGCAATTGGTGCTTATTCCACAATCCTTTTGTCGCAGAATCTTGGCTGCCCGCTTTTTATAAGTGTAATTGTTGCAGGAATTATAACCGCAATTTTTGGTTTCTTAATTGGTTTCCCAACCCTCAAGCTGGACGGCGACTACCTCGCAATTGTAACACTTGGTTTTGGTGAAATTATCCGTGTTGTTCTTGTAAACCTTAAGGGAATTACAGGCGGTCCAAACGGAAAGTCTTTTGCAACAAAGCTCAGTTTTGATCCAATGCTCGCTTATTTTGTAATTATAGGCTCGCTGATATTGATAATCGTGCTTTTACAGAACTTTATACGCTCAACCTATGGCCGTGCTATTCTTGCTGTACGCGAGGATGAAATTGCGGCAAACTCTTCGGGAATTGCAGTTTTCCGTTACAAGATGATTGGTTTTGTAATTGCTTCTTTTGTTGCAGGAATTGGCGGTGCGCTTTATGTAAGCTTAATCGGCTTTGTAAAACCGGAGCAGGCTTCGTTCAACAACTCTATCAACTATCTGATTTACGTCGTACTCGGCGGTATGGGTTCTACAACAGGTTCTGTTCTTGCAGCGTTTGTACTTACATATCTTCAGGAGTTCCTGCGCTTCTTAAAGAACTTCCGACTTTTGATTTATCCTTGTATTTTGATTGTAGTAATGCTCTTCAGACCACAGGGATTGTTAGGCTACAAGGAAATGTCTTTTGTAAAGACCTTTGACTGGATAAAAGCTGGCGGCTTTAAGAAATTATTTGCCAAAAAAGCTGCTGTTGCGGCAGAAAAAACTGCTTCATCAGAATCACAAGGAGAATAGAAATGAGTGACAATTTAGTATTAAAAGCTTCTGAAATCTCCATTGTTTTTGGTGGACTTACAGCGGTAAGTAATTTCTCCTGCGAGCTTAAGCAGGGCGAGCTTGTTGGTCTGATTGGACCGAACGGTGCCGGTAAAACAACAATTTTTAATATGCTCAGCGGAGTTTATACTCCTACAAGCGGTCAGATTTTGTTTACAGACAGAAATGGCCGGGTGCATGAAATCAATAAGAAAAATCCTGCCCAGCTGAATAAAATGGGAATTGCGCGAACTTTCCAGAATATTCGCCTTTTTGGAAACCTTACCGTTGCAGATAATGTAAGAATTGCGCTTCATAATCAGCGAATTGTAAATCCTTTTGACGTTCTTCTGCGACTTCCAAAGCTTCGCCGCGATGAAGTGCTTATGAACCAGAAGGTAGACGAGCTGCTCACAATCTTAAAGATTCAGAACAAAAAGGATGAGCTTGCACGAAATCTTCCTTACGGAGAACAGCGTAAGCTTGAAATTGCACGTGCGCTTGCTTCAAAGCCTGTTCTTTTGCTTTTGGATGAGCCTGCTGCCGGAATGAACCCTCAGGAAACAGAAGAGCTGCGCCAGATGATTGAGCTTATACGAAAGCAGTTTAATCTTACAGTTCTGCTTATTGAACATGACATGAAGTTTGTTATGGGAATCTGTGAGCATATCATAGTACTTGATTACGGACGAATTATTGCACAGGGCTTGCCGGACGAAATTAAGTCTAACCCTGAGGTTATTAAAGCATACTTGGGTAACGATGCCAGCTAGTAGTTAATTGAGGTGTGTATGTTAAAGGTTGAAAATCTTGTTGTAAATTATGGTGCTGTAAGGGCATTACGCGATATTTCTTTTAATGTTGAAAAGGGTGAAATTATTACGCTCATTGGTGCGAATGGAGCTGGAAAAACAACTACACTTCATTCAATCTCAAATCTTATTAAAAAGCAGAGTGGAAAAATCCTTTTTAAGGACGAGGATATTACAAATCTTGCGGCAGATAAAATTGTTACCAGACATTTGATTCAGGTTCCGGAGGGACGAAGAATCTTTCAGAATCTTACGGTAAAGGAAAATCTGGAGCTTGGTGCGTATCTGCGCAACGATAAAAAAGAAATTGCACGAGATATGGAGCGTGTTTTTGAATACTTTCCGCGTATGAAAGAGCGTATCCGTCAGAGCGCTGGAACGTTAAGCGGAGGCGAACTGCAGATGCTTGCGATGGGAAGAGCGCTTATGGCACAGCCGGAACTGCTTTTGCTTGATGAACCTTCAATGGGTCTTGCTCCAATTTTTGTAGACGAAATCTTCAATATTGTACAGAAAATCAACAAGGATGGTACCACTATATTATTAGTTGAACAAAATGCATTTAAGGCTTTGTCAATTGCTAATAGAGGGTATATACTTGAAACAGGAGAAATTACAAAAAGTGGTAATGCGCAGGATTTAATTAATGACCCTGCAGTAAAAGAAGCCTATTTAGGTGGTTAAGCGATCTGGAGGTTAATATGATTATTAGAGATGTGATGACGCGAGATCCGATTTGTGTTACAGAAAATACTTCTGTAACTGAAGCAAAGCAGATTATGACTACTAAAAAAATCAACAAGCTGCCGGTATTGAACAGCTCGAAAAAATTGGTTGGAATTATCACTAAAAATGATATTGCTAAGGTTTCTCCATCAGAGGCAACTACTCTTGATATGTACGAAATCAGTTCTCTGCTTGCAAAGCTTACTTGCGGCAAGTTTATGACCAAAAATGTTATAACTATTGAAGAGACTGATATTATTGAAGATGCTGCAAAAATAATGGCAGATAAAGGAATTGGTTGTCTGCCTGTCGTAAAAGATGATGTGGTAATCGGAATTGTAACAGAAAGCGATTTGTTCGATCTTTTTGTTGCTATGTTTGCACGCGATGGTGGTGTGAGAGCAAACTTCCAGCAGACAGATAAGCCTGGTCAGCTTGCAAAAATATTTAACGAAATTGCAGAAATGAAAGGAAACATCATCTCTGTAATTACACGAGAATCTAAAGAGACCGGTAAACGACGTGTGACAATCAAGGCAACCGGAATCACTCTTGAGCAGATGCGAGAGATTCTTGTAAAGACTGAGTCCGAAATCATTGACTTACGAATGGTTTAATTTTTATATATTAAATGGATTTAAGATCTACAACTTATTTAGACAATTATTTCTCTTCTCAACTTAATGTATTTACTGTAGAGGATTTATGCAGGTATTTACGCGGGAAGGGTGTACGGGCTTCTAAGCAGCAGGTTGTAGATCTATTAAACACTTCATCAACAGTTTTTCCACTTGTTGACGATAAATACATTACAAGAGCCGGCGTTTTTACCGACCGCTTTTTCAGTTTTAAGCCAACTAAGGAAGAGGTACAGAAAGGGTATGTTATTCTTGGTCATAGATGCATGCCCTTTATTAATCCGGATACTCCTCCCGATCGTATAAGACTTGTTTCTCCAAACTATGAGCCGATTGAGGCGGAACCTGTAGTTTTTTCCATGAATCTTGCGATGGATGTTTTTGCACTTTATGGAGAAGGCTACGTAATCCCTTATATTTTGAACGACTTGTCGAATACAGAAGTTTCAATTGCTTCGCTCAAATATAATATGCCTTCTGAGGTAACGCTCACAGCCTGGTCTTTGAAAAAGCTTGCAGGTGGGAAAAAGTTCCATTATGGCGACAGACTTTTGTGTAAGGTTGTTGACTGGGAGCACGATACTGTACAGGTCAGCGTATTATATTCCGGTTCTGCCGCTGCGCTTTCTGCTGCCGATATGGAACGCGAGGAATGGTATTCTAATTTTGAAAAAGGGCTTTTAGACAGCTTCCAGAAAACTGGTCCTGCAACCTCAATTGAAGAACAGCTTGCTTTTCTGTTTCTGGAAAATCAGCGGGATCTTTGTACTGTAAACTGCGGAAGTGCAGAAGAGTTTTTACAGCATACAAAAAAGATTGGTTTTTCTCCGTACGGGGTTGAATCACGTATCTGGCGGGCTGGAGAAAATGTTCCGTATATTGGTCCATGGAATGAAGATTTTTCTGCAGATGCGCTTTTTTCCGACATGATGATGATTTTTTCGCCGGAAATTGTGAACTGTTATCTTAAGAACAGGCTTTATGAAATTGAGCATTTAAAGAAACAGCAGACAATCGAGGAGCTGTGTCACGAAATCTTTCCGCCTGCATTAAAAATGTCTGCAGCAGAGTTTAAGCTGTTATTATTGAACATAGAAAAGTGTAATGATATAATTAGTCAGACGTATAACCAATTTGCTGAATACAATATTGCTCCGGTAAGAAGCAGAGTTGTAGAGTTGTTTTCGAGCATCCTTTCACTGCTCAGTGCAATCGGTAACTCTGGCTTAAAGCTAAAAAACTTCCCGCAGCAGGAGCTAGTTATTCTTACTCAACTGTTTTCTCATGCCTATAGAATAATTGAGGAAATGGAAGATGTTTATTCAGCAGATCATTTTCCTGTAGATGATGTTTGTTTGTCTCTGGAAGGAATGGAAGAAACGTTTGATGATATAGGTGAAACCTTAAGGCAGTCGCTTGAGGTAAACACTTATAGAAACTTTAAGATAGTAGATTAATTAAAAGGAGAGCATAAAAAAAATGGAATTCAGTTTTACTAACAACGCGGATATTGCCGAACTGATTCATAGGGGTGGTATCTTTATGGATGTTGAGGGAACAACTCCAGAAGAGATTTATAAAAATGTAGCTAAGATGATTAAGTTACCGGAAGGAATGACGGAAGAGCAGGTATATAATGCTTTGTGTGCCCGCGAAAAGGTTCTTAGTACAGCAGTTGGTAATGGTATAGCCTTGCCACACGCACGTTCGCCTATTATGAAGGAAGAAGAGGATCAGAGAATCTGTGTTGTGTATCTGAAAAATCATATAGATATGAGAGCTCCGGATGAAAGACTTGTTTATGTTATGTTCATTCTTCTTACACAGAATTCACAGGTACATTTGCAGGTGCTTTCCGGCCTTGCAGGTCTTTTCAGAAGTCTTCGTTTCAGAAAGGCTCTGGAATCTAAGGTTGGCGAAGTTGAGCTTTTGAGCCTCATTAGAGAACTTGATAAATAATCGATAGGAGAATCGAAAAAAATATTTAATAGCCGTGTATTTCGGCAGAAGAGGTTTTGATATGGATAAAAAAGGAGTTGAGGCAGTTGCACTTTCAATCCGCAGCTTGTCTATGGACGCAATTCAGAAAGCAAATTCAGGTCACCCTGGACTTCCGCTTGGTGCCGCAGAAGCAGCCGCAGTTTTGTATGGCGAAGTAATGAAGCACAATCCTGCAAACTCAAAATGGGCAGATAGAGACCGTTTCGTTTTGTCAGCAGGTCATGGTTCTATGCTGCTTTACAGTATCCTTCATTTGGCTGGATATAAAGTAAGCATGGACGATATTAAGAACTTCCGTCAGGTTGGTTCAAAATGTCCTGGTCACCCGGAGTTTGGTGATACTGACGGTGTTGAATGTACTGGTGGTCCACTTGGACAGGGTGTTTCAATGGCTGTTGGTATGGCTGTTGCTGAATCTATGCTCGCTGCAAAGTTCAATACTGCAAAACGCACAATCGTTGACCATTATACATACTCTCTCGTAGGCGAAGGCTGTCTCCAGGAAGGTGTTGCTTCTGAAGCTTGTTCTCTCGCTGGTAACCTTAAGCTTGGTAAACTCATCGTATTCTACGATCAGAATAAGATTTCTATTGATGGCTGCACAGACATCACCTTTACAGACAATATTGCTAAGCGCTATGAAGCTTATGGCTGGCAGGTACTTAAAGGCAATATGTATGATGTTGAAGGCATTGTAAAACTGGTTGCAGAAGCTAAGGCTTGTTCAGACAAACCTTCTTTGATTATGCTTAAATCTGTAATTGGTAAGGGTGCTCCAAAGCAGGGTACAGCTGATGTTCATGGTGCTCCTCTTGGTGCAGAAGGCATTATTGCTGCTAAGAAAAAGCTCGGTCTTCCTGTTGATAAGGATTTCTACGTTGTACCAGAAGCTTACAAATATTTTGAAGCTAAAAAAGCTGCATTTGCTAAGGCAGAAGCAGACTGGAATGCTGAGTTTGCTGCATGGGCAAAAGAAAATCCTGAACTCAAGAAGCTTTGGGATGCTTACTATTCAGATGCAGTAACAGACGAAACAGTAAAAGACGTTACTTATAAAGTAGGCGATGCTTGTGCTACACGTGACGCTTCTGGAAAAGCTTTGAACGTAATCGCTGCACGCTTTGCAAACCTTGTTGGTGGTTCTGCAGACCTTATGGGACCAAACAAGACAGCTTTCAAGGCTACAGATAACGGAACTTTCAGCCCAGAAAATCGTGCCGGACGTACAATTGAGTACGGTATCCGTGAGTTTGCAATGTCTGCAGTTTGTGCAGGTATTTCTCTCCACGGTGGTCTCCGCCCATTCTGTGCTACATTCCTTGTATTTGCTGATTATCTCCGCCCAAGCTTGCGCGTAGTTTCTTTGATGAAACAGCCTGTAATTTATGTATTCACACACGATTCAATTTACGTTGGTGAAGACGGACCTACACATCAGCCAATCGAAACAATGACATCTCTCCGTGCAATTCCTGGTGTTCAGGCAATCCGCCCTGGTGACCCAGAAGAATCTATGGAAGCATGGAACATTGCATATGCAAGCAAGGATCATCCAGTTTGTATGGCATTTACACGCCAGGCTCTTGCAGTTTACAAGAAGGATGACAAGAGCTGGAAGAAGAACATGGCTGCAAACGGTGCTTACATCGTACAGAAAGGTTCTGACACTCCAGATATTACAATTCTTGCAAGCGGTTCAGAAGTAAATATGGCTCTTAAGGCAGCTGCTCTTGTTAAGGACAAGGTAATCCGCGTTGTTTCTGTTCCAGATTTGAAGAAGTTTGAAAGTCTTTCAAAGGCAAAACAGGACAAGATTATTGGTGATACAAAACGAATCGTTTGTACAGAAGCCGGTATTTCTATGGAATGGCTCCAGTTCACTTCAAAAGAAAACTGCTTCTGTATTGACACCTTCGGTACTTCAGGCCCTGCAAACAAGGTAGCTGAGTACATGGGCTTCACAGCAGAAAAACTTGCTAAGCTTTTGAAGAAATAATGGCATTCCGAACTTAATTCGGAATTCGTTCACAAAATAATGACATAAAAAGCACCTGGTTCTCTCGAATCGGGTGCTTTTTTTTATAGGGCAAAACTATTAAGTGTTTTTTCCTATCGGAAATTTTCTTTAGGGTGTGATACTAAATTGCAAAAAATATGAGAAAAAAGGTGTTTGTTTTATCATTTTGTGCTCGTATCCTTTAAAATCAAAAGGAGATAAAAAATGTTAAAAAAACTTATTAAAACATTTTTAGCTGTAGCTGGCATTTCTATGTTGGCTTTATTGGCAGTGTCTTGCGGAAGCAAAGATACTGGTGGTGAAGATGATTCGTTACCTATTGGAATGACATTACGTGGTAAAACAGAAGCATTTACTATTTTTGAAACTTCAGCTGCTGCAGATGTCAAAACTAATAGTGATGGATCTATAAGTTGGGTAGCTACTGCTGCTGGTGGCGGTGGTGGTGGTGTTTCTTTCTATGCAAAAAGTGATAAAACAGAAATTAACATTGCAAACTATAAGGCAATCGAAATAGAATTGGATTATAGTCCTGTTGAAGGAAAGTGGGCAGCAAATGCTAAGAATCCTGGTTTTTGTATGAGAATCCTTCCGTATGATTCAACAGGTATATTTGGCGGATTTGTAGATCTGGAATATTTTGATTCAGCAGCCAAATCTGGTACACTCAAGAAAACAATCCAAATTCCTGATGATTTCGTACAAAAAGTTAAAGATAGTTCCGATTTTGATTTTATCAAAGGATTTGCTATTAAATTCAATGACTATCAAAGAGACAATGCTGATGGAGATCAGCTTAAAGTAACTTTAAAAGGTGTTAAATTTATTGAAAAATCAAATGCTGAAGAAGATACTCCATATACCGATGGTTTAACAGATGCTCAGCGTGGTAAAGTTGTATCAATTAATTATCCTACAAAAGATTGGTCTGTTTACTATGCTAAACAAAACGCTCCTAAGAATGTAAAAGCTGCTGAAGATGCTGTTACAGAAGCAGAAAAGGCTGTGAAAGAGGCAAAAACTGATGACGAAAAAACAGCTGCTAATGAGACTCTGGATAAAGCAAAGAAGACTCTAGAAGATGCCAAAAAAGCAAAAGAAAATGCTGATGCAAGTGAGGTAACAGAGTATAACAAGCATGCTTGGGTTTATTTGCCAGCTGGATATGATGCAAACGACAAGAATACAAAATATCCTGTTTTCATTCTTCTCCATGGATTCTATCAAAATGAAAATACTTGGGGACTTACAGATCAAGGTCTTGGTGGAAAAATTAAAGGCTATATGGATCGTGGTATGGCAAGTGGTAAAGTTGAGAAGTTTATTCTTGTTTGTGCAACAGGTGTTGCAAGTAAGAATTGGGGACCTAATGGAGCTGGTAGCGATACTGATGGTTTTAATGCATTTGGTGGAGAACTTAGAAATGATCTTCTTCCATATATTCAGGCTAATTATAATGCTGCTGAAGGACGTGATAATTACGCAATTGCAGGTCTTTCAATGGGTGGTGGGCAGACCTTTAACATTGGTATTGGTGAATGTCTGGACCTCTTCAGTAATTTTGCTGGTTTCTCTGGAGCTTTGTTCACAACAGCTGAAGCGTTTACAACAAAGGTTGATGGAACTGCAGCATTCGATGGTCTTAAGATTCACAATCTTTATATGATTTGTGGTGATGCAGATTGGATGGTATATGGTTCATTCCCTAGCTATGTAGATGCTATGAAGGCTTGGACAACAAGGGTTGAAAACTTTGAATCTTATGTATATCCAGGTGGAACTCATGACTTCCCTGTATGGTATAAAGGTTTCAACGATTTTATTCAGATGGTATTCCAGAAAGGTGTTCAGCTCTACGAATAGTCCATATTCGATGATTATAAAAGATTCCCGTGTCAAAGCTCGGGAATGACACAAAAAAAAGCATCTGGCTTCATCAAGTCAGATGCTTTTTTTTGTGTGTAAATGTGTGTGCAGCGCTTGTGGAATACAAAAAGTGAAGTGTGGCAATCAGGTACGAGCAGAACTTACGTATAAAATCTAGTAGAATTGTCAAATTATACGTAAGAATTGACGAAATGAACAGACTGGAAATAAAAAAGTGAAGTACGGCTGCCAGTTGAGAACAGGGCTTACGTATAAAAGCTGAAAAATCCATCAAATTATACGTAAAGATTTAAAAAATGAGCAAGGTGGAACTCAAAAAGTGAACTACTTTAGTCAGTAGTGACTTACACTTACGTATAAAATCAAGTAAAATCGGCAAATTAGACGTAAGAATTGGAAAAATGAGTAAACTCAAACTCAAAAAGCGAAGTACAACAGGCAGTTGTCAGCAGCAATTACGTATAAAATCAAACAAAATCATCAAATAATACGTAATACTAAAGAATTAAGATCAGAAAATAGCTAATTAACTCGTACATAGCTAAAAAACTTGTCAAATCCAAAAAATTGGCTTATCTTTATGTTATGAATAAATCGGAAAGAGAGTATATTTCATCAGATAAGATAATTCAGGTTTTGGAGCAACGCATTTCAATACTGAATGCGCTGTTGTTAGAAAAACGTAAGGCTCTAAAAAATGTACCATCTGGTTCTTTGCGTATTGCAAAAAGTAATGGCGTTGTTCAGTATTACAGGCGAATGAATCCTAAGGATACAACAGGAAGCTATATTCATGCAAAAGACAAGGTGCTTGTAAAACGTCTAGCACAAAAGGAATATGATAAAAAAGTCTCCCTTGCTGTACAAGCAGAAATAGCGCTTTTGAATCATACTCTAAAAACCTACAATAAAATGAATGACAGGAAACTCTTGGCAGAAAAGGTGTTTGAAAAGTTTCGACCTTTATGGCAGGTTCTTATACATCCGGTACGAATACCAGATTCCTTATATGTGCAGGAATGGCAGTCAGTTACATATACGGGAAAAGATTTTTCAGAAGATATGGCAGAATATCTGACTGCAAGAGGCGAAAGAGTTCGTTCAAAATCTGAAATCATTATTGCAGACACACTTTTCCGGCTTAAGATTCCCTACCACTATGAATATCCGGTCGACATAAGAACCACAAATGGCGAAAAGCTAACATTTTATCCGGATTTTACTTGTCTTAATCTGCGAACACGCCAGGAGTTTTACTGGGAACATTTTGGTATGATGGATAATTCTGAATATTCGGAACGTGCTGTGCAAAAGCTTCGCCTATACGAACAAAATGGAATTGTTCCCGGCAAAAACCTCATAATCACAATGGAAACTTCAACGATTCCAATAAATACAAAACAAATAGAACTTCTTGCGAAGTCCTATTTGTTTAATACATGAGGATTTTGTTCAATTTGTAAGTAATTGTAAATCACCAATCGAGTAATTTACAAATCTTTAATTAGATTTTTGGCAATGTAGCAAAACCTTTTTCCAAGTCTGCATCGGTTGGGATGTAGTCGGTCATTGTACCGTCGTTGAAGGCTTTGTAAGCATACATGTCGAAGTAGCCGGTTCCGGTGAGGCCGAAAACAATTGTCTTTTCTTCGCCGGTTTCCTTGCATTTAAGGGCTTCGTCAATGGCAACCTTAATTGCGTGGCTGCTTTCTGGAGCTGGCAGGATTCCTTCAATTCGTGCAAATTGCTGGGCTGCTTCAAAAACAGCAGTCTGTTCAACAGCACGGGCTTCAATCAATCCATCATCATAAAGCTGAGAAAGAATACCGCTCATTCCATGATAGCGCAAGCCGCCTGCATGGTTAGGAGAAGGCATAAACTCACTGCCAAGAGTATACATTTTTGCGAGTGGGCAAACGTGACCGGTATCGCAGAAGTCGTAGGTAAACTTTCCGCGGGTAAGGCTAGGGCAGCTTGCCGGTTCAACTGCAATAAAGCGATAGTCAGCTTCACCACGGAGCTTGCGTCCCATAAATGGAGAAATAAGACCACCAAGATTTGAACCGCCGCCTGCACAACCAATAATAATATCCGGCTTGATTCCGTATTTATCCAAGGCAGTCATAGTTTCAAGACCGATAACACTCTGGTGCAGCAAAACCTGATTCAAAACGCTTCCCAAAACATAGCGGTAGCCTTCCTGTTTAGTTGCAGCTTCAACTGCCTCAGAAATTGCACATCCAAGACTTCCATCTGTATTAGGGAACTCCTTCAAAATTGCTCGTCCAACTTCTGTAGTATTACTTGGCGACGGTGTGATTTTTGCACCATAGGTTCGAATCACTTCACGGCGGAACGGCTTCTGCTCATACGAGCACTTTACCATATAAACCTGACAATCCAAGTCAAAATAAGCGCAGGCCATAGAAAGGGCTGTTCCCCACTGTCCCGCACCTGTTTCGGTAGTAACACCCTTCAAGCCCTGCTTCTTAGCGTAATAGGCCTGAGCAATTGCCGAGTTAAGCTTGTGGCTTCCACTTGTATTGTTTCCTTCAAACTTGTAGTAGATTTTTGCCGGTGTTCCAAGTTTTTTCTCCAGACAGTAAGCGCGTACTAATGGAGAAGGGCGATACATCTTATAAAAATCACGGATTTCCTGTGGAATAGGAATGTAAGCATCTGTTTCATTCAGCTCCTGTTTTACAAGCTCATCACAGAAAACGTGAGAAAGCTCCTCTGCTGTACAAGGTTTTCCAGTTCCCGGATTCAAAAGTGGAGCCGGTTTTTTCTTCATATCTGCGCGAACATTATACCAAGCTTCCGGCATCTCCTTTTCGTTCAGATAGATTTTGTAGGGTATTTCGTTGTGTGCCATATAAGTACCTCCTGGCATAAAGTTTGTTTGTTGTTGTGTTTCTATTAGTAGTAACACTTTGTACGAGTAATATAGTTTATAAAAATGTTTCTGTCAATAGAAACGCAGAAAAAAGTGTAAAAAAAATAAGAAAAATGTAAAAAGTTTGCAATATATCTTTAATTGTAATAAATCTAACAATATGCTATATTATGGCTGATAAATCCCACTATAAACGAGGTCCAATATGCCCTATACCGAACCAACAAGTCTAGCGATTGTTGCGTGTCCTGGTGGCGAAGCTTTCGCCAATGAAGTCATAACGCACCTTAAACATATGTACAAACACCGCTTCACCTTGAAGAACGATGTTGTATCTAAGCGTTATGAGCTTACAAAAGAAGAGCTTGTGCGAAGAATCAATCTGCAGAATGATTTGCAGACTAGTGATCTTTGTATAAGAGGTGCTACTGATAAGTACAGACCGCCTGTGTTCAAGGTGAACGCAAGGTTTACTTATTTTGCTAACGGTGAGGTAAAAACTGAGCTGTTGGATACTGTTCGTGGAAAAGATGTCTTTATTTTCCAGGATGTTGAAAACCACGAGGTTCTTAGCTTGAACGGTGGTGCTAACAAGGTTGTAATGACAGTTAATGATCACGTTATGTCGCTCCTTGTTACTATTGATGCTGTGCGCATGGCTGGTGCTGAAAAAATCACACTTGTTGTACCGGCTTATCCTTACGCAAGACAGCATAAACGAAAGGGCCGCGAAGGACTTACAGCAAGTCTTTTAGGTCACATTTACGAAATGCAGGGAGTTTCCAGAATTGTTACTCTTGATCTTCATTCACGCGAGATTCCAAATGCATTCTCTTCAATCAATCTTGATAATCTTCATGCAAGCTATCAGGTAATCCGCGAGCTTAGTAAGATTGTGGATCTTTCCGGTAAAACAGAGGATTTGGTTGTAGTTGCTCCTGATACAGGTGCAATTGACCGCAACAAGTTCTACGCTTCCGGCTTAAAGCTGCCGCTTGCCATGATTTATAAAGAGCGCGATTACTCAATCGTAACTCAGGACGCTCATTCAACAAACATTAAATCTGTAAAGCTTCTTGGCGACGTAAAGGATAAGGTTGCCTTTATTGCCGATGATATGCTTGGAACCGGTGGAACCTTGCTTAAAGCTATGAGCTTCTTAAAAGAGCAGGGTGCTAAAAAGGTTATCTGTGCAATATCACTTCCTTTCTTTACAGGCAATGCAATTGAACAGTTTGACGAAGCTTACGAAAAAGGTTTGTTCTACAGAATTATTGGTACAAATGCTGTTTACCACGAAGAGCTTTTAAAGCGCGAATGGTTTATAAGCACAGATGTAAGCGGATTGTTTGCAAACGTAATCACCCGTATTCATTACAACCAGTCTTTGAGCGAGCTTCTTGATAACCGCAATATTATCGAAAAAATAACAAAAATACAGAGTACAGGTGATGCTAAAACCGGCGCTGCACCTGCACCAGCCGCTGAGGCAGATACTGAAGCTCCAGCTTGCAAAGGCTAAAAAATGACAGAAGCTGTACTCGCGGTTGATATTGGAACAACATCTCTTAAGGCGGCTCTTGTTTCTGCAACAGGAGATGTTGTTGCTTTTAATAAAGCTTCCTTTTCGGCTCCTCAAAACAGATTTGTTGCAGAGGGCTGGCTTTGGGCATTAAAAAGCTCTACAGACAAAATCCTCAAAAATCTGGCAAACTCTGGCTCGGAAGTTTCAATTGTGGCTGTATCTATTTCTGGAAACGGTCCTACAATTGTTTCCGACAGTGGTTTTACAATCCGCTGGAATGAGGATATTGAAAAGCTGATAATGTCAGATGAAGGCTTTATTGCAACAAAGAGTTTGTTCCTTCCAAAAATCGCTGCGTTTAAGCTGCTTTTCCCTGATGAGTTTGAAAGAACCGATTTTATTTATTCAGGACCTGAATATCTTATAAATAAGCTGACTGGTACGGCAGTGACCATTTTGCCGGAAGACCGTTTTATTTCTGCTTACTGGACTTCAGAGGAGCTTGAGGCTCTCAGGATTTCTCAGAGCAAGCTTCCTCCTTATGTAAAACCTGGCGAAAGCTTTGGAAACCTTGCAGAAGAAGCGGCAGAGTTTCTTGGATTAAAGTCTGGTATTCCGGTTTTTGGCTGCGGTCCAGATTTTGTTGCCGCACTTGTTGGTACAAATACACTTTCAGCCGGTAAGCTGTGCGACAGAAGCGGTTCAAGCGAAGGCTTTAATTTCTGCAGCGACAACCCAATTATTGCAGAGGGCCTGCGAACCTTACCTTCGATTATCCCGGGCTTATGGAATGTGTCTTACATTATTCCAAAAAGCTCTTCATTAACTCCGGAAGAAAGGCTTTCTGCGGTGGAAGAGGCTGTCGGAAAGCTGAAAAAAGCTCTTGCCGATAACGGTATAAGCTTCCCAGAAGAAATTACGGTGACCGGCGGGCAGACAAACGATGTCGGCTATATGAAAAAGAAGGAGCAGCGGCTTGGCGTAAAGCTTAAGGTTTGTAAATGCTCCGACTCCGAGCTTATCGGCGATGCGTGTGCCGCGTGGTATGGGCTTGGAAAGTTTGGTTCTCTGCAGGAAGCTGCTGATTCTCTTTGCAAATGAAAATCTATAATTTACCGCAAACAATAAAGGCAATCATTTTTGATATTGATTCTACTCTTTATACGAACAGTCCCTATGCGTTCGAACAGGTTGACTGTCAGGTTCGTGCTTTTGCTAAGCTTAAGGGAATTACTTCTGCCGAGGCTAGAAAAATGGTTGCTGAGTACCGAAAACAGTTTGCAACAGAACACAATGGCAGCAAGGTAAGCCTTGGAAATACCTTAAAAGCCTTTGGCATTCCGATTAAACAGAGTGTAAAATGGCGCAAAAAGCTGCTTGAGCCTTCCGATTTTCTTGTATACGATGAGCGGCTTGTAGAAGAGCTTTCTTTGCTTAGTGATCAATATAAGCTTATCTGTGTAACAAATAATCCGGTTTTGCCGGCCCGAAAAACGCTTGATGCAATAGGAGTTTCCAGATTTTTCCCGGATATTGTCGGGCTTGATACGTGCCTTAAGTCTAAGCCTGCCGCAGAGCCTTTTTTAACAGCGGTAGAGCTTCTTGGATGTGCTGCCAGCGAATGTGTTTCTGTCGGTGACCGCTACGATCTGGACATTGCACTTCCGCTGGAGCTTGGTATGGGGGGAATACTGGTTGGCGGTGTAGAAGAAGTTTACGGTTTAAGCAGTTTATTAAAAAGTTTTTAAAATGATTGATGATTTTTTTATAAACATGTGTTATACTTATTAAGATTATGAAAACGAAGTCATTTAATTCAAAAATTGAACTTACAAACGA
>JAFZRP010000061.1 GCA_017619795.1 Treponema sp.
CCTGTCTGCAAACTCTCCGTTTATGCTTCCTGCAAATGAAGAAATGGAAGCCAGAAAGGCGCATCACCGCTTTAGAGATATGTCCGGTGATTTTGGTACTTACCTTAATCTTTTTAATGCATTTAAGCAGACAGACAACCGTGAAAAGTTCTGTAAAAAAAATTATCTAGACTTGCGGATTATGGCAGAGATTGAAAACATCCGTTTCCAGCTTGGAGAAATTGTCGGCGAGCAGCTGAAATTGCCGATTGTGGAAAACGGCGGCTCAATGACTGATTATCTTTGCTGTATTGCAGCCGGAATGATTCAGTTTGTGTGCATCCGAAACGGCAGAGAAAGCTACAGGAGCCTTACCGCCGACCACATCTGCATTCATCCGGGAAGCGTAATGTTCAGACAGGATCCTGTTTTTATTGTAGCCGGTGAAATTGTAAAAACAAGCAGAATCTTTGCGATGAGTGTTTCTCCACTTACCCGCCCTATGCTTGATACAATAAATCCAAAGCTTTATGAAAAGCTAATGGCCTGCAAAAAACAGCGGACCTTTGAACCGGAAGCATTTGCACAAGGAACTGCAACAAAGGCGCAAACAAAAGGAAAAGGTGCAAAGAACACAGATAAAGCTGCCGCAAAAGCTGGAAACGCAGCAACATCATCATCAAAAGCAAAAAGCATTGTTGCCGGAGGACAAAAGCTTACAAATCCAGAGGATGCACTTTCGCTTGGCGGATTTTTGTTTGAAACAAAGAAAGTCAAAGGAAAAAAGACAGCCTTTCTGCCGTACGAAAGCTTCCTTACAGCAATCCGTGAAGAAACAGATACAAACAAGCTTAAGGCGTGCGCTAACCTTAAGGGCTGCATTACAACAAAAGATCACGGCACAATTCTGGACGGCGAAAAGCTTGGCCTTATAATTCCGGTAACTTCTTCAATAGACTTGAATCCAATTCCGGAGAAAAAGTGGAACCGAAAGATGAATGCCAGCATTCACGATCCAGTTGGTAAAGAGCAGATTGTTTTCTCTCTCGACTGGATTTTGCGTACAGCAATGGCAAAGCAGAAGAATCGCGAATACGGCTTTATCTGTCTTTTTACAAACGGAAACGGCGACTACTGGTTTAAGGTTTCGCGTGGCTTTATGACTGCCCTTACAGAAACTCATTCAAGTCTGGAAACTCTTGTAGAAGAAAATGTAGACTTTTCTTCCGATGAAACTACAAAGATAAACGAAGCACTTAGAATGGTAAATAAGCTTTACGACAAGCTGTGATTTTTCATAGATTGTCAGTTTCGGTATTTTTGTTTATACTAAAATTATGTTTACACAAAACACCTGTTGCGTTCATCATTGCAGAAATATTGCTCTCTCTACGTTTGACGAAGACGGCAACCTTACAGAGGAAAAAAACTACTGCCTTGATCATATTCCTAATCCGGGAAAAGCAAAGGATGATATTTATAAATATATTGCAACGCACGATAAAATTGTTGGCTTAAATGCCTGCGGTCTTATTTTTACAGATGTTGATTTTACCAACAAAAAGTTTTTCGGCTGCAACTTTTATCACTGCACGTTTATGAACATCCATTCAGAAAACGTTCTTTTACGAATGTGCATTTTTGATTTTGCAGTTTTCAATGATTGCAGTCTTATTCAGACAAACAGCATTTTCAATTCTTTTTCCGGCTGTACCTTTACGCACAGTCTGTTTACTTCAAGCGAGCTTATTCAGAATAATTTCAACGGTTGCAAAGCTTATCAGTCTTCCTTTGATAATTCAGATTTATTCAATTCACGCTTTATAAATGCAACACTGGTAGATACTTCCTTCAGAAACTGCAACCTGAAAAAATCACTTTTCTTATATTCCAAACGGGCAAATGTTTCCTTTAAGATGTCGAATACACGCGAGGCAGAGTTTGTTAAGGATGATGTTGATTCGATGATTTCTCATCTGTCAGATGAAGAGCTTAGCAATACACACGACAATCCGGTGGAGGAACAGCAATGAAAATCTACTTTCATCTTAATTTAGGCGGCTTCTCCAATTGTTATGTTGTTGTAAACGAAAAGGCTAAAGAAGCTATTGTGATTGATCCGGGTGAAATTACAGAAGAAATTATTTCGCAGATTGAAGAGAATCATCTTAAGCTTTCTGCAATTCTTGTAACGCACAATCACTCAAGCCACACACACGGAATTAAAACCTTAAAGAAAATATACACACCGAAAATCTATGCGGCTGACTGGGAGGTTGCAAAAAACGATACAACTGTTATAACCGGCGACGGAAAGTTTAAGGTTGCAAAAATGATTGTGCGTTATATGGCTGTTCCGGGTCACACTGCAGATTCAGTTGTTTACGGTATAGGAAATGTGCTTTTTACCGGTGACGTTATTTTTGCCGGTTCAATGGGTTCTACAAACTCAAGCTACTCAAAATTCATTTTACGCTCAAATATTGAAACTAAAATCCTTTCGCAGCAATTTGCCACAATCCTTATGCCGGGACACGGACCTCCGACAACAGTAGGTGCTGTAAAACAGTTTAACTTTGATATTACCGATTAAAGATTAACGGCGGACAAGATTTATATCGCCGCATTCTATACCGTAAGAGTCAAAGACAAAATCATTCATCATTATCGCCGCATCTACAAAACCGCGAGCCTCTGTCTGAATAATATAATCTGCAAGACTCTTTGTATATTTTTGAACAGAGCCCCATTTTGCATGCGCAACAAAATAATCTGCAACTGCTCCAAGTCTCTGCTGCATGACATACGCCATAAACTCATTCTTCATAAGGTATTCATCGTTTGTGTCATAACCAAGAGATGGCTGCGACTTAAAATAATCAATTAAAAAGGCCTGAGTATTTGGCTCCAGGTTATAGTAGACTGCAGTAACATAATTTCTGAACGCTTCATCCAGGAAAAACAAAGTGTGCCAGCCCTCGTGAGCCAGAAGCTGAACGCGAAGATAATCTGCCGACTCCTGAGAAATTGAAACGAGTCCACCCTTTCCGGCTTTCATTTTTCCGTCTTCGTTCAGCAAAAGTCCGTTCTGCAAAAGAATTTTCCGCAGCGTTTCTTCTTCTTTATTAAGCTTTACGCCTTTCCTGTCAGCTTCATTAAAAAAGTTTGCCATAGATTCAGGACTGTAATCGTGAGCGTTGTAGCCGTGTTTTCCCTGAAGCTCTGCATTCGATAAAATCCTGCCTTTATATCCCTGCTTTTCTACAAAGAATGCCATACGACGGAAAAAGTTATCCTGAATGTCATAATTTCTTGTATCAAAGAAAAGGATTCCTGGAAATCTGTCCCATTCAAAAATCTCATAATCAGCAACACGCCAGTTTGTTTTTGGATACTTTAAGATTAGTCCAGGGTCTGTTTTGATTGGAACAAAAACCTCTGTTGCATTAGCCTTAAACAACGGCTCTTTTTCTTCAACAGGATTTCTCATAAGGATTGCCTGAACTATTTCTTTATTCTCTGCTATATCAAAAAGTACAAAAGGAGTTTTTAAGGCTGAGGATGGAATAACAAGACTGTTTGCATTTTTTACATTCTTTATAGAAAGCTGTTCTCCACCAGCATTCAGCTTTACAAAAACATTGCCTTCTATTGTAGATTTGTATTCTTCGTTATCAATCATTTTTACGATAATTTCAGGCATTGAAGAATCAACCGTATTCTGAACAGCAAACGTTTCAGAAGCACTTGAAAAATCTACAGAAGAAAAGCTTGAATCTATAAGTCCGCCGTTTGAAGAAAATCCAAAGAACGGCATATCTCTTGATTTATCAAAACCAATTTCTGCAGCACAAACATACGCACCAAGGATTTTACACGGAGCATCTGAATAAATAAAAAAGCCTTCAGGTATATTTTCCGAAGCACCTTTTGGAAGTGCCATTGAAACTGCAAAAGCGCCGTTGAGCTTTGTCAAATCGGCAGATACCGCAATCCGATTATCTGTGGTACGGTTATTTTTTTTAAGTCTGCCCTTTTTTAGAAAATCTTCATCTTTAAGAAAACCAAACCGCAAAATAAAGCTTTTGCTTTCAGGGTTTTTGGTCAAATATTTTTCAGAATCAGCCTCCAGCTTTACTACAAGTGCACAAGAGCCGTTAGCTTCATAAATCTTTTCAATTATTTTTTTCTGAACTTCTGAGAAACCAAAATCTGCAAAACCGTTCTGTTTAATTCCACCGTTTATTGCACCAGAATCAAGAGAAACAAAACCTGAAAGATTTCCGTCCGGCAGCGACTCCATAAAAACAGTCGGACTGCTTTTTCTTCCTGCAAGCACGATGCAGCAAATCAAATCTATTACAATAACTGCTCCGACAACGGCGCATACAATTTTTATAGGCTTACTTGCATTTTTGAACCACACAGCAATTTTTAAAATAGGGTTTTCTTTCTTTACGGTTTCAGAATTAGTTTCCATAAATAATACTATATCATTTTTCTTAAAAAGTTTATACTCATTGTATGGTAGTAATTGTGCTTCATTCTACAGAGGAATTAAAAATCTGCCGCCTCATAAAGGAGCTTTCGGGGTTTTGTGCAAGAGGCGAAGTGATTGTTTATAAAAAAGTTCCGTTGTGGATTCCTGTGGATGAGCTTGGAGAAAAAGCTGGAGCTAATCTGGCGGATGGAGAAATTGACGGTTATGATAAAGCTCAATTAAAGCTGCTTGCCGAAAGAATTACAAACGTTCAGCTTCTTTTTCCTAAGCAGGATGATGATGAAGTTTACTGCCCGGTAATCATTTCCTACAACTCAGAGGATAATGAACAAAAACAGATTACAACAAAGCTCACCCTGCTTCGTTTTCTCCAGCCTGTCGAGAAAGATTTTGTTTCAGAGTTTTTAAGCACGAATACGGGTACGGAAACCGCAAACTTATTCCCAATGCAGATAAAGATTTTCCGATTGGGAAATGCAATTAAAACAGAAAGAAACTCTTTTGAGCTCACGGATTTTATTTGGAGAAAGCAGAATCCGTCGCTACTTCATTACAACTGAGCCACGGTCGAGAACTGTCAAACCAGTCTTTACGTATTCAAGGATGCCGAAAGGTTCAAGCAGGCGGATAAGGCTGCCAACTTTTTCCTCGCTACCGGTCGCTTCTACAACCACAGAGTCAATTCCCACATCAACAATATGCGCACGGAAAATATCACAGGTTTCTATGATAGTTCCCCTGTTTGTTCCTTCCGCGCGAACCTTAATTAAAGCCATTTCCCTCTGGCACGAAGAAGCTTTTTCACACTTCTTGATAGAAATAACTTCAACAAGCTTAGCGAGCTGCTTTTGAATCTGATCAAGGATATATTCATCACCACTCACAACGATTGTCATTCTTGACTGCTGAGGATTACTTGTCTCGCAGACTGTAAGAGAATCGATATTATAACCACGTCGGCTGAAAAGTCCAGAAACACGAGACAGAACACCGGCTTTATTTTCAACAAGTACACTTAAAACAAACTTTTCCATAATCACACTCCCAGATTTTAATTATCCTTCAGGATTAAAGCTTACAGTTCGCAAAATATCACCGAATACACCGGCAGCTGTTACACCGGCACCAGCACCATAACCGCGGACAGTCAAAGGAATAGGCTGATAGCGTTCTGTGTAGAATACAAAGGCATTTTCACCACCCTTTACACTATAGAGAGGATCATCCTTTGAAACCTCCATCATACCAACGCTAACCTTTCCAGCCTTGATTGTAGCACCCATTCTAAGAACCTTGTTCTCCTTTTTAAGGGCTGCAATCTTCTTAGCAAAGTAATCGTCAACCTCTGTAAGCTTTGCAAGGAACTCGTCAACAGTACCGGAAGCATCAAAGTTATCTGGGAATACCTTAAACATTTCAATATCAGAAAGCTCAATATCATAACCACTTTCGCGGGCGATAATAAGAGCTTTTCGTGCAACATCCTTTCCTTCCAAATCGTCACGTGGATCCGGCTCTGTATAGCGAAGCTCTTTTGCTTCCTTTACTGCCTGGCTGAACTTAACGCCTTCATCAAGCTTTCCAAAAATATAAGAAAGAGAGCCTGACATAATTCCGTTAAAGCTTTCAAGTCTGTCACCAGATTTGTACAGATTCTGAAGTGTATCGATAATTGGAAGTCCGGCACCAACGTTTGTTTCGTAAAGGAAACGACGGTGCATTTTGTTTGCAGTTCGGCGAAGCTCGCGGTAGAACTCAATATTCATAGAGTTTGCACGTTTATTTGGAGTAGCAATGCTCATGCCTGCATTAAGAATATCAAGATAGCGTTCCGGCAGATCATAGCTTGCTGTACAGTCAACAAAAACAGGATTAAGAGGCTTTTTATCCTTTACAAACTTGATGATATCGTCAACATTCTGTGGTCCAAAAGGATACTGTGGCTTTTTCATAAGCTCACGCCAGTCTGTAAGGTCAATGCCGTCTTCATTCAAAATCATACCGTCAATAGTTGTAATACAGAGAACCTTTATATCAACATTTTCCTTAAGAAGCTTTTCGCGCTGATCGCGAATCTGGTCTATCATTGTACCGCCGATTGTTCCTGCTCCAAAAGCAAAAACTTCAATTGTCTGAGCTGTATGGAAGAAGAACTGATGAATTGCACGAACAGCTGTATCGGCATATTCACAATCAATTACTGCAGAAATACAACGCTCTGAGCTACCCTGCGCAATTGCCTGAATATTGATGTCCTGACTTGAAAGAGCGTTGAGGAACTTGCCTGCAACACCACGGTTAGCAATCATTCCGTCGCCAACAACAGAAACGATTGCACATTCAGAACGAACTTCAATTTCGTCAATCAGCTTTTCGCGGATTTCAAGCTCGAACTTCTTTTCCAAAGCGTCCTTAACGTGACAAGCTTCATCATCACGAACACAGAAGCTGATTGTATATTCAGAAGAAGACTGAGTAATCAAAAGAATTGAAGAACCTACAGAAGATACGGCACTGAAGATTTTGCTTGCCATACCGGTGCGGCCTCTCATAAGAGAACCGCCTACGCTTACCATAGAAACGTTCTTCAAAGAAGAAATACCGCAGATACTTTTTTTACCGCGGCTTTCAAATGGACCTTTACCAATACGTGTACCACGGGCACTCGGATTATGACTGTTCAAGCTCCAGGCTTCAATTCCCTTTGCCTGCAGCGGAGCGATTGTCTTTGGATGAAGTACCTTTGAACCAAAGAAGCTGAGCTCCATTGCTTCTTCATAAGACATATCATCAACAAGAATTGCGTCTTTTACAACACGAGGATCTGCTGTAAATACACCATCAACATCTGTCCAGAACTCTACCTTTTTAGCGCGGAGACTTGCACCAATAATTGCGGCACTAAAATCAGAACCGTTGCGGCCAAGAAGTCCCATAACAGGTTTTTCGCCAGAACCAGCTTTCCAGGTACAAATAAAGCCAGGGAACAAAAGAATGCGTGTCTGAGATGGGCTTGCACCGTCGCGGAAAGGAGCACAGGCTTCGTTACAAAGTGCGTAATCGGCCTCACCTTCCTTCTGATTTCCAGTGGTGAATACGAACTTGCGGCTGTCCATAAAAATTACGCTCTGCTCTTTTGCAAGAAGTACGGCTTCCATAATTGGAGCAGAAAGAAGTTCACCTTTACCCATAATTCGGCAATGAACTGTATCTGGACATTCACCGAAAGAAACACAACCGGCAAGCAGCTTTTCAAGCTCAACAAACTCCAGTTCAATTCGTTCCATTACCTTTTCTGCGCTAAAGCCCTTCTGCTTAGACTGAAGTTCAAGACAGATTTCGCTATGTATATTTCTTAATTCGGTTACATAATTCTTTACGGGTATTCCGGTGGTACAAGCATCAATAGCAGACTGAAGCATATTTGAGACACCAGCTACAGCGCTTACAATAACGCTTACTCTGTCGGTCTTTGCACGGCCAATAATTATGTCTGCAGAAGATAAGATGCGGCGGGCATTTGCCATAGAAGTTCCGCCAAATTTTAAAGTAATCATAAATACCACCTCTAAATTTTATGTTTGAGATATTTTATTGTAGATAAGGATTTAAAGCAACTAGCGTTAGCGGCACACTGAATTATACATCGAGCTCGAAGGTTTTCATTTTGCCTTTGCCTTTAACTTCGCACTCTTCCTCAAGGCATGAGCTTATTGTCGTACGGCTGGACAGAAGCTTCATAACAGATTCGGTAATGCGAATATTTCCAGGCGTGCACAGGGCTTCCATTCTTGAAGCAACGTTTACAGTATCGCCCCACAAATCGTAGATAAACTTGTTTTTTCCGATTACGCCGGCAATAACAGGGCCTGAGTTCAAACCGATTCTAAGATTAAATTTGATTTTTGCAGTTTTATTGTATTCGGCTAGATCCTCGTACATTCCCTTTGCAAAATCAATCATTTTAATAAAGTGATTTTGATCCGGAGTTGGAACACCACAGGCAGCCATATACGCATCGCCGATTGTCTTAATCTTTTCGATTCCCATTTTTTCAGCACGAATATCGAAGCGATAGAACAAATCGTTCAAGGAAGAAACAATATCCTCCGCAGAAGCATAGCTCGTTGTTTTCGTAAAGCCGACAATATCAGAGAAAAGCACCGTAACATTTTCAAACTTATCCGCAATCTGTACACGCTTTTCAGGCTGTTCGTCGGACATAATATCATCAAAGGAAACCTCTTCAAATTCATTGGAAATCTCTACTGGAGTTTCGGACTTAGAGGATTCATTTTCCTGAACTACAGGATTTGTTTCTGCTCCGGCATTTGGAGAGTAACCATACTGTTTAAGTCGTTCTGCAATAGATTCCGGCAGGATATTTTTAAGCAGTTTGTCTGTTTCATCCTTTGCCATTTCAAGCTCAACCGTACGCTCCTGAACTTTTGTTTCAAGCTGCAATGTATAGATTTTGGAAGCCCTGTCTCTTGCAATAAAAATAATTGCGATGATAGCGATTGTGAAAAGGCTTATAAGAATCCAGAACAGCTTTCGCTGATAAAGAAGTGGTGTCTGATAAAGCACAATTTTTTCCTCTGATTCAGAAAATGAACCTTCCGAATTGATTGCGCGGACATAGAATCTGTATTTACCAGGACGCAGCGCTGTATAAGTTGCAACACGGCTTGCAGTTGGCTCACAGAAATCTTCGTCAAAACCTTCAAGCATATAACTGAAGCGTGTTCGCTCAGGCGAATTAAAGCACAAGCCTGTGTATTTTATTTCTATACGCTTTGTTCGGGTTGGAATTGTAATCTCATCATCAAAGAAAGTCTTAAGCTCATTATCAAGCTTAACACTCTCAACATGAACAATCGGCAGAATCTCTTTGTTAGAAGCTTTCAAAGGATCGTAAACGGCAATTCCATCAACAAGCGGGAACCATACACGACCGTTTTTATCGCAGGTGCTTAAGGCTGTAGAAGTAAAGCCGTCTGTCTTTAATCCGTCATTCTGATTATAAAACTTTGAATCAAGCCGGGTGATTTTTCCTTCTGCGAGAGCATTCATATCTGCAAAAGAAACCTCAAAAACACCGGCATTCGAAATCATCCAGACAGAACCGGTATAATCAATCACCATCTGGAAAATAGAATTGGTAAGCAGTCCCTGTTCAAAGGCATAATTAACAATTTTCTTTTCTGTACTTTTGCTCACAAGCTCATTCGGGACTTTTTCAATCCGCGAAACACCTGTTCCTGTACAAACCCAGAATACGCCCTGCTCATCCTGCATAATCTTAAAGATAACGTTTCCGACTAGTCCGTTTGCAGTAGTGATTTTATCAATGAGCGCACCGTATTTCATAATGTATATTCCGCCGCCGTCTGTTCCGACCCAGATCAGTCCTTCATCATCCTCATAAATACACATAATGTAATCTGTTTCAAAACCTTCTGCCCGCTGATACGATTTTATTGTGCCGTCTTTAGTAATTACACTTAAACCAGTTGTAGTACCAACGAACAAATCGCCGGTTGAAGTTTCCAGAGAAACACGAGTTTTATCGCCTGCAAGCCCGTCCTCTGTTGTCCAGCTTTTTATTCCATTCTGCCTGCTGTATCGTATTTGAGCAGGCTTGGAATATGCATTAACAAGGATATCGCCGTTACGTGCAATTGCCACATGACGAATTCTTAGATTTTTACAATATTCAGTAAGCTCGTTTGTAATCGGAAGCTCATCATCGAAGCAATAAAGGCCGTCATCACAGCCAACCCAAAGGAGACCGTCGTTATCCTGGGCGATTGCGTTTGCAGCTGAAGGAAGAGGTGTTACCCTGAATTTTCCAAGGCTCATTTTTATAAGACCTTTTGTTCCAGTTCCAATCCAGATGTTACCTTCGCGGTCTCCAACAATATCATTTATTGAGTTATCTGATATTGAACTGTTTTCTGTATACCAGGAGAATTTTCCGTCGCTGTAAAAGCCAAGTCCACGCTCAGTACCAAACCACAGGCTTCCAAAATTATCACAATAAATCTTATTTGTAGGAATAGAATCGAGCAGCGTACCAGTATTAAGCTTTTCAAACCTACCGTTTACAACTCGAATCAAGCCCTGGTAACCTGCTCCAAACCAGAAAGCACCAGTTCTGTCCTGTCCAATAGAAGTGATAAAGAAATCACCCAAGCTCAAAAGCTCATTATAACGTTTAAAAGAATCACCAATATAATAGAAGATTCCATTCAAATCATTCGAAGCAAGCCAGATTCTTCCGGCCGTATCGCAATAAAGCTTTTCGACAAGTACTTGTGAAGAATTGGCACCTTCCGATATATTCGGATAATTTATTTTTCCGTCCTCAGAGATATAAACAATTCCGGCAGCAGTTCCAATCCAAATATTTCCGTTTCTATCTTCTGTTATAGCTCTGATGGAATTATTCGGCATACCATTCTGCACTGTATAGCTTTTTACATTATCACCTTCTATACAATGAATACCTTCATCGTTTGCTCCAATCCAGAGCTTTCCCTTTGAATCCTGAAAAATTGTTCTTGCTGATGTAAAATCGTATTTGTCGTTGCTGCCTTTTTTAAGAATTGTAAAATCGTAGCCGTCAAAACGCACTAAGCCTTCATAAGTTCCCGCATATATATATCCGTCTGAAGACTGAATTATTCCATTTATCGCATTTCCCGGCAGTCCATCCATTGTAGTCCACTCTCGTACTACATAATCACTTAATGCCGACTTCTGCGCATACAAACAACCAATTAAAAAAAAGAAAAAGGATATTGAATAAATGATTCTTTTCATGTTCACAATTATAACACGAAACTTTTTTTCCAAAAAGTTAAAAAAAAAAGCCCGTGGTAAAACCACAGGCTTTCGTGGGCAGTGAGAGGATCGAACTCCCGACATACCATCTATAGCAAATCCGTTAAGAAAAACTGCGCCCAGCAGTTTTTTAGGATTTACCACACCCCGGTTCCGAACGAGCGGCAGTAAGTGAGGTCTGCAGAATGTCGGGAGTTCCGTCACACGAAAGATTCTAAATAAAAAAAGCCCCCGGACTAAACCGGAGGCTTTGATTGGGCAGTGAGAGGATCGAACTCCCGACATACCCCTATAGCAAATCCGTTAAAAAACAAGCGCGCAAGCGGTTGTTTTAGGATTTACCATTACCCGGTTCCGAACGAGCGGCAGCGAGTGAGGTCTGCAGAATGGCGGGAGTTCCGACACACAAAAAACTTTAAAACAAAAAAGCCTTCCGTTACAACGAAAGGC
>JAFZRP010000062.1 GCA_017619795.1 Treponema sp.
AAAAGGATTTTTGGGAAAAAGAATTATCCCGCTGTTAATAAGTTTTTTTGCGGCAGATACACTTTTTCAGCTTGCAAGACTTTCCAGAGTAGATCCTGCTTTTCCTGCTAATACGTACAGCTGGTTTATTTTTGTGATAATAATAATGTATTGCATTTTCTTTGCGTGCTTTAAGCTGTTCAAAAAAAATGCGGAGCTGGCGGTTCTTGGTGCAACAATTTTGTGGTGCATTTGCTGCCGTCTGCTTTTTGCGGAAACCTATTGGTATAACAGTGTACTTGCATTTCCTGCGGGGCTTTTGCTTGCCAGATACGAAGAAAAAATCAACGCGTTTGTGAAAAAATGTTATTTTGCAGTTGGGGCTGCCTTCATCATCATCACTGGAATTATTCTTTTTTTGAGTACGAATGATATGCGGCTTTACAATATGTTTTCTGCGATTAATTCCGGCATTAGTTTTGACACTGTAAAAGAGATTCAGACGATTTTGCAGTGTTCTTGCGCGGTATTGTTTTGTGCCTTAATCTTCATCATCAGCCTTAAAATTAAGTTACGCGGTAAAGTGCTTTCTTTTTTGGGAAGCATGACGCTTGAGATTTATCTTGTACATGTACTTTTTATTGAGCTTTTTGCAGAAAAGTTTATTGGCGAAGGGGAGCCGCTTTTTTATATTGAAAATCCGTTTTTGTATCTGGCGGTTGTGCTTGTGCTGACAATGCCTGTTGCCTTTTTGATTAAGCTTCTGCGCGTAAAAGTTTCGCCGTTTATAATCGGTAAGCCGTATACAAAATATGTGTGGAAGGTTTTGCGCACTGCTTTTATTGTGATTGTTGCCGTTGGAGTTATTGCCGCAATTTATTGTTCTATAACAAGTCATCATACAACAAAGCAGAAGCAGGAACGGGTTGCAGAGTATAGCAAAGAGTTTATTACATTTACAAAGGTGAACGGTAAGGAAATGGCAGCCTTCATTGCAGGGGAAGGCGAGCAGACAATTCTTATTCTTGGTGATATTGATGATCCGGCGCCTTCTTTGACTCTGCGCCCGCTTGCAAATCGTCTGGCAAAAAACTTTAAGGTAATTGTTCCAGATCTGCCTGGTTATGGCTTTAGCGAAAGTACGGAAAAGCCTCGTACTTCGGAAAATATTGTTTCAGAGCTGCACGAGCTTGTGAACGGTTTTGGTTCGTCGTCGATTATTATTATGAGTCTTGGTTCTTCAGGGATTTTTGCGGAGAAATATCTGGAAAAATACCGCAGCGAGGTTGAAGCACTTATCGGTTACGATATGCTTAATTACGGTCTTGTAGCCTTACAGTATGATAATCCACAGTTTGCGCCGTCGGAGATTACTTATGCAGCAAAAATGTATGCAAAAAGAGGAAGGCTATTCCGCCGCTTTATGAATGCCACCGGTTTTGTAAGGATGGAACTTATAATGTATCAGCCGCTTTTTTCTACAGATGTTATGAGCGATTATTTTGATGTTCTGGAAGAAATGTTTATTTCCAAAAGCTGCTGCAACGAAGCTATAGAGGCAAAGTCTCGTTTGTGTGAGGAAGCTCGTGATCTCAGCTCATTTGTGCTTCCAGAAGATCTTCCTGTACTTTTTATGTCCCTGAATGATAATGATTATTTTGAAGGCGAATCTCCTGCAGATTTTTACCGAAAAATGATTACGAATGAAGAAACCCAGAAAATCGTAAAAATGGCCGGAAGCTTCTACAACATTTATTCCAGTGCCGGAATCGCCGTGGAACAGGTGGAGAAGTTTTTTGATTTTTAGGTAAAATATGATATGATATTTTTATACGGATAAAAAAATATTATTCATACTTGATGCAATTAGCATGTAAAAAAGGAAGAATTATGTCTGTAATAA
This sequence comes from Treponema sp., assembly GCA_017619795.1. GTDB lineage: Bacteria > Spirochaetota > Spirochaetia > Treponematales > Treponemataceae > Treponema_D. Next base: position 1,883 of record JAFZRP010000062.1, read on the forward strand.
CTTTACATTGTAGTAACAACATAAAAAATTATAATTTATGTTTAGATAATGCTGTTGCAGGTTTTGGACATCGAGGTCCAATGCCTAATGACAAAGTGTATTTACTAATCAAAAATGGAAAAAAAACTTTCTGTGGTGCGAGATTTGAATTAGATGATGTAACTGATGATAAACCATGGGAAGATTCTGATAAATATGTATTATGTTACTCTATAAAAAATATAGAATACTGTAATTTCTTTAACATTAGTTTTCTTTCAGAAGTAGGTGGAAAATTTTGGGCATTAAAATATTTACAAGGTTCAAAGAAATTTGATGAGATTGCAGCTAATAGAATAAATGAAGAGTTTAATAAGAATATTTGTTCAGAAAGAAAGTATTTAAAAATGAACAATATCGATATCTCAGATGAAAGTGATGAAGAAAATATAGACGATAAGGATGTAGAACAAATTATCAGAGAAGTACCTGAAGCAGAAATAAAAATAATGGGAACTTTTCAAACCATAAATTTTCAAAATGAAACAGATAAATTTAAAGGTCTCGAAACGCTTGTAAACAAAAACTTCTTTTCTTTATTTACCAGTTATAAGGAAGAACGAACAATTTTAATTGCAAAAAATAGATTATTCAAAACACATCAAACGAACGAAAATATTACAGGTATTTCTTCTATTCCAGATGCATTATTGATTTCATTTGATAACAAGAATAAGTTACAGATAAGTCTTGTAGAATATGAATGTTATGGAGATGGGAAGACTCGTTCTACGGAAAAATCAAAATATTTAAATTCGCATATAATTCCACAATTAATGCAATTTGCATCTTCTTTCAGTATTATTACAGATAAATCTATTCGTGATACAACGATAAAAGATTGGATTGCAAAAATTATTGATTATACATCTGATAACAAGGAACTTTCTGATAAAATAGACACCTGGGTAAAAGAAATGTATCCAGAAATTTCTACACGTGCAATAATAAGTTTTTTTGAGAAAAAATTATTAGAAGCTTTTGAAGCTAATGTACATGTTTTTCTTATAATAGATGAGTTAAGTTATGATCAAAAAGAAACAATACGAAACATTATTACTTCATTTAAAGTAGAAAAAGGAAATTCTGTTGTATTTGATGCTTCTGTCGTAAAACTTGTTCAAAAAATTAGCTTTGTAAATCAGGAATTCGAATATGCTTTAACAGCTCAGTAGAAAACATTCTGAGACGCAAAAGTGATATTATTCTCTATCGCAAAAGAAAATATGTTTTTAATACGAAGACTTGACAGTTACCTTATCAGATGTTATTTTAAATAAAAGGTGTACCCGCTCCAAAGCGGATGCCCCACGTAGGGTTGCCTATTATTCAGGCATTTGCCCAATCTGTGTGCCGACAGGTTGGGCTATTTTTTTACTCTTGATTCTTCTTTTTGGGAAGGCTCTTAAGTATTTCAATGATGAGTATGGTAAGATTAATTACCAACGAAAGCTTTTCGTATAACGTCATCTTTGAGCCTCCTAGTCAATTATTCCGTTGCAATTAATGCAGCGGTTGAGTTCGGGGGCAAGTCCGCCCTGTCACGGGTACACGTTAATAGTATAATACATATTTATACTATACACAATACTATTTTTATTAATATACTTTCCAGTTCAATTGATTTACTCTTAAATTTTCTTTATTATTGTATTATGGAGGATATAATGGATAAATTAAAAATCTTATTGGCAAAAGGTAGAATCTACGAATCAGTATACGAACTTTTAAATGATGTAGGTATTTCAATCTATCTTCCAGACAGAACATATTTTCCTACTACAAATCAGGAGGACCTTGCTTTTCAGGTTGTAAAGCCTCAGATTACAAGTCTTCTGCTTGCAAATAACAAGGCAGATTTAGGCTTTAGCGGCAAGGACTGGGTTTACGAAAATGGTGTTGAAAATGATGTTGTTGAGATAATGGATTTAGGCTTTGACCCTGTACGCATTGTTGCTGCAATTCCAGAAGCCCGCGATTTTGAAAAGATTCTTAAAGGCAAAGTAATTATTGCAACTGAATATCAGAATCTCAGTAAAAAATGGGTAGAGGAGAAAAAGTTTGACGGCACAATCTTCCGTACCTGGGGAACTTCAGAAGGCTTTGTTCAGGACACAGACGAGTCAATCGCTCAGATTTTGATAGATAATACATCTACAGGCTCTTCTCTTAAAGCAAACCGTCTCAAGATTGTAGACACACTTATGGAAAGCTCTACAAGAATGTACGCAAGCAAGGAAGCAATGGCTAATCCTGAAAAGAAACAGAAGATTATGGCTCTCAAGATGCTTTTTGAAACAGTTCTTAATGCCCGCAGCCGTGTAATGCTCGAAATGAACGTTGGCAAAAAGGATTTTGATAATTTGATGAAGGGTATTCCTTCTATGAAGAGCCCGACAGTATCTCCACTCTTTAATGATGATGGTTTTGCTGTAAAAATTGCTGTTAAGAAAAGCGAAGTACCAACTCTTCTTCCAAAATTGCAGTCACTTGGTGCAACAGATATTGTAGAATACGAACTTCGAAAGGTAATGCTCTAAGGAGATAAAAATGCGAACGGCTACTGTAGAAAGAATTACTGGCGAAACAAAAATTAAGCTTACTCTGAATCTTGATGGAACTGGTGTTTGTAATGTAAGCAATCCAATCGGATTCTTTGACCACATGCTCAAAAGCTTCTGCAAGCACGGTCTTTTTGATTTAAGTGGAACTATCGAAGGCGACTTGAACGTTGACCAGCACCACACAATCGAAGATACCGGAATTGTTCTTGGCGAATGCTTTAAGAAGGCTCTTGGTGATTGCGCCGGTATTTACAGAAGCGGCTTTTTTATTTATCCAATGGACGAGACTCTTGCTCAGGCTGCCGTTGATTTTGGCGGACGTCCTTACCTTGTAAATAATTCTATGCTTACCGGTGTATCGCTTGTTTCAATCGGTGCAGACGGAAAGGAAGGCAGCTTCCAGACAGACTGCTTTGAAGATTTCTGGCAGGGCTTTGTAAATGCAGCTCAGTGCAATTTACACATAGATGTTATTCGCGGTAGAAGTGATCACCACAAGGTAGAGGCTTGCTTTAAGGCTGTAAGCCGTGCAATTCGCGCTGCTGTAGAAATTGATTTACGCAGAAATGGCGCTGTACCTTCTACAAAAGGTGTGATTGTCTGATGAATACTAACGAAGATATTGTTGTTTACACTGACGGTGGTTGCTCCGGAAACCCTGGTCCTGGCGGCTGGGGTATTGTTGTAATTGCTGATGGTGTTGCAAAGCAGCTTAGCGGCGGAGAGCCTTATACTACAAACAACCGCATGGAGCTTATGGCGGCAATCAATGCACTTTCTGTTATTTCAAATACTCCATCCTTTGCCGGTCGCCATGTAGTTGTAAATATCGACAGCCAGTACGTAAAAAACGGCATAACAACCTGGATTCACAGCTGGAAAGCCAAAGGCTGGAAAACTGCCGACAAAAAGCCAGTTAAGAATCAGGAACTCTGGGAAACTCTTGATTCCTTGAACTCAAATCTCGACGTAACTTGGAACTGGGTAAAAGGGCATGCCGGAATTGAATATAATGAAATATGTGATTCCTTGTGCCAGGCTGAGATAAGAAAGTATCAATAGTTCAATTTTTTTCTCAAAAAAACTGCAGTTTTTCTCTTCTTTTCGACTATATATATAGTATGAAATACAAAAACTTACAGAATCCAATAGTACTGGCTGTGATACTGTTGGCTTTAATTCTCGCAATCTGCTCGTGTCAGAACAATAGCAGCTTTTCTGAAAGCTCTTTTTTAAAAGAAAATGTAAGTTTTATCCTTCCAGTCTGGCCACCTGAATACGGAGAACAGTCTCTTTATCCCGAACTTACAGGCTGGTTAATTACAACAAACGAAGTTCGGAATCAGGCGGTTGAAGCTTCCGTGCATGAAATAGAACTTACCGTTAATAAAAACAAACCTTTCTACGTTATTGCCCAGCCTGTAACAAAATCAACACAGGGACAAAACTGTTTTTTCCACTGTGCCGGAGGTATCTACCCCTACAGTTACGAACGCTCTGGCAAAACTGGAACGGTAAACGTCATCTGGGAGCAGGGCTTCAGTGCGTACCTTATGGACTCCATGTTTCTTTCGGCAAACAGCATCTGCGGTCAGGACGAATCCCAAATATCAGCCTGCGAAAACTACATCACTTCTTTCAACTGGAAAAAGCTGGTTACTACTATCCAGTCAAAAACCACCATCGACCCCAACGTAGAAGAGCAGGAAGTTTTCTATAATCCCTGGCATACAGACCTTTCTGCAATCAAGCAGGGCATCGCTTACAAGGATTTTTCGGCAACGCTTCTTAATCAAAAAAACTGCTTTTCAGTTGTCCTGCAAGACTACGGCACAAACGAAAGCGTACTTTCTTCCTATATCCCTGAAAACGAAATGATTCATAATTTTTCACAATTTTCGCTCAAAAAGAACGAAGAAAATTACTTTTCAGTGAATAATCAGTATCAGATGATAATCCGCGGAAGCTCTGCAAAGAATCTGTCAATAGAGTACATTTTTCTGCCGATAATTATTGAAGAATAATTATGAAAAAAGCGATAAATGTATTAATTTTATGTTTCTGTTTTGCGGTAGTCATTACTTTCTGTTTTGTTTCTGTTTCCTGCTCGAAAAAGGGAAAGCAGAAGGATGCCGAAGTTGAAACTACAATAAAAGAAGTTTCCCGTAATCATAAATGGTATTATTTTGAAGATTCCCAGGTTTTGCCGGTAGATAAGCCGCAGAATGTTCCATTAAAAAGCTTTGTTCCGTGGACAGAAGCAGTTCGCATTTCATCCTCTAATAATTCAATTTCACCAGAAAATACAGCTTATGCGCTTGTGAACAGGGCTGGCGTGCTTTGTTTTAATGGAAACAGCTTTTTGCTTCAGAAGGACATAACCTTATTCGAAGACCGTACCGCCGAAAATCTTGTCTTTTTTAACGACACTCCGTTGTTCTCCGTATACAAAAGCTCTTTCTTTAATAATTCAATTTCAGATCCTGCATACCGAGAGGATTCTTCGCAGCATTTCTTTCTTGTTCAGTATGATGTAAATACAGGCGTTTCTTATCCGATTATAAATTGTGGCAATATCACAAAGCTTGCAGATACAGAAGTTGTAGATTATTCCTGGGATGGAA
>JAFZRP010000063.1 GCA_017619795.1 Treponema sp.
GGAAATCCAACTTATGGTGTTTCTTTATTCAATGACTGGGACGGAAACATGGTTATGTATGTTAAGTCTCTTGCAACAGCTTACTTTGGTTATGATGAGTTTGATTTTGGTCTTTATGATCCAGACACAGGCAAGTTCCATGATTGTCTTGATCCAGACGGACCTTATATGTACACATTGAAGTTCATCAACAAGCTCAATCAGAAAGGACTTGTAGATCCAGACTCAATGACACAGAAATACAACGGTATGTCAGAAGATTATCAGAACGGAACAGCTTTCTGGAACATTTTCAACTGGATGGCTTCTGGTACCTATAACTCAGAAAACCACACATCAGCTGGAAAAGCAATGTACCCTGTATGTCCAAAAGATGCTCATCCAATTGTTTACGGACAGAGTGTTTACGGTGGAAACCGCCTTTGGACAATTGGTGCACAGACAGCTTATCCAGAGCTTTGTATGGCAATCATCAACTGGTTCTCAACACCAGAAGGCTTTATGACAACTCAGTATGGTCCACGTGGTGTAACCTGGGATATTAAGAACGGCAAAACATACTTTACTGATTTAGGAAAACTTACATCAGCAGATTCAAAGACAAATATGCCAGCTCCTTACAAAGGAACTTATGGCGACGGTGCTTTCCAGATCAATAACATCACCTGGAGTTCAGATGCTTACAATCCTCTTACAACATCAGAAACATACAACAAGATTTCCTGGGAATCTGAACAGCTTCCACCTCAGACAGACATTGAAAAACGCTGGAGAGACTGGGCTAAGGCTTCTACACCAGACAAATACATGCAGACTACAAATTACCGTGTAAGTCCTGGTTCTTTGTACACAGGTGCCGGTGTTCCAGATGACTTGTCTATGAAATGGAATCAGGTTGCAGAATGTGTAAAGACAGAAACCTGGAATGCTATTTACGCTAAGAATGATGCAGAGTTTGATTCTATCGTAAAGAAGATGATTAAGGATGCAAAATCTTACGGTTACGATGAATGCTGTGAGCACACACGCAAGCAGGCTGAAAAACGCTTTGCCGCAGAAAAACAGGCTCGCGGTGTAAAATAATCGGTTAGTTTAATTATAGGAAGGCTGGATTGTCTTATGGGTATTTTTAACATGGACAGCGGGTTTGCCCGCTTTATGAACAGGGCAATAGATGTTCTGGAATTAAATATTCTCTGGATAATTTTCAGCCTTCCAGTTTTTACAATTGGTGCTTCAACCTGTGCGGCTTACTACGTTACCCTTAAAATGGTCGATGAAGAAGAAGGCTATGTTGGAAAAATGTTTGTAAAAGCCTTTAAGGACAATTTTAAACAGGGAACTTTTTTGTGGCTGCTTACAGGTCCTTCTATTTATGTCTGCTATTTAATGTGGCAGGTGATTAGCAAAGGTGAGAATATTCATTTTCTTATAATTACCGGCGCAATTCTTTTTACAGCCTTTGTCATTATTTTTTCTCTTTATGCCTTTCCACTTCTTGCCCGTTATGAAAACTCAATCCCAAAAACAATAAAGAACTCTTTTGCAATTTCAACCATGTATTTTCCAAGAACCCTCTTTATGGTTTTGATTGTAGGTATTGAGTGTCTGATTTTTTTATGGAACAGATGGACTATGCTTGCCGGTATTCTGCTTGGGCCAGAGCTTGTTATTTACACTGTAAGCGGCATTACAAAAAGGATTTTTCTGACTACAGAAAACAATAAAGCTTAGAATCTCTTGTTATATTTTCTTTTTCTGTTTAAACTCATCTTATGGAAAAAAATGATTATAGTTTTTCACAGTTTTTGAAAAACATCCCAAGTTTTGTAATTCTTAATATTCTTTGGGTAGTTTGCAGTATTCCGGTTTTTACAATTGGCGCTTCTACCTGTGCGGCTTACTACGTTACCCTTAAATTGCTTTGTGATGATGAAGTCACCCTTAACAATACCGCAAAATTGTTTTTTAAAGCTTTTAAAGATAATTTTAAGCAGGGCACAATTATGTGGCTTATCACACTTCCTTGTATTGTCGGCTGTTTTTTTATGTGGCGTGCAATTCTGCAAAATGGTGATGTAAATATCATCCTGAAGATTGGAGCTGCAATTCTTACTTTAATAGCAATTATTATAAATCTTTACACTTATCCGCTGCTTGCCCGCTACGATAACACAATCAAAAAATCAATTATGAACTCAATTGTAATCAGCATGCTTTATATTGCCCGAACAATTATAGTTGCTGTAGTTGTGGCTGTTGAAATGGCGGTTGCTTTTACAGCTGTTCGCTGGAACATTTGGCTTATAATTCCGGTTGCGATTATTATTCCGGAGCTTGTGGTTTTTACAATAAGCATGTTTTCTAAAAGAGTTCTTTTGGACTCAGAGAAAAACGGCGGTTCAATAATTCCTCCGGCAGTACAGATTCAGCAGGAAATTGATGAGAAAGAAACAGAAGAAAAATAACAATTGTTTTAAGTTTCAAAATGACCTATAATGCACAAAAATACAAAATAAAGGAAAATTATGGATACATTAAAATCGAAATACGGTAAGTATTTTGCTGAAATGACAAAGCATTCTCATGCGGCTGCAAAAATTGACGAAACCTGCGTTTTTCAGGAAGCAAACTGGGAAACTCGAAAATATATGGATATTCTGCTCAAGGATAATGTTCTTCCAGGTTCAGGGCTTGGAAATGTAGAACACTTCAAGGCTTTTTATGATGCTATAAAGGAAGGCAAGCGCGGACTTTTTATGCTGGAGCATTATTCAAACATGGATTTACCTGCCTTTATTTATCTGCTTGAACAGCAGGGCGAAGAATGGGCAAAGGATCTGGCTGGAAGAATTGTTGCAATTGCCGGAATGAAGCTGAACGAGGCTGACCCTGGTGTTCGTGCGTTTACAGAAAGCTTTACTCGTGTTGTTGTTTACCCTTCACGCAGCTTAAATGCTGTAGAGAACAAAGATATTTCTGATGAGGAAAAGCTTGAAGAAGAGAAGCGGGCTAAGAAAATCAACTTTGCGGCTATGCGCGCTATGGATGGTTGTAAAAGACGCGGACAGGTTATTGCGGTTTTCCCAAGTGGAACTCGCTATCGACCTGGTAAGCCTGAAACTAAAAAAGGCCTGCGCGAAATGGACAGCTATCTTCGTCTTTTTGATATAATGATTCTTGTTTCTATAAACGGAAACTGTCTGCGAATCAATCCTGAAAGTCCTGATGATATGCTTTCTGATATTGTTGTTCCAGATACAATTACTATGACGGCAAGTCAGATTATTGAGTGCAAGAAGTTCCGAAACGAGGTGCTTGCAACGCTGCCGGAGGATTGTCCGGATCCTAAGGTTGAAACTGTTGCCGCTGTGATGAAGATAATGGAAGGCTTGCATTATCAGGCAGAACTGAAACTTGGAAAATAGACTAAACACAGGAGTATAAAATGAAGATTACAGATTTGAAAAAAGAGCTTAGCAGCACAACTTATCCTGGACGCGGTATAATTGCCGGTCTTTCCGCTGATGGAAAATACGCTGTTTCTGCTTACTGGACAATGGGACGAAGTGCCGGTAGCCGCAACCGTATTTTTGCAGTTGATGATGAAAATGGAAGCGAGGTTGTCCGCACAAAGCCTTTTGATCCTTCGCTTATTGCCGGCGATCCAAGTCTGATTATTTATGCAGCAGTTCGATCACTGGGTGACAGAACAATTGTTACAAACGGCGACCAGACAGACACAATCTACGAAGGCTTAAGCAAGAGACTTACTTTTGAACAGTCTTTACGTTGCCGTAAATATGAACACGATGCTCCAAATTATACTCCACGTATTTCATCACTCCTTGATATTACAGGCGGAAAATACGAATATTCACTCTCTATCTTAAAGAGTGATGATGGAAATCCTGAAAATACTTTGCGGTTTACTTATACTTACGATAATCCACAGAAGGGTGAAGGTCACTATATCCACACTTATATGGGCGACGGCAACCCGCTCCCAAGCTTTGAAGGAGAGCCTGTAAAGCTTGGAATTAACGGCAACATTGATGAGCTTACAAATACAATCTGGGGCGCCTTAAACGAAGAAAACAAGGTTTCCCTTTTTGTCCGCTTTATCGAAATCGCCACTGGAAAATACGAAGAGCGTATTGTAAATAAAAATAAATGATATTTGCCGATAGAACTAAACTGTGTTAAAATAGAAATAATACAAAAACAGGATCTGTAAATGACAGGTGTTTACGATTACACAGTTATATTGACTTACCTTTCTTTAATCTCGGCAAATATTGGAATCTTTGTGGCCTTAAGCGACAACAAAATCTATGCGGCGGCCTTATGTCTTATGCTTTCCGGCTTGTTTGACGCTTTTGACGGAAAAGTTGCGCGCACAAAGAAAAACCGCACCGACTACGAGCGTAAGTTTGGCATTCAGATTGATTCTCTTACAGATGTTGTGGCTTTTGGTGTGCTTCCTGCCTGTATTTCTGTTGGAATGATTAAGCAGTCTGAACTGTTCCAGATTGATTCAAAAATCCTGAGGTTTTCCTGCTGCTTTGTAATTGTTCTTTACGTGGTTTCTGCCGTAATCCGCCTGGCTCACTTTAATGTAATAGAAGATGAACGACAACTTGCCGAGGGCGGAGTGAACCGTTTTTACACTGGTGTACCGGTAACGGCTGCCGCTTTGGTTTTTCCTACAATCCTTTTGGTACAGTACGTTACCCAAACCGATTTAACTTTTATTTATCTTATTTTTATAATTGTTACAGGCTTTGCCTTTATTTCTACCGTACACGTTTCAAAGCCAAAAGACAGACATATTTTCTTAATGATTGCCATTGGTGTTATAGAAATTGCAATCGTAATTCTTGTATGGCGGTTTGGTCACAAGCAGCCGCTTAATTTATAGTTTTGGCTTTAATGGAAAACGCCCTTACAATTCCACCTCAAACAAAACAACTGCTCATCTCGCTTGCTCAAAAATACGAGGTTGAAGCCTTTACTCAGGAAGATCCAAGCCAGTTTCTTCGCTGGTATTCTTCCCCTGCTGATATTGAACCGGCTTGTTTTATAGCGGCAATGCTTTCTTTTGGCAATCGTAAGCAGTTTATTCCAAAAATACGGCAGATTTTTGAGCTGGCAGATAAGGCGGGCGGTATGGCTTTGTGGCTAAAAAGCGGGCGGTATAAGTGTGATTTTGAACAATCCGACCGTAAGTTTTACCGTTTTTATTCGTATTCTGATATGTTGGATTTGTTTTCGGCACTGGCACAGATTTTGCAAGAACATTCCACTCTGGGAGAGGCAATCAATGAGTTTTGTGCCAGCTGTATAAATGATGCAAAAACAGATGTTTCTAATGGCACACATAATTCTGTTGCTACTGGTAAAACTGGTAACAATAGCAACATTCTTCTTTCAGTTCTCCACTTCTTTCAACTTCGTTTTGCAATTGCTTCCATCGTTCCCAAAGGAAAGATTTCTGCCAACAAACGCATTTTTATGTTCCTCCGCTGGATGGTTCGTCAAAACTCCCCTGTAGACCTTGGTTTGTGGACTTGGTTCCCACAGTCTGAGCTCATAATCCCTTTAGACGTACACGTGCTTCAGGAAGCCAAAAAACTTGAGCTCATACCGCCCACAGCTCCTGCTTCCTTCAAAACAGCTCAACTACTCACTGTCCGTCTTAAACAAATCTGGCCACAAGACCCCTGCAAAGGAGATTTTGCCTTGTTTGGTTTAGGTATTGATGTGACGGAAAATGTTTAGAAGTAAGTTATTTGACTGTATCTTTTTTTGAAGTTTCTGCGGCACTGTGAATCATTGTTTCTATTGGTTTTAATAATTCTGGTGGAAGAGAGTCCAAGTCATTTACAACTTTTTTGTATTTACGGTAGGTATCAAAATCTGAGTAAAGTTTTTGTTCAGGATTTACAGAATCTTCTCCAGTAACTAAAAACTCTACTGTGGTTCCCAAAGCCTTTGCCAGTTTTACAGCAACTTCTGCGTTTGGAATTACAGCACGGCTGTCTAGATAAGAATCAATTGTTCTTTTATTAATTTTTGTGATTGCAGACAATTCTTTTATTCTCAAGCCTTTGTATTCAATTATGTCTTTAAGATTCTCTCTAAACATAATCTAACAATACCATTATTTTGGTATATTTTTGTTGTTATAACTAATATATTAGTTTATAATTTAGTGTGTAAAAATGTTAGTATGAAATTTAGAGGGTTATGATTTTAGTATGTATTTATTAAAGTAGATAGAACTAGCAAGGATGATGGTGTAACACACTACTTATCGTTGATAAGGTAAATCTCTAAAGAGTTCTTATTATAGTTTTGGAGGAATAACTATGAAAAAGATTAGATTTTTTGTTCTTTCACTAATGTTAGGTTGTTTAATTTCATGTTCAGATTATTTAAACGATAATTCAGAAACAACGTTATTTTATTCAAACGAGTATCTTGAAATTGTTGTAAAGAAATCTTCCTCACGATCTTCTTATTATGCCTTTTCTGAAATTGCAACTTATGATCTTGTTTGTTCATTTGAAGATTCATCAATTGAGACACTAACTGTGAAACTAGAATCAACAGATACTTATAGTTTTAATGTTTTTAAGGATTGTTCTGTTACACTTGATGTTACAGGGTATAATGCAGTATCTAAGAAAATAGCACATGGTTCTAAAGCGGTAACATTCACGGTCGGAAATGATATTGTTGTAACTGTACCTATTGATATGCTAGAAAAGTCAACAGAAGTAACAGTTGTTATTGAACCAAGCAATAAAACTTCCGATAAGAATTTTATCATTAAGAACATAGAATACATAAAAACTGGATTAACTACAGTTATTTCTGAAGCAGATGGAACTAAAACTATAAAAGGAAGTTTTTCTTCAGGTCCATTTATTTCAAACAGAACAATCGTATTATCACCTTTTGAAATTGGAAAATATGAAGTAACACAAGAATTCTTTAATGCTGTTATGGGAACTAATCCAAGTTGTTGTACAAAATCAATATCTAATGAAGACACAAAATTAAAACCTGTTGATTCTGCTAATTGGTATCAGGTTATTGCTTTCTGTAATAAATTAAGCATTATATGCGGATTTGATACGGTTTATTCTGTTGAAGGAATTAAGGATTGGGGGGATCTTTCTTATAATGATATTCCATCATCATACAATTCTTCTTGGCAAAATTTAACTATTGATTTAACAAAGAATGGATATAGATTACCAACAGAAGCAGAATGGGAATTTGCAGCCAGAGGAGGAGATAATTCTGAATCTGACTGGAATTATATTTATGCTGGAGGTAATAATTATTCATCTGTTGCCTGGTCTTTTGAAAACAGTTCTTCATCCTCACATGAAGTGGGATTGAAAGAACCTAATAGATTGGGGCTTTATGATATGAGTGGAAATGCTTATGAATGGTGCTCTGATTTTTATACAGATATAAGCTCATCAGATACTACGATAAAAAATCCTGTTGTTATTAGTGGAAGTTATCGGGTACAAAGAAGTGGTGCTTGGAAAGATCCTTCTGATCATACATTATTATCTATGCGAAGAACTGATGCTTGTGGAGGTGGTGATTCAGCTCATTGGGAAGATTGGGGATTCCGTTTATGTCGTAATTTAGGTACACGGACTAAAGATGATGTTACTTACATACAAGGAAATTCTAAAGATAATTCAAATAAAGATTCTGATTCCGTAAATTATGATTCGAAATCTATAAATTTTTCAGTTGACAATTCTAGTACTTATAATTTAACAGCTATTTCAAAACCTTATATTCTTTATTCAGGTTCAACACCAATAGCTATGATTATTCTTGAAGATGAAAAGTTCTATTATGGAATTAGTTTAAATGCATCTGACAATGCAACAAATTGGTCGAAAAATGATGTTGGATATTATTCAGATATTGCATGTGCAACAAGTGATGTTATGAATGGATTTAAAGGTGATAGAGAAGGTTATGATAACTGGGAAGTTATAAAAAAATATGATTCAGTTTATACAGCTGATTCTTATTTGAAAGAGTATTATCCTCCATACTATTTTGTTTTAAATTATGCAAAGAACAATAATCTACCAGAAGAATATTCTGAAGGTTGGTATTTGCCAACTATATATGAGATTTTTCAAGTGTATTACAATGTTGATGCAATAAAAAAAGTTTTTAATGATGCAGGAATAAATACAAATTTATTTACTGTAAGAGGTTTTTGGTCATCATCACAAGCAATGCGTGGTGTAAAGTCTGATATGTGTGATTTTCCAAATAGTCTTACGGCATCTGAGCCAGGAGGAGATTTTTGTAGTGGACGATGCTGGGAATCTAATTATTGTTTTGCAATGAGAAGGTTTTCTAAGTAAATCAAAAAACGACTCTTGACTTTTAAACTATGTTACCATATATTTAAATTAGATTGAGGACATAGGGCTTGTCCTGGCTAAAAAAATAAGATCCGATAGATGATTGAGGTCGGAGAGCCTGACCTGGCTAAAAAAACAAAGCTCGATTGAAGAAGCTCTGTAGGAAACTACAGGGCTTTTTTTATGGGAGGGAAAAATGGAATTACGATATTTATCTCAGCTTTTTTACAATAAATATAAAGATTGTACAGAGATTCTTAATAAAGGTGAGACTCGACCGTATATAATTCTTATAATTGAGGTAGAAAATAAGAAGTTTGCAATTCCGATAAGAACAAATCTTCACAAATCAATAGATTGTTATGAGAGTAATCCTCAAACAAATTCTGGACTGGATTATACAAAATCAGTCGTAATATCAAAAGAAGAATACATCGACACTACCAGATATCCAGAAATAGAACATAAAGAATTCAATTACATAAAGTTTAAAGAAAAGGAAATAAAATTAGCTTTTGAAAAATTTGTTAATGACTATAAAAAAGATGTAATCCGTCATAACAAAAATCCAAACATACCTGCTAATCCTAGATTTCAGTATTGTACTTTACAATATTTTAAAAAAGAGCTTGGATTAGAATAAAGTAGCATATTTATATCAATTTCTTTGATATTTTAGTTGTACAATAACACATATTATGATATAAACTCTCTCAATAAAAATATTTTTTCAGGAGCATCATCATGACCGATACACTTACACGAAACAGAAAAATAGCACTTACAGGAGCTTTAGCAGCATTAGTTATAGTGCTTGGAATTACTAAATTAGGACTTATCCCAATTGGAGCAGTAGCATCAATATCAATTTTACAGATTCCTCTTATTATTGCCGTTATGCTTGCAGGACTTCCATCAGGCTTGTTTGTAGGAGCAGTTTTTGGAATTATGTCGCTTGTTCAGGCTGCAATGAGCCCAAGCGGTGCAATTGACCCACTTTTTGTAAATCCACTTTGTTCAGTTTTACCAAGAATGCTTACTGCAGTAGCTGCATGGCTTATCTGGAAGTTCTTTAACATTATCCCAAAAATGCCAAAGATTTTGAGCGCTGCAATTACAGGTTTCCTTGCAACTGTTGCACACACTCTTCTCGTAATCGGTTGTTTATATATCTTTAAGGGTGCAGATGTTCGTGCCGCAATGGGTGGTATGGGCTACTTTGCTTTGATTGGAGCTCTTGCTTTCAACGCTTCTCTTGAGGCTACAGCATCAACAATTGTTTGTGCCGCTGTTTATACAGGTATTTTTGTTTCTAAAAACAAGAAATCAAAGCTTTCAAAAGAAACAGAAGCCGAAGAAACCAAAAACGAAGAAAAATAATTTATAAAACCAGATTTATATTATATAATATAATCTATGAAAATAGTTATTGTAGGGGCCGGCTTTACAGGTGTACAGCTGGCCAAGCTTCTTATTAACGAAAAAAATCAAGTTACAATCATCGATAATGATGAAGAAACCGTACGTTATGCATCAAATACACTGGACTGTACTGTCCTTTGTGATGATGGTAATAACCTTGAGGTTTTGGAATCAATAGGAATTGCAAAAGCAAATGCCCTTGTCTGCGTTACCAGCTCCGATGAAGTAAATATGATTACCTGCTCGCTTGTAGATGCAGTTTATCCGAATATTACTAAAATTGCCCGTGTAAGAAACTATGCTTACTATGTAAACACTGCCGCTGCCGAGAAAAAGCATTCCGGCGATTTTGGCGGTAAACATCGTCCTTTATACGGTATAGATTATATGATTCACCCCGATGTTGAGGCTGCAGATGCAATTGTGCGTGCAGTTGAAAACGGAGCGGTTGGAAACATTCTTACCTTTGCCAATTCCGAGCTTGAGCTTGCCAGAATGATGGTTTTCCCAAAAAGCGAGCTGGACGGCGTTTCCTTAAAAGAAATCAGAACAAAAACAGATATAAAGTTCCTTGTTGCATATGTAGAAAAGGATGGAGTAACCTCACTTCCTTCCGGCGATACAATTATTACTGCCGGAAATACGCTTGGTGTTCTTGTTTCCAAAAAGGATATTGAAGGCATAAAGCTTTTGTGCGGTTCAATTCAAAAGGAGCTTAGAAAGGTTGTTCTTATTGGTGCCGGAAGAATTGGTACAATTGTTTCAGAAAAGCTTATTAAGCCTGCAAAGACAAGCGGAATCTCTAAGCTGCTATCTTCTTTTGCACCAAAAAAGACTCAGGAGTTTGTTATTGTAGATACCGATGATGAACTTACTGAAGCGGCTGCCAACCGGTTCCCTGAAGCCCGCGTTATGTGTGCAGATGCTACAGATGAAGGCTTTTTACGCGAAGAGGGCATAACTTCTTTTGACCTGGCAATTTGTGCTACTCATAATCACGAAATGAATATGGTTCTTGCTGCTTATCTTGAATCTTTGGGAGTAGGGCAGTCAATTGGTCTTGTAACGAGTGCACCTTTTGCTAAAATTGCAGAAAAGCTTGGCGTAGACGTTGCTGTTCCTTTACGAGACTGCGTTGTAGACTCAATTATGAGTCATTTGCGTGGAAAGGCTGTAAAGGAGATACATACAATTACAACCGGAGAGCTGGAGATTGTTGAGTGCGAAATCACTTCTACTTCAAAAGTTTCCGGAAAGGTGCTTAAAGAGGTTTCTAACCCTGGAACTTTCCTTGCGCTCCTTTGCCGAAAGTCTGGAACAGAAGAATATTCAATTGCAAACGGAAATACACAGCTTTTTGCAGGCGATCATCTTGTCCTCATAGCAAAATCAGAGAACAGTAAAAAGGTTCTTTCTTATTTTGCCGGAAATGCTTAGCCAACGGATGGAATGCTGTTATGTTTGTATTAAACTTTTTTAGAATAATTTCAATTCTTCTGGGAATAGTCGGCGGAACCTTTTTAATTCCTATTGGAGTTGCCGTTGCCTACAAGGAATACGCAATGATTCTTCCGTTTGCAATTCCAATGGCAATCAGCTTTGTTTTAATGCTGGCAATCAATATTCCTGCAAGAAAAGTAAAATATAATCTTACTACACGCCAGACATTTCTTACTGTAGCAATGTCCTGGGTAGTTGCAAGCTTTATGGGAGCTGTTCCGCTTTATTTCAGCGGCAGTTTTAATTCTTTTACAGATGCCGCTTTTGAAAGCTTCAGCGGCTTTTCTACAACCGGTGCCACAATTTTAAGCGAAATAGAGTCTTTGCCGCGTAGTATAAACCTCTGGAGATGTCTTTCTCATTGGCTTGGCGGTATGGGAATTGTTACGCTCACTGTAGCTGTCTTGCCTTTGCTTGGAGTCGGTGGTTTTCAGCTTATAAAAGCCGAAACAACAGGCCCGGAAAAAGGTAAAGTTACCTCGAGAATCACTACAACAGCAAAGGCAATGTGGGGCATTTATATGGGCTTTACCGTTCTTGAAATAATTGCCCTTAAAATTGCCGGTATGGATTTTGTAGATGCACTTTCGCACGGGTTCGCAACGCTTGGAACCGGTGGTTTTTCTACCATGAATGCCTCGATCGGCGGATATAATTCTTTAGCAATAGAAATTGTAATTACTGTATTTATGTTTTTGGCAGGCATTAACTTTAGTCTTTTCTATTATACTCTGTTCCGCAAGTCTGATGAAGTTAAGAGCAATTCTGAGCTTAAAGCTTATCTTGCAATTGTGTTTACAAGTATTCTTCTTGTAACACTTTGTCTGCTTTCTAAATACGGAAGCTTTGGAAAAAGCCTTAGATATGCTTCTTTCCAGGTAATTTCGCTTATGTCTACAACCGGTTTTTCTACAGATGATTTCTTAACCTGGCCTGCAACAGCACAATTTATTGCCTTTTTAATGTTCTTTGTCGGCGGTTGTTCAGGTTCTACTTCTGGTGGATTTAAGGTTGTCCGCTGGGTAATTCTTGGTAAACAGGTAAACAACGAAACAAGGAAAATGCTTCATCCGCACGGAGTTTTCAGTATTCGGCTTAATGGAAGACCTTGTAACAGTAATATTGTTTCGAATGTAGCGTCTTTCCTTACAGTTTATCTGCTGCTTATAGCAATTACCACTGGAGTTGGATGTATTGGTAATCTGGATATTCTGACTTCGCTTACAGGTGCTCTTTCTATGGTTGGTAATGTAGGACCAGGTTTTGGACTTCTTGGACCGTCTGCAAACTACGGATTCCTGCCTGCTTTTGTAAAATGGTGGTACTGTTTTGCAATGTTAGCTGGCCGTCTGGAGCTTTATACGATGGTAATTTTCTTCTTCCCGTCCTACTGGAAGAAATAAATTGTATAAAATAAGGGTTTTTCAGTATAAATCTGCATACGGGAGAAAAAAAGTAGCGGAATTAGTTTTTATGTGTTAAAATTAAATGTTGACTAAAAGTGAAGTTTATAAAGTTAGAAATAATCATTTCGAATTATAAAAAAACTTCCAAATTATACTTTTTTGTTATAAAATAGAATATGATGGATGATAAGGATTTTTCTTTACAACAAGAAGATAAAGAAAAAATAGAAACCTCAGTAAAACTGCATACGCCGCTAGAGATAACCTCGTATACGCTGCCAAAGAATATGGAAGTGTATATTCAAGAGGTTCTGTCTGAGTTCTTGTTACAGTGTCATCAGGATCATATGATTGAGTATTTGAAGTTCTGTGTTGGAGAGCTTCTTACTAATGCAAAAAAAGCAAATACAAAGCGTGTATATTTCAAAGAAAAAAATCTGGATATAAATAAAGAGCTCGATTATAACGAAGGAATGGTTTTCTTTAAGGAAGAAACCCTTAACAATATCGACCATTATCTTGAAGAGCAGAAAAAAGCTGGACTTTATGTAAAGCTTGTTCTCCAGGTGGACGAAAACTTTGTAAAAATCGAAATCAGAAACAATGCAGTGCTTACACGTTTTGAAAACCAGCGAATTATCGAAAAAATCAGTATAGCACAGCAGTACGACAGTATTGAGGATGTATTTACAAAGGTTTTGGACCAGACGGAAGGTGCAGGATTAGGTATTATCATCATCATCCTTATGCTGCAGAAAATTGGACTTTCTAAACAGAACTATAAGGTATTTACAACAGATAAAGAAACTGTTACCAGAATAGAGCTTCCGCTCAACGAAAAGATTTCAGAAAATCTTGATTTTTTAGCAGAGGATTTTGCAAGAACTCAGACTACAGTTCCTGTAATTAAAAAAAAACTCTGCGAACTGAATAAGCTTTTAAATGCCCCTGACATTTCAATTTCTGAATTACTCGATTTCTTTAGTAAAGATGTAACCTTGTGCTTTCTTTTGCTTAAGGATGCTATTGCGGCTAAAAAGCACTGCTGTTCACTGCTTGATGCAATTGATTATCACGGAATTAAAAACCTTAAAAATATTTTTACAGAGTCTAACCCGCAGATTCGTTTAATAAATGGTCCAAATCCAGAAAATGACTGGTGGGAACACAGTTCAAGGGTTGCTTTCTATGCCTATAACCTTGCGAAAAACTTTCCGCCAAAGAATGCAATTACTCCGGACTTAATCTTTGTTTATGCAATGATGCACGATATAGAGTGCGTTTTCCTTTCTGTTATTACAGATGTGCAGAGAAACAAGATAAATGAAGACAGCCATGTAAATGCAATTTCTGATGTTGCTCTGGAAATGTTCTATAATGAACGCTGTCATTGTAAGGCAGGAAGTCTGCTTGCTGCTTCCTGGGGATTTTCTGAGTGTGTTACAGAGATTATCCGCTATCACAATGCTCCTGAAAGAATCTCTGAAGCTTATAAAGATATTATTAATTACGTTTATCTTGCAGATATTGTTCAGTATTATATAGAGAGAAAGGTTGAGTATTACCAGTTGAATCAGAATGTATTACATTACTTTGGAATTGACAGCGAAGGTAAGCTCGACTACATCGTTAAGCAAATACAGAGTGTATATTAAACCTGTACACCAGGTTTTATTTTAAGCTTTCAATCCACTTTTGCATAAGAATACCAAACGCAACCCCTACATTCAAAGACGCCTTGAGTCCTTTCATAGGAATTGAAACCCGTCCGTAAGTGGCGCGTTTTAAGGCCTCTGGGCTGCAGCCAAGTTCTTCCGAACCAATTATGCAGATTCCTTTTTTTGGAAAAACAAACTCGTTTATGTTTGTTCCGCCTGTTTCCAGTGCAAACACCGGAACATCCTCCGGCAGCTCGTCCAGGGCTTTGCGATCCCAGCCTAAGGTTTCTATGCAGCCCATTCCGCTTCTTACGGCGCGTGGCTGCTCTGGGTCGGTACAGAAGGGTGAAATGTAAACCTTTTCGGTTCCCATTGCTTCTGCTGTCCTGAAAATTGAACCGATATTGAACGGGGAGCGGATATCTTCGGCATAAACTGCAACGCCTGGGAAAAAGTCCCTTTGCCTTACAATTCCGTTTTCGTCTGTGGGAGGGGTGTGTGGGGCAATAATTAAGTCCCATTCGGCAGGAAATGTTCCAATTATTTCAAGAAGATGATTGCGGGCACAGTTGCAGACGCGAAGCTCATCCATCGGTTGTTCGGAAATAAGCTTTTTAAGCTCCACAGCAGCTCCCTGCGAAAGCTTAGGATCTTTGAGTAATACTTCTGTGATTTTCTTTACGTATTCGCTGCGGGGCATTTCCTTAAAATTATATTCCATGCCTTTTTCTGCAATGCCGGAAATGTCTCTTTCAAGTGCGCCAAAGGTCAGGGCAAGCTTTCTTCGTTTTTGTCCGCCTTCAAGCTGAAATAATTTGCCAGGTTCAATCATAGAGAAAAGTATATCAGTTTTTTAAAGATTAGTATGCAGCTTTTACAAAGTCAAAAATATCGTCTGTAGTCATGCTTCTAGGCAGCTTGTTTACAATATCAACCTGCTGTACATCTTCTACTGCAAGAGAAAGCTGTTCTATAGAAAGCTGAATATCTTTAAGACGAGCCGGGAGTTTAGCCTTTGCAATTCGCTGACGTGTATTGTCAATGAATGCCCTTACAATTTCGTCACGCTCAAGCTCATTATCTTCCGGAACAATCTTCATAACCTTTGCAAGATTTTCAATTCGTGCACTCTTAAACTTTGCGGCATCTTCAACTGCATAAGGGAAGAGAATTGCAGAAACAAGAGATTTACTTACCTGATAGCGTGAGTTGATTGTCATAGAAAGAAGAGAGCTTAAGCCGAGGGAGCTGGAAGCAGTTGCAAGAGAAATCATTGTTCCGGCCTGAGCCAAAAGAATCTCTTCTGGTGTTGTAATTTCAAGGGAAGGAGAGCCGTCCATTGCGTAAGAAAGCAGCTGGAGTCCTTTTTCTACAAACATATCGCTGAAGAAATTAGCTTTTTGTGAAAGATAAGCTTCGGTAGCCATGTTCATAACTTCAATTTCTATGGTTGCCTTCTGATTATCTGTAAGTGTAAGCATGAGGTTAGGGTCAACGAGGACCAGTTTACAGAGGTTGTTCTGAACCTTCATAAGCTTTAACTGGTTGCAGCGTGAGTCTGTTATTGGAACTTCGTTTGTAAATACAAAAGGAGTTCGGAAGGTTGTTGGAACACAAATGCACGGTATAGGAGAAGTTGTTGGGAGAGAACCGTCAACAAAGGTATAAAAGTCGTGGATTTCGTTAAAGAAAGCGGCTACAAGGCGGCCAATGCTAAGAGCTTTTGTTCCACCAACAGCAATAATTCCGTGAACATGAGCTTCGCGTGCAAGGGTAAGGGCTCTTTCTACAACCTTTGTGGTTGAGCCATCTGTAAGCTCGTTAAAAACAAAGTTTTCTATTTTGCGGTCGTTTAAGGTTTCTACAACCTTATCCTGTATTTTCATTTCAGTAAGGATAGGGTCCATTATAATCATAAAACGGGTACCCCATTCTGTTACTTGCTGGCCAAGGCGGCTGATAGTGTATGAACCTAAAACGATATTCGGTGTAATTCTAAAAATAAAATCAGACATTTTTACTCTCCTTTTTCAATAATATCGACTTTATTTAAAATAAAAAAGACGGAATACAAAAATTCCGTCCTTTTCGATCTTTTTGTCAGCTGTAATTATAAAAAAGTTATAACAAATAAATTAAAGACCAATACTTGTCAAGAACTTTTCTGCGGCAGACTGAATAACAGCATCATTCAAATAAGACGGATCCTTAATTTTTTCTTTGATTTCTGCAATCCGGTCAGCTCTGACATCAGGAGTTTCTGTCGCAACCTTTTCAAGGTAGTAAGCTTCTGCCTTTTCGACAGCTTCTTTGGAAACATGAATTGAATCTGCGTTGTCATCTGGTCTTGCAGAATTCTCTGTTTTGCGAAGGTTTTGAACATTGTTCAGAGGATTTACTCCACCAATTTTGTCTATCATCATTTCTTCCTACCCCTCTATATATTAATTATCGGATGCTTCACATAAAAGTTGAACATTTTTTGTGCCCGAAATGAAAATTGCAAACTCACCTTTTATGGAATCGCGTCCCAAAAATTCCTCTTGTAATTCGCCTGCGGAACCGCTGATTATTTCTTCATGCAGTTTCGTAAGTTCCCGACCAACCACAAGCCGTCTTTCACTGTCAATATCGGCAATATCAGAAAGAAGTTTAGTAATTCTGAACGGAGATTCGTAAATAATTACTGCATCTCCTGTTGCCAACAGCTCGCGCAAACGGCTTCGTCTTCTTCCAGGCTTTGGAGACAGAAAACCTTCAAAAATAAGGGTTTTTCCGCCGGAACCAGCCGCACTAATAAGTGTGGCAAAGGCCGAAGCACCTGGAATTGGGATTATTCTAAATCCCGCTTCTCTGACTACATCAACAAGAACGGCTCCCGGATCACTTATTCCAGGTGTGCCCGCATCGCTTGCGTAAGCTACGGAATGTCCTTCCTTTAATAGCTGGACAATTTTTTCGCCCGCAAACTTTTCATTCTGCGCCCTGCAGGAAATAAGCGGCTTTTTTATCTCAAAGTGATTCAAAAGCTGCAAGGTATGACGAGTATCTTCGCAGGCAATAAAATCAACCTTTTTGAAGGTCTCAATTGCCCTGAAGGTAATGTCATCTAGATTTCCTATAGGAGTTCCTACTATATATAGCTCAGACACATCTATATTATAATAAGAAAAGTGTTATCTAACAAGAGAAAAAAGCGATAATCCTGTAGGGATTTTTGCACCAGCTTTTACCCAGGTTCCGGCCTGTTTTGCAGTCTGATGATTTTTCATGCCTTTTATGGAGTCAATTCCCTGTGCCAGCCAGGAAGCAAGCTGTTTTTCGCTCGAAAAAAACTCGTTTGTGTAGTCGCATTTGGAAAGAAGTACCGAAAGGTAAGGGCGTTCGCCAACTAAAGTTGAAGTATTTTCTGCAAGAGAAAGGAAAGCTTCCTGTGCTGCACTTACAATATTGCTTGCAGGATGAATATTTACGCCTTTTGTGCCGTTGTGAAGCACCTCGTACTTAGAAGGATACGTTTTTGCCATAAAAGCAATTACTGAAGGTTCTTTTTTCTGCTCAAGGCGCGAAAGAAGCTCGTTTATAAACAGCTGATAGCTGGAAATGAGGGAATCTGTGGCTGCGGTAACGTATTCTGTCTTGTCCAGCTCAAACTTTGTGCTGTAATAGTAAGAGTCAAAATAAAGAAGATATTCATTTATATCCGGGAACTTTGTTTCTGCTTTGATTAAGAAGGAACGTGCCGAAATAGCAGAGGTTTTGTTCCAGGTTGCAGAGAAAATATTTTCAGCTGCAAAGTTTTCTGCTTCTGTTTCGTCCTTTGTGGATGTAAAAACGTTTCTGTTTATGCTTGCAAGTCCTTCTGCAAAATCAATTGAATCCGGCAAATCTTTGCCAATAAATAGAATATCTGACATAGGGTTATTATAGCACAGAGAGAGCTTTTGCTTCAATTATGTTATTCACTGTGGGAGCTTGTTTAGATTTCAACCTTATACGCACCCTTAGCTCCAGGCGGCACAACATCTATTTTCTTAAAACTAAAACCAAGATCCTTGGCTTCATTTTCAACTTCATTTTTTACATTTTCGGTTACAAGGATTTCCCATGCATTTGCGGTGTCTTCTCCAAGTTTGCTTGCAGCATTTACTTCTGCACCAAAAACATCTGCATAACCAATATTTAAAATGTCACCATAGCCAAGTCCTACACAAAATAAGATTTGTTCTTCTTCGCTTTTTGTTTTGTTGTATTCATGCAAAACTTCATGGATTTTCTTACAGCATAAAATAGCCTTTTCAGGACGTTTGAACAAAACAAGCAGACTGTCGCCTTCGCTCTTAACTAAAAGTCCGTCAAAATCGTCAATAATTGGCAGAACAAGACGTTCAGATTCAAAGATTATCTGCATAAAGTGAATAATTCCAAACTTTTCTGTTCCTCTTGAAAATCCGCTCAGATCGGTAAACATAACACACCATGTTTCGCCAAAGGAATCCCAGATTCGTTTGTCTATTGCTTCTTTATCTGCGTCAGGTGCAAGCCGAGCCGCCATAAGATTTGCAAGTCGTTTTTGTGGGGAAGAATTATGTTGATTTATGGGCATGATCATGAATCTCCTTTTTTATTTTAAGATACCTTGACTTGTTTCTACAGTCAACTACTTTAAAAGGCTTTTTGTTTACAGAGTAAATTGCCTATGATACAAATTTCACGTGAAAGTAAAAAAAACGGGGATGTTATACAAAAAGATTCAGCATACGCTCAAACTGTTCCAAAAGAAGAAGATGATGAATACATTGCTTCTATAGATGATTTATTTGAAGAGCTTCTAGAACAATACAATACTTATAAGTCTGGTTTTGATAATAAAATGTTTTGGTGGGCAGAGTATCATGTAGATTACAATGAAGAAAATCATTATCCAGAAAAAACAGATTTATCTATCAGATATGAGAGACCTGCTTCTGATCTTAAGAATGATGGTGATGATGTTTATTTTCATGTAATAATCAGTGATTTCACTATTCTAGAATAATACAATATTTTCATATACACATATTTTATGCTATAATATTTTTTATGAAAGTTTGGATTAAATATCTTGCCGGTATACTTCTTGGTGTTTTAATTACCTTTATTTTCCATCTGGACGGTGCTCGTGGTTCAGCAATCCTTGCATTTACAACAGAACTGTTTGTTCGTTTTGGCCGTTACCTTGTTGTACCACTCGTTTTCTGTACGTCAGTGGTTGCAATCAACAAGCTGCGCCTTTCTAAAAACCTGCTTAAAACTTCAATATGGACTTTTTCAATCATCATCATTTCTGCATTGATTTTGACTATAGTTGGAACTGCCTCTATTCTTCTTGTAAAGTTGCCGCGTATTCCAATTACAATTGATGTTGCTACAGAAATAACTCACATAGATGTACGGGGAATGGTACTTTCGCTTTTTCCTTTCTCTGCTTTTGATTCCCTGCACGAAAGTTCTTTCCTTCTGGTTGCCTTTTTGTTCGGCAGCCTTATCGGTTGGGAAAGCGGCTCAGACCAGGTAACCTTTAAGCCCGTTTCTACAATTGCCGACTCCTTCTCAAAGCTTTTTTACTATATTTCAGTTTTCTTTACAGAGGTAATGTCCGTTTTAATGATTGCTTTTGTAGCCAGCTGGACCGTAACCTTCCGCTCTGTTATTGCAACCGGCATTTACACCCCAATGATTATTATGTTCCTGTGTGACTTCGTAATTGTTGCAGGAATCATTTATCCGCTTATTATCCGCTACGTATGCCACGATCCACGTCCATACAGAGTTTTGTACGCAAGCATTGCACCAATGATGCTTTCGTTTATTACCGGAGACACAAATCTTTCTTTACCGCTCATTATTCGTCACGGAAAAGAAAGCCTTGGAATCAGAAGACGCTGCAACGGCTTTGTTTATCCGCTGTTTTCAATGTTCTCTCGCGGCGGTTCAGCCCTTGTAACGACAATAAGCTTCTTCTTAATCTGGCGTTCTTACTCAAGCTTGAGCATTCCATTCAGCGATATAATGTGGGTTTCTCTGCTTTCGTTTGGGCTTTCGTTCCTTTTGGGTGGATTCCCTTCTGGAGGAGCGTTCATTTTACTTACAATTCTGTGCGAAAGATATGGAAAGGGTTTTGAAACAAGCTTCCTTTTGTTAAAGCCTGCTGCGTTAATTATCTGTTCGTTTGCTACTCTGTTCGACACAGTAACCGTAATGTTTGGCAGCTATATTGTGGCTGTAAAAACAAAGAATGTCGAACATCACAAGGTAAGAAACTTTATTTAGTGCAAAATACAAATTTTGGTGTTATAATTTCTTATTGTAGACCCATTTTGGAGGTTAGGATTTGAGTATTACGGTTAGAGATTTTGCCGCTGGAAGAAAAGCTTTTTTTGTAGCTCCTGATACTTCTCTTTTTCCAGAAAGCAATTTAACAGAATATTTTTTGCAGGGTTATGAGTGTTACTTTGTTGAAAACGACAAACAGAATTCACTGGCCGATAAGGTAAATATTATAGCATCAACATTTAAGGATTGTGTTCTAATTATCAATATAGATTCAGTTATTCCTGACATAAACTGGATTGAATACATAAGCCGATTAAATGCAACCTATGGCAAAACAATTACAATTTGCGTTACTTTCTTGAAAAAACAGGAAAAGAATTACAGAAATGCCATAGAACTCACCTTTAAGAATATGATTGGTATTGCAGGTGACTGTATTCAGCTGGAGTATCAGAAAAGAGTTAATGTTGGAATAATGCTTGAATATCTGCAAAGCATTAACCTGCGGGGCCGACGAATGAATATTCGTGGTTTCTGTACAAAATATTACACCTATTCTTTTGTTTTTGATGAGAAAACTTATACAGGCGTGCTGCAGGATTTAAGCTTAAGTCACTTTTCTTTAGTTTCAACAGAAGAGTCCCTGCAGATGAGTGTAGGCGATGTAATTCAGGATTTTAATTTCTTCTTGAACGGTCTTATCATAAGAGCTTCTGCAACGTTGATGATGACCCGAAAGTTTAATGATTTTGTCCTGTATGTATTTGCTTTCTGCGACAAGGATGGAACTCCTGGCTTGAGCAACCGATACAAGGATCAGCTGGTTGAAAATCTTCTTAAGCTCAACAATAACTATTTGAAGATGGCTTTGGAAAAGCTTATGCTTCAGATGAAAAATAATGTAACAAATCCAGAAGTTCTTGAAAGCCTTGTAATTGGACAGTGATTTACATTAAAATATCTCCACTATGGAATTTACACAAGAACAGATTGACTCACTCACAGTAAACGAAGTCGAAATTATGAAAAAAATTGCGGATGAATTGAGTATCCGCATTGCACAGGTAAGTGCAGTAATCAGCCTTTTTAATGAAGGTTGTACTGTAGCTTTTATAAGCCGTTATCGAAAAGATAGAACAGATAATTTGGACGAAGTTCAGGTTTTAAGCATAGACCATTCCTTCAAATCGTATAAAAATCTTGAAGAACGACGCCTTGAAATTGTAAAGGGCGTATTTAATCAGGGAAAGCTTACAGATTCTCTTTATGAAGCAATAATGTCTGCTCAGACACTTACTGCACTTGAAGATTTGTGGGCTCCATTTAAGAAAAAGAAGAAAACACGCGGTATGGTTGCCGCAGAAAAAGGTCTTGAACCTCTTGCAGACTTTATTGTTGCCGAAAATGACGACAGTGCCTGCGAAAAGGAAGCTGAAAAATATATAAAGACTGATAATGAAGATCCTGCCTTAAACGTAGAGACTGCTACCGATGCTCTTGAAGGCGCAAAGGATATTATTGCAGAACGCGTAAGCCAGAATACTGATAATCGTACTGCAGTTCATGAGCTTTATATGCGCGAAGGCAATATTGTAACAAAGGGTATTGTTCCGGAAGGACAGGATGAAGAAACTGCCCAGAAGGCTTCTACATATCAGATGTACTGGGATTACAAGGAGCCGCTTAATCAGGTAAAACCACACCGTATTCTTGCTATTAATCGTGCCGAAAGAGAAGGTGCACTTGAGGTTACAATTGACGTTGAGGTTGATAATGCAGTTGCAATGCTCCAGAAAAGAACAATTATCAGCAATCAATATCACAAGGATGCAATTGAAGACGGTGTTGTAAGACTTCTTTCTCCAGCTGTTGTACGCGAAATCCGTAGTGAAGAGTCTGATGAAGCAGATGACCACGGAATTGGAGTATTCAGCGAAAATCTTAAAAATCTGCTTATGACTCAGCCGATTAAGGGCAGTCGTGTTCTTGGTGTTGACCCTGGCTACAGAAACGGTACAAAGTGCGCCGCTCTTGATGAAACAGGAAAATATCTTGGCTTCTTTAAGATTTTCCAGGAGCAGGATGCAAAGGGCGCTTACGATGCAATTAACGACGCAATTGATAAATACGATATTCAGGTTGTAGCTGTAGGAAACGGAACCGGTTCTCACGAGGTACAGGCTATCGTTTCTAAGGTAATCAGCGAAAACTACGCAGATTCAGATGTAAAATACACTGTAGTTGACGAGTCTGGTGCTTCTGTTTATTCAGCAAGCCCTGTTGCTACAGAAGAGTTCCCTGATCTGGACGTTATGGTTCGTGGTGCAATTTCTATGGGCCGCCGTTTGCAGGATCCGCTTGCAGAACTTGTAAAAATTGACCCTAAAGCTATTGGAGTTGGCCTTTATCAGCACGATGTAAACCAGAAAAAGCTTGCAGACCAGCTGGATGAGGTTGTTAGCTCTGTTGTAAATAATGTTGGCGTAAACTTAAATACCGCTTCTTACATGCTTTTGAAGTATGTTTCTGGAATAAATGTTTCTACAGCAAAGAAAATTGTAGCTTACCGCGATGCAAACGGTAAAATTACAAGCCGCGAGGATTTGAAAAAGGTTCCGGGGCTTGGTCCAAAGGCTTTTGAGCAGTGTGCCGGCTTCCTTAAGATTGCAGAAAGCTCAGATCCTCTTGATAATACCTGGGTTCACCCAGAAAACTACGATGCAGCCCGCGAGATTCTTCCAATGGTACAGAGCGGTGAAAAAATAACCTCCAGCAAGATTGACGAGGTTGCTGCAAAATACAGCATTGGTGTTCAGACAGTAAAAGATATTGTAGAAGAGCTTCAAAAGCCGAACAGAGACCCTCGAGACGGTTATCCTGCTCCAATTATGCAGAAGGGTGTTCTCCAGTTTGAAGATTTGCGCGAAGGCATGAAGGTAACCGGAAAAATCCGCAATGTTGTTGATTTTGGTGCTTTTGTTGATATTGGTCTTCACGAAACAGGTCTTGTTCATTTGAGCGAGCTTAGCGACAGCTTTGTTTCAGATCCAATGGAGGTTGTAAAGGTTGGTGATGTACGTGAGTTTACAATCATTCAGCTGGACACAATCCGCCGAAGAATAAGCCTTTCGCTTAAGAGCGATGCCGCCTCACGAGCAGGCACCGGCGAAAAATCGGCTCCAAGGCGCGAAAACCGGGCTGGCGACGGTGGAAAAGGCGGTTCATCATCATCAGGAAACGGAAAACGAGTGGTTATTGTAAAAAAAGGCGACGGAACCAGAAATGGAGCCGGCGACAATAAAAACAGTGATTATAATCGCAACCGCGACAGAAACAATCGCCAGAACAACGGTAACTCCGGCAGCGATGATGGAATGAGTTACAATCCGTTTGCAGCATTTTTTAACAAATAAATGAGGTTTTTGAGCATTTTTTAAGCATTATATTCTATAAAATGTGAATCCTTTTCAACATAAGTTTGTTATAAAAAGGAACTTATGCTATAATTAGGACGGTATTTTAAATACTTTATACGGAGGTTCTTATGAATAAATTTTGGAACATAGGAGTTTTGTTCATAATTGCTGTTCTTTTTTCAAGCTGTGGTTTTGACTTTGAAAAACCTGAAAGATTTGGAATTAAAACAAGCGATGAGGCAGTTTATAATCTGGCTATTGGAGAAAAGAAATTTGATTTGGGAGAGTATATTTCATTTTCTTCTTTCTTAAGCAATCAGAGTTCTGATGGTGAGCAGAGTGAAGGAGAAGGAAGCCCAAATTACAAGCTTTACGATTATAATCCAGATTCAACAAGCTCAGACACAACAAAGAGTCTTCTTTTGAAGATGAGTATGCAGGATATTCCTCTTGATCTTGGTGATTCTTTGGATAAAGCTGACATTACAACGACAATTGACGGAATTAATGTTGCTAAGACAATTGAAATTCCTAATATCAGCAAAGATCCTATAACAAAAGAAGTTGAACTTGATGTAAACAAGAAAATCAACGCTCTTGTAAGCATGTACGGAGTAACAAAACACTCTGCAGATGTAAATTTTATTTCAACAAATGCAGCATCTAATGATGGATTTAATAGTGTAAAATATAAATCTGGAACTATGATAATCAGACCGATAGACGAAGATGACGTAATTATCGGTGACATTATCCTTAAAAAAGGCGATACAGAACTTTCCAGAGCAAACTTTAAGACAGTAAATGGTGTTTCACAGGCAAATCTTCCGCTAACTGATGTAGAAATTCAAAAAACAGGATTGACTTTTGAGTTTACAAACTCTGTTGGAGTAAGCTTTTATGCAAGAGTTGCTGAAGACAGTGTTGTAAAAGAAGCAACAGGTCTTACAATTTCAAGCGGTGTTCCAATTTCGGCCCCTAAAAAAGAAATGTCAATTGGAAATCAATCAAGCCTTTCATCTTATACAATTGGTAAAGGAACCCTTTCTGTTGTATTTGCTCTTCCTGAAATATGGACAAACAATGGTGTTTCTTACAATTACACCATGCTTCTTTCTGGTGCTTTGGAAGGTCAGCTTACTGAGACAGACACAGAGTTACCATTAGACAATTTATCTTTTAATAACGACAACCTTGCTTATGAAATTAAAACAGGAAATGTTTATCTCAACAATGCTACAGTAGCTTTCATTGATGATGAAGGAAAAGCTATTAATCCTAGCATCACAGTAGCTGTAGAGGTTCTGGAAATTAAAGAGGCTGTAGTAAAACTTGATTCAGCAACAAAAACATATAGAACAGAAATAAATGAGGAAGTTGCTTTACCAAAAGAAGTTACAGACAATGTAAAGAAAATCAAATGGGATGAGTATGGATTCAATATTGAATATACAAATACTCTTCCAGATGAGAATCCGGTAGGAATTGAAATTACTTCAAATTTCTTTAAGTTTAATAATAAATCAGTAGTACTTGAAACAACAGAAAAAACCGAAGCTGGTTTGGAAAAGGATATTTTGAAAGTAATTAATAAGTCTGATGAGGAAACAGAGTATACAACAGAGTTTGATCCAGAACAGACAAGTAAAGTAGATATTAATGCAAAAATCAATTTCCCTGGTTATGACGAAGACGAAAACACAATCACAATCAAGAATGTAGCGCCTGGAGCAACTTATGTTCTTGATATTACAGTAACTCCTGTTCTTAACTGGGAAAGAATGTGGATTAATACAGCAGGAAGACGCGAAAGCAATAAGCTTTCTACAGGAATGAATCTTTCTTCTATCTTTAGTTCAATGGAAGAAACTGTAGGTTCTGATGTTGCAAAGAATCTTTCGTTCACAAAGCTTCCTCTTTATCTTTGTGCAGAAACTCCTGCTTCCGGCGGACTTTTTGAAAAAACAAAGTTCAATGGTGTAATTAAAGCATACATTGGAGATGATGACGGAAATCCTGCAGAAGGAATGGCAGGAAACGAACAGTATATGCTTGGACATTATGATGCAGAAAATAAAACAGATGTAAAAGATAATCTTGCTTTCAGAAAGAACATTGCTTTAGCATTTGATGAAACAGGTGCTGTTACTACCGATGTTGGACGGGCAATGGCAAATTACGGTTATGCAGATTTGGCAGCCCTTCTTAACAGTAAAGCTGAAGGTTCTTTGTGTGTTTCTTATGATATTGGTCTTACTTCTGATGGAAACGAAGATACAATAGAAATCAGCAAGAATGATGTTGAGCAGATGAAGAAAACCGGTTCAACAACAATTTCACTTTCTGTACTTGGTATAATTCGACTTGAGTTTAATGTAACAGACGAAATATCCATGGATCTGTTTAAGTTACTTCAAAACAATGAAGAAGGTGAAGAACAAAAAGATTTACTTGGAAGAACAAGCAGCGCTGATTACGAAAAATTTGAAGATTACATCAATGTTATAAAGGATGTTAAGATTGTTTATGAACCTATAAAGCTTCCATTTAAGTTCACTACAAATACAGATGATGAGATGAAGCTTGTAATTGATCTTGATGGTAAGAATGGTGCAGCAGAACCTAAGGAACCATTAAAGATGATTTCTGGAGGTACGCTGACTCTTACACCTAATGAGCTTCTTGCATATCCGCTCACTCCTTCTGTAAGCTTTGTAATTCCAAAGGGAACACTCAGCATTCCAAGAGAAACTATTTTTGATACAAATCTTTTTATTAAGATAGCAACAAGCGATAAGGTTCTCTGGTTAGATAACTTAAAATCAAATAACACTAATAACGAAAATAACGAAGGAGGAAATGAATAATGAAAAGATTTGTTGTAATTTGTTTATCTTTTGTATTGCTCATTGCCCGTACTTTTGCTGGTCCTGCAGATTTCTTTGACCATCGTATTTTTGAAATAAAATTAAATGCTCCTGTAGATATTTCTAATAACACTTTGTCTGTAGCAGATTTCCTGCAGAAAGAAGTTATTATTGATTTGAAAGAGCTTTATTACGGCATGCCTAAGAAGGGCTTTAATTTGACGGCAGATACAATGCCAAATGTAAGTATTACACTCGACTTTAAGAAGGGACTTCATTTTGGAGTTGAAGCCGGTGTTGATTTATACTCTAAGTTTGGTATTTCTAAGGATTTGTTTAAATTACTGGCAAAAGGTAATAGTCTTGAAGATGATATAAAAATCTCTATTGATGGTTATGTTGATGCCTTTGCATTTGGTCAGGTTGATGTAGGTTTTAATCTGAAAAAGTTCAATATCAGAGTACAACCTGCTGTATTTGCATCGCTTGCACATGTTACAACTAATGATGCATATGTAAAAGCCGGATACAACAAGGATAATAATTCTTATAATCTGCTTGTTAATGGAAATATGGATTTCTATTCTGCAATTCCTATGACAAATGAACTTGCTAAAGATACCAATACAATGATAAATCAGATGATTAATCAGATTGGTCCTTCAATGGGATTTGATATGAGTGGACAGGTAAGCTTTAAGCCTTTAGATTTCCTTACTGTAACCGGTTCTGTTCGTATTCCTATGGCTCCTAGTCATTTGAACTATAGAACAACATTGAATTATTCAAATGAGTGGTCATTCTCTGTAGATCAGCTTACAGGTAATAAGAAAGATTCTGAAGGTGAAAGCTCTGAAGGTGAGTCAACAGAATCAACTCCAGGCCTTGACCAGTTATTCTCAGATCCTGTAGCAGAAAAGTATTATATTCACCGTCCAATGAAGATTGCCGTTTCAGCAGACTTTAAGCCTTTCAGCTGGCTTATGAGCTATTACGGAACTCTTGGTATTGGTATTAAGCATCCATTTGCTAAGGACAGATCAGAAACTTATGCTTATATAGATTATCTTATTGGTACAAAGCTTAGCCTTATAAACATTATCAGCCTGTATCTTTCTACAGAACGAACTGATGAAATCTATAAGCACAAAGCAACCCTCGCCTTGAATTTCAGACTTGTAGAAGTTGATGCGGGAATTGCTTTTGAGTCTTCAAATATTAAGACAAGCTTTAAGGGTTCTGGACTTGGTGCCTTTGTAACAGCCTGTGTAGGCTTCTAAAAGTTACAGCTTAATACTTGTGCAAAAGTGAGAGATAAAATACAATAATCAAAGTGTTTCTAAACATAGAAATGATTTGAGGTCACAATGTTTAAAATTATTGAGAAAAAACAGCTTTCGGCTGGTGTGTTTTATATGAGAGTTGCGGCACCAGAAATTGCTAAGAACAGGAAAGCAGGTCAGTTTGTAATTGTTCAGGTTGAGCCTGATGTTGGCGAAAGAATACCGTTGACAATTGCAGATGCTAATGCTCAGGAAGGGTGGATTGCCCTTGTTTTTCAGGCAGTTGGTGCTACAACTTACAAATTATCGCTTATGGAAGCAGGACAGGAACTTCCAGCTATTTTAGGACCACTTGGGAATCCTTCTAAAATAGAAAAATACGATGCACCGGTTGTAGTTGTTGGCGGGGGCTTTGGTGTTGCACCTTGTTATCCAATAGTACAGGCACACAAAGCTGCAGGTAATAAAGTAATTATGATTATCTGTGCCCGCAATAAAGACCTTTTGATTTACGTTGATGAAATGAAAGCCATTGCAGACGAAGTTATCATTATGACAGATGACGGTTCTGCCGGCAGACAGGGTGTTTCTACAGTTCCTGTAAAAGAATTATGCGAAAGTGAATGTCCTCCTGCAGAGGTTATTGCAATTGGACCTCCAATAATGATGAAATTCTGCGCGCTTACAACTAAAGAGTACGGCATTAAAACTACAGTTTCTTTGAATACAATTATGATTGACGGAACTGGAATGTGCGGTGGATGTCGTGTAAGCATTGAAGGAAAAACTAAGTTTGTTTGTGTTGACGGTCCTGAGTTTGATGCTCATCAGGTTGACTGGGACAATATGATGCTTAGAATGAAATCCTTTAAAGAGAGAGAGCAGGAAGATTTCCATAAGTGTAAAATGCAGGCTGCTGCAGATAAACTTGCATAAACAAGGGAACAAAAATGATAGATGTAACTGCTGAATATAATAAGATACAAGAGAAAATTAAAAATGGTGGACTTACACCAAAGGATAGAACTGCAATTCCCCAGATGGAAATGCCTCACAGAGACCCAAAGGAACGTGCCCGCATTATGGACGAGGTTACTTATGGTTTTTCTAAGGAACAGGCTGTTGTAGAAGCAAACCGCTGTCTGCAGTGTAAAAATCCTACTTGTGTAGAAGGCTGCCCTGTAAACATTGATATTCCAGGCTTTATTGGACAGATTGCCAAGGGCGAGTTTAAGGCGGCTGTCAATATCGTTAAGAGAACAAGCCTTTTGCCTGCAATTTGCGGACGTGTTTGTCCACAGGAAAAGCAGTGCCAGAAAACTTGTATGGTTGGAAAAATCTACAAGGATGCTGAACGCTCTGTTTCTATTGGTCGACTTGAACGCTTTGTTGCAGATTGGGAACGCCAGTATAAACTTGTTTCTGTTCCAGAGATTGCAGAAAAGACTGGTAAAAAGGTTGCCGTAATTGGTTCTGGTCCTGCCGGACTTACTGTTGCCGCTGACTGTGCACGAGCTGGTCACGATGTAACAGTTTTTGAAGCCTTCCACAAGGCAGGCGGTGTTATGATGTACGGTATTCCAGAGTTCCGTCTGCCAAAGGCAATTGTTCAGGAAGAAATTGAAAACCTTAAAAAAATCGGCGTAAAGTTTGAATTAAACTTCCTGGTTGGCCGAACAGATACACTCGAGCAGCTTTTGACCGAAAAGGGTTTTGATGCTGCCTTTATTGGAACCGGCGCCGGTCTTCCAAAGTTCCTCAATATCCCTGGCGAAAATCTTATTGGTGTATTCTCTGCAAACGAATATCTTACCCGTGCAAACTTAATGAAAGCTTACGATAAAGAGCATGCTGCAACTCCTCTGTACGAGGCAAAGCACATTTGTGTTACAGGTGGCGGAAACGTTGCAATGGATGCTGCTCGTATGGCTTTAAGACTTGGTGCAGAAAAGGTTAGCGTAATTTACCGTCGTACACGCGATGAAATGCCTGCCCGTCGGGAAGAAATTGCTCATGCCGAAGAAGAAGGAATTGAGTTCCACTTCCTTGAAAACCCTATTGAAGTTCTTGGAACTGAAGAAGGCAAGGTTCGTGGATTAGTTTGCTTGAGCTACGAGCTTGGTGAACCTGACGCAAGTGGACGACGTTCTCCAGTAGCAATCAAGGGCAGCGAACACGAAATTGAATGTGATGCGCTTGTTGTTGCTCTTGGAAACGGAAGTAACCCTCTGCTTGTTGCAACAACACCTGGTCTTGATGCAGATTCAAAGGGTCACATTATCGTCGATGAAAAACAGGCTACAAGCCATACAAAGGTTTGGGCTGGCGGCGACATTGTTCTTGGCGCAGCAACTGTAATTCTTGCAATGGGCGAAGGTCGTAAAGCGGCCGCCGGAATCAACGAATATCTTGCTAACCTCAACTAAAAAAATACCGATAATAAAGGTATGGCTGACAAGAAAAAGAAAAGATCTGGTTTTACTGTTGCGTGTGTAGTTTTAGTTGTACTCGTTTGCTTTATTGTTTTTTTAGTTAAGAAAGATACAATCATCACAAATCTCAAAGAGACGAACTTTTTTGAAAGAGTATTCGGAGCTACTCCTGGCTTTGTAGAAAAACACGAGGTTCCAGAAAAAGCAGACTCAACCGGTGAACAGAAACAGACTGTTGTTACCGAAGATTCAACCGTTAAGATTCAAATAGAAACAGAGAAGAAACCAGCTCCTGCACCGGAACAGACTCAGCCTGTAAAACAGGAGCAGAAGATAACTCCAGAGCCGGCACCAGAAAAAGAAGCTGTTACAAAATCAACATCATCAGAAAAGGAAACTGCAAAAGCTGAATCTGTAAAAACAGAAGTACCTATCACCGAATTGCAGCTTTGCTTTGTAGAGATTGATTCGGAAGGTTCTGTTGTCCGCAAGCTTGTAAAAAGATCTATTCCAAAAGATGATTCTCCGCTTTCTACAGCCTTAAAGCTTTTGCTTAAAGGACCGGATGCTTCTATTGCGGCCGAAAAGAACTGTCAGAGTTTAATTCCAGCGGGCACAAAGCTTTTGGGAATAAAAATACAGAATGGTGTTGCTTACCTTGATTTCAGCGAAGATTTTGAAATAAACACATTCGGCGTTGAAGGCTATAATGCTCAGCTGATGCAGATTGTATATACGGCGACAAGCTTCTCTACTGTAAAAAGCGTACAGTTCTTAATCGAAGGCGAAAAGAAAGAATATCTTGGCAGTGAAGGTCAGTGGATAGGTTCGCCTCTTTCTAGGAATGCATTCTAACTTATTTGTACGAGCTTAAAATCTTTTTGAAGTAATCTTGATTTGTTTCGTAAGGCTTTTTGTAAGTGCTTAACGTCAGCACGTCGTAGCCGCCTTGTGGGTTTTCGAGGAGGATATTGCTGGCGGTGATGAAAGAGGTGCTTTCAGGGATGTAAGAATCCACGGTTATCGTATAAGCCTTTTTCTTTTTGTTGTAGCTAAGCTCACAGGAGCTCAAATCTATGTATTTTGTGTACACACTGTTTAAGAAAGCAAAAATTGAATAGAACTCATTCTGCTTTTTATCATCAGCGAGCATTGGAATTGTAAACATTGTAATAACTGAGTCGTTGCCTAAAGTACAAATGTTAGGGCTTTCTTCGCTGTAGCTCCAGTTCTGGTCGAGGGTTATAGAGCGGTTTCCACAAACGTGCTTGCGGGTCTTTTTAGCAGAATAAACTGCATCAGAAGAAGAAGCTGTGTCGCCAGTCTTTATGTTCATATTTGGAGCCTTAATGCCCTTAAACTCGTTGAAGGATTTATCATCCGAAGATTTAAGGCAGCCTATAGTACAGCAGCGGAAAACAACATCACCATCAGCAGTGGTAATGCTTTTAATATTAAAAAGAGGGATAAGACAGTCAAAATTGATTGTGACTGTTCCGCCGAACTGGAAATATTCCTGTGTCCGTTTTACGCCGTTCTCGTTAAAGTCGTTGGACCAGACATAATCATCATCATACGGGGAAAACTCAATTTTACTGCGGCGCGAAGCAAACTCGTACAAAAGGTCGTGGATATAGTTTATTAAATCAACATCCTCCTGCGAAGAAGTGATTCTTGACATAAGTCTTTCGCCTGTCATTTCCCAGCCGTTTGCTTCAGGATTCACCGTCATAAGAATTGCAACATCTTTTTCGGGAAGCTTTTTCTTTTCATCCTTTGGAGCATAATATCTTACCTGATACGTTGAATCATCGTAGGTGAGGATTCCAATATAGCTTTCACGCAC
Source organism: Treponema sp. (assembly GCA_017619795.1). Taxonomy (GTDB): domain Bacteria; phylum Spirochaetota; class Spirochaetia; order Treponematales; family Treponemataceae; genus Treponema_D. The sequence continues at coordinate 32,563 of JAFZRP010000063.1, forward strand.
GAAGGAGCTGTCGCGGTAATATACGTACTGTCCGGAGTTATCCTTGATAAAGGAAGTAAAGCCGGGCATTGCAAACGCAGTAAGCATACCGCAGAGAAAAAGTGATAATGATAAAAAAAGCTTTTTCATATCAGCACCTTCGTACACAATTGAGTTTTATGCGTTTAATTTAGCTAACTCGTCGCGAACAATCTGTGCGGCTTTTGCTGCTGCAGTATCGGCAGGAACAAGCTCTGGTGCACTTGCAGAACGAAGCTTAAGCTCAACGTTTGGAAGATTCTTGTCGCCAACAACAATTCGGATTGGGTAGCCGATAAGATCTGCATCCTTAAACTTAACGCCAGGGCGCTCGTCACGGTCATCAAGAAGAACATCAATTCCGGCAGCAGTAAGCTCATCGTAAATCTTATCTGCAACTTCCTTCATTTTGTCTTTGTACATAACTGGAACAACAGCAACCTGGAATGGAGCTGTACTCATTGTCCACATAATTCCGTTGTCGTCGTGATGTGCTTCGATAATACTTGCAAGAGTTCGGTCAACACCAATTCCGTAACAGCCCATAATTGGAGTAGCAAGCTTTCCGTTTACATCAAGGTAAGTTACGTTCATTGATTTTGTATATTTTTCGCCAAGCTTAAAGATATGTCCAAGCTCGTTTCCTTTTTTAGAGTAGAAGGTTCCGCCGCATTCAGGACAAATATCACCAGGTTTTACAATGCGAACATCTGCAGTCATAAATGGTGTAAAGTCGCGGCCTGGTTCAACGTGAATAAAATGAACATCCTTTTTAAGACCACCGGTTACAGCGTCGTGCATAGTCATAACAGTTTTGTCTGCAATAACCTGAGCCTTTGTAAGTTTTACAGGACCTGCAAAACCAACAGGAGCGTCTGTAATCTTTACAACATCAGCCTCTTCTGCAAGTTCAACACTGCTTGCTTTGAGCAGAGCACACAATTTAGCTTCGTTTACATCAAGGTCGCCGCGAATACAAACAGCAACAAAGTCACCCTTAAGCTCAACACCAGGATTTTCTACTTTGTAAATAAGAGTCTTAATGAATGCCTGTGGAGTTGTTTTAAGGAACTCGCTGAGCTCTTCGATAGTGCGTACATTTGGAGTTGGGATTTCTTCAACGGCGGCGCTAGTTGCAGCCTGTGGCTTGCCGTTTGAATCAAGAGCAACATCATCCTTGCAGGCAGCTTTTTCTACGTTAGCGGCATATTTACAGCCAGGGCAAAGAATAAGTGTATCGTCACCAACTTCGCTTTCTACCATAAACTCTTCAGAACCGGAACCACCCATAGCACCAGTGTCGGCCTTTACGGAAATTGTATTCAGACCCATGCGCTTAAAGATTCGACGGTAAGCGGCAGCGGCGTTTTCGTAAGAAGCGTCCAAATCAGCCTGATCCTTATCGAAAGAATAAGCGTCCATCATTGTAAACTCACGGCCTCTCATAACGCCATAGCGTGGGCGGATTTCGTCGCGGTATTTAGTATTAATCTGATACAAAGTAAAAGGAAGCTGCTTGTAAGAAGTAAGTCCGTCACGAACAAGAGCAGTAAAAGCCTCTTCTGCAGTTGGCGAAATAACCATATCCTGTCCGCCACGATTCTGAGGCTTAAGCATTTCAGGACCCATCTTTTCCCAGCGTCCCGATTCCTTCCATATTTCACCAGGCTGAACAACAGTAGGCTTCATTTCGAGCATACCTGCCCGGTCTAGTTCTTCACGAATAATTTTTTCAACCTTACGGAATGCCTTTAATCCCATAGGCATATAAGAATAAAGTCCGTTTCCAAGCTTACGAATAAGTCCTGCGCGCATCATCAGCTGATGGCTAGAAATAACTGCGTCATTAGGTGCTTCGCGCAGTGTCCAGTTAATAAATTTAGATGCTTTCATAATGGAGATATTATAGTGGAAATAAAGGGGATAGGGAATAGTGGGGGAGAAGTGGATAGTGAAGGAGGAGTGGATAGTGGATAGGGAATAGGTGATAGGTGTTAGGTGTTAGGGATAGTGGATAGTAGATAGTAGATAGGAGGGGAAAGGTTTCCCCTCGCTTCAAAGTCCTCGCTCACATTCGTTCGTTCCGGTCTTTTCCGCTACCCCTTCGAGCGGGAGCTCAAACGTCGCTCCCGCAACGCCCTGGCTTGTTAATTATTATTCATAATAATCCTTTTTATCTGCAACATTCATTATTCTGTATTCTTTTTCTATGTCATATTCCCTTTTGTTTTGTTCAATTTCGGGTGTTTTTATAATAGGAAGCATCGCAAGTTTCTTTTGTGCAGAAATATAGTTTTCCATAAAATCGTAGTTGATTTCATTTGTTTTGGTTATTGGTAACTTTATGATAACATTATTCAAAATATCCTCATTGAAGGATGAACTTCCCCAAGCAAAAGTAGAAAATGATTTCCTCATTGCAGATATTAAATAAATTGCTCTATTTTCATTTAACTCAGAATCAGTCAACTCCATTACTTTAATTTTATCACCTGTAAAATATGGTGTTCTTTGATAGTATATAGTTGCTGTATCTTGTCCAAACGAAATAGTGTTCCCCTTACTCAAATATTGAATATTTTGACTTGTAAAACCTCTTATTCCATTATTTTCTGAACCTCGAGCTACATATGGATATTTACCGCCAAATTCTATAGCATTTGCATTAAAGCGTTTAGATGGTGAATAAATATTAAAAATACTAGCAATCGTATAATCTTTAGTATTTATTCTCCCATGCTCTAAGTCTTCAACAGCTTTCTTTTCTGATGGAGTAAGAACGAAATTTGAAAGATTGTTTTCTTTTAGAAATGAATCAGCAATCTGTAAATTATCATTTATTATTTTTTGAATATAGTTTCCCATGTATTCAAAATCGATTTCACCTAATTTTGTTGTTGGCAGAGAAATAAAAGTATTTTTCAAAACAATTTTCGTAGCTTTTTCTTGATAAGATAAATGACTTATAGCAATTTTTATAGTTGTGATAAAATATAAAGCATTTATTTCATTTAAGGAACTTGATTGAAGAACACTTGTAGCACCATGTCCATCTTTTAAATAAAAAGGAGATTCAAGATACACTGTATTTTGATTATTTGAATGTATCAAAATAGTTGGATTTCCTTCTGCGTTATTTAAGACATCTTTCTTTAATGATTCGTAGGAAATTATACCGTTATTTAAAGTTGATTGACCGTAAAACGGATATGGTTTACCGTTTTCTGTGAGAGCTGGAATTTTTAATGGATCAATTTCTTTCTGTGATTGCCATTCTAAAACTTCTTCAATTTTATATTTTCTAAATCCGCCCTCGTTCCCAGCGGTCAGTGCTTTTTCATTTACAGAACGAGGGCGACCTATTTTCCCAGGCTTTCACCATTTTTTATAGAATCAGAAATTCGCCAGGCTAGATATTCTTTTACAACCTTTTCAAAATCTTCTTTTTTGGGATTTATATCAATTTTCTTGTGCTGACTATAGGTCCAGTCATTGCCATCAAGAGTAATGTAATCTTCTTCGTAGCAATCTTCAAAGTAATTTAGATTTTTATTATCTTTACCTTTTCCTCGTACAACAAGATTTACTAACTCTTGATAACGAGCTTTTGCATTTCCTGTATCTTTAAGGTTTGTACTTTGACTTGATTTCTTACGGCTCTGGCGAGTATATCCATCATTTGAAAAATCTATGAACTTTACAAGTTTTTCTGTATCGTGAGGTTTGCCAACTTCAAAAACATAAATTGCTGTTTGAACACTTGATTTACCAATAAACAAATCAGTACTCATATGAATTGATGCAAGAAGTGTATTCTTTTCAAGAATCTTTTTTGTATATCCAGCTCCTTGTGTACTCCCTGCATTTTCCTGTATTAAAACAGATGCCTTACCACCGTTCATTTCTGAAAGAGCTTTTTCTACAAAGTTAAAACCTTTACCAGGTGCTGAATATGGTGGATTAAGGAGAAAAACATTTGCAGGGAATTTCTCACCTTTATGTTTTCCTTGCTCATAATTTCCTTCAAACTGTGTAAGCGAATCAGCATGAATAATATTTGAAGATCCATCTCCCATAAGTATCATATTTAAAACTGCCAGAAGATAAATATCTGGAAGTTTTTCAATACCTAATAATTGTTCTGCCTTTATTTTTACAATTGCTTTATTCTGTTCTTCAGGACTTACAATTTTCTTTTTTGCATCTTCAATCATTAAATTCATGGAAGAAATCAAAAATCCAGCAGAACCAGTAGCATAATCCCATACATAACTGTCTTTGTTAACTTCACATAATTTTGCCATTAGTTCTGTTACATAACGAGGTGTAAGAACTACATCATTTTCAGCTCCATCAGGAACATCAACCCAATCATTCAAAACATTGAACAGACGGCCTGTAAAATCAATATTGTGCAAATCTTTCGTAAGAAATGGGAGAATATCTGATTTTACACTTGTATATACTGTTTTTAATTTGCTTTCGCCATTTACAGGAATTTCGAGCTTTGAATAAAGAAATACATTCTTTAGTTCATTTAAAATGATTTCTTTCTTTTCTTTAGGGAGATTACGTTCGCCTAAAAAATCTGTAATTTTATTAATGATAATTTTACCATCATTTGAGTTTTCTCCAAGTTCACCTTTTAAATCTTCAACTTTTAAGCCGCTAACTTTTCCTTTTACTCCAAGTCCAGCCATAATAAGACCTGAAATAAGTTTTACACGAGCACCTACAACAATGCCTAAATCATCATGCATTTTTTGATTAATATTTTTAAGTTTCCTTTCAATATCATCTTCAAGTTCGAGTTTTTGTTTTTCTTTTTCTTCATCTGTTAGTTTTAATTCATCAATTTGTTTAATGAACTTCTCAACATTTTCATCTTTGAGAAATGATAAGTCTGAATAATCTGCAATCTTTTTTGGAATGAAGAGATTTGCCTCAGAGATATAATATGCACCTATTTCTGTTATAAAGTTTTTGGCTTGTTCATAACCATTAACACCAATAGCAACAACTTCTTTAAATGTATTCGTATATGTTAAAATTGCGTTTCCATAATGTACGGCACCATTTACCGCATATTTAGCAATTACGCTATAATTTGGATCTCCGTTCTTATCAGTATTTAATACATTGCCATCTTTGTCGAATTTTCCAAAGTCCCCTTTTGTTCCCTTGACTTCAATCATTACAGGTATTTTTCGTAATGATTCAGATTCTATAAAACATTTTATGTCAGGGTAATTATTTCCATCGCCACCATTCTTGCTTGGAGCTAATTTCAAGGCTTTTTCGATTTCTTCATTTATACTTTCAGTTTTTGTATAATATTTGTCTAATTGTTTTTTACACCAGTCTTCAACTTTTTCTTCAATGCTTTTTGGCATGTGATTACTCCCGAAATAAAGTGGTGATTATTTTCCTATTATAAAAGTTATAGGAAATATCCCATTAATTTATTATCGGAATAATTTCCATAATATCAACCAAAAAGGATATTTCCAATCAAAATAGAGATATGAACTTTTGGGAAAATGTCGTTGCTGAACTTGATTTTCAAGGAAAAACGAGAAAAGAATTGGCGTTAGAAATTGGCTTTGATGCTTCTAATATTGGGAAAGGAGAGAAAAACGGAAATATACCTGCTGCTGATACAGCATTAAAAATTGCTCATGAACTTGGAGTTTCTTTGGAATCATTATTGAATATGGAACAAACCAATAAAAAAAATACTGTTCAACCTCAACTAGATCTTAGCCTGTGCAAAAAGTATTACTCAACAATTCAAAAACTTAACGAAATGCCAGAGAATACAAAGAATCTTTTGTGCAAATTGATTTCTGAATGGAAAGAAAAATAACAAATTAGATTATGTTTGAATCAACAAGACTTTGCGAGTTACTAGCAAAAAAGGAAGAAAAAGACAAAATTAACACTTTAGAGTGTCTAAAATCTATATTTTTATCGAGTTATAGACTAATTTAAGCTTTACAGTAGTCTGTAACTAAATCCTTCCGCAAAGAAACTGGTTCAAAAAATGGAAGATTTGTTTGAGAATTAAAAAGATATAAAGTGCTATGTTTTTATTATTCAAACTCTTTTACTCGCCATGTCAAATATAACGGGATACTTAATGCTTTTGTTCCTTCGCAGTCGTTTTGGGCGATGTTTTTTTGCGAAAGCTTGAAGGCAAGATGGGGACTATATTTTTTGCAGAACTGGCGGAAGCTTTTTGCTTGGGTGTTGTCGGCGGCTTTTACTTCTACGGGAACGAGGTCGTTTTCTTTTTCGAAGATAAAGTCAATTTCGGCAGAGTTTCCCGACCGCCAGAAGTAGGCTTCGATTTCCTGGGATTTCAACTCGTTTAATACATAGTTTTCGGCAAAAGCGCCTTTGTATCTTGAGTATAAGTCGTTTTCTTCGAGGATTGTTTTGGCAGAGATTTTTGATTTGGCACGTAAAAGTCCAATATCAGACATATAAACTTTAAAATAGGTTTTATCGGCAAAGGCTGATAATGGGAGCTCTGGCTTTTCGGCAAGATAAACCGCAGTAATTAAACCGGCATCGCTCAACCACTGTAAGGCATCTTCAAGTTCTGCAGAACGTTTACCTTCTTTTACGTGAGAAAAAACAAACTTGTTATTTTCCTTAGCGAGTTGAACAGGAACGGAATCCCAAATCCATCTTATTTTTGGAATCTCTTTGAGAGGAGGATGCTTAGAAAAATCATCTGAATAATCACGGAGGATTTCATTTTGAACTGCTTCAACCTCCTGTAAATCATGTGTGTTAATCCAGGTTTTTACAGCTTCCGGCATTCCTCCAACGATATAATACTCTTTGAGGAGTTTTTTCATAGGGACTGAATATAAATCTGGTATAACTCTGTCTACAGGCCATTTTTCAAAAAGAGTGATAAGATCTTCTCGCCCATTTGCAATTACAAACTCCTGGAAGTTCATAGGATAAAGCTGCATCCGGTTTACCTTACCAACAGGGAAAGAAATCTGATTCTGTTTTATTGCCACTCCTAAAAGGGAACCAGCGCATATCAGGTGGAGATTGTTCAGATTTTCGCAGAAATATTTAAGTGAGGTTATAGCTTTTGGGCATTCCTGTATTTCATCAAAGAACAGTAATGTTTCTCCCGGTATGATTTTGGCATTCAAAACGACTTCGAGTTCAGAAATGATTCTGTGTACATCAAAGTCATATTCAAAAATGGCAGAATAATTTTCTGTTTCTTCAAAGTTTACATATACATAGTTTTTAAAGTATTCTTTAGCAAACTCACTAACTATATATGTTTTTCCACATTGCCGAACGCCGGTTAAAAGCAGAGGTTTTCTGTTAGGTTTATCCTTCCAGCTGATTAAATTATTGATAATCTGTCTGTACATAAAGTCTCCTTCTGCAAAAGTCGTGCCACTTTTGCAACAATTATAACAAAAGTCTTATGACTTTTGCAAGCAAAATTGCGTTTTCCATAGGACTTTTACACAGACACTTGAAATATTACTATTCTTCTTTATAATGAACTTACAACAAATCAATTTTTACTAACCCAAAAGAGGGGGACGGTTTAAAAAAAACAGTCAGCAATCTGATGGGAAAGGAGAATTATTTATGGAAACAAGAGTAGCTTTAATCGGCATTGCAGTTTCGGACTTAAATGCGGTGGAAAAGCTTAATCAACTTCTTCACGAGTACGGCGAATACATAATCGGCCGTATGGGAATCCCCTACAAAAAAGAAAATATCTCATTGATAAGTGTCGCAATTGATGCACCACAGGACAAGATTAACGCCTTGAGCGGAAAGCTTGGTGCAATTGACGGGATAAGCGCAAAAACTGTTTTCCCAAATAAATAGATTCTCTGATTAAATCTGTAATTTTAAACTCTTTCACCTTACAAGGAAATTATGGAGGAATAATATGAGTTATGATGTAATGTCTAGCAAAGCAGAGGATTTCATTAACGATGAAGAAATCCTTGAAACACTTGATTATGCCGAAAAGCACAAAACTGACGAAAAGCTGATTACCAGTATTCTGGAGGAGGCTGCAAAGTGCAACGGACTTAATCACCGGGAAGCAGCGGTATTGCTTGCGTGCGAGGTGCCGGAGCTTAACAAAAAAATCGAAAATCTTGCAAAGGAAATAAAGCTAAAGTTCTATGGCAACCGAATTGTAATGTTTGCACCGCTGTATCTTTCAAACTACTGTATAAACGGCTGTACCTATTGTCCTTACCACGGATCAAATCGCCACATTCCCCGCAAAAAGCTTTCTCAGGAAGAAATCCGCCAGGAGGTAATTGCCCTTCAGAATATGGGACACAAGCGTCTTGCAATCGAAGCAGGTGAGGATCCTAAAAACAATCCGATTGAATACATTATCGACTCAATCAAAACTATTTATTCGATTAAACACAAGAATGGTGCAATCCGCAGAGTAAATGTAAATATTGCCGCTACAACTGTAGAAAACTATAAACGCCTGAAGGATGCTGAAATCGGTACGTATATCCTCTTCCAGGAAACTTACAACAAAAAGCGCTACGAACAGCTTCACCCAACTGGTCCAAAGTCTGATTATGCTTACCACACAGAAGCTATGGACCGTGCAATGGATGGTGGAATTGATGATGTTGGCTGCGGTGTTCTTTATGGACTTGGAACTTACAAATACGAGTTTGTTGGTCAGCTTATGCACGCCGAGCATCTTGAGGCGGCAAAGGGCTGTGGACCGCACACAATTTCTGTTCCAAGGCTTCGTGCTGCAGACGGCGTAGATCCTGCTCTTTTCCCGGATGCGATTGATGATGAAACTTTTGCTAAAATTGTAGCCTGCATTCGAATTGCGGTTCCTTATACCGGAATGATTGTTTCTACCCGCGAATCTCAGAAGTCTCGCGAAAGAGTTCTTGCGCTTGGTGTAAGCCAGATTAGTGGCGGCAGCCGTACAAGTGTAGGTGGATATTGCGAGGAAGAACGCCCTGAAGATACTGCTCAGTTTGATGTCAGTGACCGCCGAACTCTGGATGAGGTTTTAAACTGGCTTATGAAGATGGATTATGTTCCTTCGTTCTGTACTGCCTGTTACCGCGCCGGACGAACCGGAGACAGATTTATGTCACTTGTAAAATCTGGTCAGATTGCAAACTGCTGTCATCCGAATGCGCTTATGACCCTCAAGGAATATCTTGAAGATTATGCTTCTCCTGAAACAAAGCAGATTGGAGACAAGCTTATTGAAAAAGAACTTTTAACAATTCCAAACGAGCTTGTTCGCGAACGCTGCATTCAGTATCTCAAGGAAGAAGTAAACGGCAAACGCGATTTCAGATTTTAACTATTCCGAACTTGTTTTGGAACCTTAAAGGGAGTCAGCTATGGAAGTATCAAAAGGACAGAGACTTTATATAGGTATTTTTGGAAACACAAACAGCGGTAAATCCTCGCTTATGAATATGCTAGTCGGGCAGAGTTTTTCGATTGTTTCGGACGTTTCGGGCACAACTACCGATTCCGTTCAGAAAAATATGGAGCTTCCCGGAATAGGGCCTGCTGTCTTTATTGATACTGCCGGTTTTAATGATGAGTCTGAACTTGGTAACAAAAGGTTAGCTAAAACTTACGAAGCGCTTTCAAAGTGTGACATAATTCTTGCTGTGATTTCGATGGAGGAGCTGCGAGATGTTGAAAAGGTCATTCAAACAGATGGCTTTCAAAAGCTGATTGCAAGCAAGAAACCGATTGTTTGGGTAATCACAAAGGCGGAGTGTGAAGCGGGTGATGAAGTGCAGAACGAGTTGGCGGTACAGATTAAGTCCACGTTACAACAAATTGAATTGTTCAAAAATAATCCCCCAGTATTTGTAGATTCTGTAACAGGCAAAAACAAAGAAACATTATTCAAGGCAATCAAGCAAAAGGTTCCTGAAGATTTTTTTGACACTTCTCTTACAGAAAAATACTGCACCCCTGGAGAAAATGTCCTTCTTGTTATGCCGCAGGACAGTCAGGCTCCAAAAGGCCGCCTTATTTTACCGCAGGTTCAGACAATCCGCGACCTTCTGGACAGACGTGTATGCATTCACTGCTGTACCCAGGACACTTTTTTACAGACAATTGACTCCCTCAAAAATCCGCCGGACCTCATCATCACAGACTCACAGATTTTCCCGTTTGTGCATAAAAACAAGCCTGCTGCTTCACGTCTTTCTTCCTTTTCAATTTTAATGGCCGCTTACAAAGGTGATATTGAACTTTTTGTTCAGGGCGCAAAAGCAATCAAAAATCTTACAGACAGCTCCCGGGTTTTAATTGTCGAAGCCTGTACTCACGTTCCTGCTACCGAAGATATTGGTACAGTAAAAATCCCGAACTTGCTCCGGAAAATTGCCCCGGACATTCAGATTGATTTTGCCCGCGGAACAGATTTTCCAGACCTTCCAGAAGAGCTTAAAAAGTATGATTTAATTATTCATTGCGGGGCTTGTATGTTTAACAAGGCTTATGTTCTTCAACGGCAGCACAATGCTCAAGCTTCAGCAGTTCCAATGACAAATTACGGAGTTGCAATTGCAGAGTTGAATGGGATTTTGGATTATTTGTAATATAATCTATACTAATTAATCTTCCAGCGTCCATTTTCCTGAGAAAAACGTTTGGCATTTATTTCAAGTAGGCGGCCATCGTCACCGGACATTTTTACCATATTTGTAAGAGGGTTTACTTCTGTAATGCGGAAGTTTGTTCCATCATAATAAATATGGATTCCTTCGTTTGGAAGATTGCGGCGGGCCTCGTTGTACCAGTCAAACTCGTAGGAAAGGCAGCACAAAAGTCTACCGCACTGGCCGGAGATTTTCATAGAGTTGAGCGAAAGGTTTTGGTCCTTTGCCATTCTGATTGAAACAGGGCGCAGCTTGTCCGAAACTCCGTGGCAGCAGAATGGTCGACCGCAAACTCCAAGTCCACCTGTAATTCGGCTTTCGTCACGTACACCAATCTGGCGCAGCTCAATCCTCATCTTAAATACGCTAACTAAATCTTTTACAAGCTCACGGAAGTCTACACGATTATCTGAGCTGAAGAAGAAAAGAACCTTAGGCTCGTCAAAAAGGAAATGTGTGTCTACCAGCTTCATGTCGAGCTTGTGAAGGGCAACCTTTTCCTTAAAAATCGGGAAAGCATCCTTTTCTTTTTTCTTAAGCTCATCGCGCTTAACCATATCTTCCGGTGTAGCCTTTCTATCAATCTGAACAATATCAGCCTGTTTTATACCGATAGGCTTCTTTGACTGGCCAAGAACAAGTGCAAGATCCTTTCCATAACGGGTTGGTGTAATAACATAATCACCCGGTTTAAGAGGAAAATTGTTCGGCGTTCTTGCGTACAAGGTTTCGCTGGAATATTCAAGCTTTATATGATAAAGAGGATAGTCTACAACAATATCACTTTCTATTACTTGAGATACATCACTATCTTCGAGACTTGAAAGATTTTCGTTTTCGTTATCTATGTCTGTTTCAAAAATATCACTCATAAAAGCACCATTTTTTTTAGTATAACAGTTACGATTGCATTAAGTCTATAATCAATCCTTTAATTTCATTTACTTGCGCTAACAGCTGCAAATTGTTTTTCTGGTCAATAAGCATGGCCCGTGTCATAGCATCCAGCTTTTCGTTTATTGTTGTAACAATCATTCGCGGATCTTTTGGGCGTACTTTTTCATTGTATTTGGAGAAGAACTGCATTGGCTGCGAAACTCCATGTCGTTTTTTAGTTTTTACCTCGTAGTTATTCAATACAACAAACTCAATGAACTGCTTTACAGATTTCTTAAATTTCAAAAGGTTTTCGGTAGAGGCTGATGCTGCAACATCATTTCCTGCAAGATCAACAGCATCTTTTAAGAATACAGCCGCATCTTCAAGCGACATTTCTGCAATTTCCGGTGGAAATCCAGCTGCTTCAATATTACTGCTGCCCTGATTTTTAGTTTTTAGAAGCTCAGAAAACTTAATTTTTTTGGAGGAATCGATTTTTTCCTTTTTGCTCTCTTTTGCTGCCTGACTTGTGGCATTCTGAAGTCCACCGTAATAAGTTGAAGCGCCAAGAGGGTTTATATCGCTCATGCAAGCACTACCTTTTCTTTTATAGCCTTTGACTGAAGATATTTATCGGTTTCTGTCTGATAGCGCTCAGAATCCCTGATGGAAATGCAGTGACCGTGGAAGGTAGATTTGTCTTCAATCTGAACTTTATGAGAAAGAATGTCGCCAATTACAACAGCGTTCGAAAGAAGCTTTACGTTTTCTGCTGCATGGACATTTCCAAGAATAATTCCACCGATTATAACAGATTTTGCTTTAAGATTTCCCTGGATTCTTGCGTTTTCGCCGATTATGACATTTCCGTCTGTTTCAAGGTTGCCATCAATATCACCATCTATACGAATAAATCCATTTATATGAACATCACCGGAAATAGAAGAACCACTTCCAATAATTGTATTTATTGATATATCATCAATTTTAAGAGCCATAATAACCTATTTGTTTGTGAGTTTGATATTGATGTATTTAGCAGGGTCAACAACATCAGAACCAATATGAACTTCGTAGTGAAGGTGAGGACCTGTTGAAACGCCTGTATTTCCTACATAGCCGATAATATCGCCCTGTTCTACAAGCTGTCCCTTCTGGACTCTGTAATTGTTAAGATGTGCGTAACGCGTGTAAATACCATGATTATGTTTAATTACGACAAAGTTTCCAAAGGATTTGTCAAAGGCAACTGTTACAACCTGTCCTGAGGCGGTTGCCATTACAGGGTCACCGGCGCGCCAGGTAGAAAAGTCAATTCCCTTATGAATGTACCACTGGTTGGTATAAGGATGAAGGTTTGGTCCAAAAGCCATTGAAATATGCAGGTTAGGACTCTTTATAGGACAAATGCTTGGAATCTCTGTAAAGAGTGACTGCTGGGTCTTAAGCATTTTTCCAATCTGCTCAATAGGTTCAACTGCGCCTTCAAGGTAAGAAGTAAGCTCCTGAATGTCCTGAAGCTCTCTTGCTGTACCAGTAACAGTTTCTTTTGTGCTGAACAAAGAAGACAAGTCGCTGTTGTTCAGTGATGTATCTGTTTTATTTTCAACCTGGTCAATACCAAGTAATGATAATGACTGTGAAAGTGATGTCTGGAAGCGTTTTGCTGCCTGGAAAAGGTTTGCATTCTCATCTCGGAGCTGGTCAAGACTTGCAAGAGTCTCCCGGTTCTGATTCATAAGGCTGCTGATTTCCATGTTTGCAGAAATTGAATGACGGTTAAAATATATAAACGACGAAATTATGCCTACTGTAAGACATCCGCTGAGAATGAACGCAAAAACATTTGTCTGAATGTTAATGACCTTTCCCTGTGAGTGAGGAACGATCATAATAGTTAATTTATTGTCGAAAATCTTGAATATTTTTACAAAGAAAAGCCCGATTGCCTTAAATGCGTTACCAATTTTCTTGGTGAGGCTTGAGGCAAAGATTTTCTCAATTTTTTTAACTGTTTTTTGTGTTCTGGACATTCGAACTCCAAAATTATATTTTTTCTATAACTCAAAATTATAGCATAGATAGAAAAGACAGTCAAATTATTGTTTTTTTGGGTTTACAATCCGATTTAATTTGACGGCAATCTAATCCTATGATATCTTTATCGGTAGAACTAAATTGTTTATTTAGCATTAAAGAATCTTATCCTTAGGAAGAAAAGCCATGAAGTTTTTTGATACTCACGCTCACATCGGGCTTATTTACGATGATCCAATTGAGCAGTTACGCGTTATTCAGCAGGCTAAGCAGGCCGGAGTTGCTAGAATTATTAGCATTAACAACAGCCTTATGGACTTTCCAAAGGTTTACAACAACCTTAAGTCTGTTTCTGGAATTTACCATGCTGTAGGGGTTGCGCCTTCCGAGGTGACAAATCCAGGTTCTGATTGGATTTCTACAATTGAGAAGAATCTGGAATTACCAAGAGTTGTCGCAGTAGGTGAAACTGGCCTTGATTATTATAAACAGTTTGGAGATAAACGTTCTCAGATAGAATTATTCATTACTCAGCTTGAAATTGCACAGGCTCATGGTCTGCCGGTTATTATTCATAATCGTGATGCAGGAAAAGATGTTTACGATGTTCTTACAGAAAGACTTCCTGATGCAGGTGCTATTCTTCACTGTTATTCTGAGGATGCTGAATATGCACAGAAGTGTCTTGATAAAAATATCTGGTTCAGCTTTGCAGGAAACCTTACTTACAGAAATGCCCGAAACCTGCACGAAACAGTTTTAAATATTCCTGTTGATCGCATTTTGATTGAAACTGAAAGTCCGTTTATGATTCCGGCTGAATACCGTGAGCGCAAACGAACAATGCCGGCTTATCTGCCGTCTACAGCTAAGTTCCTTGCCGAAATGCTCGATATGGATCTGGAAGAACTGAGCGTACAGCTCTGGAAGAACAGCTGCAAGGCATTCAACTTACCAGAATAAATGGCTCTTTATCACCCGGTAAAAATTGGAAATGTTGAATTAAAAGGTAATCTCTTTCTGGCGCCGGTTGCTGGGTACAGCGATTCGGCGTTTCGGTCTGTCTGCGTGGAAAACGGAGCGTGCTTTACTTATACCGAAATGGTTAGCGCCGAAGCTCTGGTACGGAAAAATCTTAAAACTGAAACGCTTATGGCTCGCGCTTTTAACGAAAAAGCATATGCTGTACAGATTTTTGGCGGAGAAGAGCAGGTTATGGCTGAGGCTGCGCGAATTGTACTTGAAAAAACTCACTGCGAGGTTATTGATATTAACTGCGGTTGTCCTGTGCCAAAAATCATTAAGTCCGGGGCTGGTTCTGAGCTAACGCGTGATCCAGAAAAGCTGTACAGAATTGCGAAAGCGGTTGTAGATACGGCAGGTCCAACTCCGGTTACGGTAAAAATCCGCTCTGGTTGGGACAGCCAGCATATCACGTGGAAGGA
>JAFZRP010000064.1 GCA_017619795.1 Treponema sp.
ATTGGATATGACATTAAGCAGATAGTAAGGCTGATGAAAGCTTAAAGAAAAAAACTCAATAAAAGAAAATCTTAAAAACACATTTCGTAATAAAAAAGGCTGTCCTTCGTTGAAAATTATCAACTTTAAGGACAGCCCCTTCCGCGAAACACGTAAAAATATTTTACTTAGTTAAAGCGCTTGGTTTCGCGATTGACACCTATATTACTCTATGTTAAAATATTTTAATTATCTTAATAAAAAATTACAAAGGATTAGTATATGAAAAAAGGTGTAATGTACACAGCAGGTTCTATCATCATCCTGATTATCTGTCTTATAGCATTTGTCTTGCCTACAACCTTAGGTAAGGCAGCTAACCAGAAACCGTTGGAGTTCGGAAGCTACAACGGCCGCAAAATCACATACGAGCAGGGCTCAGATTTTGCTGATTTCGTTTCTCAGTATGCAGAAATGTATCGCAGCCAGGGAATCCAGATTGATTCTTCACAGCAGTATTATCTTTTCCAGTACGCATTCAACTCAACAGTTATGAAGTATGCTTACGAAGATGCTGTTAAGAAGAGTGGCTGGAAGGTTCCAAAAGAAGCAGTAAACAGAAAACTTCGCCCATATTTCTACGATGAAAACGGCAAGTTCTCTTCGAAGCTTTACAAACAGGCTGACCCTTCTTCTGTAGAAAAACTTCGCCAGAACATTGAAGGCAATTTATATACAAGCCGCTTTAATGATGATATTTTTGGTTCTAGTTCAGAGTTCCTTGGAATTGATAACCTTTATGGTGTAAAAATTGCAGATCCTGAATTGAAGTTCTTCCAGAACTACGGTACAGAAAAACGCGGCTTCAATATGGTTGCTTACAAGAAAGCTGATTATCCAGAAGCTGAAAAAATGAAATATGCCGAAAACAACAAGGCAAAGTTTATCAATTACGATATGCTCATAATCACTGTTGATGAAAAATCTCTTGCAGAAAAAGTTGCAAAGAGAATTGGAAAAGAAGAAATTACTTTTGAAGATGCAGTAGCTGAATACTCAGAAAACAACTACAGCAACACAGAAGGAAAGCTTTCCAGCACATATCAGTATCAGCTTGAAAACATTCTTAATGACAAGGCTGACCTTGCAAAGCTTACCGACCTCGCAGTTGGTGCTGTAAGCCCTGTAATTCAGACAACAAGCGGTTACTCAATTTTCAAAGCAAATGCAGCTCCTGTTCAGCCAGATTTCGAAAACGAAGAAATGAAATCAAGAGTTTCTAACTACCTTACTTCTTATGAAAGCGGCTTGATTGAAGACTATTACATCGCACAGGCAAATATGTTTAAGTCAGAAGCAAAAGCTTCTTCTTTTGATGATGCTTGTGCTAAGCTCGGTGTAGAAAAAACAGAAATTGCTCCATTCCCATTGAACTTCGGAAACACAAGCGTAACAGGTACAGTAGACACTTCTGTTACAGGACTTCGTGGTGCTGATACAAACGAAAACTTCCTCAAGGAAGCCTTCAGCCTTAAGCTCAATGATTATTCAGAGCCACTTGTTATGAGCGATTACGTAATTGTAATTCAGTACACAACATCAGAAAATGCAGAAATCTCTGATGATGACAAACCTACAATTATCAACACAATTGTTAATAGCGATAACAGTTCGGCACAGAGAGCATTGATGGATAGCCCTAAACTGGACAATAAGTTCATTGCTACCTATTACAGCAATTTGTTATAATATTGGAAAACATTATTGACCGAAAGCCCTGCCTCGTAACTGCTGCGCAGGGCTTTTCTGTTTCTTACAACAATAAGCTTCTCTATTCAAAATATTCACCTGATAAAGCAATTCTCCAGACTGTAATGTCTCTAAACCTTTTGCCAGGAACTCTTATTCTCTGCCTCTCCCCTGTCCTTCCATATGGACTTTTTGAACTTATACAAAAGCTTCCTCAAAATTGTCTTCTTCTTGGAATTGAGGCCGATTCAGAGCTTCTTGAGTTCATAAAGACGTCAGAGTCGGAAAGTACAATTAAAGCTGAATGGCAGAAAATAAATGAAACTGGTAAGTTTACAATGCTTTCAAAAGAAGAAATCTTAAATCTTCCGGTGATATTGAATAAAAAGCAATATGTTACAAACAGCGGCTTTTCGCTTCCAGCCGGTGGTACCTTCAGAAGAGTGTTATGCATAAACTGCTCTGCTGGAACTCAGTTTCATACAGCTTTTTATACAGAGCTTCTGCAATCGTGCGTAAATGCAATTATGACGTTCTGGTCAAACGCTGTAACGCTCACAAAGTTCGGTCATAATTACTCCAAAAACTTTTTTAAGAACCTTAAGCTGCTGCCACAAACAAAACCAATCCAGAATTATTTTAATTCTGTTTCTAAAAGCATTATTGTTTTTGGCGCAGGTCAAAGCATCGATAAAGGAATTGCACAGCTTAAGCAAAATATTCTTAATGGTCACGCTGATGATTACTATATACTTTGTGCCGACACTGCGCTTCAGCCGCTATTAAAAAACAACATAATCCCTGACGGAGTTTTTATAGAAGAAGCCCAGCAGGTAATAACGAAGGCCTTTATCGGTACCGCAAAAGCAATTCAGAATAAAACACAGGTTTTTGCAGGACTTTCCTCTATCTCAAGATTAACGCATAATTTTCCATTAGAAAGGCTTTCTTTTTTTACAACACTTTATACCGATGCTGATTTTATCCATAATATGCAGGCCTTAAACCTTCTGTCACCAGCAAATAAACCGTTCGGTTCAGTCGGACTAACAGCAGTATATTATGCCTTACGCTTTAGAAAAAATGATGATGTTCCTGTTTTTATTTATGGTCTGGACTTTTCTTTTTCTGCAGGAATAACTCATGGCAAAGGCACACCTGCACATACAAACAGGCTTCTTTCTGTAAACAGGCTTAATCCTGTGCAGAATTACGGCTCAGCTTTTTCCGAAAGCACACAAGCAGCCACAGACAAAAAAGGTTCAAAAATCTTTACCACTCATATTCTAAGCAGCTATGCCGCAACCTTTAATTCACTTTTCCAGAACGAAAAAAATCTTTTTGACAGTAGCGAAACAGGCTTACCGCTTGCAATACCAGCTGCGAACCCGTCAGTATCAAACATACCAGGCAAAGCAGACATTCGGGTCAAGCCCGTATATGACACAAATAAATCCGAATATGACATGAAGCAATGTGAACATAATAATATTTCTGCAACACACATGTCCTTCCCAAACTCAACACAAGAAGCTGCAAAGCTCACAGAGTTTTTTACAAACGAATCATCAGCACTAAATGAACTAAAAGACATACTTACCGGCAAAATCACTCTATCAGAAGAAGAAAGAAATAACAGAATCCTGGAGCTTATAAGTCAGCGTGAATATCTTTACCTGCACTTCCCTGACGGACATAAAGTCTCTACTGATGTTTCTTTCTTAAAACGAGTTAGAGCAGAAATAGAAGTATTTTTGAAAATCTTCGGAGAAAAATAATAGAAACCTTCGGGTCAAGCCCGAAGATGACAGCTACTCTTCTTTTTCTTTAAGCACGGCAAGGAACGCACTCTGCGGCAATTCAACATCACCAATCATCTTCATGCGCTTTTTACCTTCCTTCTGCTTTTCAAGAAGCTTTCTTTTTCGGGTAATATCACCGCCGTAACACTTAGCAAGAACATCCTTTCGTACAGGATTTACAGTTTCTCTTGCAATAATCTGGCCGCCAATAGCACCCTGAATTGCAATCTTAAACTGCTGTCTTGAAATCTCATCCTTAAGGCGCTCACAAACCTTTCTTGCACGGGCAACAGCATTATCCTTAAAGGCAAGCATAGCAAGAGCATCTACCTGTTTTCCGTTCAAAAGAATATCAACCTTAACAAGATCACTTGGCCTGTAACCGATTACTTCATAATCAAAGGAAGCATAACCCCGGCTGTAGCTTTTCAAGCGGTCATAAAAATCAAACAAAACTTCAGACAAAGGCATTTCATAAGTAAGCTCAACTCGCTTTGTATCAAGATAAGTCATGTTAGTCTGTGCACCGCGTTTTTCTGTACACAAAGCCATAATTGAACCAAGATACTCAGATGGAGTAATTATAGAAGCCTTAATATACGGCTCTTCGGAATCCTTAATTCGTCCCTGAGGATATTCAGAAGGATTATCGATATACATATCTTCGCCGTTAGAAAGATGAAGCAGATAACGTACAGATGGAGCCGTAAAAATAACAGCCTGATCAAAATCGCGCTCAAGACGTTCCTGAACAATTTCCAGATGAAGCAGACCTAAGAAGCCGCAGCGGAAGCCGTTACCAAGCGCAAGAGAGCTGTCTTTTTCGTAGATAAGGCTGGCATCGTTGAGCTTAAGCTTTTCCATACTGTCTTTAAGCTCTTCATAATCATTAGAATCCATAGGATAAATTGAAGAATAAACAACAGGCTTAACTTCCTTAAAACCAGGCAGCGGTTCTTCAACACCGTTTTCTACAGAGGTGATAGTGTCTCCAACCTTTACGTCGCTTACAGTCTTTAATCCTGAAATGATATAGCCTACATCGCCCGCTTCAAGTACTCCAGTTTCTTCATAATTAATTTTGAAAATACCACACTGCTCTACCTTATAGTCAGCACCTGTACTCATCATCTTGATGATGTCACCTGTTCTGAGACGGCCTTCCATTACACGCACATGAACAACAACTCCGCGGTAAACATCGTAATGGCAGTCAAAAATAAGGGCAGCAAGTTTTCCGTCCGGATTTCCAGTTGGAGCCGGAAACTTTGTAACAATAGCTTCAAGAAGCTCGTCTATACCTTCGCCTGTTTTTGCAGAAACACACATTGCTTCGCTCGAATCAAGTCCAAGCTCATTATCAATCTGCTTTTTACAGCTTTCAATATCTGCCGAAGCTAAATCTATCTTATTGATTACAGGAACCATTGTAAGGTCGTGTTCAAGAGCCATATACATATTGCTCACAGTCTGGCTTTCTACGCCTTGTGTAGCATCTACAAGCAACAGAGCACCCTCGCACGAAGCAATTGCACGAGATACTTCATAGCTGAAATCTACGTGGCCCGGTGTATCTACAAAGTTAAGCTCGTAGTCGTTTCCGTCCTTTGCATGATAAGGGATTGTAACAGCCTGGCTCTTAATGGTAATTCCACGCTCACGCTCAATATCCATATTATCAAGAATCTGGTTGACCATTTTTCTCTCGTCAATAATCTTAGCCTTTTGAATAAGGCGGTCAGACAAGGTTGATTTTCCGTGGTCAATGTGTGCAACAATACAGAAATTGCGCTTGAATTTCATCTCGGTCATTTTTTACTCCGCATTCCGGTAATAAATCCGTTTTAATTAAAAATAGTACGGGCTGTCAAAGGCAGCACCCATTGTGAGCATTACATCCATAAAGCCCTTCTTATGGCGCTGAACCTGCAGCAACGCAAGGAAATATTCGTTTTCATAATCAAACTTAATTTCCTGAATAGTAACAGGATCGTTTTCAGACAATCCCATTTCGTCTGCGCTCGTACCGTTATATATTTTCACTATTGTATAAGATTTTCTATTGATTGTCGATGAATGAGAAAGCTTCATTCCAAAAATCGGAATAAAGGAATCTTCAACTAAGTCACTGTAGAAAAACTGTTCCAGAGGGTTCCCGGGTCTTTTTTCAAGATACAGTGGAATCGATTTTATTTCGCCGTCAATATCCTTGTATTTACATTCAACTATAGTATCCGGCTGGTTTCCCATAAGCATAAACTGGAAATCATCTACAGAAGTAATTTTCTTTCCGTCCGCGCTGTTAATGATATCGCCTTCTTTTAAACCGGAAAAGGCAGCACTACCGCCCGGCATTACGTACTGAACTTCAAGCCCATTCTTCTTAGTCTTATCTTTTTTTGTATGACCAAAAGCTCCAGTCCAGCAATGAGCAACTTCACCGCCGTCATACAAAGAAGGAAGCAGCTGACGAAGATACTCAATTGGAATTGCAAAGTTCAAGCCCTGATACTTCAGCATTCCGGCAAAGACAACAGCCTGCA
Organism: Treponema sp.; assembly: GCA_017619795.1. Taxonomy (GTDB): domain Bacteria; phylum Spirochaetota; class Spirochaetia; order Treponematales; family Treponemataceae; genus Treponema_D. The sequence continues at coordinate 6,074 of JAFZRP010000064.1, forward strand.
CCTTTCTGTTTTCATCAATCAAAGGACCGCCAGAGTTACCTGAGTTTACAGCCGCATCAAGCTGGAATACATTTCCAATAGTATTAAGCTTTCTGTCTATAGAAGAAATTATACCCGAAGTAAGAGTTCCCTCAAGACCTACAGGAGTACCGATTGCAGAAACCTTATCTCCAACTCCAAGCTCTGCACTTGAACCAAGCTCAAACACAAACTGAGGTTCAAGCTCTACCTTAAGCATTGCAAGGTCAAGAGCCGCATCATAACCGATAACTTTTGCGGGAATCTTTGTTTCCATATCTGAAGGAAGCTTGATGTAGCAGCGTGCAAAGCCTTCGTACTTAGGGTCTACTAAATCCTTAATAACGTGATGATTAGTGATTAAATAACCGCGCTTATCTATAAAAAATCCGGAACCCAGAGTTATATCCGCATAACCGCTGCCGTTCTGAATCTTAAGTCCCTTATCTACCCAAACAGTCACAGTTGCATTGATACAGTCATTTATAGACTGAGGAAGAAGGCTTTTATCTACAGTAAAGCCCGGAACGTCAAGCAGATTATCGATATTGCTAATGGCAGCTTTTATCTCTTCATCCTCAATAGCATAACCTGTAACAGCAAGAGATTTTTCATAACGGGCCGCATCGTAATAACGCTCCTCCTGTACCGCCAGCAGCAGTTGATTTTTTACAGCCTCCTGACATTTTGCCTTAACCTCTGAATCTCCTAAAATACAGGCACGCCACAAGGCCTTTACAGGAAGAATTTCCAGCATTGCGTAGATATTCCTGATTTCGTTCTTAACAACATCATCATCTGTATAATCAAGCGGCTCAGAAACATTTTCCGGCAGCTTTACAGATTTACAGCCAGTTGATAATGAAAGAAGAATAATAAAAAATAATAAGCTTAATTTTGATAAGCAAAAACTTTTGTTCAGAATAATTTTTCCAGTATTAAACATTTATTTTTCCAGTAATTTTTTATTTTACGGTACAAGCTTACAATATACAGAATCGTCTATTCGTATTACAAAAAGCCGTACACCATCCTTGTGTTCAATAAGCTTAACAACACCGTTTGCAAAGCCGCGCCAGTTATCCTTTTCAACAAGCTCTTCACATTCAATGTCGCCCTTCTGCTCTATCCAATACAAGGATTTCTTTTCACCCTGAAAAACAGGATGTGTATTTTCTTTATAACGAATTGAAACAGGCTTACCGTCTTCTGTTCTAAGGCAAACAATTTCTGTACCAGCCGCATCATAGAACACAGCTTCTTCTGTAAGGATAGAACTTTCCTGATTATCCGGATAACGTATATATGCGCAGTCCCAGTGACCGTCATCATCATTATCCCAGTAAGTAGTTTTTCCGTTATTTTTAAGATACTCTTCCTTAAACTCTTTTATTGTATTTCCGTTCCGGTCAATTTCTACAGAAAGTAAAAACATATCTGAAGAAAAAGTATTGTCGCCAAAAACCCTGTTTACAAGCTCTTTTGACTCCTCGGAAATAAAGCCTTTATATACAGCAAAATCATAAGTTTCTATAGTTTCATAGTAATCATCACCGTCGCTGTCTACATAGCGGACAAAAGGATATCCGGCTTCCATTGAAGCATAGGCATATCTTTTGTTATTATCTGTAAACGAAGCATAAACAGGCATGCCGCTATAAACTGAATATTTTACAATTGAGTTTTCCCGCTCAGCAGTTTTAATTTCTACAGTAGAAGCCTTTTCTGCAAGAGCTGGTTCATCAGGCACAACAATTTCTTTATTTATATAAGGGATAAAGAAGCTTACTTCAAACTCTGCAAAAATCTTATCTGAAATCATTTCAAACGGAACAAAAGAAAAATCCTTATCAAGGAAATCAAAAGTCATGTTTTTGTCTTTTAATTCAATCTGTTTTACTGCAGGATATTTATTATATAAAAGCTCAAGATTTGTCTTTTCAAAAGCAAGCTTATACGGAACTCCAAAATCGCAGTTTGCATACAAATCAAGGATATTGTCATTATCAGCATCATACGAAATTGCAGCTGGTCTTCCGCGTTCATACTTAACAATAAGCTCTGTCCTTAAATCAAGCTCCTCATCTATAAAAAGAGTACCGGTAAGAGAATTGAGTCTTTCGTGAAGATTTGCTCTCAAGCCTTCGTTTTTTATGAGACGAGCAAAGGCTTCCAGAAGATTCAGGCTATACATATTGTTTGAGGCTTCAAAAAACAGATTGTATGCTTTTTCCTCAGAAAGAATACCTGCTTTAAGCGCTGCAAAGGCATACAAAGGATTGTTGCTTTCTTTTTCACCAACAGCCTTTAACAGACGAGTCTGCTGCTCTCCTTCTGCAAATAAAAGTGCCATAACCTCTGTTTCATAATCAATTGACGCATAATCATTTGTACGTGAAGAATCATTATAAACAGGAAGTCTCTGAATGTAGTCGTCAGCAATTGACTTTACAACCTCAGGGATTTCGTAGCTTTCTGAATTGTTTAATTCCGCATGATTCATAAAAATCATTTCGAACATAAAGAAAAGCTTTGGAAAGCGGGAATCATTCGGATAAACCTTGCGGACAGAATTAAGCTTTGCACGAGCCTGACTGATTGAATCTGCAGTTCCCATTCGGTAGTAATTTTTTATACGGATAAGCTCTGCATCTGCTGAATAAATAAACGGCTTCTGGTCAAGCACAGTAATAGATTCATCATAAAGTCCTATTTCAGATAAAACATCTGCATAAAGGATTCTTGCACCGTTTCTGTTATAATTTACCCACTCGTCCTTTGCGAACGCCTGTTTTATTACGTTGTAAACCTCTGCCCGCTTGTACTTAAGATTCGACATTGAAAGAGCTTTTATGTAAAGCAGATCGGAAATTGAATCGTCGTAGGAAAGCCCCATTTCGGATTGGCTCAACGCAGAGGTCCAGCTTCCACTCGCAAGATAGTTTTCTGCAGAATTAAGATAACGCTGTGCAATTCTTCTGTTAGAGGCAGCAACTTCTGCAGACATTTTTGTTTCAACATTACCGGCAACCTGTGCAGACAAAAAATTACAGAAAAAACAAGCAAAGAAAAATACAAACTTAATTTTTTTCATAGACGATCCAATCTTTAAATCCAAGCATTTTTCCAAGAACGCAGGTAATAACAAACTCACGCTCCTTTAATTCAAGAAGGACGGGGATTTGTGGCCGAACCTCAACAGGAACATGCCAATCCGAATAGATATCGCTGATTTTTCTCATAGAGCCGTCTGAAGCTTTTACACAATCGTCCAGCTGTGCATTCTGAATACAGACAGGCAAAGAAAAACAATGCTCAACTACGCTTCCATTTATACGCAGCTTACATTTCCCGACATCCGTTCCGTCACTCTTGTTTTCCAACCGTAAGATTTCTACCGTTCCAAAAGGAAACTCAAAACTTCCAGTTTCTTCTATTATATCAAAAAAAACTAAGTCCGTATTGTTTTTTTTCACTTTTTCAAACAAAACTTTATCTTTTTTAAATGAGATTTCAACATCGGCAAAGCGTTTTTTAGTTATTTTCACGCTGGCAGATACAGGCACAGTAAGCGATTCCAGAACCTCAGACAAAAAAGAATGTGGAACCCGTTCGCTCACTCCCGCAAGGTTAAGCCCCTTTAATAAAAGCCGATGCTTAATTGCAGAAGGCGCCGAATCAAAATCCTTTCGAGAAAAAGAAAACTTACCGCTACTACCTTCTTCCTGCGTAAAGCTTACCTTTTCAACAAGCTCACTAACAAGCTCCTTGTTTAATTCAGATTTTTCAACGCCCGAAAGCACAGCGTTCTGCCAGCCTTCAAAATTATCATTCAAAAAAGGAACAAGCTTCTGCCTTATTTTATTTCTTAAATACTTTGTGTCAAAATTAGATGAATCAGTTCGCCACTCAGCAGCCTGCAAGGTAAGATATTCTTCAATCTCCTCCCGCGAAATATCAAGCAGCGGACGAATATATTTTCCGCGAATATACGGAATAGCCGGAGAAAAATCGGCATCGTTTGCTTGTAAAAAGCGCATAAGAGCTGTTTCAAGCTGGTCGTTTTTATTATGGGCAAGACAAAGAAAATCGATATTGTTTTCTGCAATAAACCGTTCAAAAGCCTTGTACCGGAAAACGCGGGCAGCCTCTTCAATTCCAGTTTTATTTTCCTGCGAATATTTTAAGATTGCATCACGCTCAATTTCTACACGCTCACAGTTTATTGTTACATCATCCCTAAGCTTTTTACATAGAGCCTGTACAAAATCAGCATCACCGCACGTTTCTTCTGCAGCCCTTATATTGTGATTTACCGTGATAACGTTAAGACTCAACCCATATTTTTTACAGATTGCAGAAAGTGAATAAAGAAGTGCCACGGAATCGGCTCCACCAGATACAGCTGCCGCAAGGGAAAGCTTTTTGCACAGAGCTTCAGCACCAAGTAAAGCTTCATCTTCGCGCAGAACTTCAACTCCACTCCGCTTCAGGCAGCCATTCAAGCCCTTGAGAACCTTGCTTTCAAAAAGTTCAATTTTAGTCTGGTTCATAAAATCCGTTATCTTAAAATCCGTGGACCATCATCAAAAAGTTAAAAAAACAGAGACGCCCAAATAGAGCGTCCCTTAAAAATCAGTCAAAATTTTTTGTCACATATATTATGTGTCAGAAAAATTAGCGAGCTGGTGCTACAGTTACCAAAGGAAGCTCAGCATCTGTAAGAACTTCTACCTTATCTCCAAGGTTCAAATCCTTTACGCGAAGAGCCTCGCTAACATTGATTTTAGAAATGTCTGCAACATAAGTCTCTGGAAGATCGCCGATAACAGCCTTAATCTTAATCTTGTTGTTGCGCTCTTTCTTGAAACCACCCTTAAGAACACCTGCTGGAGTTCCAGAAAAATGAATGCGAAGATTCATAACAAGCTTTTCATCAGCAGCTGGTACAAAGAAATCTGCGTGAAGAACGCTGTCTGTTCTGATGTTGTACTCAGCATCTTTAATCAAAGCAAGATACTCTTTTCCGTCAACTACAAGGTTGATAGAAGTTGTTGGGGTGATTGTTCGCCATACTTTGTTGAACTCTACTTCATTTACTTCAAGCATGGCAGCTTCACCTTTATGGTTATACATAACGGCTGGGATACTACCTGCTTTTCGAAGTCTTTTTGCAGCTGCCTTACCTGTTGTAGTACGTGTTTTTGCATTGAGTGTAATTTTACTCATTTCTTAAAGCTCCTTATATCTCAAAAAATGTTTATATAATATAGCAGAAAATGCGGGGTTATTCAAGGTGGGAGGATAAAGTGGGAAAGAGAAAGTGTTTGGTGTATAAGTTAAGGGTAATGATTAGGATAAAAGTGGGGGAAGTCTCCCCCTCGCTGCAAAGCCCTCGCTCACGTTGTTCGCATTGGGCTTTTCCGCTACCCCCTCTGCGGGGAGGGCCCCGCAACGCCCCCGTAAACTGTTCTTAAGTTGGGCCGACAGGATTCGCCGCGACGGTCGAAAACGTCCTGTTTTCTCCCTCTGCGGCGCATCGCCTGCTACAGACGCCATCCTTGGCGTCTGTAGCATAGAATTGCTCCAAGTCTTCGCAATTCTATGGTCGCAGGCTCGGTTCGAATCCTGCCGGCCCAAATATAAAAAAAAAGCTGCCACTCTTGTTTGGATGAGTGGCAGCTTTTAATTTAGGCTGGGCCGACAGGATTCGAACCTGTGGAATGCGGGCACCAAAAGCCCGTGTCTTACCGCTTGACGACGGCCCAAAAAAAAAAGAAAAATAAAAAAAATTAAGCCAGCTGCAGAACAGTCGAAACTGGGGGCAGCTGGCTCAGCTTCTATGTATTAGTCGGCTTCTCCGCCAACTTCAACATGACCTGCTTCATATTCTGCGAGGATTTTATCCTGCAGCTCTGCCCTGAATTCAGGACTGATAGGATGGGCTACATCCTTGTACTCGCCGTTTGCAGTCTTTCTGCTTGGCATTGCTATGAACAATCCGCTTTTGCCTTCAATGATTTTCACATTATGAACAACAAAGCAGTTGTCAAAAGTAACAGTAACATAAGCACGTAGCTTGCCTTCATCTTCAACTTTTCTAATTCTAAGTTCAGTAATCTGCATAAGCGAGACCTCCAAGTTATCTTTTCCACAAACTAAACTGTTTGTGATAGTACACAATTCCAGGAATCAGCAAGCAAATTACTACAGTAGATTGCTTGTTGCCTCAAAGTAAATACACCGAAAACAGTGGAGCCGGAACCCGACATTTCCACATATTCAGCACCCGTTTTTTTTAACTGATCCAACGCTTCTTTTATAGCACTATACTTTTTACAAAGCGCCGGCGTAAACGAATTTTTAAATCCCCAATTCTTTGGTTCCTGTGCATAAATTTCTGCCAGATTCGCAAAATCGGGACATTTTACTTTGTATCCCATCTGTAAGTCATTATCCACAAGCTCGTAAGCTTCTTTTGTGGAGCTGAATACAGCTGGAAACACCAACAACAAGAGCAAATCCTGTCTGGACTCAATTTTCTTTATACATTCTCCGCGCCCCGAAACCAAGGCAGCACCTTTTCCTTCGGAATCGCAATGCATAAAAAAGAAAACATCACTCCCCGTCTTGCCAGCTATATAATCAAGCTGCTTTTCGGAAAGCTTAAGCCCACACATCCTCTCAAGCACTCTTATCAACGCCGCTGCATCGGAAGAGCCACCGCCCAAACCGCCGCCAGCAGGTATTCCCTTCTTCAAGGAAACATTGATTCCGGGCACAGTACAGTCCGTACACTCCCTGAATGCCTGATATGCCGCAGTTAATGTATTTTGTACCGGCAGATTAAGTGCTTCACAGACAACCTTACAACCTTCATTTTCAGAAATTGTAACTGTCAATAAATCAAACAAATCAACCGTTTGAAAGATACTCTCTATGCTATGAAAACAATCAGAACGTCTCGGAAGAACATTCAGATTAAAATTCACCTTAGCATAAGCTCTTTCTACATACTCAGTTAACATCAACATTATTAATTATACCAATTTTTAAGTATCTGTCAACATTTTCGATTTTTGCAAAAAATGTTGCAAAAAAACATTACAAAAATTTATAAATCTAGTTGACTATAAAGACACTTTCAAATACATTTCTAGTGTCAATTTAAAAAAAAACTAACAAGTGGGGATTTATGTATTCAGAGGGACTTGCTACCGAAGATTCAACTTTCAATCTTTCATTTGCATACGACGATGACTTTGACGAGTACGATGCAGATTTTGACGACGACTTTGATGACTACGAGGAAGATGAAATTCTTGATGAGTTTGATGATGATGTTGATTTGCTGGACGACGTTTTCAAAGAAGAAGATATCGACGAACCGTATGATGACACTGAACCAGAAGACGGAAGCTTCAAATCAGCTGATGACGAATATGACATCAGCTTTCTAAAACCTTATGATGATAAGTAATAATTGTAATTGCCGTGCTTAACACGGCAATCTGTTATTTAAACTCTATTGTGCGGCCGGCGTGCCAGAGCTTTTCCAAATCATAGAATTCGCGTGCCTGTGCCGACATAAGGTGAACTACAACTACACCTAAATCTATAAGATTCCAATCGTCTCCATCCGGACTCTTTTTATGTGTAAGATGAATCTCAAGATCATTATCCTTTATGTATTCCTTAATCTGCTTATAAAGTCCCTGCCAGTGTGTTGAGCTGGATACTGTTGTAATAACAAAATAATCTGTCCAGGAATTAAGCTCGCTTATATCCAAAAGGACAGTATCCTTACCCTTTCCATCATCCATTAATTTTGCAATTTCAATTGCTTTCTGTTCATTTGTCTTTGCTGCCATTTAAGTAAAACTCCTTTAGTAATTCTCTTTAGTAAGAGGCTCCCTGGATTACATATCGTCCGTTAAAATCTTTTCCAAGGATAATTGTAAAATCAACCTGCGACTCAGATGTTGAACCGGACGAATCTTCGTCTGTCGCCTGTCTGATATTTGTACAATGAATTAAATCGCCAACATTTCTTGCTGCCGATTCATTTCCAATATGGTCTATAATTACAGTCTCTGCATAATCATTTCTGTCTGCATTTGTTGTAGAAAGAACGTTATAGCTTGCATCCTGATACAACGATGAGGTTCGTTTTGCAAGTCCCTGCATTGTAGTACCGTTCTGTATTTCAAGAATGTATACACGGCTTGTATATGTTCCGTCAGAAGAAACAAGCATGCTTGTAGTCTGGTTAACTGCCTCTTTAATAAACTCGCCGTTATTAAGAGGGAACAGCAGCAGCTGACCGTCTACAGTTCGCAAAGAGCCTGTTATTGTCTGCCTGATTATAGATTCTGTATCAAGATCGGAAATTATAGAAAAAAGCACTTCTTCATCATCTTCATCAAGATTTGTCTGGAAACAGAGCGAATACTGTTTAAAGTTTTTCTTGTTGAAAATAACAAAGCTTTTGTCGTGAAGTCCCATAAGAAGAGCATTCATTACATTCTGATAACGCTCCTGAATATTATCTTCGGTTTCATCTTCATCTCTATACTGAAGATAAGTTGCAACCTTATCGCCATCAAGGTTGATTGCGCCGGAAGGAAGAAGCCAACGTTCTCCATCCTCGGAAGTTCTGTCTATTGGAGAAGCAATAAAAACGCGCATTCCGCCAATCATGTCACAAAGATGGATAAAGTCATCCAGCTTGATTACTGAATAGAATGGCAGACGAATACCAAGAAGCTTTTCAACCTCGCTCCGGTAAACATCAATACGCTTTTCGTTATAAACCTCTTCCAGCTTGTCCATACGCCCAAGAGACTGATAAATTGCACCAGTGTATCCCGGAAGGTTTATTACAGCCGCTTTTTTTGTCTGTGGATTTAGAATGAGCACGTTCGAAAACAGGACATTCGTATCTTCATCTTCAACAACAAAAAGCATACGCACAAACTGCTCTCGGTCAAGAATATCGTGAACATCATCTGTTCTGAGCGAAAAAGCAAAAAACAGGCTGACTGCTCCAATAATTACAAGAATGAGTACAATAAAAATAACGCCTTTCTGTTCATCTCTAAGCTTATGCATTATCAGTTTCTCCGCTGTAATATTCTATCATTTTTTCGGTATCGGGGTAAATGTCATAGCCCTTTCTTTTTATAAACTCATAGTTAGCTACAAGTACTGCATGAAGCATTTTTTCAAGAGAAAGCTTCATAAGCTCCTCACGGTATTCGTCTGTAGACTGCGGGCGGCCAGGCTCTACCTTATCCGCTACAAAAAGAACCTTTCCCAAATCACAGATTCCAAGCTTACACGAAACATGATTCGAAACTGCTTCAAGAATATCCTTATCAGTTATGCCAAACTTTTCCTTCATTTTTACAGCTGCAGCCCTGCCGTGAAGCAGTGATGGTGTTTTAAGCTCAAACTCAGTAATCGGCTGACCATCCTTTTTTGCTATTTCAATCAGCTTTTCGCGGGACATATCCTTGCACATATCGTGCCCTATTCCCATAAGATAGCCTTTTTTTTCATCAAGGCCATAATGGCGGCACAATAAAGCGCACATTTGTGCAACCCGTTCTGAATGTTCAAAACGAGACGGTTTTACATGCTCCCGAGTATATTCGCGTACTTTTTCTGTTATTGCTTCGTAATCAAAATCCATATTATTTATACAAATTGTTTTTAACAATATATTCGTAAACTGACTGCGGCACAAGATATCTGAAGCTTCTGCCCTCTGCCAGTCGTTGCCTTATTTCTGTTGATGATACAGGAAGAAGCGGTTTGTCTAAATACTTGCATGGATACTTAAAGTTTTCTGCCTCAAAGCTTACGGCAAAATCACCCTTGTAGCTTCCTCTTGTTTTATTATGTACATCTTTGCTCCCCTGCTCAGCATTATGCGCAGCCTTTTGCAGTCCAGCTTCCAGCGTATTTATATCCGGGTATCTTCTGGCGATGATGAGGTCAGCAAGCTCTACAATGCGCTCAGGCTTATACCATTTGTCAAACTCAGCTGCAACCTCGTTTCCCATTATAAACGCAAGCTTTCCTTCCAGAACATTCCTGTATTTTTCGGTAAGATATTCAAGCGTATCGCAGGAATAGGATATTCCACCACGATCAATTTCGCACGAATCTACCTCAAAATGACCGTCGCCTTCTACCTTGCAAAACTCAACGAGCATTTCAAGCCTTTGAACCGGTGTAATTCCGCTGGAAATAATTTTATGAGGCGGCATAAAGGTCGGTACAAAAATTATTTTGTCGTAACCACATTCCTTTATAACCGTGTCTGCAAGCATTGCATGACCAAGGTGAAGAGGATTAAAACTACCGCCAAGAACTGCTATTTTCATATTTTACTCGTCGTCAACTCCATTCATCTCGCTGCCAGGATACTGAACGTTGTCATCGTCGTCATCAATGTAAGCGCGCGATGCCATAAAGCTTGAAGTTGAAGATGAACTTGAACCTGCGCCGGAATTACTAGAACCTGTTTCCTCGCCTTCAATCTCACGCTTTTCCATTTTAGAAACAAGCTCAATTATTTCATTGCGGGCATCTTTCATTCCCCTTCCCATAAGAACAGAAACAGGGATAACCTTAGTTTCAGGTTCCTTTGCCCTTATTTTCTCAGCAAGCTCAACCGCACGCTCAAAACAGCCTTCAACATCAATCTTATTGCACAGAACAATTCGAGGCTTTTCTATAAGCTCGTCGGAATAATTTGCAAGCTCGTTACAAAGAGTGTCGTACGCTGTAAGATAGTTTTCATCCGAACAGTCAATCATAAAAATAAGGCACGAGGTTCGGGTAATGTGCTTAAGGAACGTGTCGCCAAGCCCAAGACCCTCGCTTGCACCTTCTATAATACCAGGAATATCGGCAATAATTATGTCGCTTTCGTCATCTACACGGAGCACTCCAAGATTCGGAATGATTGTAGTAAAAGGATACGGTGCAATCTTTGGGCGGGCATTTGTAAAAGCAGTGAGCAGAGACGATTTTCCAGCATTCGGAAAACCAACAAGTCCTACATCAGCCATAATAGAAAGCTCAATTTTCAGGAAGCGTGTTTCGCCCTTCTGACCCGGGTTTGCATGGCGTGGTGCCTGATTAGTTGAGGTCTTAAAATGTACGTTTCCCCAACCGCCGTTTCCCCCCTTCAGGAAAGTAAACTGCTCATCACCTGTAGCTGATGAAAAATCGTAAATAATTTCATCTGTTTCTGCGTCGCGGATTGTAGTTCCTGGAGGTACAGGAATAACACAGTCTTCACCATCTGCACCAAAACGATTCCAGCCCTGACCATCACCGCCATTCTTTGCCTTAAAGCAAACCTTGTGGCGAAGCTTTGCAAGCGTTCTCAGATTTCGTTTTACACAGAAGATGATATCGCCACCTTTACCACCGTCTCCACCGTTCGGTCCGCCATGAGGAACATATTTTTCGCGGCGAAATGCAACACAACCGTTGCCACCGTTACCAGAGCGCACTTCAATCTGTGCTTCGTCTGCAAAACCAATCATATTTCCATCCCTATGTTATTATCGGGAATGACCCGAAAAACTCAAAAAAAAAGCCCGGCAGATTTTAAGTCAGACCGGGCATTCAATCTTCAGCAGGAGCTGAACTTATTTTGCTGCTTCAACAGAAACAAGCTTATGGTTCATTCTCTCGTGATATACAACAACTCCGTCAGCTGTTGCAAACAGGCTATCGTCTCCAGCTCTCATAACATTAGCACCTGGATAGATTCTTGTACCGCGCTGTCTAAGAATTATAGAACCTGCAGTAACAAATTCTCCTGCATATTTTTTAACACCCAAGCTCTTTGGATTTGCGTCGCGGCCGTTTTTGGCACCGCTACCACCTCTAGTTCTTCCCATAGTAGTCTCCTATTTAACTCAATTATGCAAGTGTGATAGATTCAACACGTACTTTTGTGTACTGCTGTCTGTGACCGATAAGACGGTGATAATCTTTCTTTGACTTGTATTTGAAAACAAGAACTTTCTTGTCTCTGAAAGAATCTTCAACTACAACTGTAACCTTAGCTCCTTTTACATAAGGAGAACCAACACTGATGTTATCTCCATCGCTTACGAGAAGAACTGTATCAATGTCAATCTTTGAACCTTTTTCAGCATCAAGCTTATCTACTGTAAGGACAACATCTTTTTCTGCTTTGTACTGCTTGCCCTTAAATTCAATAGTTGCGTACATATAATACCTCTATTAAAACAATTCATTTACAAACGCCCGATGCAGCGGAATAAGGAAACAGAATCCGTTCTGCAAAAGACTGGTGAAAAAACCGCCGCATTGGAATAAAACGGGGATTAAATACCAATACAAGCAAAATTTTACACGTATCAAACATAATAATGATTTTAAAAGAAAATTTCAATATTTTTAAACTTTTTTTCCAGAATTTGGTCCGAAATCTCATTTTAAAGCCATATTAATGGTACGGGGACTTTTATTTATACGGAGGCATTAAAATGTCAGAACCAATTTATCGCAAAAAAACTATTGAAGAATTAACTTTTACGGACGATGGTATGTTCCAGGCCGTCTTACGTGAACCGGAAATCTGTGCAGAACTTATAGAAAGACTTCTGCATCTCAGAATAAAAACTGTCGAATACCCGGAACTGGAAAAAACAATTGCACCTTATTATTCAACTAAAGGAGTCCGGCTAGATGTCTATCTAAAGGATGATGATAAAATTATTGATATTGAAATCCAGTCTTATCCACAGGAGGCTCTAGGCAAACGGACACGTTATTATCAGAGTATGATAGACATGGACAGCCTTATGAAAGGACAGGATTATCCAGAATTGAAGGAAAGTTATATTCTATTCATCTGTAAGGAAGATCCTTTTAAGGATGATGATGACAAACCATTCGGACTTCCCTGCTATACATTTATGAATATCTGTCAGGAACATTCAGGCGTTAACTTGGATGACAAATCAATTAAAGTGATTTATAATGCAAGTGCTTATGAGAAAGAAACAGATGAAAAGATACGGAATCTTCTGCACTTTATAAGTACAAATGAACCTGGAAAGGATGATTTTTCAAACCGTCTTTCATCAATCGTAGAAAAACTAAAAGAGAATGAAGAATTCAGGAGTGATTACGCCGCTATGAATTTACATGACCGAGACATACAGAGAGCTGCAAGAAGAGAAGGAATTGCAGAAGGTATTGCACAGGGCATTACACAAGGTATTGCGCAAGGTGCACGTGAAAAAGCAATAGAAACTGCTCGAAATCTTAAACAAAAACGTATCCCATTAGAAACAATTGCAGAATGTGTAGGATTATCTGTTGAAGAAATTGAAAAGCTGTAGGATGGAATAACGGAAGCACAGAAGGTATTATCACAAATAAGCAATGATGAATTGAACTGGAGACGTCAGAAAGCATATTATGAAATCATTTCACGGGATGCAACAATTTGGGGTGAAGCTGATGAAAAAGTAGCGCGTTGTGTCGGATTGCCTTTAGAAGAAGTTCAAAAATTGGCAAATGAATTAAAATAAAAAATAATAATTTTCTTAGATTTGTAATTTTCTTTCCCCCTTTGCGTTATGCAATAGACTTGAACAATCTTATTGTATTGCTTTGGGGGAAAGTTTTTTTAAGTATAATCCTTATGTGTTAAAAAAAACACCCGAGATTATTAATCTCAGGTGTTTTTATAGCTAGAGTAATCTATTTATTACTCAACTGTACTACCCCAGTCACCATTAAGCTTGATATCGATTACAGATCCATCTGTCTTTGTAACCTTAGCACTCATAATTTTTACAGTAAGAGATCCTGTTGTTGTATTCTGAACAGCAATTTTTACAATCTTTGTTGCGCTATGAGAAGCCAAAGTTCCATCGTCAGTTTCAGCTGTTAAAGCATCTGCAATAACAAATTTTGAAGTAGCTGTTGCTTTTGGATAATATGCCCAGTATTCTGTACCCCAAGACTGCTGTGCCTTTACTGCATCAGAAGTGAAAGCAAACTGAATCTTGTCAAATGCTGTATCATCAGCAAATACAATTTCGATTGATTCCCAATCTGCACCTACTGCAATCTCTGGAGCTGCATACTGTGAATTAGCTTTATAATTCAATACAAATACCGGCTTTGCAGTTGGATCAGAACCATCAGGTTCATCGCCACCAGTACTCTTTTTACATCCAACAAAAGCCAAAGAGAGAGCAAGAATTGCACTCAAAACTAATAATGTTTTTTTCATTTTTTTCGTTCCTCCTACTTGAACGTATTTTTTAATGATTCAAACTGTTTATCACAGTCTGTTTTTAAACTATAAACCATAAAACTCAAAAAAACAAGTTAAATCTTTTTGTTTCATCCTTTTTACCTATTTTACAACCCTTACATTTCTAGGTTTCTTCATCTTCCTATTATAAATGCGGATATTTTGAGCCTTGCCATTCTTCCAGTCAAAATCTATATGTACACCACCCTTTAGACCGACACCTCTTACACTGCCCTGCTGCCATTCCTTCTGCTCAGGAAGCGCCGGTAATAGCTTAACCCTTACAATTCCCTTTTCATCAACTTCGCTCTGAACAAGCATTCTGATAATGGCCGCAAGTGTTCCAAAATTACCGTCAATCTGGAAAGGCGGATGATTATCAAGGAGATTTGGCAGCGTAGAATGATTAAAGAGCTTTAATATAGAAGAAAGAGCTTCGTTTCCCTGCCCAAGCTGTGCACGGAAGTTGATTATCCAGGCCTGACTCCAGCCTGTATGACCGCCACCGTTTGCAAGACGCTTTTCCAGTGTTTTTTTACAGGCTTCTGCAAGTTCAGGTGTTTTTTCTAGAGTAATAGTGTGTCCCGGAAACAGTCCGTAAAGATGACTTATATGCCTGTGTCCCGGTTCAACCTCCTGAACCTCTGTATTCCATTCCATCAGTGAGCCATCTGAATTAAGCTCCGGCTTTTTAAGATGAGCAAGCACATATTCAAAAGCCTTAAAATCATCATCCTTACCTTTGACAGCCTTTGAGTTTTTCTGCAGCAGGCTTTTTGCCTTAAGGCAGCTTGTAAAAAGCTGTTCCAGAATCATATTGTCCATTTCGCAGCCTTCGGTAAAGGCACCAGCCTCGCCGGCTTTTGTAACATAAGAGTTTTCCGGAGAAAGAGATGGATTTAATACAAGATAAGGCTTTCCGTCTGGAGCGAGCATACCGTTATCTGTAAGACTAGAACAAGGCTGCAGGAAATCTACAAAAAACAGACAAGCATCGTGAATAAGATAATAATATCTATACAGGAACTTTTTATTCAGCGTGTATTCGTAATGCTCCCAGATATGAATTGCAAGCCATGCAGCTCCAAGCACCCAGTAAGTTCCAGGCAACCACGCATCCTGAGGTGCTGCATCTCCCCAGAAATCAGTATTGTGATGAAGAACATAACCTCGGCAGCCGTACATTTCCTTCGCGACACGGCATCCGTTTTCATACGCACGTTCAAGCAAATTAAATAAAGGCAGCTCACATTCGCTGAGCCCTGCTAAATGAACAGGCCAGTAATTCATCTGTGCATTGATATTGATTGTGTACTTACTGCCCCACGGCGGATCCATATAACAGTTCCACAGCCCCTGCAGTGTGAGCGGCAGCTTTCCCGGTTCCCTGCTTCCAGAGATTAAAAGATAACGACTGAACGAGGCATACAGGTTTACAAGCTCTGTATTTTCAGGACTAGCGTTTAACAAAAGCTCTGGTGTTGGTAAATCAGACAAAGCAGATGACGGATTTAATGCAGATGTACCATTCTTTTCATCACTGCCGATTCTAAGAGACATTTTGTTCCAGTACGACTTATATTCGTTCAAATGGCGCGCAAATAACTCTTCAACGGCAACCTCAACACCTTTTTCTAAAATGAACTCACGCATCTGCAAGAGTTTTCGCTTGCATTCAGCTGTCCAGGTATTTCTTTGTATGTTTTTTTTGTATTCTGATGATGATGAAGCGTACCTTTTCCACTGCCAGGCACTTATATCAATAAAAAACAAAGCCTTATTGCAGTTTTCGCCACAAAGACAAAAGCCCGAAGCATACGCTTTTTTATTATTTGCATTACCTTCGCCACAAGCAATTTTTTCTGCTACAGCTCCAGCTCCAGCGCAGAACGGAATCCCGTGAGAATCCTCCAGGAAAATAAAATCATCCTCTGCATAAACAGAATCGCACCAGATTCCACGGTCAAGATAGCCCCGGAAATTGATTTTTCCCTTTTCGGAAGCTGTTACATACATAAAAAGCATGTCATCCGGAGCACTTATCCAGGTGCGGCGCTCATAGCGGACACCTTTTTCATCCTCGTAAGTGACGGTTGTACAGGCTTTACTTAAATCGAGCGTACTTTTATATGTTTCAAGATATCGTTCAGGAGTTTTGTGCTGCAACGGAAAACCGCATTCAATTCCGTAATTGTCAGCTTCGTAAAAATCAATATGAAAGTCGCCGGCAGTCTGATAAACCCGTTCGTTTACACTTGTTCCGGTTAAAGAGCGGAAAGCAAGCTCCTGCGCATCTTTAACCTTACCGGCTTTTACGAGCTCTCTGATTTTTTCAAGATTTTCTTTTGCCGATGGATTCGTTCTATCTTGCGGACCGCCAGACCAGATTCCTTCCTCATTCAGCTGAATGATTTCATTGCATGGATGAGCCTTTACCATTGCACCTAGCCTGCCGTTTCCTAAAGGAAGATAATGCTCCCATTTCTCCGGCGGCTGGTTAAAAAATAAAACATCCTTCATAGATACTTATTATTCTGTCTTTAATGTTTCCAGTACCTTTCTGAACGCGCTGTCCGGCTTATTCAGTTCTTTTGAGCCTCTGGTAATTTTGCACAGCGACATTCCGAACCTTTTCGCAATATCACGTTGAGTAGTACCTTTATCAATTTCTTTGACGAGAAGCCAGCGGTTCACAATATCCTTTATTTCGGCAGGTGTGAACAGGCATTCGCAGAACTCCTTTACAAGCTGAACATCATTAGTTGTAATTATTCTGAACAGCTCTTTTTTTGTCTGCTCAAAAACCTCGTTTGAAACTCCGTTGACTTCAACTGAACTGTCGTTATTATCCATAGTAACAATTATACTATAAAAATCGAAATTGTAAATAGCGAAGTCTTTTTTTTACTTTAATAAAGCTTCAACCTTTTCTGCGGCGGCATTCAGTTCTGGAACATCCAGGCTTTCAATATCACCTTCGTCTACGGCACGGCTGGTTGCTTCGTCCATTGGAATGCGTGCTAAAACAGGAAGATTAAAATCAGAAGCAATCTTATCTATATTAGATTTACCAAAAACAGTAATTTCTTTTCCGCAATCAGGACATTTTACATAGCTCATATTTTCAACAAGTCCAAGAATAGGAACATTCATCATATTTGCCATGTTTACAGCCTTTTCTACAATTACACGTACAAGCTGCTGTGGTGAAGAAACAACAATAATTCCATCAACAGGAAGAGACTGGAATACTGTGAGCGGAACATCGCCTGTTCCCGGAGGCATATCTACAAACATAAAGTCAACATTATCCCAGATAACGTCTGACCAGAACTGTTTTACTGCCCCTGCAATTACAGGACCACGCCAGATTACAGGATCATTATTATTCGGGAGCAAAAAGTTCATGGACATAAGCTGAATGCCGGAATCTGTTACAACAGGCTTGAGAGAATCTTCTGTTTCAGAAGCAACTGCACGCTCTTCATCGAGTCCAAAGCTTTCCGGAATTGAAGGACCTGTAATATCTGCATCAAGAATTGCTGTTCTAAAGCCATCCTTGCAAACCTTACTTGCCAAAAGACTTGTTACGAGTGATTTTCCTACACCACCCTTTCCGCTGATAATTCCGATTACCTTTTTTACACAACTTCCTTTATGAAGACTAACCTGAAAATCTCTTTTGTCGCAGCTTTCACTGCACGATCCGCAGTCATGTGTACATTCAGCCATAATTTACCTCAGTATTCCTTAATGATTTTATTTAAATATAATAACACAAAACTGTAAAAGCAAGTTAAAACATATACAACTGTATCATCACTTTTGCCTTCGCTACTATTAACAAGAACAGAAAAAATAAGTATAATTGTATAAATTTATTCTTATTAAAAAATTAGGAGACTTTTATGACTTCACAAATGATTGCATTGATTATTGCCTTTGTGCTTTATCTCGGTCTTATGGTTTTTGTAGGACTCAGAACTGCAAAGAACAACAATTCTGCATCCGACTTTTTCCTTGGCGGAAGAAAAGTAGGTCCATGGGTAACAGCCTTAAGTGCAGAAGCTTCTGACTCATCTGCCTGGCTTTTGATGGGACTCCCAGGTCTTTGTTACCTTGGCGGATTCAAAGAAACATTTTGGACTGCCATAGGTCTTATTGTAGGAACTTATCTTGCATGGCTTTTTATTGCAAAACCTCTCAGAAAATGTTCTATTGCCTACAAGGATTCTATTACAATCCCAGAGTTCCTTACAAACCGTTTTAACGACAAGACTCATATCCTTTCAATCGTATCGGTTTTCTTCATCGTATTCTTCTTTACAATTTACACAGCCTCTGGATTTGTAGCTTGTGCAAAGCTTTTCCGTTCTGTATTCGGTTTGAACTGGAAAATTGGTCTTTTAATCGGCTTCGCAATCATTCTTTCATATACAATTTTAGGCGGTTACCGCGCTGTTTGTACTACAGACTTTATCCAGGGAAGCTTAATTTTTGTTGCTTTCGTAATCTCTGGAATCGTAATTGTAGCTTCTCTCGGCGGATTTGGTAATGCAATTGATCAGGTACAGAGCTTTACAGAGCGTGCAACAAGCGGTGAGTTCGGAAGTGCAATGCTTAATGCCTTTACAGGAAACAAAACCTTTGGTGCTATGTCTGCAATTTCAGCTTTCTCATGGTGTCTCGGATACTTTGGAATGCCTCACATCATCATCCGCTTTATGGGCTGCCGTTCAAACAAAGAGATTACAACTGCACGCCGCGTTGGTATTACCTGGATGATAATTTCATACATCGGAACTGTATTGATTGGTACTCTCGGAACAGCATATCTTTTGAACAAAGGCATCTTGCTTGGAGCAGATCCTGCAGAAGTAACAACAACTGGTCTTAAGGTATTAGGAACAGGAACTCAGGAAGCTGTATTCAGTGAAACAATGCTCCGTATGTTCCCTGCTTTCATTGCCGGTATCTTCCTTTGTGGTATTCTTGCTGCTGCAATGTCTACAGCTGACTCTCAGCTTCTTTCTGCAAGCTCAGCAATCGGTCAGGATATTTTCAAGGGCTTTATTAAGAAGGATGCTTCAGACAAGACAGTTCTTCTTGTAAGCCGTCTTTCTGTACTTGTAATCGCAATTATTGGTCTTATCCTTGCTCTTGATGAATCAAGCTCTGTTTTCGGACTCGTTTCTTATGCCTGGGCAGGCTTTGGTGGAACCTTCGGACCTCTTATTCTTCTTGCACTTTACTGGAGAAGAACAACAGCAACAGGTGCAATTGCAGGTCTTATCTGTGGTGGTGTTACAGTAGTTGTATGGCACAACCTCAGCGGCGGACTCTTCAATGTTTACGAGATTCTCCCAGCATTCATTATCTGTCTGGTTGTAACAGTAGTTGTTTCACTCTTTACAAAAGCAGATGACGAAGTTCTTTCTAAGTTTGATGAATATAAGACATTAGAAGATTAGCAAACCCTGAAAGCTTGATTTATAAAGTAAGCCCGTACAGGGCTTGCTTGCAGTTTTGCATCCGTGCAAAACTGCAAACATTTTTCCATCTTTTTGTTGTTATCCCAATCTTTACATTAAAACTTCAAGATCATCATCTATATCTTCTACAATTTCAAGCTCGCGGAGATATTCGTTTTTGTTTTCGCGGACTGTCTTGTACCTTTCAATGTCGGTTTTCATAAGCTGAAGATAATCATCCTTTGGTAATGCTTTTCCAAAATAGAAGCCCTGTAAATACTCACAGCCAAGCGAAGTAAGCCATTTTACCTGTTCCTCGGTTTCTACACCTTCTGCAAGTACAGTCATTCCAAGCTTATTTATCATTGCAATTGTAGAAGCAAGCGCAATATTAGATTTAGCGTTATTGAATGCAGACCAGACAATATTTTTATCAATTTTTACCATTTTGAATGGCAGCGTAAGCAGATACCCCATGTTTGAGTAGCCCGAACCATAATCATCGAGGGAAAGCTCAATTCCTTCCTCGGCAAGACGCCTCATATTCTGCAAAAGAATCTTTGGTGTATGAGCGGCTGCGGTTTCAGTAATTTCCAGGTTGATGACAGAGGCTGGAACATTATGAATAGTTCGGATTGTAAGAATATTATCAGCCAGAATCTCCTGCATACACTGAGCTACAGAAAGATTTATATCAATCTTTTTTATGCCGTATTCATTCAAATCTATGCTGGAAAGCGTTGTGCAGACAGAATCAAATACAAACTGCCCTATTCTCAAAATATCACCGGTTTTTTCTGCGATTGGAATAAACTCTTCCGGAGAAACAAAGTTGTTATCATCATCCTTCATACGGATTAAGGCTTCTGCACCAATAAGGCGCTCTTCCTTTGTAGAATAAATCGGCTGATAATAAACGGCAAAGCGTTTTTCTGCCAGAGCATT
Source organism: Treponema sp. (assembly GCA_017619795.1). Taxonomy (GTDB): domain Bacteria; phylum Spirochaetota; class Spirochaetia; order Treponematales; family Treponemataceae; genus Treponema_D. Next base: position 26,834 of record JAFZRP010000064.1, read on the forward strand.
CCTTAAAAGATGGGAAATATAGGTTGTACGCTTTTTATATTCGGTATCAATATCGCGGGCATAAATTGTTGTCTGCTTATAACGGGCATCTTCGGCAACCATTTCTATAAGGTCAACAATATCCTCCGCATTCTTAATGTCTCGTGGACATTCTATAATACAGATTCTGGAATAAAGCTTTAATTCAAGCGTTTCCTGTACCCAGTTTTCGTGGAAACGGGCACGAAGCTCAAACTTAATCTTATCAATATCCCTTGAAGAATAATTACGGAAAACAAGGCAGAACTTTCCCTGAGGAATGTAATAATAATAAGCCGAAGGGAATGTCTTTTTAAGGAAGTCCGCAACATCGGATAGGAAGCGCGTCATCTGATTTACACCAAACGTATTCGAGATAAAGGTTATATCATCAAGAATTACGCTTATACACAAAAAAGGAACATTCAGATTAAAATCTCTGGCTGTCATTTTTAAGAGAGCTTCTTCATTAAACAAATCAGTTGAACGGTCTATATATTCTTCCGGAGTCTGAATTATAGAAGAAAGCATAATTGCCGCCAGGGAAAGACCGAAGGACTGGAGCAAAAATCTTGGGAAAATCATCTGGAGTGCAAGAGCTATAAACGTTATTCCAATATACGACAGAACATAAAGTCTTTTTGGTCTTGCAAGCCTGTCTCTGTATCTGAGAACTGCATACATTGACATAAAGGTGTAATACAGCAGACCGATGTACAGAAAATAAAACCAGAAGCCTCCCCTGTGATAGATTCCTTCACTATCAATATAGAAAACAAGAGTTGTATCAAAAAAGACTTTTACAAGCGGGGAAAGCACAATAAGGAGAATACAAACAACATAAGGAACAATAAGCTTAAGAATAAAAAAATGCCTTCTCGTTTTGGAAAGGCCTTCAGAATAATTTATCATTGAAAGACAATAAACTGCATAAATAAGAGGAAGCGTATTTGTTGAACCATAAGCAAAAAGATTTGAAACCCAGATGAGCCAGACCGGGAAATGACTGTAGTGATCAAGTAATTCTGCAGAAATTATGTCGAAAACTGTGTTTATTAATGCACAGAACAAAAAAACAATAAAGGCCTTGTTCTGCAGTAAAGGGAGATTTTTCCGCTGATAATGAAACCAGATTACAATTGCAAAAATAAACAGCGCGGCTACATCAAAATATATTATATAATCCAAAATAAAGTCCTTTCAATTCTCTCTTCAATATTCTTCTATATTATAAAACTTTAACTCACGAAGCACTAAAAGTCAAATTAAATGGCACGAATATTACTTATGCTATGGCTTGAAATTAACAATTGTGTACTCTAAAATAGAAACAAACAGGAGTTTGTATGTTAAAATTTATAATACGATTCTTAAAAGCTTTAAACAGCAACCAGCATCCTGGGGAAATTGCCCATGCGGTATGTCTTGGTATGATTCTTGGTTTTATGCCTAAAACGAATGCTCTCTGGTACATTCTTACGGTATTCTTCCTCTTTATGAGAATTAACAAAGGTACCTTTGCCTTGTCTACAATTCTTTTCAGTCTTCTGGCACCTGCTCTAGACCCGCTGTTCGACACAATCGGCTGGTGGTTCTTAACGCTTGACAAGCTTGCTCCTGCCTTTACCTGGCTGCTCGACATTCCTTTTGTTGGCTTTACAAAGTTCAACAACACAATTGTCTGCGGCTCGCTTTTATTCTCGTTAATGTGCTATATTCCTGTATATTTTATTGCACGACTCATTATCAAGCTGTGGAGGACAAAGCTTTCTTACGCTATAAGAAAATCAAAGCTTATTATATTCCTTTCTAAGCTGCCACTTATTAAAAAAATCGGAGCGATGGTATGAAAAAGAAAACAGATAATAATGATATTGAAAATAAAAAGATTGAAAAAACTGAAAACAAAACAGTTGAAACTAACGCTGAAACAACTACCGAAGTTACAGCTACAAAAAAGACTCCTAAGAAGGTTAAGCTAAACCAGAAGGAAGAAAAAATTGTTCCTGTAAAAAAGCTTCCTTCAAAGCTTAAGAAGACTTACACAGAAAAGCAGCTGGAGAAAAAGCTTTTTAAGAATGTATACATTCCTGAAGACAAAAAATATCTTCAGTCTCTGTTTAAGGAAAGCGGAAAAAATAAAAAGGATGTTGCAGTTTACTCTATTCCTTCAGATAAAATGTTCACTAAGAAAGAAGCTGCTCATCTTAAATTGATTGTAAAAGAGATTAAGAGTCAGAAAAACAGAATCAGATGGATTCCGCTTGTTGCTACAGTTGCCTTTATTGCCGCTGTAATCGTAGTCATCTCTCTTACAAAGAACATTATTGCTAAAAACGCAATTAAATCTGTCTGCGAAACAACCTTCGAAGCAAAGTGTGATATTGAATATCTTAACGTAAGCTTTATTAATTCTTACTTTAAGATGCGCGGTTTTGAAATTGCAAACAAAAACGAGCCGATGAAAAATCTTGTTTCAATCGAATCTGTTGTTTTTGATTTTGATATGCTCCAGCTTTTAAAAGCACGCTTTGTTGCAAATGAGCTTTCAGTAACCGGAGTAGATACAAATACCGACAGAAAATATTCCGGCGACATTTCTGACAAGCTTCGAGCAAAGATTGAAAAGAAAAAGGCAAAGAAGGCTCAAAAAGCTGCAAAAGCAGAAAACTCTGCATTTATGAAAACACTTTCAGAAAAGTCTGATCTTGCAATGGATACACTTAAGAGTTCTGTTACCGGACTTTTTGATCAGTACAATCCTCAGACAATCATAGACAACATTTATTCTCAGCTTCAGACACCAGATGCTGCAAAACAGGCTGAAGTTGATGCAAAAGCTCTTGTTGCAAAGTATCAGGCAATGCCAGCTGAGCTTGGTGCTAAAGTTATTGTGCTTAAGGCTTCTGCAGAAGAAATTGCAAAAATCAATATCAACGACCTTAAAGCAAACCCAACAAAAATACAGCCTGCAATTGAAACAATAAATGCCGCCTACAAAGAAGCTCAGAACCTTAAGACAGAAACAGACAGTATGGCAAAGGACCTTCAGGCAGATTTAGGAAAAACAAAAGAAATCGCAGCAGGACTTCAGGCTTCAATCAAGCACGATTCAAACCTTGTAAGCTCAGAGATTTCTAAAATCACTGCACTTGATATTTCCGACGGAAAACGATTTATTACAGGAACCTTTGACAACATTGCTTACCAGGTTTTAGGAAAATATTATCCTTATGCAAAAAAGGCTACTGATTATCTTATAGAAGCAAAGAATGCTGCAAAAGATAAGGATCCTTCTGCCAAAAAGCCAAAGAAAGAAAAAAAGGAAAAGGAATCTACAGTTGCAAACCGTTCAGAAGGAAGAACAGTTTACTACAAAAATAACGATGCTCCTAAGTTCTGGATTAAAAAGGCTGCCGGCTCAGGTCCTAATTTTGCGTTTACAGCTCAGAACATAACAAACGACATGGATCGTACAGGCAAACCTGCTACAGCAGACGTTCAGCTTACTCTTTCCGATATAATTCATTCAGCAAAGCTTGCTGTTGATGTGCGCACAGACTCAAAGGAACCGCTCATTCTTGCAGACTACAACTGCGACAAGCTGCCTTTAGACTACCCTACAAGCAAGTTCGGCGATGCTCCTGGCGTTCCAGGAATTAAGACAGACAGTAATCTTGATTTTGTTTTGAAAATCTATGAAGACGATGGCTTTAATATTGGTGGAACAGGAAACTTTACAAACATGAACATTACAGCCGTTCCGTTTGAGCCTGCTTTTGCTTACGAGATTTATGCAAATACACTTGCAAACATAAAGGAAATGGAGCTTTCTGCCGCAATCGGCTACACTCTTTCTAAAGGCTTCGACCTCGATCTTTATTCCGATATAGACAAGCAGTTTATTTCCGCTCTTAATAAGGAGCTTTTGAACCAGCTTGCAAGCTTTAAGTCAAAGGCAGAAAAAGAAATAATTGCCAAGATTAACGAGCTTACCGGTGGTGCTTTAGGCGAAATAAACAGTTTTGAGGACATAAAGGGCAAGCTTACAGGTTATGCCGATTACGTAAACAATTATACAAAGCAGCTTGAAGCTAAAAAGAAGGAAGCTGAAAACCTTTTGAACAAAGCTGTTGACGATGCAAAGAATAAAGCAACAGACGCTGCTAAAAAGCAGGCTGATGATGCTACAAAGAAAGCAAAGGATGCAGCAAAAGACAAGCTGAAAGGATTCTTAGGCAACTAAATGGCACAGCTTTTATGTGAAAATCTTTCGCTTGGATATAATTCGCGGACGATTGTTGAAAATCTTAATTTCTCGGTAAACACAGGGGACTATCTTTGCATTGTCGGAGAAAACGGTTCCGGTAAATCAACTTTGATGAAAACTATTCTTCGCCTGCTAAAGCCGCTTTCTGGAAAAATAATCACCGGAGACGGACTTTTACCAGACGAAATCGGGTACCTTCCGCAGCAGACAGAGGTTCAGCGTGATTTCCCGGCTTCGGTAAGCGAAATTGTTCTTTCCGGGTGCCAGTCCCGCTGCGGCAAAAGACCGTTTTACAACAGGGCCGAAAAAAAACTTGCCGAAGAGAATATAAAAAAGATGGGGATTGAAGCCCTGAAGAAAAACTGCTACAGGGAGCTTTCCGGCGGACAGCAGCAGAGGGTTCTTCTTGCAAGAGCCTTGTGTGCAACTCAAAAAATGCTTTTACTGGACGAACCAGTTTCCGGACTGGACCCCGTTGTTACAAAAGAAATGTACACGCTTATTGAGCAGCTCCACAAGGACGGAATAACAATAATAATGATTTCGCACGATATTGAAGCCGCTATCAAATACGCAACCCATATTCTGCATATTGGAAAAAAGATTTTCTTTGGAACAAAACAGGAATATCTTTCGCAAAAAGACAGCTTAGAAGAGGATGAAAATGATGGACACACTGATACAATACTTTAGCTTCTCCTTTGTCCGCTACGCATTTATTGTAGGCGTACTGATTGCACTCTGCTCTTCTCTGCTCGGTGTTACGCTTGTTCTAAAGCGTTTTTCCTTCATTGGCGACGGACTTTCTCATGTTGCTTTTGGTGCAATGTCTATTGCTGCGGTACTCAATATTTCCAACAACATGTACATTGTGCTTCCGGTAACGGTAATCTGTGCAATTCTGCTTTTAAAAACAGGCAAAAACACAAAAATCCAGGGAGATGCCGCAATCGCAATGATTTCAGTCGGCTCTCTTGCACTCGGCTACCTTTTGATGAATGTTTTTTCTACCTCGGCAAATGTTTCCGGAGATGTGTGCAGTACACTTTTTGGTTCAACATCCATTCTTACGCTGCGAAAAGGCGAAGTCTGGCTCTGTATCATTCTTTCTGTTTGTGTAATCATAAGCTTTGTGCTTTTCTATAACAAAATCTTTGCCGTTACGTTTGATGAAGCATTCGCACAGGCAATCGGCACACACGTTCCAATTTACAATCTTGTTATTGCAATCATAATCGCAGTCATTATTGTTCTTTCAATGAATCTGGTAGGCTCACTGCTTATTTCTGCGCTTGTAATATTCCCAGCCCTTTCGGCAATGCGAGTATTCAAGAGCTTTAAGTCTGTAACAATCTGCTCGGCAATAATTTCTGTTTTGTGCGCAGTAACAGGCCTTCTTATTTCTATTCTGGCAAGCACCCCGGTTGGAAGCACTATTGTTGCCGCCGATATTTTTGTTTTCCTTGTTTTCTGCATCATTGGGGGAATCAAAAAATAAATGAAGCGCCTGCTCCCCTTCTTTCTGATAATGATGATGATTTCACTTTTTTCCTGTAAGAAAGCTAAAACTGTCGTTGTAAATATTGATACTTCAAAAACAGACCTTGACGCCTTATCTGCCGATATTACCAAAATCGACATAGATATGACAAAAATGTCTGTTACAATGATTTATTCTCAGATTTTCAATATGCTTATTATGCCGGAAGAATACGAGAACAAGACAATTAAGGTAAGCGGAGCCTTCGAGGTTTATCCAAACGAAAACGGAGAAATTGACTGCTTTACCCTTACAGTTATGGATGCCACAGCCTGCTGTAAGGAAGGTCTTGATTTTATCTGGCTTGGAGACCACACCTACCCTGACGATTACCCGGAAGTAGGCGACGAAATTACAATTACCGGTAAATACAAAACCTTCGAAAACGAAGACGGAATTACCCGCAGCTACCTTTACATTTCAGAGCTTATTCCAGTCGAAGACCGTAAATAAAATAATCAAAGAAAAGCTTTCCAACAATATACTTATTGCAGGCAAACTCTGCCATATAGATTATCTTTCCATCTTTATAGTCAAGGTCTTCGCTCATAGGAGGAGCTTTTATATCTCGGGCATTTTCTTTGTCCAGGAACCATACTTTTGCACCATCCATAGTTTTACCAGTGTCTATTAAAGATTCCGGTGTATAAACATAAAAGTTTGAGCTGTACAAAGCATAGCTTCTGGAAAGGACGATGTTGCCGGCTGGAGTTACGGCAAAGCCCTGCATATTGTTTTCTACAGAATAGATTTCAAGCGGCTTTGAAAGATCGTTTACTGCATATTTTGTTACAATTGCGCGGTGAATCTTTCCGTTATAAACAATTTCATTTGTACAAGGATAGTTGTTATCATCATTGTATTCGCCGACATAAATGTATTTATCATCAGAGAAAATATAAGAAGAGTGATTATTAACCATAATCGGGCTTCCAATTTCTACCGTCTTATTGTCGCCAAGAAGACTTGCACTGAATTTATAAACGCCATCACTCTCATTTGCAAGATAAAAATATCCGCCAGTATACTGCAAGCCACCAGTATGACCATAAAAATCCTTTCCGCCGGAAGTCATTGTATAGTAAGTAATTTTTTTGTTCTTTTTGTCAATTTTATAGAGGCGGCTTACTGTATCATCTGCCATATAGCCGGCGGTTACGTAATAGGCTTCATCATCATTATAAGTGCAGCCCTGAGAAACATAGCCATTATTCAAGCCCGGATTTCTTGCTTCCTTACTGCGGATTTTATAATAATCCCAATAAATAAAATATTTACCAATGGCAAGTCCTATCCAGGCAAGTAAAAAAAGCGCAACAGCTCCTCCAACAATTCCCCCGATAACCTTAGCAATTATTTTAAATATTTTCTTCATCACATAATCCTCTTTGCATTTATTATAAAAGCATTTTACATATATTCAAATAAAAGTCCATTATAAATTACTGTTAAAAACAACAAAAAATCAAAAAGTGTCATAAAAAATTACTAATAAGTGTTTATAAAAAAATGGATTTATGATAATTTATACTTATTAAAATTCAAAAAAACATGATTAAAAGGAGCTATTCATGTCATCAATCAATATGAAGCAGACAGATCCTACTGCCTGGCTGGAAGAGTATCGGGGAAAAGATTTTACAGGCTCTTGGCCTACAATGAAGGAGATGTTCGACTTAACAGTTAAACGCTATCCTAACAACAATTGTTTTACAGATTTTGACGGACCTAACGGTTCAAGACGAACTCTAAACTACACACAGGCAAAAGAAAAAATCGTTGCCCTTGCTAACTGGCTTGCTGCTAACGGTGTAAAATACGGTGACAAGGTTGCTGTTTCCGGTAAAAACTCACCGGAATGGGCTGTTGTTTATCTTGCAGCTTTTTATGCTGGTGCAACTATCTGCCCTATCGATTACGGTCTACATAATGAAGAAGCAGAAAACCTTCTTAACACTGCTCAGCCAAAGTTCTTTTTTGTTGATACTGAAAAATATGCTTACTTTACTCAGAAAAAATACAGCTATGAAGTTTATTCTCTTGCTCCAGAGCATGGCGACAAATATGTTTACAATCTTTCTACAACTGAAACTCCAGAAATTACTTATCCAAAGGAAGATGATATTGCTGCAATCCTGTTTACAAGTGGAACAACTGGTGTTCCAAAGGGCGTAATGCTCACCCACAAAAACCTTGTAAGCGATACTTATCTTGCACAGACAAACATGAATGTTTATTCAACAGATGTTTTCTATGCTCTTCTTCCAATTCATCACGCATACACAATGACAGCCGTATTTATTGAAACAATAAGTGTTGGTGCTGAAGTTGTATTCGGTAAGACAATGGCTGTTAGCCGCATGATGAAGGAGCTTCGTGAAGGAAAAATCACAATGCTTCTTGGTGTTCCACTTCTGTTTAATAAGCTCCTCGCCGGAATTATGAAGGGAATTAAGGAAAAAGGCGCTGTCGTATACGGAATCATCAAGTTCCTTATGGGACTTTCTTATGTTATCAAAAAGATTACTAACTGTAATCCTGGAAAAGTTCTGTTTAAGTCAGTTCTTCAGAAAGCAAATATTAATACTCTCCGAATTGCAATTTGTGGTGGTGGTCCACTTGCTCCAAGCGTATTCAAGGCATACAACCAGCTTGGTATTGACTTTGTTCAGGGCTACGGTCTTACAGAAACATCTCCAATCATTGCGCTCAACCCTGTTTATGCGTTCAAGATTGAAAGCGTAGGTAAAAATCTTCGTGAGGTTGAATTCAAAATCATCGACGTTGATGAGAACGGAGTTGGCGAGCTTTGTGTAAAGGGTCCTATGATTATGAAGGGCTACTACAATATGCCTGAAGAAACAGCAGCTGTATTCACAGAGGACGGCTGGTTTAAGACTGGAGACCTTGGTTCTATAGACAAGGACGGCTACGTTATTCTTGCCGGACGTGCTAAAAATATGATTGTTACAGACGGTGGAAAGAACGTTTATCCTGAGGAAATTGAAAATGCATTCCAGCTTTACGACGAGCTTGAGCAGATTACAATTCAGGGCTATCTTGAAAACAAAGATACAAAATCTGAAGGAATTGAAGCTCTTGTTTACCCTGCAGACTCAATGCTTTCAAGAATCAACGTTCAGCGCGAGGATAAAGCAGCTCAAGACAAAATCCTTGAAGAAGTAAAAGCAATAATTGACAAGGTAAACAAAACCCTGTTGCCATATCAGAGGATTTCTAAAATCACTATTCTTGAAAAGCCTCTCGAAATGACAACAACAAAGAAAGTAAAACGAAACTACAATAAATAACATACGGAGTGAACAGATTATGTCAAAGTACCCTTTTGAATCGATTGAACCTAAATGGCAGAAATATTGGGAAGATAATAAAACCTTTAAGGTAGCTGAGGACGAAAAGTATCCTAAGGACAAGAGAAGATACGTTCTTGATATGTTCCCTTATCCTTCTGCAGCAGGTCTACACGTAGGACACCCTGAAGGTTATACAGCAACAGATATTTATTGCCGCTACCTTCGAATGAACGGTTATAATGTCCTTCATCCAATGGGGTACGATGCATTTGGTCTTCCAGCAGAAAACTATGCTATTAAGACAGGAACTCACCCGAAAACAACAACAAATGCAAATATAGAGCATTTTACAAAGCAGATTAAATCTCTTGGCTTCAGCTACGACTGGGACCGCTGTATTTCTACCTGCGAACCAGACTACTACAAGTGGACTCAGTGGATTTTCCTCCAGCTCTACAAAAAAGGACTCGCTTACGAAGCTCAGACTCCAATCAACTGGTGTCCAAGCTGTATGACTGGTCTTGCAAACGAAGAAGTTAAAGACGGTAAATGTGACCGTTGTGGTTCAGAAGTAACTCACAAAACAATCCGACAGTGGATTTTGAAGATTACTGATTATGCAGACCGCCTCGATGGTGACCTTGAAGGACTTGACTGGCCAGAAAGTGTAAAGACAATGCAGCACAACTGGATTGGAAAATCAACTGGTGCCGAAGTTACCTTTACTGTTGCAGATAAAGACGGAAAACCAACAGACAACAAGCTTGTTGTTTACACTACCCGCTGCGATACTTTGTTTGGTGCAACTTACATGGTTGTTTCACCTGAGCACAAGATTATTCCAGAAATCACAACTGCAGAACAGAAAGAAGCTGTTCTTAAATATCAGGAAGAAGCTGCAAAGAAATCCGATCTTGAAAGAACAGACCTTGCAAAAGATAAAACTGGTGTATTCAGTGGAAGCTATGCCATCAACCCTGTAAACGGAAAACTCATTCCAATCTGGATTGCAGATTACGTACTCATTTCTTATGGAACTGGTGCAATTATGGCTGTTCCTGCTCACGATAGCCGCGACTGGGAGTTTGCAAAGAAGTTCAATCTTCCAATCATTGAAGTTCTTAAGAGTGAGGTTGACGTTCAGAAGCAGGCCTGGACAGAAGACGGTATCCACGTAAACTCAGAGTTCCTTGATGGATTGAACAAGCAGGATGCTATAAATAAAATGCTCGA